>NZ_JAVHZE010000019.1:0-62707 GCF_040981185.1 Kocuria sabuli
GGGTACGCCCCGGGGAGATGATCGAGGTGTGGGATGAGCACCACCTGCGCCATGCCGGCACCGTGAGTCAGGTGGCGGCCCACCTCGGGGTGCTGTGGATGCGCGAGGCCAGCAGCGGGATCCCCAAGCTGATCCCCGTCGACGAGTACCGGCTGCGCCACGCCTGGATGGCCCACGCCGTCTGAGGCAGGCGCAGCCCCTCCCAGCAGCCCGTGCCTCTCCGGCAGAGGCAGCCTCCGGGTGGGGTGAGGCACCAGCACGATGCGTGAGGCCCGCCCCGGCACGGTCACCCCGTGCCGGGGCGGGCATCACCACGTTCGGAAGCCCCTGCCTCCGCAGAGTTCCCGCCCTGAGCGGGTTCACCTGGACAGCGGCCCCGCCTGCTCCGTGACCGTGCGCGGCCCGCTCCCTCCACTCTCATCAGGCGTAGCCTTGGCAGGAGGAGTACGGCTCGAGCGAGGAACGACCAGTCGTCGATGCCACGGCGGCGCGCACGGTGCGCAGTGGGCTCGAGCCGCCCTGTTGGACCGAGGAGGTCCCCATGCAACCCGAATCCTCCGCGATGGAACTGACCGCGGTCTTCGCCCGCATCCAGAACATGCTGCTGTCCCAGGAGCACGCCACCGCCGCGGTGCACCAGCTGGCCCAGGTCGCCCAAGACCTCATCCCCTCAGCCGCTGGCGCTGGGGTCTCCCTGATCGACGCCCACGGCAGCAGAACCAGTACCGGGGCCACCGATCATCTCGTGGAGGCCGCCGACGCCCTCCAGTACGAGCTGGGCGAGGGCCCCTGCCTGAGCGTCTGGGCCACCGAGACCCTCCAGCGCGTCAACGACACCACCGACGACGACCGCTGGCCCCAGTGGTCAGCGGCTGTTGCTCGATCGGGGATCCGCTCGATGCTCAGCGTCCCGCTGGTGTTCCAGGACCGGTGCCTGGGGGCGATGAAGGTCTACGCCACCGTCGGCGATGCCTTCACCGGTCACGAGGAGCAGCAACTGGGCCTGTTGGCCGCAGCGGCGGCCACCTTGCTGGGCGCAGCGCAGACCCGCGCGGCCCCACAGCGGCTCAGTGCTGCGCTGCAGGCCGGGTTGGCGGATCGACAGACGATCGACCGGGCCATCGGGATGCTGATGGAACAACGGGCCACCGATCCCGACGACGCCCATGCCGTGTTGATCACGGCCTCACTCGCCCAGGGCCGGCCCATGGTCGAGATCGCCCGCCAGATCCTTCAGCGACACCCGGACCCGGGCGCCTGAGTTCGCACGGTGGATCCCGACGAGGTCGGGGCCGAACAAGCCCACCTGCTGCTCGAGGTCATCGGCCGTGCCGGTATCGAGGTGAGGCAGCTGTGGATCGACTACTTCATCCTCGGCGGTCACGCCGGGAAGATCGAGGTCGAGGCCTGTCTGCACCACTGCCTGGACCTGCCCCGGCTCCAACGGGACCTGTTGACCCACGCCGCCTCCGAGCTCATCCACCGGCAACCTCCGCTGCGCGCCCTGTCCACCTGGGACCTGCTGAAGCCTCCAGGCCGTGCAGCGAAGGAGTGGATGGGTTCTCTCTGCCGTGAGGTCGTGTTCCTCGGCCAGTTTCTCGGGCGGGGCTTCCGGTGCACAGTTGCCTGCGGTCCTCGGGCACCCCACGGTCAAGCTCTGGGGAAGGTCTGCGAGGGAGGAGGCCGGTCCTGCGGTGGTGGCCTCCGCCTGGGCCCGGGTGAGGCAAGAATAGAACCGGCCTCCGCCGTCCCTCAGGGGGCTGTGCTCGATGGGGTGCTGGAGTGCATCCTGGTCTCAGAGCCCGCACGGCGAGGCCGTTCGCCGAGCAACCCCGGATGGAAAGAATCAGATGATGGGTGACCCCGAGCCCGAGGCGGTCCAGGACCGCACCCGCAGACATCGGTCTCAGGCACGAGCCCGAGATCAGGAACTGGGGGCCCAGGCGGAAGAGCCCGAGCAGGAGGACCAGTCCCGGATGCGGGCCTGGAAGACCCGGCAGGCCGCCGCCGGTGACATGGGCCTGGAGGTCGGCGACCCCCGCGCCCAGCAGGAGGACGGACATCGGCCCCGAACCGAAGAGACCGGGACGATGGGTGTCGCCTCATCCGATACGGCGAGCCCGGCTCGTCGGCGCCGGGAGGACAGCAAGGTCCACGGCACCGGGGACCTGGCCGGGCAGCTGAGCGAGCTGGCCCGCACCCTGCAGCACGAGCAGGACATGGATGCCACCCTGGCGGCGATGGTGTACGCAGCGCTGGAGTTGATCCCCGGGGCGGCGGCAGCGTCCATCTCGGTGGCCCGGGCCCACCACACCATGACCTCCCATGCCGCGTCCTCGGAGCTGGCGGCGGTCGTGGACCAGTTGCAGGAAGAGCACGGGGAGGGACCGTGCCTGGATGCAGCCTATGTGGAGAACATCGTGCGGGTCCCGGACTTCGGCCAGGAGAACCGGTGGCCGTCCTTCGCTCCGGCCGCCGCCGAAGCCGGGGCGAGGTCGATGCTGTGCTTCCAGCTCTACACCGACGAAAGGGAGCTTGGGGCGCTGAACGTCTACGGCGCCGAGACCGAGGCGTTCACCGCCACCTCGGAGGAGGTCGGGCTGCTGGTCGCCGCGCACGCGGCCGTGGCCTTCGCCGATGCCGAGCAGATCGCCCGGCTCCACCGGGCTTTGACCACCCGGGATCTGATCGGTCGGGCCAAGGGTATCTTGATGGAGCGGTTCAAGATCACCGACCAGCAGGCCTTCGTGGTCCTGACCACGGCCAGCTCCCGTTCCAACCTCAAGCTGCGCGAGGTGGCCGAGCAGCTGGCCACCACCGGCACCTTCCCCGGTGAGCACTGAGCAAAAGCGCATGGGCGGCTCGGACCCGCCCGCTGGAGTCACGGTGGACCAGAGGCCGGCCCTCAGGCGAAGCCACGGAGACGGCACCAACCGTGGAACCTGCATCGCCCAGACTCCCTGTGGACCGCGTTGCGGTGGGGGTTCCCCTAGGAGCGTTCCGGTCCACGAGGGGCGACCTCTGCCGGGCAGCCTCCGGTGCTGTGGATTCTTCCCTCCGCGCACATCGCCCTTCGGGGGAAGCGGTGCGCGGAGCGCGGTGGCACAGTAGGATCCCATGAACACATCTGAGACCTCCGCTCGGACCGCCCTGGTCGTCGGAGCCAGCGGCATCGCCGGCTCCGCGATCGTCGAGCAGCTCACTGCCCAGGACTGGGACGTGGTGGCGCTGTCGCGCGCTCCCGTGCCCGGCAGCACCGCCCGGCACGTGAGCGCGGACCTGCGCTCGGCCGAAAGCCTTGCCGCGGCGCTGGCCGGTGAGCGGCCCACGCACGTGTTCTTCACCGCGTGGTCCCGCCAGGCCACCGAGAAGCAGAACATCGAGGTCAACGCCGCCATGGTGCGCAACCTCCTGGCAGCCCTGGCCCACGCCCCGGTGGAGCACGTGGGGCTGATGACCGGGCTCAAGCACTACCTGGGCCCGTTCGAGGCCTACGGGAAGGGCGAGATGCCGGACACCCCCTTCCTGGAGGAGGAGCCCCGGCTGCCGGTGGAGAACTTCTACTACGCCCAGGAGGACGAGCTGTGGGCCGCCGCCGGACGCCAGGGGTTCCGCTGGTCGGTGCACCGGGCGCACACGGTGACCGGGCACGCGGTGGGCAACGCCATGAACATGGCGCTCACCCTCGCCACCCAGGCCGCGATCTGCCGGGAGACCGGCCGGCCCTTCGTGTTCCCCGGCTCCGAGGTCCAGTGGAACAGCTTGACCGACATGACCGATGCCACGCTGCTGGCCGAGCACATGATCTGGGCCGCCACCACGGAGGCGGCGGGGAACGAGGCCTACAACGTGGTCAACGGGGACGTCTTCCGGTGGCGGAGGATGTGGCCGGTCCTGGCCGACTACTTCGGGGTCGACGGGGAGGGTTTCCAGCAGGCGCCGCGGCCCCTTCAGGAGCAGATGCGCGGCGTCGAGGACGTCTGGGCGCGGATCGTGGAGAAGCACGGGCTCGTCGAGCCCGATCTTGCACGGGTGGCCTCGTGGTGGCACACGGACGCGGACCTGGGCCGCCCGATCGAAGTGGTCGCCGACATGAGCAAGAGCCGGCTGGCCGGGTTCACCGGCTATCGCCGCACCCAGGACTGCTTCATCCGCCTGTTCGAGCGCTACCGGACCGAGGGCGTCATCCCCTGAGCAGACCCACTGGCCGTCACTACGGCACCGATGATCGGCATCGATGTCCGTCCAGGAGCAGCAGGAGGGGACGAGCCCGACGGACGAACCATGACTTGTCCGTCACTGCACCGGATGGGTGCACACGAGTCCCTTCCCCGCTGTCCAGAGGCACCCGGGCGCCCAGGACCAGGTCCTTTGTACGGGTCGCGCAGGACGACAGAGGTGCTGGATGATCCGTGGAGCTCATCCGTTGCAGTTGAGGTTCCCTTGCCATGCGGGTGATGTTGGAGTGTCGCTGTGTGGTGGGCGCAGGGATGGTGATGAGGTGATGTTCCGGGTCACTCAGTCGGCTGACATGGTCGTGATCAGCTCGAGCATGCGGCTCACCTGTGGATGCCACGGTCGCGCGGACGGGCCGGCGAATACGAGCCTCCGCTCCAGGCGGGGAGTGATGTCCACCATCACGAGGGTGCCGGGCAGCATCGAAGAGGCCAGGGACGGCATGATCGCCACCCCGATGTCGTTTTCCACCATGCTGAGGAGGGTGGAGAGTTCACGGACGCGCTGCGCGGGGTCGTAGCGGACACCGCTGAGCGCATGAAGTTCCTTGATCTGTGGTTCGCACCCGCCCGAGGACACCAGCAGCGGGTCATCCAGCAACTCGGGCAGCCCTACCTGATCCAGGGAACTGAACGGGTGGTCGTTGCGCAGCACGGCCCGAAACCTGTCCTGGAGCAGTTCCACACCGTCCGCCGGCATGGGCTCGGGGTCGATGAGGATGGCGCAGTCCACCACGCCGCTGTTGAGCCACTCCTCCAATTCGTCGTCGTCGCCTTCGAAGACCCGTATGTCGACGCCTGGAAGGCACTCGGCCCAGTGGTTCAGCAGTCTGGGCAGCAGGCGATGCGCCACGGTGGGCGACGCGGCGATTTTCACTGTTCCTGCGGGTTTGTTCTGGTGGTGCTCGCTGATCAGGGATTCGATGGCCCGCGTTGCCGCCAGGGCAGTGCGCGCGTGCGGCAACAGGGCCCGGCCTAGTTCTGTGGGGCGAAGCGGGCTTGTGCGGTGTACCAGGGGTGCGCCTGCGGTCCTCTCCAGTGCCGCGACGCTGTGCGAGACCGAGGACTGGTCGACGCCGAGGTGGTCGGCTGCCGCACCGAAGCCGTCGTGCTCCACCACCGCTGACAGGACCGCCAACTGTTTCAGCGTCACTCCCATGGAAACTCCTCATGTTTGGATGGCCTGAATGCATTGGACTCATGATGCCCCAGGTGGCGACGCTGGACGCAGACAGATGAGGGGAGACCATGGCAGCCGAAACCGGACAACCAGCGAAAGCGTCGTCATCCATCGGGGCGCAGTACATCGCCGCGGCAGCTGTCTGGGGGGCGAGCTTCCTGTTCATCAAGGTCGCGGTCGAGGGACTCTCACCCGCGCAGGTCGTGCTCGGCCGGCTGGCGGGAGGGGCGCTGTTGCTGGCGCTCATCATGACCGTCACGCGCCGCCGGTGGCCAACGGGCACCAGGACCTGGTTGCACCTTTTCGCCATGGGAATCCTGATGTGCGTTGCCCCGTTTCTCCTGTTCTCCTGGGCGGCACAGCACCTGCCCTCCGGGGTGTCGAGCATCTTCAACGCGACCACTCCGATCGCGACGATGATCATCGCTCTGGCAGTCCTGCCCGAGGAACGCCTCACCAGGATCAAGACGGCAGCGATGATCATCGCTGCCGGGGGGATCGTCCTTGTTCTCGGGCCGTGGCGGCTCCTGGCGGACCTACAGGACGCGAACCTCCTCGCCCAATGGGCATGTTTGGGCGCCACCACCTGCTACGGGCTGGGATTCACCTACACCCGTAGGTTCTTCCGGGCCCACACCTATGACGCCACCACGGTCGCTGCCGGCCAGATCGGCGCCGGCGCCCTGGTGATCGCGGCCCTCGCACCCGTCATCGGTCGCGATCCGGTCGACCTGTCACCCGCGATCGTCATCAGCATCATCTTGCTCGGCGCGGTCGGGACCGGCATCGCCTACGTCTGGTACACCAACGTCATCAACGCCTGGGGCGCGACCCTGGCCTCGACAGTCACCTACCTCACACCCATCGGAGGTGTGATCCTCGGAATGCTCGTCCTCCAGGAACAGATCCGCTGGAACGAGATCGTCGGGGGAACCATCGTGGTTCTGGGGGTTCTGGTCAGCCAAGGCAGGCTCAGGGTGCGTCCCCCGACGCCCCACAACGACCTCCCCTAAGACCTGGTCTCATCACCTGATCTGTCGTTGCCCACCCGCCTGGGAGTGGTTCGCAGTGCCTGCACGGGGGACTGCCCCGTCGGCCCGACCTGTCGCCACTTCCTGCATCAGTCCCTGGGGACCCCGGTCCCTTCCCCTCATGGAAAGGGGTGCTGATGCGCGTTCGGGTGACGTCATCGAGGGGAGTGTGTTTCTCCCCTACTTCTGCATCACCTCCTGTCCCAGCTGTGCTACTGCGTTCCGGTAGGCGGTTCGGGCTCGGGGCGAGGAGTTGATCCGCCAGTCGAGCTCCTTGTCCAGGTGGAACCAGACAGCTGCTCGAACGTCGCCCTGTTGTTGGAGGTGCGCGAAGAGCTGGGTGATCCAGGCGGCTTTGGCCCCGCCGTCCTCGGGATCCTCTGCCGAGGCTGTTTCGGTGATGATGATCGGCAGGTCGGTGCCGAGGGACCGGAGTTCCTGGATCCCTCTCCGGAAGAGGGCGGATGGTTCGATCCAGCCGGCAGGGCCGGCCGAGCCCCAGTTGTAGCCGTCCAGTCCCAGCAGATCGACAGCCTCAGGGCCGGGGAAGTAGTCCGTGAGCGGACCGGAGTTCTCGGCGGTGAGGCCGTCAGGAATGTTGGGGGCCCAGCACCAGCGCACCCTCTCAGCGCCTGCGGTCTCGAAAATGTCGCGGACGTGGTGCCAGGCCTGCACGTAGTGTTCCGGGGTGTTTCCCTGCACGCCGGCGCCCCAGGGATACCAGTTGCCGTTCATCTCGTGGGCGAAACGCAGAACGACGTCCTGTCCCCAACGGGCCAGATCCTGCGCCCAGGCGCGAATGTGGTCGTCGTGCTCCCCTGCGGCGATCTGGAGCAGGGTGAACCGTGGTTGCTCCACCACAGGGGAAGGGAACTCGCCGGTGGAGGGGGCATGCCACGGTTCCCACGTGAGGATAGGCACCGCCCCCTGCTCCCGGGCCGCGTCGAGGGCCTGCCAGGGCGGGTGCTCCAGCGTCCAGTCGCAGAACAGGAGCATCCACTGTGCTGGGGATCCTGCCATGGCGTTGTAGGCGCGCACGGACCCATGGTCCTGGGGGCCTTTCGGAAGGCAGACCCCGACTTCCAGGGGGCGGGTGCGGGCCGGCGGAGGAAAGGACGGGGGCGTCGGGGGGCTGCTGCAGCCGGTGAGCATCAACGCCCCCATCCCGACCAGCACGACCCGGCGGGTCGGCTGGCGGCCGTGTTCGGGGAGCGTGCGGAACGAGGACGGCACTGCACGGGCCGGGCGAGTCGTCGTCATGGTCCGCCGAGTCTAGCCACTGCCGAGCAGAGTTCGTGGTGCGCTCACGTCGCCTGCTCCCAGGGCAGCCGCCTGAGCTGTCGATGATGACACATCAAGTAATACTTGCTGGTAGCTTGTTGCTTAAGCATACTCATGAGTAGTTCAGGAGCGGGGGCTCCGACGAACCGCGCCGAAGTGGGCACTTCAGGCGATGGCGTCGCCCTCGTTCACACCGTGGGGGCGGTGCTGGGGATCCATGTCGCCTCCCCACATTCGTGGCTGGGGGGGCCGAATGAAGATCGTTGCGCTGGTGCCTGCTTACAACGAGTCCGCAAGCATCGGGACCACGATCCAGGCGATCCTGGACCAGGACCGGCCGGCGGACCGGGTCGTCGTGATCCCGAACGGGTGCACCGACGACACCGCCGAGGTGGCACGACGCTATCCGGTGACCGTCCTGGAGCTGCCGCAGCTGGAGCACCGGAAGTCCGAGGCGCTCAACCGCGCCTGGGCTCGGTACGGCCAGGACGCCGACGTGGTCGTCTGCGTCGATGCCGACACCTGGCTGCCGCCCAACGCCTTCGCGGAGTGGGCCGGTGAGTTCACCGACCGGCCGAGCCTCGGCGGGTCGTCGTCGAAGTTCACCATGCAGGCCCCCGATCTCCTCTCACGGTTGCAGAAGGCGGAGTTCGCCACCTGGACCGACACCAGCCTGCGGCGCGGTACCACGCACGTGCTGGCCGGCACCGGGTGCGCGATCAGCGGCCCGGCCCTGCGTGAGGTGGCCGCCCGGGACGACCGGGAAGGACCCTGGTGCTACACCAGCGCCACCGAGGACTTCGAACTGACCTACCGCCTGCGGGAGCTGGGCTATTTCTGCCAGGTCTCCCCGCACGTGCGCGCGTACACCGACAGCATGAAGGACCTGAAGTCGCTGTGGAACCAGCGGCTCAAGTGGCAGGTGGGCACCATCGAGGACCTGTTGACCTTCGGCATGAACCGCCTGACCCTCCGGGACTGGGGCCAACAGGCGATGGGCCTGATGAATGCGGCACTGAAGCTGCTCTGGATCGTGGTGCTCGTCGGTTTCGCAGCGATCGGTGACCTCCAGTTCGTCCTGTTCTGGTGGCTGCTGCCGCTGTTGTTCGTCGCTCTCGACGTGAAGCGCGCGATGCGGATCCCGCACCGGGACAAGAAGGACCTGCTCATCGCGGCATCCTTCTTCCCCAACGAGGCCTTCATGTGGCTGCGGGCCGGATGGTTCGTCCGGTCGTGGGCCGAGGTCCTGGCCTCGAGGATCACCAATCAGAAGACCGACCGATGGGCCGCGCAGTACGCGGCGGAAGGAGTTTGACATGTATGGAGCTCAGGAGACCACTGCCGGGGGAACGGTGCTCGTGGCCGCAGGACTGGCCAGCGGAGCCTGGATGCTCGCCGTCGTAGGACTGGCCCTGGCCGGTATCGCGCTGGTGGCACTGCTGCGCAAGCCCGGTCCGCACCGGCCGTAGGACTGACCCGGGACTGCCGCCGCGGTCCCGGCAGGACAGCACAGGGGCGCCTCCCCGCGGAGGTGCCCCTTGCCTGCCGCATCAACCATCCGGCTGATAGACGGCGAACAGTTCTGGTGGGGTCCGTGCCTCACCAGGCATGGCCGGCTCGTCCGGAAGGCTCCTCCTGGCACCCGTTGCGCCCCCGCCCGAGTGCACCCGTCTGCTGACGGCCCATGCGGGTGGGGCTGGTGATCGACAGCAGGTGGACGGGGGCGCCCGGTGTGCTCACCGGGGGACGGTGACGGCTCAGGTGGTGCGTCTGAGGGCGAGGACGGTGGTGTCGTCCTCGGCGCCGGTGGAGGCGGCGTAGTCGCTGCACAGGGTCACGAGCTCCTCGGCGGTGGTGGCCAGAGCATTGAGGGTGGCAGCGGTGGAGACGGCGGCCTCGAGGTCGTCGAAGAAGTCCAGGAAGCCGTCGGAGACCACCAGCAGCGTCTGCCCGGGCAGCAGGGTGGTGGTGTGCACCTGCCAGGTCCACTCCGCCAGGACTCCCAGGGGTGGGCCCGAGGAGGCCAGCCGGCGGTGGGTGCCGTCCGGGGACAGGATCAGGGCCAGGCCGTGACCGGCGTCGATGTAGCCCATTTCCCCGGTGCCGGTGTTCAGCTGGGCGATGAAGGCGGTGATGAACGCCCCGGCCTCTTCCAGCAGCGGGGTCAGCGCCCCGGCGGCGCGTTTCATCGCCTCCGGGGCGGTGTTGTACTGGAAGGTGGCGCGCAGCACGGCCCGGGCCGAGGCGGAGAGCAAGGCCGCCGGGATGCCCTTGCCCATCACGTCGGTGACCATCGCCTGCACCTCATCGCCCATAACCACCCAGTCGTAGCAGTCCCCGCCGATGAACCGCGCCGGCAGGCACCGGCCGGCGGCCTCGAGCGTGGGAGTGCTCAGTCCGGTGCTGGGCATGAGCATCTGCTGGATCTGCTCGGCCCGGTCCTGTTCCATCTGGGCGGCGAGTTCGCGCTCGACCCATCCGGCCATCTCCGCCAGGATCCGCCGCTCCCGGGCATCGAGTTCCCGCGGGGTGCTGTCGACCAGGCACAGGGACCCGACCGGCTCACCACCGGGGGCGTGCAGCGGGTGACCGGCGTAGAAGCGCACCGGGTCGGCTCCGGTGATGAAGGCGCTGCCGGCGAAGCGGGCCTCGGTCACCGCATCGGCCACGATCAGCGGGGCGTCCTGCTCGACGGTCCGGGCGCACAGGGAATCGGTGCGACTGGCGTGGACCAGCCCGTCCAGCCCGGCCTCGGCCTTGGTGAACTGGCGTTCGGCGTCGATGAGGTTCACCGCCGCGGCCTTCACCGAGAAGACGTCCCGGGCGATGCGCACCACACGGTCGTAGCGCTCCTCCCGGGGGGTGTCGAGGATGTGCAGGGCGTGCAGGGCATCGACCCGTGCCGCCTCCACCTGACCCATGTGCGTTCGCATACTCCCAGGCTATCGAGGTGGCACGCAGCACCGCTCCACTGCCGGCCGGTGTCGTCGTCCGGTCGCTCAAATCCATGTGCTGTCCCGTGCAGGTGCGGCAAGGTGCGGATCAGTACCGGGCAACGGGTCACTGTTGGGTGGTCGGCCCCGATGCACCCGGGCAGTCAGCACATCCCGGCGAGGAAGGCTCATGGTCGACCGCTCCGCCTGAAGTCTCATCACGGGCCCGCCACGCTGCAGTAGTCGTTCCCCCGCGCCGATCCGGGTAGATCCCTCTTCGCGAGCCCTGGGTTCCGACCGGCACCGCCCGTGAAGTGCTGTACGAAAGTAATCAATGCACTCGACATTCGTCGAGAGCGCCACGGTGGCGCCCAGACAGAGACCTGGGAGACCTGCAGCAGCCACAGAGGGGATCCATGATGCGCAAGTCCGACAAGCAGGCCCTGGCCGTTTCCAGCAGCCTGGCAGCACTGCTCTTCCTCGGCGGTTGCGGTGCCGAAGAAGCCGCCACATCGACGCCGGCAGCCTCGGCTTTCCAGGACACCTCCGAGTCGGACCAGCGGGTTGCCAATGCGGAGGCTAGGGCCACGGAGGCTGAGGAGCGGGCGGAGGAGGCCGAGGAGCGTGTCGCGGAGCTGGAAGCCGAGGCGGAGGCCAAGGCCGCGGATGAGGCCGCGGACGAGGAGGAGCCGGAGATCGAGGCGGCAGATGAGCCGGCGGCTCTCGATCCGGAGCCGAACCGCGATCAGTCGTCGATGACGATGTCGCAGCAGAACGCGCTCGGCTCCGCCCGGGACTACCTGGAGTACACGGTGTTCTCGCGCTCCGGGCTGATCGAGCAGCTGGAGTTCGAGGGCTACTCGACCGCGGATGCCACCTCGCCGGTCGACAGCCTGAACACCGACTACAACGCTCAGGCGGCCAAGGCCGCCAAGGACTACCTCGACTATTCGTCCTTCTCCCGTTCCGGCCTCATCGAGCAGCTGATGTTCGAGGGGTACACCGCGGAGCAGGCGACGTACGGCGTGGATCAGACCGGGCTCTGACCGCGCGGGACTGCCGCGGTCGGAGCAGTGCGGCTGCTGGAGGTTGAGCGTACTTGGGGCATGCCGAGGCCCCCGTGACCCCTCGAGTGAGGACTCCGGCCCGCGAAGTCCGACTTCTCAGCACCTTGGGCATGTCCCCCGATGGCGCTTTGAGCCGGATGGTGATTGCGCGCAGTACGGCCCGGGACGGATCGCCCGTGATCTCGTGAGGTCGTTGTGGGGCTCAATCCGAACCGGTGGATGTCGAGGCGCTCTCCTTCGCGGAGATCGAAGACGTCACGGATGGGTCGCAGGTGGGGCGGTGGCAGCGCCGGCATGGCCCATGAAGCCGGTGGACGAGGGCGGGGATCTTGGTGCGCAATCCGGCTTCGGTCTGCTCCTGGGCGCGGGTCTTCTCCAGGGTGGTGGTGAGCAGGTGCTTCGGCACGACGACGATGCCGTCGCTGTCGCCGATGATGGCGTCGCCGGGGTGGCCGACGGCGCTCCCGGGTCAGCGTGGCCTTGGGGTCTGAGGTGGGAGAGGGCCGGTGAGGCCACATTTTCTCGTGTAGATGGACGCGGGTGTACCGGCGGAGACAGCCTGTCTCGCCTCGCAGTGTGTGCAAGAGCCGGTCTCGTGCCATCGGAGGCGAACGCAGGGGATGAGCATCTCGGCCGTGAGCAGAGGCCGTTTCCCACTGCTCGACGACGTGCTGAGCACCTCGAGCCGCGCTGCCGCTCTCGTAGGGATTCCCAGGTTGTGCCGGGCCAGCTTTGGTAGTTTCTTGATATCAGCACCTTGATGCTGGTCCGCCGACACGAGTGAGATACGGAGATCATGAGCGCCCACTGCGACGCGCCCTGTGACAGACCCTGGCCTTCGGGCCGTGCAGATGTGACGAGGTGGTGGGACTGATGGAAGTCCGGTCCGTCCTCAACGGGGTGGCGCTGATCGCCGACTCCACGGTGTTCATGGGCGCCGGCATGGGCGACACGACGCCGTGCGGTAGCAACTTCCCGGTCGTAGGAAGGGGCAACTGATGCTGGAAGCATGGATACTGCTCGTCGTCGTCGTCCTCCTGATCCTCGGCAACGCATTGTTCGTGGCGGTGGAGTTCGCCTTTCTGACCGTCAACCGCAACCAGGTCAGGGCTGCTGAAGAGGCCGGCGACCGCCGCGCTGCCGTCCTGGAGCGGTCGTTGACGAAGACCTCCACCAATCTTTCCGGTGCTCAGCTGGGCATCACTTTGACCAGCCTGATCGTCGGCTTCCTCGCCGGGCCCTCCCTCGGCGTGCTGCTCACGGAGGGTCTCGGGCTCACCGGGATGTCCCCGGCGGCCGCCGCCGGCATCGCCACCACGGCCGCGTTCGTGATCGCCACCTTCACCCAAATGGTCTTCGGAGAGCTCGTGCCCAAGAACTGGGCGATCGCCGAGCCGATGCGGGTGTCCTACCTCGTGGTGCACCCGCAACGGATCTTCATGCTGCTCTTCGGGTGGCTGGTGCGGATCCTCAACTCCTCGGCCAACTGGGTCCTGAAGCTGCTCGGGTTCACCCCGACCGAGGAGGTCGCCAACGCCCGCACCGCCAGGGAGCTCACAGCACTGGTGTCCCGCTCCGGAACGGAAGGCACTCTCGATGCTGGCACCGCTGAGCTGATCGCGCGGTCGATCGAGTTCGGCGACCGCACGGCCGCCGACGTCATGCGTCCCCGACCGCAGGTGACCTTTTTGAACGAGCACACCGCCCAGGACGTGATCGAGATGTCCGCTGCCACCGGCCACTCCCGGTTCCCCGTGGAGGGCGCCTCAGTGGACGACATCGTGGGCGTGGTGCATTTCAAGCACGCCCTGGCCGTGCCCTTCGAGGACCGCGCCTACCGTTCCGTGCGAGAAATCGCAGTCCCGGCCACCGTCGTGACCGAATCGATGACCCTGGACCCGTTGCTGCGCGAGCTGCGCAGGCCCGGGCTGCAGCTGGCCGTGGTCGTCGACGAGTACGGGGGAACGGCCGGGATCGTGACGCTGGAGGACCTGATCGAGGAGATCGTCGGGGAGATCGACGACGAGCAGGATGAGATCATCGACCGCTACCGCCGCACCGGCGGCGGTAGCATCTCGGTGTCCGGGCTGCTGCGCCCGGACGAGCTCGGCGACATCATGGGCCTGGAGCTGCCCGAGGGGCAGGAGTCCGACACCCTGGGCGGGCTGATCGCCGAGCAGCTCGACCGGCTGCCCCAGGCCGGGGACCGGACCGCACTCGAGGCCGTGGACCACGTCCACCGCGACGAGGACGGGTTGCCCACCACCACCGAGGTCACCCTGGCCGTGGTGCGGATGGACGGGCACCGGGTGGACCGGATCGTCGTCGGCCGCGCCGATGGGCGCCGCGCCGATGCCCACCACACCGAGGGCCACCACCTTGAGAGACACCACCGCGGCGATGCCTCCGGATCCACAGCCGTCGACACCGAGAGGGGTGAGGGGCGATGACCGAGGGTCTGGCCATCCTGGTCCTGGTCCTGCTGCTGGGCGGCAACGCCTTCTTCGTGGCCGCGGAGTTCGCGATGGTCTCGGCCCGCCGCGACCAGATCGAGCCGAAGGCCGCGGCCGGATCCAGCGCGGCCAAGGTGGCCTTGAAGGGCATCGAGGACGTCTCGACCTCCCTGGCCGCCACCCAGTTGGGCATCACTGCCTGCTCCTTGCTGATCGGTGCGGTGGGGGAGCCGGCGATCGCCCACACCATTGAAGGCCCCATGGCGGACCTGGGGGTGCCGGAGGGTTTCGTGCACCCGGTGGCGCTGGTGATCGCTTTGCTGATCGTGACGTTCCTGCACATGGTGCTGGGCGAGATGGTGCCGAAGAACATGGCCATCGCCCGCCCGGCGGCCTCGGCACTGCTGCTGGGTCCGGTGCTGCGAGTGTTCGTGCTGGTCTTCCGCCCGTTCATCTGGGGGATGAACCAGTCCGCCAACCTGGTGGTCCGTCACGTGTTCCGGGCCGAGCCGCGCGATGAGGTCGCCTCGGCCTTCACCTCTGATGAGGTGGCCGGATTCGTGGCCGAGTCCGGACGGGAAGGGCTGCTCGATGCCGACGAGATCCGGTTGCTCACCGGTGCTCTGGGTTTCGAGCACCTCACCGCCGCTGAGGTGGCCATCCCGGCCGGTCAGCTGCGCACCGTGGCGGCCACAGCGACTGTTGCCCAGGTCGAGGACCTGTGCGCCGCCACGGGTTTCTCCCGTTTCCCGGTTCGGGAGGACGACGGGACACTGGTCGGCTACCTCCACACCAAGGACCTGCTCGGGATCTCGGCAGAACGCCGCCACGACCCGATCCCGCCCGGCGTGATCCGTCGGCTGACCACGGTGCCCGCCGAGGCGAAGCTGCGCCAGGTCATGCGCCAGATGCAGGAGCACCAAGCCCACCTGGCCCTGCTCACCGGCACCAGCGCCCGGGCAGGAGAAGCCTCCGTGGTGGCGTTGGAGGACGTGCTGGAGGAACTCGTCGGTGAAGTCCGTGATGCCACCACCCAAGCGGCCTGACCCGGCTTCCACCCGGTCCTGACCCGGTATGGCAAGGTCCTCGTCCCGTCCCCAGGGACGAGGGCCTTGCCATCTGTGCATTGACTGCACTCGGGGCATCCACAGCCTATGACACCACCACTGTTCCCGGCTCACTCGACCCTGGCCCATACAGCACCACGGGGAGCCCGGAGAATGGGGTGGGGCGCCCCTCAGAGTGCGAAGAGGAACCGCCACAGCGCCGGTATGCACATCGGACCGCCTTGCGGTAGGGGTTCGTCCAACGTGCCTCTCCATTCTCGATGCAGGTCTCTCATGTCCTGATTCAGCTCCCCGACCGGGCCCAGAGGCAGTCGCTGGGGGTGTGGGTCACTCGGCGCCGGTGATGGGGCGGTGGCGCTGCTGCACACCGGCGGCGCCATAGGGATAGTCGTCCATCCGTGGTGCACTGACATCGTCGAGCCGCTGTGTCTCCTCCGCGGTCAGGCACAGGTCCGTGGCGGCCATGTTGTCGACCAGCTGCTCCACGGTGCGGGCCCCCAGGATGACCGAGGTCACCGCCGGTCGGTTACTGAGCCAGGACAGGGCTACCCGGGACGGTGAGGCGCCGTGGGCGTCGGCGATCTCGCGGACGGCGTCCACGACCTGCCAGGTCCGCTCCTGGGCATTGCGGCCCTCCCAGGCCTCCATGCCGCGCTCAGGGTCTTCGCCCAGCCGGGTCGCTCCGGTGGGGTCCACGTTGCGCCGGTACTTCCCGCTGAGCCATCCTCCGGCCAGGGGTGACCAGGGCAGCAGCCCGACACCGGCGTCCAGTGCCGCGGGCACGATCTCGTGCTCGATGTCGCGCACCAGCAGGTTGTACTGCGGCTGCAGGGTGACAGGGGCCGCCCATCCGTGGGCGGATGCGACGTGCACGGCCTTGGTGAGCTGCCAGCCGAGGTAGTTGGAGAACCCGTAGTAGGAGATCTTGCCTGCTGTCACGGCGTCGTCGAGGAAACGCAGTGTCTCCTCGAGCGGGGTGAGCTCGTCCCAGGCGTGCAGCTGGTACAGGTCGATGTGCTCCACGCCCAGCCGGGTGAGCGAGTCCTCCAGCGCGGTGCGCAACGGTCAGGCACGTGCGCGAGGAGATGGGGCTGAGCAACATCAAGCTCATGGTCCCGTTCGTGCGCACCCTCGCCGAGGCCGAGGGCGTCATCGGGCTGCTGGCGGCCAACGATCTGGTCCGCGGGCACAACGGTCTGCAGATCGTCATGATGTGCGAGCTGCCCGCCAACGCCCTGCTGGCCGATGAGTTCCTGGACCACTTCGACGGATTCTCCATCGGCTCCAACGACCTCACCCAGCTCACTCTGGGCTTGGACCGCGACTCCGCCCTGGTCGCCGGTTCCTTCGACGAGCGCGACCCGGCGGTGAAGAAGCTGCTGGCGATGGCCATCTCCGCCTGCCGGGCCCGGGACAAGTACGTGGGGATCTGCGGCCAGGGCCCCAGCGACCACCCCGAGCTCGCCCAGTGGCTGCTGGAACAGGGCATCGACTCGGTCTCCCTGAACCCCGACGCCGTCGTGGACACCTGGCTGGCACTGGCCCGCACCGCGACCCAACCCAGCGCGTGACCCCCTGCCCCGGTGCGTGCGCTCCGGCCCGGCGCTGATCGCGCCAAGGCCGGGGCGTCCGCCCCGGGCGGCCACCTACGAGGTTTCCCCTGAGCAGGAAGCGAGGACAATGATGACCGGTTCCGGACCGGCGGCGTTCTTCGTCTCGGACAGCACCGGCATCACCGCCGAGACCTTGGGCAACACCTTGCTGACCCAGTTCCCCGGTCAGCACTTCGAACGCCACACCGTGCCCTTCCTCACCACCGAACAGCAGGCCCGCCACCTCGTGGCCCAGATCGATGTGGTGGTGGCCGCCGGGCGGGTTTCGATGGTGTTCTCCACCGTGGTGGACCCCGGCATCCGCAGCATCCTGGCCGGCAGCCAGGGTTCTTTCGTGGACCTGTTCGGAACTTACCTGCCCCAGCTCGAGACCGCCCTGCACACTGCGGCGAGCCTGCGTCCGGGCCGGGCCCACGGGCTCGGGGACGCTCTGCGCTACCAGTCCAGGATGAGCGCGGTCGAATACGCCATGGAGCATGACGACGGGCAGTCCATCCGCGCCCTGGAACGGGCGCAGCTGATCCTCATCGCCCCCTCACGCTGCGGCAAGACTCCAACCAGCATGTACTTGGCCCTGCAGCACGGCATCCGCACTGCGAACTTCCCGCTCGTCGATGAGGATTTCGAACACCGATCCCTGCCGGCGCCCATCGCCCCCTACACCCACAAGTGCTTCGGACTGACCTCGCAGTCGTTGCGCCTGAGCCAGATCCGCCAGGAACGACGCCCGGGAACGGTCTACGCCTCCCTGGCCCAGTGCGGCTGGGAACTGCGCAACGCCGAGGATCTGTACACCCGCCACGGCATTCCGCACCTCAACTCGGCGTCCATGTCGGTGGAAGAAATCTCGGCCACGATCCTGCAGCAGACACAGATCCAAGAACATGACCCGGTCTGAGACGCCTGTCCCGGAGCGCACGAGTACGCCCGGCTCCACCTGCCGCCCCGCACGTGGACCGTGCTTGTGTGCGGGTCGGGGCCAGGGTTCGTGCGCTCAGAAGGAGAACCTGTCGGAGGCGGACCGGTCGGTGAGCACCAGGTCCCAGCCGTGTTCCCCACGCACGACCGTGGCGTCCTTCACGGTGCCGTCCGCGGCGAACCAGTACAGGCGGTTGCCGTGCCTGTGGACCCGGTAGCCGGACTGGCCGGCCACCCACGTGCCCTCGATCAGGGCCTTGGCCCGGCTGCCGGGCCACGTGGAGTAACTGAGACTTCCGAGAACAGTCAGGGTGAGGCTGATTCCCAGGGACGCGGCCACGAGTGTCGGCGGTACTCCAGGGATGGTGGCGATGGTGACGATGAGGGACATCGTGACCAGCAGAACCCCGAGAGGGTGGTTCCACCCCTTTGGTTCGGGCAGGCGGGGAGTGGGCGCCACGAACGGGAAGACGCGGACCGGGGTGGCGTCGGTGGTGGTCGGCCGGCGGGCGTCGTCGAAGAACTGCTGCAAGCTCATGGGGACTCCTGGGGCGTGCGGCACCGACCGCACGGAGCGGTCCGGAGGAGAAAGGGGTGGTGTGCGGGCTGCCGCTGAATTCGAGGCCGAAGCACCGCTGAGATCCGATTCATTGTTCCACCGTGGAGCTCATGCCGCCCCGTCGACGGATCGTTCGCTTCCTCACACCAGGCGGCAGGCAGCGGGCCACCAGGCTCTGTGCTCCTGGGCGCAGACCACCTGAAGTGGCCTCGATCGGCCGACTCCTTGGCTTGCGGCCCGGGCTGCTCCCATGCACGCCCACCCGGCTCGTCGGGGACCCCCTCAGCACTCCGGGACGACGACCAACTCATGCTGGAACGATCCCTGGGACGCACCGCCCTGATCGTCATTCCGGGGCCCGGTGTCCTGTTCATCATCGGACGCTCGCTCTCACTGGTCCGAAAAGGAGGCTTGCATCGAGCAGCCGCCCCGGTACGGGGCGGCCGAACAGGATCCATGCTCCCAGCATCAGGATCACCGGCCATTTCCAGCAGCGCATGCCTCAGGGACTTTCAGACGCAGGACCACTGGAATCTTGATCAACTGCAACGGCCATGACGTTGCAGTGGGGGTTCCGCTGAGCGGAACGTGAAGAAGGGCCGGACTGAACAGATTGCCGCGGCTCGGTATCATGCAACGCATGTCCATCAAGTTCGAGAACGTCGGCATCGCCGTCCGTGACCTCGAAGCGGCGATCGCCTTCTTCACCGACCTGGGACTGAGCGTCCTGGGCCGGGACACCGTCAGCGGGGAGTGGGCGGACACCGCCGTCGGCCTCGACGGCAACCATGCCCGCATCGCCATGCTCCAGACGCCGGACGGCAACGCTCGCCTCGAGCTCTTCGAGTACATCCACCCCGAGGCGATCGAGACGGAACCCGCACGGCCTCACGAGATCGGCATGCACCGCGTCGCCTTCTCGGTCGATGACATCGACGAGTCCCTGGTGATCGCCGCCAGGCACGGCTGCCACCCGCTGCGCGGGGTGGCGACCTACGGGGATGCCTACAAGCTCGCCTATGTCCGCGGCCCCAGCGGCATCATCGTGATGCTCGCCGAAGACCTGAAGAGGCGCTGACGACCGGTCGATGGTCGCGTGACCACCGGCCCACGCATCGCCGGCGACCACAGCCGCCGGCATCCCCGGCCGGAGCAGGCCGTCGAGGAGCGTCGAGGGATGCCCACCACATGACGGCGACAACCACATGGGACGGCGCTGCCCCCTGGGCAGGTTCTTCATCGGTCGCAGCCTCAACTGATCAGTGCACCAGCCGGCGGATGTGAGGGTGTGGCCTTGCACACTGCGGTAGACGTTCCCTGCGGGAGGGGTCGGGTGCATCCCGAGTCGTCCGAGACGAGGCCTTTGATCGGGAGGGTACGGCGCACCCGGGGATGGGCTCTACCGTTCCACCATGTAGCGGGCGCCCAGGGCCTCGGCGGGCTGTTCCATGTCGATCGACCGCTCGGGGACCGCCCCGACCACCACTTCCGCACCGTCGGCGACGAACCAGTTGCGGCCCTCGACGAAGTGCACCGAACCGCCGGCCCCGGCAGTGTCGGCGAGAAGTTCGTAGACGTCCTGACGGGCCTCGTCGCTGTCGAACCACAGCACCTCGACCGTGCTGGTGCACATCACCGACTCGCCCGTGGGCCCGCCCGAGGCGGTGCGCTTGTCGCCCGGTTCCGGTGCGTCATCGGAGCAGCCCACGATCTCGTCGACGGCTTGGTAGGTGGCCTCCAGGGAGTCGAATACCGGCAGCTCCTCGGTGTCCTCGCTACAGCCGGCCACGGCCCCGACCAGCCCGAGTACCGCCGTCAGGGACGCGTACTTCTTGGTGCGGTGGTTCATCATCGACACCCATCCCGTTCGCTTCAGCCCCACCGTAGCGAATCGGGCACAGCACCTGGTGGACCTGTCACCGTGCGTTCGGGGTTGGTCTGCGCACAAGGTGTCGCGATCTCGGGCGCACCTGTGAGGTGACGTTCTTGCGCAGCGCCGGCGGAAGGAAGGGCCACGGTGTTCGCCCGTGGCCCTTTTCTTGTGCCGCGTCAAAGGCGCCCATGGGTTTTCCGCGATCATGCGCCGCTGAGGTCGCGAGCACTTCCCCGGCATCGGGGTGGGTGCGGTGTCCGATCCCACCCCGTGGGTCGAAACCTCCCGCCTGTCCCGGTACCGCATGCGCACCGACCGGGCCGGACTGCACCTGCAGTCCGGGGAAATCGTGCTGTGCGCCCCGTACGAGCCGGCTGTGCTGAAGATGGTCGTGCTCGTACGCTGCGAGGCTGACGGATACAGTCCCGGCGCCCTGATCTCCACTTCCGAGGTGAGCTACATCGGCCCCGCCACCGAACCCCTGGTCATGACCTTGTGGGACAAGCCCGGAAAACGCTGATCAGCTCGGCGCCCGTTGCCGTGCTGATGGAACGGGGGCTTCTTCTGGCTGCGGAGTGGCCACGAGGCGGCCATGGGCCGGTGGGCGGCGCCGACATTGCTAAGGTCACTTGTTAACCGGCAGAGCGATCGAAGAAGGGGTGGAGGGTGCGCAACGAGCTGAAGGCACTGCGGAAGTCCCGGGAGCTGTCCCAGGGTCAGGTGGCCATCGCCGTGGGAGTCTCGCGGCAGACGATCTACGCGGTGGAGAACGACCGGTGCGACCCATCCTTGTCGGTGGCCTTCGCCCTGGCCCGGTTGTTCCACCGGCCGGTCGAGGAGGTCTTCCACGACCCCGGGTTCCCGTCGGCGGTGCGACGGGCCGGTTGATGGCCTAGGCCTCGGTCCTGGCCACGCCGCCGGCCTCGCTCCTCAACGCCACGTCCGACGTCCTGGGGCCTCGCCTCGGGCATTCTTCTGCGGGCTGATGGCCTCGGTGCGGCCGATGAGGTGAGGGGCCACGGTACGGGGAAGCGGGAACCGCTCCGGGTTTCTCCGGGCGGGCTCGGCGGGCTGTGACTGGAGTCAGCCGGGAACGAGTTCGTGGTCGGCGTGATCAAGCAGCCAGCGGTGAAAGCAGGGGTGGCTGGCTGCTCAACCACCCCTGTGACACCAGAAAATAGTCCCGGAGACGGGCAGAAGCACACCCCTGTCGTTTTTCGGACTGTCCATCCCTGCCACGAACCATGAGGGCGTCCTGGAAGTCCGGAGGCGGTGGCCCGTGGCAGGGCGGGTCGTCCTGGTGTCACACCTGGCCGGGGTGGATTGGTCAGGTGGGTGGTCGGCTCAGGCAGCGTCGCGGGCGTAACTCGTCCAGGACGTCCTGCAACCGGTCTGTGGTGCAGGGCTGGGCCCCGCCGGGGCCGGTGCTGTCGTGGAGCACGGTGCTGGGTGCAGTCATGGTGATGTCCTCGTGCGCAAAAGGAGACCGTACCCGGTGAACAGGCGCCGGCCCCAGCAACTGCTGCTGCAGGGCGGTCTCCTGCGCTGGTTCCCGGATCCAGGACGCGCAGGCCGGGAACGGACCCCCTGCTAGCGGGTACCGTGTGCTGATGCCCCTACCTGAAGTTGCACTGAGCCGGTTCCGTCAAACTGCGATCACCCTGGCCTATCGCACGGAGACAGGCATCCGCGACCAGCTGGCACGCCGAGCGGCCGACCATGGATGGATCCCAGCGGTGATTCCGTACTCCGGATACGCCAGCGCCGACCATGCCCGTGTGCTGGGACGGGTCGTCCTCGCCCCGGCAGCCGTGGATCCTGCCGCCCGCCGCGGCATCCCCGGATGGCGGCGCCTGCTCACCCTGGAGAGCCCCGGCATCGAGATGGAAATCGAGTTCTGCGGTACCACGACCATGGTCACCAGCGACTCCGCCGGCATCATCGACGCCCGGCTGCCGTTGGAAAGCCCCCTGGAGCCGGGCACCACCACGGCACTACTGCAGCTGGAGGGCCGTCAGCAGGTCCGGGCGGACGTGCATGTGATGAGTGCTGAACCGGTGCACGCGGTGGTCTGCGACATCGACGACACCGTGTGGGTCACCGGCATCTCCCACCCGCTCCGGGCGACTTGGCGCACCCTGAGCGGCTCCAGCTCGACCAGACGGTCGGTGCCTGGCATGGCGCGTCTCCTCCAGGCCGCTGTCGAGGACCAGGACCACCCCGCAGTGGTGTACCTGAGCAACGGCCCCTGGAACTTCGTGGGTCCGGTCACCCGATTCCTCCAACGCCACGATTTCCCGCCCGGGGCGGTGCTGATGACCGACTGGGGCATCACACCGAACCGCTGGTTCCGCGACGGCCAGAAGCACAAGTCGTCGTCTCTGGCCCGTCTCGTGGAGGAGTTCCCCCACCTCACGTGGGTCCTCGTCGGGGACGACGGCGAGCACGACCCGAAGATCTACGGCGACCTGGCGCGGGCGCACCCTGAGCGTGTGGCAGCCATCGCCCTGCGCCAGGTCCGCCCGGACGCACCGACCGGAGCTGACCAGCAGAGCGGCTCGAGCAACGGAGTACCTGTCCTGCGTGGCCCCGACGGGGACGAGCTCCTCCCACTCCTGCGCCAGGCACTGCACCACAGCTCCCCAGCAGACACCTGATCGTCTTCGTGGTGGCGCGCCGCGGATCCGGTCCCGCTGTGGACGCCGCAGACGCGAGGAGGGGCTAGTTCCCCGGGTGCATGCGAAGCGGGTCCCCCACCGGCGGTTGATCGCGGTGCCCGCATGGCCGGCACGGTTCCGGGAAGGGCACGGGCTCCGGGGCGGGTTCGGTCGTACCTGCAAGGCCATCTGTGCTGGTCGGCCCAGGGGCAGCGCCTGCAACAGGTTCGGTCCCCCCGCCGATCTGCATAGGGCCCGGTCAGGGGTGTCGCCCGATGCAGAACATGCTGACCTTCGCCGGAGCACTGCGTGATGACGGTGCTGGGTGGGGTGGGTCGGAGCTGAGGATGGGGCGAGGACACCCGCACCCCGATGGTGGTCACAGTGATGATCCTGCTGTTCCCGGCGGGAGAGCTTGAGCACCGAAGCCCATCACCTCGGGTGCGGGCCACCCACACGACGTCGTCACGGAACTCTCAGGGACAGGGGGCGGACACCGCAACGTCCTTCCCGGCCGCCCCACGGACGAGCCGGATCAGGTGTCACCTGTTCGTGCGGCAGTTCCTTGAATGTGCAGGCCCCTGCACGAGTGAAACGTGCACCACCGTTTCACGGTTTCCCGGGCGGCCTCGAAGGGCAGACCAGCACTGGTTCTCAAGTGTCATCCTACGGGGGCGCTGCTTCTCCTGGCGTGACAAGTCCTGACTCGTAGCTGAGGACGACGAGTTGGGAGCGGTCGCGGGCACCGAGTTTGCTGAGGAGTCGGCTGACGTAGGTGCGTGCAGTGGCGGGGCTGATGTGGAGGCTCGTGCCGATCTCGTCGTTCGATTCGCCCAGGGCGATGCGGGTCAGGACTTCGCGTTCACGGTCGGTGAGCGACCCCAGGAGTACGGGTCGGGTTCTCGTGGTCGGGCGTTCTGCCAGAGCGCTCATAACTTTCCGGGTGATGGACGGAGAGAGCAGGGCGTCGCCGGCGGCAACGAGTCGGATGGCGCGTCGCAATTCGGCAGGGGCAATGTCCTTGAGGAGGTATCCGGCTGCTCCTGCTCGAATGGCCGCCATGACGTTCTCGTCCTCGTCGAAGGTCGTCAGTACGACGACTCTCACGTTCACGAGTTCGCGATCACCGACGATCGCTCGGGTGGCGGCGATGCCGTCCATGGTGGACATCCGGATGTCCATCAGGACAACGTCGGGCTTGTGCTGGCGAACTGCGCTGATCCCTCGACTGCCGTTGTCGGCTTCGGCGACCACTTCGATGTCGCCGTCGTGTTCGGCAAGGGTGCGCAAACCTGTTCGGACGAGTTCCTGGTCATCGACCAGTACGATGCGGATCATGGAGCCAGCCTCGCTGGCATGGTGGCCTCGACGGCGAAACCGATGCCTGCGGAGGAGCAGGTGGAAAGCGAACCACCGAGCAGCCTGACGCGCTCTGTCATCCCGGCCATGCCGTACCCGTCTCTTGGATCGGCCTGCGCGGAACCCCGCCCATTGTCGGTGACGCTGATGTGGAGACGACCGTCGCGGATGTCTGCTTTCACGTGCGCGTGGGTGGCGCCTGCGTGGCGGACGACGTTGGTGATCGATTCCTGGATCACCCGGTAGGCCGCGGCGTCAACCGGAGCGGACAGTTCCTCAGGTGTCGCGGTGATGTCGGTCCTGATCTCGAGGCCGGCACCCTGCGCGGTGTCGATCAGCTCCTGCACCGCCGACAGGGACAGGACTCTGCGTGTCTCGTCCTGGGCAGCCGACGAACGCAGGATGCGCACCATCGATCGCAGGTCCCGCAGCGTCTGCGTGCTAGCCGTTCGAATACGATCGAGGGCCTCGCTGACAGCTCGGTCATCGTGGCCGACCGCTTCAGCTCCGACTCCGGCTTGGAGCGAGATCACCGACATCGTGTGCCCGACCGTATCGTGCAGTTCCCGTGAGATGCGTTCGCGTTCGCTCTGCATCCGCAGGTCGGCCTCACGGGCAAGCTGTGATGTGGTGAGCCTGGCGATCTCTGCCTGCTGAGCCAACCGGATGCGCCTGGTACGGAAACTGTGTCCGAGAGCGATCGCGGCCGCGAACAGGGCGATGTTGGACACCGACTCGTAGCCGACGAGGAACCCGATCGCTTCTTCGCCATCTCGGATGCGAAAGTACATCGAGACAACGAACATGACGATTCCCGTCCCCACCGACCACCCCATCAGGTCGGCCTCGGCAGTGGAGAACAGAGCCGCAACGACCGGGATCGCAATTCCGATCGGCGGGTAGTCCAGCGTGTAGTACGCGAACGTCCCGAGCACACTGAGCACGAGCACGCTCCGAGGCATGGTCCTGCGCAGCAGCATCAGACCGCCGAACCCGAGCGCGAAAAGGTAGGCGACCGCGTCCGGGGATCTCTCGCCTCCGTAGCCCGTCGCGATGA
Source organism: Kocuria sabuli (assembly GCF_040981185.1). Classification (NCBI taxonomy): domain Bacteria; kingdom Bacillati; phylum Actinomycetota; class Actinomycetes; order Micrococcales; family Micrococcaceae; genus Kocuria; species Kocuria sabuli. The sequence goes on from NZ_JAVHZE010000019.1 coordinate 25,284, forward strand.
TGAGTCCGATGGCCAACGACACGGCAGTCCCCAGCAGCGCGTCGATGACCCACGGCGGTACCTGAACGTCACGGCGGAGATCGCCGGCCATCTCATCCGGCTTCGCCGAAGCCCGCTCAACCATAGACACCAGGGTACGAGTAGAACGCCGGGCGATCACGGGTCTCCGGGCGCTGCCCGGTGTCGCTTCTCGGCGTACTCGGACCGGGACGCGAAGCGACATGGGTCGAGATCAGGAGCCGATGTCCGCGCCGGAGCGCACTTCTAACGTTGCCGGCATGTACAAGATCAAGAACCTGCAATGGCCGCTCGTGCTCGGCCTCGGCGCCCTCGCCCTCGTCCGGCCGCTGATGAGCATCATCGAACACCAACTGGGTGCCACCGGCCCCGCGTCAGTACCGATCATCAGCACGGTCGTCATCTCGATAATCTGGGTCGCGGTCGTCGGCCTGAGCAGGGTGGCCCTCCCTGTCCTGACTCTGCTGTTCACCGGACTGACCTACGCCGTGCTTTCCATCATCCTCAGCGGAATCCTCTCCCCGATTCTCACCGGCGAACTCCAAGGCCCCTTGGCGATGCCGATTGCCATCATCCCTGTCCTGGCGGTCAATGCCGTCTGGGGTCTGGTAGCAGGATGGCTCGCCCTCCTGGTCCAGCGTGCCCGCGGGGTCCGCCGTCCAGCCGACCACTCGTCCGCCTGACGCCGCACGGTCCTCGCACCTGAAAGGAACACCCGTGCGACAAGTCGGAACCGGAGCCCTCGGGCTCGTGGGTGGAGTGTTGCTCGCCCTGATCGTGCAGGATCTGCTCGCGGTCGCGTTCCTCCAGGACGGCACCATCCCGATCGCCCTGGGCATCCTGCTGGGCTTGCTGATGCCCGTCCTCGGCATGGTCGGTGCCGGCGCGGCCGTCCTGATCGACAACCGCTACACGAAACGCCGCTCGAGGGACACGCCGGGTGTCTGAGGCTCACCCCGTCGATCTGTCCCGGCGAACCGGCCTGAAGATCGGCGGGGTGGCGGTCACCGGCGTTGCCCTGCCGAACCTGTTGGCAGCGTGCGGCATCGACAGCGGCGGCTCCAACAACAGCATCCAGTCCAGTGCCGGCCGGGTGCTCGGCAGCCAGGCACCACTCCCCGAGACCTTCCGCACCACGCTGCCCATCCCGCCGGCGCTCCAGCCGATCCGCAGCACCGGCGGCACCGACTACTACGAGACCACCCAAAGAATCGGACAAGCGACATTCCATGCGGAGCTCACAACCGAGGTGTGGGGATACGAGGGCATCCTGCCCGGACCCACCCTCGTCTCACGCCGCGGACGCCGCACCGTGGTGACCCACCGCAACGAGCTCCCCGTACCCGTCTCTGTCCACCTGCACGGCGGCGCCCGAGCACGACGGCTACCCCACCGATCTCATCCTGCCGGCGAATGGAACAGCCGCTCCTGCCGGGCACGGCGCCACGACAATCTCGCGCAAGCGAGGACTGTGTCTACGACATCGACCAACCCGCTGGGATCCTGTGGTACCACGAGCACCGAACGGACTTCACCGGGCCACGGGTTGACCGCGGCCTGGCCGGCTTCCGCCTCGTCCACGACGACACCGAGGGCCGCGCGCCGGTCCAGGCCCGGTGCTCCGGCCGCGCGCAGCTCGGCCAGCAGCACCTGATGAAGCCCCGGCCACACTCCAGCCTCGGTCCACTCCCGCAGCCGCCGCCAGCATGTGGCCCCGGAAACGCCCAGCAGGTCCCGCAGCAGCCGGTTCCAGTCGATGCCGGTCCGGAGTGCGAACACGGTCCCGGCCAGGGCGACCCGGTCATCGTCCGGCCGACGTCCCGGTTGCCGGTACGCCTGGGTGGACGTGGCGGCAGCAGCGGTTCGAATCGCTCCCGAAGCGAGTCCTGTACAAGATCCCGCATCATGCCCACCAGGGTCGCCGGGGACCCCGTCAGCGCTCATGAGCTCTGACCAACTCATTCTGGAACGACCTCTTGAACGACGGGAGTTGAAGTGGATGCGACTGCTCCCGCCTGTCGACATCGACCGAGCTCCTGCAGGTCACTCCCCATGTTGCGATCGGCTGACAACGGCACGCTGGGTCGGCATCCCACTGCATCTGCGCAGGTCGTCGTGAGTTTCCTGCACCAGATGCAGGTTTTCACGGATGGCCTGATCGAGCGCGGCGGTGCTTGCACGGTGAAACGTTCGCTCCTGCCGATGAGCGGACGTGCGAGTGGGGAATCACCCATCCGTCAAGCTGCTCGTTGGAACCAGTCGAGCGTGAGGTCGGCGACGGGGGCAGGGGTGTCGTCGGTGACGAAGTGTGCTGCGTCGTCGACGTCGGAGAACTCGACCCGGTCGGCGTACCGCTCGGGATGGCGGCAGAGATGCTCCAGGACGTCCTCGGTCCAGGGGCGGTCCTGGCGGCCGAAGACGACGAGGGTCGGCACCGTGAGCCGCCGGCGTCGGTAGACGCCCCGTGCCATGCGCATGGCTTCGGGCAGCACCAGGCCACGCAGGAGGGGACGCACCGCGGCGTCGATGTCGGGGCGGCGCATCGGGGCGAGGTGGGCTTCGACGGTCGCCTCGGACATCGGGCGGGCGACGTACGCCTCGGAGAAGGTTCCACGCAGTGAGGCGCCCGGCCGGTGCCAGATGAACCCGGGCAGGTGCCGGAAGCCCGGGGCGACCTTCGGACTGAACTTCATGAAGGCCGGCGGCACGGCCAGTTGCACTGCCGTGCGAACCCGTTCGGGGTGGTCGTAGGTCAGGTGGAAGGCGGTGAGGACACCCATGTCGTGGGAGACGAGGTGGGCGCGGTCGATGTCGAGGGCGTCGAAGAGGGCGAGCAGGTCACGGAGCCTGGTCTCGCGCCGGACACGCGGATCGTCGGCAACCGTCCAGCCGGCCCCGCGCAGGTCGGGGCAGATCGCGCGGTAGCCGTGTGCGGCGATGACGGCAGCTGTGGTGCGCCACTGCCACCAGTGCTGGGGAAAGCCGTGCAACAGCACGACGGGTTCACCGTCGCCGACGGCGGCAACGTGAGTCTGCAGACCGGGCGTCTCGACGACGAGATGGTCGAAGCCGGGAGCCTCGGGAAGCGGCGGCGACCACGCCGCGGCGTCGGGGCGGGTGATGCGGGGCTCGGGCGCTGGCATGACGATCCCCTTCTCGGGGTAGAATTACTATTTTTATAGTAGACTTTGTGAAAGGGGTGTCAATGGCGGCGGCTACCCGGGAACGCGCGCTCGAGACGGCCGTGGAGTTGCTCGGCGCGGAAGGCGTGCGTGCGTTGACCCATGCGCGGGTCGATGAGCGAGCAGGCCTCCCGCCTGGGTCGACCTCGAACTGGTTCCGCACTCGTCGGGCGCTTCTGGGTGGAATCGTCGACTGGATCGCCGAGCACGAGCGCGCCGACTTCGACCCGGCCGCGACACCAGCGATCACTGGACTCGACCAGCTGATCGAAAGCTGGTGCGCCCTGGTCGAACTGCAGACCGGTCCGTTCGCCGCACGCACCCGCGCGCGCTACGCCCTCTTCCTCGAGCTCGCCGGCGACCCTGACCTCGGTGAGCCGCTGCGCCGGCAGCGTCGCGAGTTCGAGCGGTGGACCGAGCAGATCGTGACCGCCGCCGGCATCGCCGACCCCGCGCCGGCGACCCGGGCCCTCATGGCGCTCAGCGACGGGCTGCTCCTGCACCGGCTCACCGTCGACCCCACGCTGGACATGCGCCCCGCCATCGAACGCGCTGTGCGCGCCCTGGCGCGGTCATGACCTGACGCTCCCGCGCAGAAGCCGGCGCACCACTGCAACAGGCCTTGCGCCGCGCCGGCACGCCGCAACCGTCTCTGGGCGGGGACGAGGGCGGCAGCGCAGGCGCGTAGGGAGCCAAGAACGGCTGGATCGCTGCTTCTGTTGCCCCAGACCGTCGCTGGAGGCGCAGCGGACTGTCTCCAGCGCGTTCGCCCAGGGACGGCGCTCAGAGCTCGGCGAACGTCGCAGAGACGATTCGCGTCGAAGATCGTGCAGAAGGCACTCATGACCGGAGGTGCCGCTGCCAGTCAGGCACAAGGCCGAGCTGCTCCCGCCTCATCAACACCCGTTCCCACCAGTTGTCCACGAGAACGATGTTGCAGCAGGGGTCCCCTGCTTGCGCATCGCGTGGTGGTGCCCCCCTCGGGACTCCCCTGCGGGCAGCAACATCGCGGAGGAGGTCCTGGGCGTGGATTCCGTGCTGATGGAGCTGGGAGCCTCATGGGCGGAGGCTGTGGGTGGTCGAGCCGGACGAAGGCGGTCGCAGGTCTTTGGCCATGGCCATGCGAGGCCAGCGGTCCAATCCGTGTGCTGCTTCTGCGGCGCGCAGCGCTTTGAGCTGGTCACCGAGTTCCTCCGGTGCCAGCTCGCGCCATCCCTGACGGGAGTAGAAAGGTCCGTTTCAGGGGACGTGCCGGTAGGTGGTCAACGTCATCCGGTGTGCGCCCGAGGCGGTGGCCCAGTGCTGCGCCTGCTCCAGCAGGGCGCGACCGTGACCGCGGCGGCTGTGGGCCGGGTCCACGCTGACCTGCTCCACGTGCGGGGCGCCGTCGACGATGTGGAGGCGCAGGTAGCCCACCGGCTGGTCCTCCTCGTCGGTGGACACCCAGATCCGGCCGATTCGGCGCTCTCGCTCCAGTTCGAGGAGGCCAGGTGGGGGATCCGCCGCCACAGCGTCCATGCCGAGCTCCAGGAACAGTCGACCGGCCCGCACTTCGATACTCGCCGAGGCGGTCGGTGATCCGCCGCTGTAGCTGTAGTCGTGCGGTGGTGGTGCGGCACAGGGGTCTCATCGGCGTCCGCCCATGAGCTCTGCATGGTGCCTTGACACAACCTGAGGTGTAAAAGAAACTGTACGTGTAAAGCGAGCTGTACACCTTGAGGGAGAGCCGGACATGACGGTCGAGCAGGCGCGCACGAAGTGGGGACGCACGAAGTGGGGACGCACGAAGTGGGGACGCACGAAGTTCGGAACCGGCCGCACACCGGCGATGGCCATCGCCCTTCCCTCCGGGGTGGTCCTGGGAATGGCGGGAGGCTTGCTGTCCGTGCTCGTGGGCGTCACCGCATCGAATCCGGCACTGGGCTTCTGGGTGTTCACCTCCTGCCTCACGATGCCGGCCGTCGCCCTGGTGTACGTCCTCGTCGTGGACCGTAACACGCTCGAAGGAGCGGCCGAGCGGCCCGACGACTCCATCGAATCCGGGTGGTACGACAAGGCCGCTTCGGGGTCCTTCGCGGATCTCATCCTGGTGCTCGGGATCGCGTCGATCATCCTCACGTTCATTCCCAGGGACTTCTTCGTCGATCTGAAGCTCGTCCTCCCAGCAGTCGTCGCAGTGTGCTTCGCCTCCTTCGGGGTCCGATATCTGGTGCTGCGACGGAAAGGCTGAAGTGAGGAACCTGGTCAACGACTCACGTCAACGCCTGGGGTGGTCGCAGCAACGGCTCGCCGACGAGCTGGGGGTCTCACGCCAGACCATCATCTCCATCGAACGAGGACGGTTCGACCCGTCACTACCGCTGGCCTTCCGACTGGCAGCAGTCTTCGACAGCACCATCGAGGATCTCTTCTTTCCCGATGACCAGCCATGATCCCCACGTTTTGGCGTCCGACCGACTGAGTGAAAGTGTCCGCCAAGGGTCAGCCCCACGCACAATGCTGCTGCGGGCGGTCAGGTGATCTTCTTGGCGAACGGTGCCGACGGGCCCATGTCGTTGTTGAAGCTGTAGCGGATGTCATCCGGGATCTCTGCGGGGTAGTGCACGTCCTCGTCGAGGGCCAAGCCGTAGGTCCGACGGGCCGATCCGTCCCCCACGGTGAGCAGTGCCTGTCGGTGGTGCCGCAGCCCGCGAACCCGCTCCGGCCGGTGGCCACCCCGAGGCCCTTCCAGTGGGGTCCTGGTGTGCGGTCATCGTCGACTCCTCGGTGTGCGGGCTTCCGGGGTCCTGTCCTGCGCATCGGGGATGTCGACGTGATGAGCGCATGAGCCCGCTCCTGTAGCTTCTCGTCGCAACCTCGGCCTGGTGCTGCAGGGATGTCTCGGTGGGCCCGATCTGTTCTCAGCGTCCGGCGTAGAGCTTAGCCATGGCTCGCTGGAGGATCGGGGCGATTTCGGACGGGTACGGGGCCGGGGAGGCGTGCTGGGCGATCTGCTGGTCGAGATGGGCCCAGAACTGCCGGTCATCTCGGAAGGTCAGCGGCCGGCGGATCAACCACACCCAGCCCCGCGGGGGCAGAGGGACTCCGGCGTCGAGCAGGTGGGACTCGATCTCCTCATCCACCAGCTCGCGAGCGCCCACCGTGAACGGCTCGGTCCGGGGGCGGACGTGGCCGGTGGGTCCGTGGCACTCCGCGTCCACTGTGCGACCCAGGTCGTCGACGGGCATCCTCCGGATGTTGACCGTTCCGGCTGCCCAGGCGGCCACCGCCCCCAGCCCGTTCTCCGTGGCCACCAGCCACTCGCCGCCGGGACGACCCTCGTCCACCTGATCCCAGCCCATGGTCCTCGTGGTGCTCCCTTCTCCAGTGACGGCGTCTCCCGACCCGGCATGCGCCGCCGACGATCAGGCCGAGGTCGTCATCGCCGCGACCGGGCTGTGGTTGGGACAGAACCACGGGTCAGGACGTGCGTTCATGCCTCCCGGGGATGGAGCTGCCCCATGGATACGGTGGGGGATGGCCTCGGACAGTCGTGGGAGCACCCGGGTGCTCCGCTGCACCGTGAGTGGGCTCGGCTTCGGCGCCCTGGCGGACGCTGGGCCGGAGGAGCACCTGCGTCACACGGCCGAAGAAGTCGGTGTGGAGCAGGTCATCGGAGGATCGCTTCACGGGCCCGGTTCGCTGGGCGTCGGTGGGGCCTTGCGTGCGGGGACTGTCGTCGGGGTCTGCCCCAGGTGCCGTCGACCGTAGGCCTTCGTGGCTTGGACAACGAGGGTCAACAGCAGGAGCAGCAGCCCGGCGCTGGCGGCCGGGACCACGTCGACGGGCAGGGTGTAGGACATCGCGACTCGGGTGATGGCACCGATCAGGAAGGCGATCCCCCAGCCGGCGGTCATCGCCTGGAAGATTCTGCGGAACACGGTGTTGTGCTGCCAGTCGTGCTGCCAGCGGGCGGCGGCCTCAGCCGGCATCAGTGCCACGGTGGCCTCGAACAGCACGGGCCTTCGGCTGCAGAGACTGATCAGCAACCACGTCCCGAGTAGCGCGGTGAGCCAGCTGCCCAGGGCCATCAGCAGGCGGGCGTCGGTGGTGATCAGGCCTACGGCGGAGTTGAGCACCAGCACCGTGAGGGTGAAGGCCCCGAGCCGGTCCAGCCGATGGGCGCGGACCGTGGTGATCAGTACGCGCAGCAACGGGGCGAACCCGCCCAGCACCAGCGCCACCCAGGGCTCCGCCCCGGCCAGCCGCAGCCCGTAGTACAGGGTGAAGGGCAGGACCAGGCCTGTGCCCAGCAGTCCCACCAGCGGATGCCGCCAGCAGCTCAATGCCTTCCGGGTTCCGCCCGGCGGCGCGGTGGTTCCCGCTGCGGGGGCGCCGACCGGCGCTCCGGGGGATGTCTGCACCGGATTCCTCATCGGCTGCGGCTCGGCGGGCGGGACGGTCAGCGGCGCGGCAGGGTCGGGGACGCCCATGGTGGTCTCCTCAGGGAAACTTCCGGGTGGCGAGCTCGACCAGGGTGATGAGCTCGCGGGTGTAGGTGCCCAGGTCGAAACCCGGGTCGGTGACGAGGCGCCCGGAGGCGGTGTCGATGGCGCCGCGGATCACCAGGGCCACGCTGTGGGGGTCGAAGTCCCTGAACTCCCCAGCGTGCTGGCCGGCGCGCAACAGCTCCGCGAGGTGCTCGAGCACCGGGTCGGCTTCGCCGGGGGCGAAGCGCAGGGTGCCGTCGGGCCGCCGGGAGTTGGCTGCGATCTCGACCACCGCTCGGATGTCGGCGGAGTGCTCGCGCAGGAAGGCGAGATTGGCCTCGAGGTAGCCGCGCAGCTTCCCGGCAGGGTCGTCCTCGGTCGCCAGGCGGGCGCCGATCGCCGCCCCGGCGCGGGTGTACACATCAGACACCACGTGTCCGAGCAGTTCGTCTTTGCCGGGGAAGTAGTAGGACACCACGCCCTTGCTCACCCCGGCGCGGCGGGCGATCTCGGCCAGTGAGGCCCGCCCGTATCCGGACTCAGCGATGGCCTCGATCGCACATCTCAGAAGCTGGGCCCGGCGGGCCGTTTCTGTGAAGGTCGCGGAGTTTCCCGACGCCTGGTTTGACCGCATGGTTAAAAGATAGTCCGTCTGGTCAACATGGGGAAGAGGGGGGTTGCGGGACGTACCGGACCGCGTTCGTGGTTCCTCGCGCTGGGGTCTGCGGAAGGCGAATGCGTGCGGAGCACGGTGAACTCGGTAGGACGCCGGGCCCTCGTGAGGGCCGGGGGCGTCCCACCCGCAGGACGACGCACTTCCCTGGCGAGGTGGCTCTGGCCCGAGACCCCGAGGCGGGCGGCGAGTTCCCCGGGACCCCCGCGCTCCGGTTCCGCGTGCAGACGTTCGCGTCTGATGATCTGCGCGGCCACCTCGGGCGGGACGCCGACCACGTCGTCGAACCGCGCGCACCTGACGCGCAGTCCAGTCCGAGTGCTGGGCCAGCCCGGCCAATCGTGCCTGTCCTCCCGTGCACTGACGCTACGACCACACCCACTCCACCGCGGTGAGCCGGAGGCACTGCTCTGGACAGTGGCGACGGCGAGCGTCCCGGCCGCCTGGGCCCGGGTGATCAACACCGAGAGCCTCCGGAGCAGGGACGGTCTCTCCCGCACGAAGGGGAGCAGCGCGTGCTGCGTATCCACGATCAACAGGGCAGTCGTCACGGCCCTCTCCTCGCACCGCGACCCGCGCCGCCATGTCCATCCTGCCCGCGTCCGCTCGGTGCTGCGGGCCCGAGCGATCGGTGGTAGGCCACCAGCCGGTCGGCCAGCTCGACGGGGTGGCCGAGCATGGGGCAGTGGTCCCCGGACATCACGTCGGGTTCGAGGTGGAGCCGGTCCCGGGTGACGTGCCGCATGAACTCCAGCGGCAGGAACCGGTCCCCGTGGCTGAGCAGCACCCGGGTGGGCACCACCGGCCACCTCGGCAGTGGCCAGGGCGTCCCGAACGGGGTAGCCGGTTGTTTGCCCACCAGTCCCCGGGTGCCTCGCCGGGGGCCGGGATCTGTGCCTGGAGCATCACGAGCAGTTCGGCCGAGATCTGGTCCACCACGAGTGGCGCGGTGAAGCCACCGAAGGAGTGGCCGACCACGACGACGTCCCGGCGGGTACCCACCGCCTCGACCACGGTGGTCGCGTAGTCGGACAGTCCCGCCGTGTCGTCGTCGACCGGCAGGTCGACCGCGACCACGTCATGGCCACGGGCTTGAAGTTCAGCCCTGAGCAGGTGCCAGTACCAGGCGTCCACCGCAGCGGCGTGGATCAAGGCGAAAACAGCCATCGTGCGCCCCTTCTGGGGTCGTACCGCGTGCAGCGGCATGGTGTTCCGTCCACCGTGCGTGCTGATCTCGACGCCGTCGGCGGCGGTACTCGCATCCGCACGTGCTGATGGACTGACGTGGCTGTTCTGCGACCCGGGGTGGGATTCACAGGGTGAGCACGAGAACGCCGAGCCCGAGGGTGAGATCGAGGGCCGCGCACCACTCGGCCAGCGACCGGGAAACCACCTCGTGGCGGCGCCAGTGCACGACATCCCATACGGTGTGGCCGATCAGGCCGGCAGCGATCAGCACGCGCCCGGCCTCCGGGGAGAGCCAGAGCGCACCGAGTCCCAGCGCCATGAACCCGACGGCGGCGTAGGGCTGCCACCGGTAGAGGTCCGTCCGCGTCCAGGTGCCGCGGAGGAAACCGACAACGATCGCCGTAGCGATGATCGCGACGATCCCGGCCAGCTCGATCACAGGCCCTGCCGAGGTCAGCCGAGTGACCATCACCAGGGCGACCAGCGCCCCGAGCACCGGCCAGGACCAGCGGGGACGGACGAGCACGGCAATCACCACGTACGCCGTCGTCGCCAGCACCAGCACCAGGAGCGCGCCCGTGATGCTGTGGGGGTCGTCCGTGGCGAGGTTGAACGCGGCGAACGCCAGGCCGAGGAGCGCGGGCCACCGTCGTGCGATCGCCCCTACGAGTCGAGACGCCGGCGATGTCGAGGCCGGAGACGAAAGGGTTGCGGATGAGGAATGGTGATTCATGCCCCGAGGGTAGGACCGGCCGGGCGTCATTCTTCGGGCTCCTCCTCCGCTGCGTCCGGAATCCTGGGATACTCGTCCCACGGATGCTTGGGGGAGATCCTGATGGCTGATCGTGCCACGGCGGTGCTCGCCTACGACGGGGCGGAACTGCTCGACATCGCCTGCATCACCACGCCGTTGTCGCTGGCCAATCTCATCGGTCGGTTGCCCGATCCCTATCGGGTGCAGGTGCTGAGTCTGCACGGGTCCCCGATCCGCTGCCAGACGGGCCTGACGCTGCAGGCCGACGGGACGCTGGAGCACCTGCTCGGGCCGGTCGACACGCTGTTCGTCGCCGGTGGCCTCGGCCACCACCGGGCCGCCGAGGTGGAACCCCTCCTGCGGCACGTGCGGCGCCTGGCAGCCACCAGCAGGCGGGTGGCCTCGGTGTGCACCGGCGCCAGCGTCCTGGCCGCCGCCGGGTTGCTCGACGGGCGGCGGGCCACCACGCACTGGAACTTCGCCGCCGACCTCGCCCGCCGCTACCCGCAGGTCGAGGTTGATCCGAACCCGATCTACATCCGCGACGGGCGAATCGCCACCGCGGCCGGGGTCACCAGCGCCCTGGACCTGACCCTGTCCTTCATCGAGGAGGACCACGGGGTGCCGCTGGCCCGCCAGGTCGCCCGCAACCTCGTGACGTACCTCCAGCGGCCGGGCAGCCAAGCGCAGATGAGCCTGTTCACCGGCGTCTCCGGAGAAGGCAACGACGTGGTGCAGGCGGCGATCGGGTTCATCACCACCCATTGGGACGAGGACCTGTCCACCGCGGCAGTCGCCGACCACGTCGGGGTCAGCCCCCGTCACCTCACCCGGCTCTTCAACACGCATCTGGGTCAGCCCCCGGCCCGTTTCGTGCGCCAGGCCAGAAACGATGCCGCCGCTCGACTCCTGGAGTCCAGCGCGCTGCCGGTCTCTGAGGTTGCCCGGCGGTGCGGGTTCGCCTCCGCCGAGGCGCTGCGGCAGAGCTTCGCGAGCCAGTACGCGATTTCGCCCACCGAGTACCGCGCCCGGTTCACCTCCGCGTCCCTACCCGCTCCCGCGTCGTGACTTCCCGCCGCCGTCGATGGCCCTGTCCGCGGCTGGACTGCGTCCTCTGAAGTCCTCCTTCCATCGCGCATCCGTGAGCCGAAAGGCCAGTGGACGTGAAGCAGGACGCCAGGACCACCCCGGGGCAGATGACCCGGCGATGGGAACGTCACTGTTGTCCGCCCGGCACACCCCTCCGATGCCGGCCCGAGCACGACGTGCGTTCGGGCGCCCCGCGTGGCGGGAGCCGCCGGTGCCCGGAATGACTGCGGCACCTGGTTGGCGTGGAAACCGTTGCCGGACACGGTCGGTCCGATGTGACCGGGGCAGTGCAGCGCGGGAACCGTGGCCGCGTGGACCCGATCCTGTCGGGCGTCCGCCTCGGGGTCGTCGACGAGAGCGTGGCCGGCAACTGGTCGCCGAGGACCCGTACGCCGGCGAGGGCCACGGCCACAGCCTCGGGATCGAGAACGACGCTCCGACCGGTGGCGACGACCACACGGGGGCCTCGGTCGCTTCCATGAGATCACGGTAGGACCGGGCGAAGTCCTTCCGGCGCTGATCGCTCGCTGCGGGTGCTGGCGGGCGATCGGCTACCGTCCATCGGCAATCAGTTCCCGGTGCGGTCCTTGGTGCACGGCCAAGTACATGCGGTCGCGGAGTTCGTTCGCCTCCGCATCGGTCAGCGTGTGGACCAGTGGGCGGATGACGATCCGCACGAGAGCGTTGACCTGATGCCGCGTCAGCCCCAGCCGCGCACGGGCTGACTCCGGAAGATCGTCGTAGCTGCTGCGAGCTCGCACGGTGACACTCTCGATGTCGTCGATGCGGTGGAGGATCGCTGTCCTGATCCGGTCCCCAAGGGTTTCGTCGTCGTCGTCGGCATCGATGACGATCGAGATGTCCCGGCTGATGGACGGGAGCGTCGAGACAGGGCGCCACCGGTCCAGGTCGTTCATCTGGGCCTTGATACGAGGATCGTAGGCGCGGAGGAGGCGAATATCGTCGATTCCCTTCCGTAGCATCAGTGCGCGATCCAGGCCCATTCCCAGCGCCAGACCGGACCACACCCGGGGGTCGAGACCGCAAGATGTCAGCAGGGCGGGAGCGATGAGTCCGCACTCGGCAAGTTCGAGCCACTGCCCCTCGACCAACACATCGAGTTGCCGACCCGCCTCGGTGTATGGGTGATCGGCGGGCACCGCGCGCCATTGTGCTCCTGGCAGCACCGCATCGACGACCACCGCGAGCATTCCGTCGAGGTCCTCGACGCTCATCGAGGTCATCGACGACACTCGCCAGAGATCGACCTGGTGAGGTTCGCCGACATGGGTCCGGTCGATCGAGTCGCGACGATAGACGAGTCCTGGCAGCACGTGCAGCTCATCGACCTGCGCCGAGGGATCGAAGGTGCGGAGCAGCCAGGGGATCGAGGCCGAGGTGTGACTGCGCAACATGACGGTGGGACTGACATAGCGGGAGTATCGGGCGTCGCGCGTGATGGCGTCACTGTCGAAGCCCAGCCGGTCGTAGTTGTCTCCAACAGGAACCAGGGGGCTGGTTCTGAGCCAGCGCGCCGGAATGCCCCACTGCTCCGTGAGGGCGTCCACCACCGTGTCCAGCAACAACTGCATGGCATGGGGGCCGTGGTCCGGGTCGGTCAGGTCACGCAGCTCCAATGCGGCTGCGATGTCTTGGGAGGTGAGGTACGTGGGCATCAGAAGTCCTTGGAACGAGGGCTGGTCAGGGGATGAACTCCCTCAGCCGGCCCGTCGTCCTGGACTCCGCTACATGCGCGCGCTCAGCCCCTGACGGCCGGTTGCCGGCCGAGGGCTGAGAAATCGCTGCACGGTGCGCATACCTCTACGCTAGTGAGCTCCTCCGATAGCCGCAATCCCGGGCCCCTCGGGGTCGTTGTCGCTGGTCGCCGCGCTCATCAACGTCCCCCGACTGCGCCGGGCGAACCAGTTGTGTGACAAGAAGTTGGCGGCCCGCGTGAACGTGGTCCGGATGATTCCAGTCGTGGATCCAGCATCGACCATGTCCCCGCGGACCCCGTTGCAGTTGCGGTTTCCCCGATCGACCCGGGGTCCGGTCTCCTTCGATGGATCCGTTCTTTGTCCCTGCACCTCGACGGCCGGCCACGGCTGGCTACGATCGACGCATGCCCGACGACGTTGCCTTGCGAGAACTGTCGGCCACGGAGAGGGCCCTGCTGGCGACGGCCACGCTCGAGAACCTCAACTGGTGCGGGCAGCGGTTCTCGACGATCGATGTGAGCGTCCGGCCGGAGTTCTCCCACTACACGATCCTTGACCCCCACCGGGGTGACTTCGGGTGGGTGGCGGAAACCGGGACGGAAGCCATCGGCGTCGTATGGGCGCAATACCTCCCCCCGGATGATCCCGGCTACGGTTTCCTCGCCGAGGACACCCCGGAAGTGAGCCTCTGGGTCCGAGACGACTGGCGTGGCCGTGGACTGGGCAGAGCACTGATACGCCGGATCCAGAAGGATGCGCGAACTCGACAGGTGCCTCGGATCAGTCTTTCGGTGGAGGCTGACAACCACGCCAGGAAGCTCTACCGGGCGGAGGGCTTCGTGGACGTTCCCGGCCGCGAAACCGATGGCGTCATGGCCTGGAGCCCATAACGGCCGGTGAATCGACCTGTAAGAAAAACGCGGCCCGTTCCCACATCCGATGTGTACGGCTAGGGTGAGCGCGGGCGGTGTCGCAACGGAATGCTCGCCCGGTTCGGTGATCAGGTGCTGGTGGCAGTGCCTGATCCTGGTCATTCAATTCTTTGGGGGAATCATGACTGATGCACAGCAGGACTCGAGCCCGGAAGAAGGCCCGGCCGACGGTGGCGCGGCTGGTGCCCCGGGCGTCCACGACGGTGGTGCTGACGGCGGCGCCGATTCGGGAGCCGAAGGCCCGGCCGACGGTGGCGCGGCTGGTGCCCCGGGCGTCCACGACGGTGGTGCTGACGGCGGCGCCGATTCGGGAGCCGAAGGCCCGGCCGACGGTGGCGCGGCTGGTGCCCCGGGCGTCCACGACGGTGGTGCTGACGGCGGCGCCGATTCGGGGGCCGAAGGCCCGGCCGACGGCGGTGCGGCTGGTGCCCCGGGCGTCCACGACGGTGGTGCTGACGGGGGAGCCGAAGAACAGGGCAGCTGAGTGTGAGTGCCGCTCGCACCGACTCCCAGGACCCCGGCGCCCCCGGAAGCGCCGGGGTCCTGGAGTCGCGCCTTGTCGACATCGGTCGCGAGAAGTTCGCCCGTGACGTCTGGGGGCGCACAGCGCTGCTGACGCGTGGCGCCAGTGACTTCTCCGATCTGTTCTCCGCCGATGCCGTCGACGAACTGATCGCGCGCCGCGGACTGCGCACGCCCTTCCTGCGCGTCGCCAAGGGCGGCTCCACGTTTCCCGACTCGTCCTTCACCTCTTCCGCCGGCGTGGGCGCCACCATCTCGGATCAGCTCGATGACACCGCGCTGTGGCGGAAGTTCGACGACGGCGCCACGCTCGTCCTCCAGGCACTGCACCGCACCTGGGAGCCGGCCGCGGACCTCTGCACCAGGCTGAGCACCGAACTCGGACATCCGGTGCAGGCCAATGCCTACATCACCCCGCCTCAGAACCGCGGGTTCGACGATCACTACGACGTCCACGACGTCTTCGTGCTGCAGATCGCGGGAACCAAACGCTGGATCATCCGCGAGCCCGTCCACGTGGACCCGCTGCGTGACCAGCCCTGGACCGATCACCGTTCTGCCGTTGCCGAGGCGGCGAAAGGCAGCGCCTATCTCGATGTTGTGCTCGAGCCCGGCGATGCCCTCTATCTGCCGCGCGGGTGGTTGCATGCCGCCCAGGCTCAGGGGGCGGTCTCCATCCATCTCACGCTCGGAGTCCACAGCTGGACCCGCTACGGCCTGGCCGAACAACTGGCCCAGGCCGCGCTGGAGTCGCTGCGCGACGATCCTGCGATGCGCAGGACGCTGCCCTTGGGCGTCGACGGGCCGAGCGGGGACATCGACACCATCCGTGAGCGCCTCGCCGCCGCCATCACCGAAGCTGATTCCACCCCCCTGTTCCACCGCACCCGGCGAGGACAGGGGCGTCCGGCACCGCTCGGTCCGCTGGCCCAGCTCACCGCCGTCGAGGCCCTGGGCACCGGGGTCGCGGTACGGCTCCGCGGCGCACTGGAAGCACGGCTGGAGGGCTCGCGCCTGACCACGCGTGTGGGCTGGCTCGACTTCCCGGAGACCGACCTGCCCGCAGTCACGCGTCTGCTCGACGGCGCGGTGCACTGGGCGGACGATCTCGGCGCCGAACTCGTCGAACGACTGCTGCGCGCGGGGGTCCTCGTTCCCGCCGAACAGTGACATCGCCGCAGTGACTGCTACGGAACGCTTCTTCTGCGCCGAGAGCGCCCGGTCGCGCGGCGACCCGATGGCAGGGACGGCGCCGCGCGGCTTTGCGTGGGTCCTCATCGAACACCGGGGAGGATGGCCGATCAACGGATTCGACGGTCTCGACATCGAGCCGCAGACCAAGGCGCTCGTGTTCTCCGCCGCGCAAGCAGCGCGGGCGCGAATAGTTCTGATCAGAAGACACGGTCGTCGCAGCCACGAGGGCCCCAGCCGATGGGCCGTGCTGCACCACGAGAACTCCGGCTGCCGTCAGCGCTGGGGAACGTGGGCGCGCGACGAGGATCTGGCGGAGATCGCCGGAGCGCTCCGTGCGACCGGAGAGCTCGGCCATCCACCGGTCATCCTGGTCTGTGCTCACGGGCAGCACGATGCCTGCTGTGCTGTGCGTGGACGGCCCGTGGGGCGCGCCCTGAGCGAGCGCTGGCCGGAGCTGGTCTGGGAATGCACGCACGTCGGCGGGGACAGGTTCGCCGCCAACGTCGTCGTCGTCCCCGACGGGGTCTACTACGGCGGACTCGATGCCGGGTCCGCCCTCACCACGCTGGACGAGCACCTCGCCGACCGTGTCCGCGCAGAACATCTGCGCGGATACACGGATCTTCTCCCGCCGCAGCAGGCGGCTGTCGCGGCCGCGCTCGGACGTTTCGGGCCGGCCGGCCGCAACGACTACACGGTCACCGAGACCGTCCGCCACGGCGACCACTGGCGGATCCTCCTCACCGGCCGCCCACCGCATCCGGGCCATGTCGACGTCGAGCTGAAGGCCCGCCGCCAACCGCCGTGCCAGCTGACCTGCCGCGGACCGGCGACGAGCTCGACCACCGTCTACGAGACCATCTCGATCCACATCGTCTGAAAGAGGGACGGTCACAGGACCGGGCAAGAGGCAACGAGGGCGTCCCTTCGCTGCGCATCTGGCCGATTGCAGGGCCCTGGTGAGCTCACCGGGATGGTTCCAGCCGGGGAATCCGCAATGACCACCTTCCACGCGGACCGTGTTGCAGTCACGGTCTCTTTGCGGACGCGGGCAGGCGATCGACGGCCTGGACCGGTCGAGGCGGTTCAGGCGCTCGTCCGGGTGAAGGTCAGGTGGGTGACTCCTGTAGGCGAGCAGGTGGCCTCGACCTGGTAGTCCGCCTCCAGACCCTCGAGCCCCTCCCAGAGGCGCACGCCGCGGCCCAGCAGGATCGGGACCATCACCACGTGCAGATGATCGACGAGCCCGGCCGCGAGGAAGTCGCGGACCATGGTGGGGCCTCCGCCGATGCGCACATCCCGGCCGGCCGCGGCCTCGCGCGCCGTCTCGAGCGCCTCCGCGGGCGAGGCGTCCAGGAAGTGGAACGTGGTGCCGTCCTCCATCTCGATCGATGGGCGCGGGGAATGGGTGAGGACGAAGACGGGAGTGTGGAACGGTGGGTTGGGACCCCACCAGCCCGTCCATCCGCGGTCCTCGTGCCAGCCGGGAGGCCCGAACTTCCCCGCCCCCATGATCTCGGCGCCGATCCCCACGCCGTGCTGCCGGGCGAACGCGTCGTCCACGCCACCGCTGCCGCCGGGATCCCACCACCGGGTGGCGATCATCCATTCGTGCAGCCTCTGCCCGGCGTGCCCGAAGGGGGCGTCCTGGCTCAGGCCCTCACCGGTGCCGAAGCCGTCGAGCGAGATGGAGAAGTTGTGGACGCGGGCCCGTGACATGGCTGGTGCTCCTTCGACCTCGGCGACTCCGTCGTCCCACGATGATGACTGCTCGGCGCCCGCGGGGAAAGAGACACCTGTCACCGAGGTCCTGTGTCACCGACTCCCCGATCCGCCTGCGGTTCGTCCGACGGCGGCGGGGGCCCTGTTCCCAGCGGCCGGTCCAGAGGGGAGTGTTCTCACCGTGGTCGGTGGGGTTCGCTCTGACCGGCCCAGACGCCGCGGACGTGACGCAGGTGGGTGGTCATGATCGATGCCGCCCGTTCCGGGTCGTGGGCTTCCATGGCATCGAGGAGCAGCTCGTGCTCCTTGGTGGACTGCAGGAAGTTGGGGGAGCCGGCCATCTTGTCCAGACCGAAGAGGCGACTCTGGTCCCGCAGCGAGCCGACGATCTCGAGGAGCTTGGGGTTGTCGAGGGCGGCCAGGATGGACAGGTGGAATTCCCGGTCCGTGTCCAGGAACCCGACCCACTCACCGGCTCGGGCGAAGACCTCGGTCCTGCGGCTCAGCTGACGGAGGGGATCGAAGTCCTCGATGAGTGCCCGCTCGGTGATCTCTCGTACCGCTGAGACTTCGAGCATGGTGCGGATCTGGACGATGTCGTCGAGTTCCTTGCTGGAGGGTGTGCGCACGCGGAAACCACGGTTGCGCTTCACCTCGATCAGGCCCTCCCGGGTCAGGTCGTGCAGCGCCTCGCGCACCGGGGTGATCGAGACGTTGAGCTTCTCGGCGATCTCCCCGATGGAGTACATGGTGCCCGGCTCGAGCCGCCCCGAGATGATCTGCGCGCGGATGATCCGGGCGGCCTGCTCCCGGTAGCTCTGCGTCGCGACGGCCTGGGCGGGGCTGTCGTTCCACGTGAGAGGAATGCTCACGGTTTCCTCCACTTCGGGCTCGTTCTCAAGGTGTCATACCCACAGTAGCCGGGCCACCCTGCGGGATCCTGAGGTCAAGGGGGAGGGCTCTCGCGGATGTCCCCTGGCGAGTGCTGGTCCCGTCCGGGGGGCGACGTGGCGCCCACCGGACGGGACCGAACCGCTGGGGTCGGCATCCTCCCGCCGCGGGTCAGAAACGGTCGGCGGCCAGACCGACTCGGTGGCGTGCCGGTACCTGCCCGGTGGCCAGCTCGGCGATCAGCCGGCCCGTGGGCGGCGCGAGGCTGATGCCCAGCATGGCGTGGCCGGTGGCGACGAGCACGCGCGGCTGCCGCGGCAGCGGCCCGATGATGGGCAGCCCGTCGGGAGTCATGGGACGCAGCCCGGTCCACGGCCGGGGCTTCTCGTCGAGCTCCGGCCACCGTGTGAAGTAGGACGGGAGGCTGGAGAGGATGCCACCGGCCCGGACGGAGTCGATGCGTTCGTCGATCCCGCCGAAGCCCATGGTCCCGGCGACGCGGACCTTGGTGTCCAGAGGGGTGATGGCGACCTTCGCCTCGGCGAGGTACAGGGGGCGGGTGGGTCCGTCGGGCTGCAGCGGCAGGTCGTAGCCGTAGCCCTTGCCCGCCTGGACGGTGACCTCCTCGTGGATGCCGGCCAGGACCTGGTTGCTCCAGACACCGGCGGCCACCACGATCCGGTCGGCCCTGAGCACCTCCTCGCCCACGACCACCGAGACGGAGGAGTCCGGCTCCTGCCGCAGGGAGGCCTGGCGGCCCAGGCGGAACTCGACGCCGTCCCGTCGGCAGGCGGCGGCGAGGCCGTCGGTGAACGAGGCGGGGTCCACCGAACGGTCGCCGACGCTCTCCAGCCCGCCGGCGAGTCCGGGAGCGAAGGAGGGCGTCTCCCGGGCCAGGTCCTGCGGGGTCAGCGCACGCCAGGAGAAACCGGGGATGCGCTCGGCCACGGTCTCGAGCTCCACCGCGTGCGCCTCGAGCTTCTTCCGGTCCCGGAACAGCATGGTCAGCGGATCGGCGTGGGCCTCGAACTGCACCCCGTCGGCGCTCAGCTCGTCGAACAGCTCCAGCGTCTCCGCGCTCAGGTCCGACAGGACCTCGAGTCCGGCCTCGAACCGGGCGGTGGTGCAGTTACGCAGCATGATCGCCATGAACCGCAGGAACTGCGGGCTGAGGGAGGGGGTGACGTAGAGCGGGCTGTCCCGGCGCAGCATCCAGCGCGCGGCCTGGAGCATCATGCCGGGGGCCGGGACGGGGGCCGACATGCTGGGCACGATCCAGCCGGCGTTGTGGTGGGACGCCTTGGACCCGGGGGGTGCCGGGTCCACGACGGTGACCTCGGCCCCGCTCCTGCGCAGGTAGTACGCCGAGGACAGGCCGATGGCTCCGGCGCCGATGACGATGGCTCTCATGTGTTCCTTCCTAGGGGCTCGTCGTGGTGCGGTGGCGCCACGATCTGAGCGGACGTCCTCAACCCTGACCGGGGACGAGGTTCTCGTAGACGACGCAGGCGGTGACCAGGTCCTGCCACCCCATGCCCACGGACTTGAAGAATGCCGGGCCTTTTCGGGATGGGGCGCCGTTGCGGACGAGGGTGGAGAGATCGTGCAGGTCCTCGCGCGTGATGGTCCCGTGGTCGATGCCGATGATCACGTCCCCGGCCTCGCGCAGGGCTGTCTCGACGTCCTCGACGTACACGGTGCTGCGGGCCAGCAGGGCGTCGTCGACCTCGCGGGCGTGGGGTTCGTGCGAGCCGACGGCGACCACCACGGCGTCCTCGCGCACGAGGGAGCCGTCGAAGAGCGGCTCCCGGGCGCTGGTGCAGCAGGTGATCAGCTCGGCATCGGCCGCATCGGCGGCGGTGCCCCGGCGGGCGGCGTGGCCCTCGGCGCGCAGCTGCTCGATCAGGGCCACCGTCGAGGCCTCCGACCGGCCCACCACGGTGACCGCCCGCAGCTCCCGCACGGCAGCCACGGCCCGGACGTGGTACAGGGCCTGGGGCCCGGTGCCGAAGACCAGCAGGGAGGCGGCTGCGGCCGGGGCGAGGTGATGGACGGCCAGGGCCGAGATGGCGGGGGTGCGGATGGCGGTGAGAGCGACGCCGTCGATGAGCGCCAGCGGCCGCAGGGTGTCGGCGTCGAAGAGCAGGTAGTTGCCCTGGATCTTCGGCAGCCCCCGTGCGGAGTTGCCCGGCGCCACCGTGAGCACCTTCACCCCGGCGTAGGCGCCGTGCTCGCCCGGCATGAGCAGGAGGCTGCCCTGCTCCAGCGGGACGCTGCTGCGGGGCAGGGACTTCTCCGGGTCCAGCCCGGAGTGCAGAGCGCGTTCGAGGGCCGCGATGGCCGTGCCCAGGGGCAGCTGATCGGAGACCTGGTCGGTGGTGATGACGGTGATGTCGCTGGATGTGGTCAGGGGCATGGTGGTCTCTCCAGGATGGCGGGGAAGGGACGGCTCGGCACGGTGTGCTGGGCGGACCCGGGTCGGTGGCCCGGGTCCGCCCCGCACGTCAGCGTGAAGGACAGGTGGATCGCGTCACGGCGCGGGGGTGCGGGCCGTGGTCCCCGCCTCGGGCGCCGGTGTGCGGTTGCCCATGATGGTGCTGCGGTCGGCGTGGGCCACGAGGGGGAGCTGCCCGGTGCGGAGGTCCTCGCGGTGGCCGAAGATCTCTCGCCGGATCACCTTCGAGAGCAGGAAGACGCCCAGGAGGTTGGGAACGGTCATGAGGAAGAACATGGCGTCGGAGAAGCGGATCACGGTGTCCAGGGAGACAGCGGCGCCGACCACGATCATGACGACCCACACGAGGTCGTAGAGGCGTTCGGCGATCTTGTTGTCGCCGAAGAGGTAGCCGGTGGCCTTCTTGCCGTAGTAGGAGTAGCTCAGGATCGTCGAGAAGGCGAAGAGCACCACGCAGACGGTCAGCAGGTACGGGAAGAACGAGTTCACGGTGGCGAAGGCGGCGGTGGTGATGCCCACGCCGTCGCCCGAGGTGTTCAGGTACTGCCCGGTGACGATGACGGCGAGGGCGGTCATCGTGCAGATCACCACGGAGTCGATGAACGGCTCCCAGGCCGCGACGAAGCCCTCCTGGGCCGGGCGGCGGTTCTTGGTCACCGAGTGGGCCAGTCCCGCCGTGCCGACGCCGGCGGCGTTGGAGAACACGGCGCGCTGGATGCCGATGATGGCCACTCCGACGATGCCACCGGTGACCCCCTCCCCGGTGAAGGCGCTGGAGAAGATGAGGGCGATCGCTGCGGGCAGCTGGGTGATGTTCACGGCGAGGATCACGAGCACGCACCCGAGGTAGAGCATGGCCATCAAGGGGGTGAGCTTGCTGGTCCAGCGGGCGATGGAGGTGATGCCGCCGAGGATCACGACGCCGGCGACGACGGCGACCCCCAGACCGATCAGCCAGGCGGAGCCGGCGAAGAAGCTGTCCTCGCCCCCGGTGGCCAGGGTCACCTGGGCGGCGAGCTGGTTGGCCTGGAAGACGTTGCCGGCCCCGAGGGCGCCGATCATCATGAAGATCGCGAAGGCGTAGGAGAGCACCTTGCCCAGCCGCGGCATCCCGCGGGCGGCCAGGCCGTCGCGCAGGTAGTACATGGGCCCGCCGGAGATGGTGCCGTCGGCGTGGACCCGGCGGTACTTCTGGCCCAGGGTGGCCTCGGCCATCTTGACCGACATGCCCAGCAGGCCGGCGATGATGATCCACAGGGAGGCGCCGGGTCCGCCGATGGAGATGGCCACGGCCACACCGGCGATGTTGCCCAGGCCCACCGTGCCGGAGAGCTCGGTGGCCAGGGCCTGGAAGCTGGTGACCTGTCCGGGGTCGTCGTAGCGGTTGTAGTGCCCGCGGATGATCCTGAGGCTGTGCGGCATGTCGCGCCACGGCTTGAAGCCCACCAGCACGGTGAGGAAGACGGCTCCGCCGAAGAGCCACACGACCAGCAGCGGCAGCTGGGCCTCGCCGATCGGCACGGCGAAGAAGACGATCGATTCGAGGACGCCGACCAGGGGGCCGAAGAAGCTCTCCAGCGCCTCGTCCACGCTCGCGCGCGGAACCAGGGGCACAGTCGTCGGCACGGTGAGTGCAGCATTCATACCGGCATCACCGCAGGTGACCGGTCGGGCGAGATAGCGGAATTCATGGCTGTGCTCCTGGTGGCAAGGGTCTGGGCATCGACAGCAGTCGACGGGAGGCGGAGTGGGAGAGCTGTGCTTCTCAACGACGGCAACCGTCCTGTGCGAGACCGGGTCCGGAGGGCAGCAGGACCATGCCGTCCTTGCCGCGCCGGACGGCCGCGCTCTGGTGTGCCGCGCTCTGGTGTGCCGGGTTGCAGCCGGCGCCGCCCGGACCGGTCATCGCGCCCGGTGCCGCGTCCGGCTCGGTCCCGCGGGGACCGAGCGCCGACCGCAGACGGCGGGAACGCCGTGCAGGCTCACCATGTGCTGCGGGCGAGGAGAAGCGTCCATCTCTCCTCCTGTCGTGCTCGGGGTCGCAAGGACCGTGAGGTGCATCGGATGCTCCCCAGCGTAACCGACCGAGGTGTAATACCTTACTGATTCTCAGAATCTTTTCCTCGCCGAATTATGATCGTTACAAGGGCTGCTGTGGTTGCAGCGGACCTCCGGGAATGTGGACATGTGTGCTGCTGTGCCTCTTCGGCCGGCCTCTCCTGGTCGGCCAACCGGAGGACGTGGCACTGCCCCAGCGTGCGGAAGCGCAGGTTCGGGCGTGAAACCTCACCGGGTTGCGAACGGCTTCCTCCGGATCCAGCACTCCCTGCCCGCAGCCCGCCGAGGCGATCCTCTGCCGGAGCCCGCGACCTTCGACGTTCTCACCGGGGAATCCGTCGCCCTCTCGCCGTCATCGCGGGCCTCGAGGAGAACTTCGGTGACGGTGAGGACGAGGTCGCCCTCACCGTCCGGCGGGAGGGCGCCCACGGCCACCGTCGGGCCCGGCCTCTGGTGCCGCCTGTGCGCCACCATGTGCTGCCCGTAGGCGGGGCAAGCCCGCCAGGAGGATCATCGGTAAGCTGTTGTGCGTGATCACCACGCGCACGGATTGAAGGGGGATGGGGGAGACGGACCGGAAACGCCGCCGCGCCCCCGACTGCCCATGGCGAAATCCCTGACGATCGGCGACCTGGTCGCGAGCCCGGTGCTGGGCACGCGCATGCACAGTGGCGCGTCCGGGCTCAACCGTTCCGTTCTGTGGGCGCACTCGTGCGAGCTGCAGGACCCGGGACGGTGGCTCCAGCCGCACGAGCTGCTCATGACCGTGGGCATGTGCATCCCGGCCGGCAGTGATGCCCAGCGCGCGTTCATCGCCGACCTCGACGAGGCGGGTCTGGCCGGGATCGCGATCGGCGACCACGGGTTCGCCCCCCCGCTCACCCGTGCCCTGGCCGAGGAGTCGGACGAGCGCGGCTTCCCTGTGCTGCTCACCGAGCGGCAGACCCCGTTCGTCGCCCTGTCCCGGATGGTGGCCTCCTTCGGAGCCGAGGAGCAGTCCATGGGCGTGCTGCGCCTGGCCAAGCTCTACAACGTGGCGGGCCGGCGCGAGCTGGCTGAGAAGAGGTCCGGACGGCCGCTCGCTGAGCTCTTCTCCACCTCCGTCACCGTGGTCGACGACGAGACGGGATGCGTGGTGATCGGCGATGGAGCGGTGGCCCCGGCGAGCGGTCGGCGGCGCCCGCTGCGGACGCTGCGACCCACACATCTGCTGCTCGAGAACGACGAGTTTTTGGACGGCCTGTCGCTGGTGCATCTCTCCCAGGTGCTCGAGGTCGATGCCAATGAGCTGCTGCAGGCTGCCGTGGACCACGTCGAGCGCGGCGAAGAGGTCCTGGCCCGATCGCTGGCGAGCCGGGCCGACGCCGGTCACGCGCTCACCGAGCGGTGGGGCGTGGAGCGACCCGGCTACCAGGTGATGGTCACCGAGTGTGAGGTCGCGGCTCGGGCGCCGCTCAGACTGGCCCTCGACGATTCGCCGGCTGTCTGCGGGCAGATGGGCGGACGTCAGGTCGTTGCGGTGCCCGTCGCTGCCGTGAAGGGGGTGCGGCTGCGCCTGGACGAGCTGGGTCTCGTGGTCGGGGGCTCCGCGGTGCATCACGATGAAGGCGATCTCGGCGGCGCGATAGAAGAGGCTGTGTCCGAGTACCTGTTCGCCAAGGCCCGGGGTCAGCGGTGGCGCGAGTTCCGCGGCGAACGGCTCTCCCTGCTGGGGCGGTCCCGCTCCGAGCGGACGCATATCGTCCAGAGCGTCCTGGGCCCGCTGGCCGGTGAGGACCCGAAGATGACCGCGTTGCGCGAGACGCTCTTCGCGTTCCTGGATCACGACCAGCAGTGGAACGACACTGCCCGGGCCCAGAACCTGCACCGGCAGAGCGTGGCCTACCGCCTGAACCGGGTCGAAGAGCTGACCGGGCGCAGCGTGCGCCGTACGCAGCATCTCGCCGAGTTCTGGCTCGCCCGCACAGCATGGGAACAGTTCGCCCTGGAGCGCGGGAAGTAACTCCACCCGACCCCCAGATTGTCACTTTTGACAAATATTTGCGGATATATAGCTGTTCGTCTGATAGCCGAGCCGCTGAGCACCCTCGTAGCCTGTGTGTCACAGGCCACATTTATTGACCGCGAACAAGGGGTGCTGCAGATGAACACGACCGGCCAACCACAGGAGCGCACTGGCGGAGAACTGCTCATGGCAGCCCTCGCCGCCCACGGCGTGGACACCGTCTTCGGGATCCCCGGTACGCACAACCTGGGCATCTTCGCTGCGATGGGCGGCCACGGCATCCGCAACGTCACCACCCGGCACGAGCAGGGCGCCGGCTACGCGGCCGACGGCTACGCCCGCTCCTCCGGGCGGGTCGGCGTGGTGGTGACCACCACCGGTCCGGGCGCCACGAACGCCGCCACGGCACTGGGCCAGGCATACTCCGACTCGGTGCCGGTGCTCCTCATCGCCCCCGGCGTCCCGAGGGATCACCCCAGCGACGGCGACGGGCTGCTCCACGAACAGGTGGACCAGCGCGGCACCCTGGCCGGAGTGGTCCGCCAGAGCCACCGCGTGCAGAGCCTGGCGGAGATCCCCACGGCCGTCGCCCGCGCCTTCGCCCGGATGGGTCACGGCCGCGCCCGGCCGGAGTACCTCGAGATCCCCTTGGACCTGATCGACGAGCGAGGCGCCGTGCCCGACGTCGCCCCACTGCCCCCGGCTGCCCCCGGCGTACCGGCGGAGGCCGAGATCGGCAGCGCCGCGCGAGCCCTGGCCGGCGCTGAGCGGATCCTCATCATCGCCGGCGGCGGCGCAGCGGGAGCAGCCGAGCAGGTCGCCGCGGTGGCCGAGCACCTCGGCGCGCCGGTCATCACTTCCACCAACGGCAAGGGCACTCTGCCCGAGGATCACCCCCTGGCGCTGGGGGCCGGGATGCAGATCGAGGCGTTCCCGGAGCTGGTCGAGAGCGTGGACACCGTGCTGGCGATCGGCACCGAGCTGGCCTCCGCCGACTGGTTCGGCCGGTACCCCCAGTTCCCCAGGACCGTGGTGCGCATCGACGCGGATCCGACCGGCCTGCTCACCAACGTCGCGCCCAGCCACCCGCTGCTCGGCGATGCCGCGGAGACCCTCCGGCTGCTGCTGGAAGCGCTCCCGGAAAAGGACCGTGCAGCGGATCCGCGAGCGGGGGCGGAACTGAAGAAGCGCTTCGTCCAGGCGCAGGAGAACTCGGCAGAAACCTGGATGGAGTCCTTCCGATCCCTGAACGAAGTGCTGCCGGACGATGCTGTGATCGCGGCGGACAACGCGATGTCGGCCTACAACGGGGCCGTCCCGGCCGTCCGTCTGTGCAGGCCGCGTTCCTTCCTGTTCCCGACGGGCTTCGGCACCCTCGGGTACGGCCTGCCTGCCGGCATCGGTGCCAAGCTTGCCGCCCCGGAGACTCCCGTCGTCGTGCTCCAAGGTGATGGCGGCCTGATGTTCGTCATCAGCGAGCTCGCCGCGGCGGCGGAGGCGCGCCTCGCCCTGCCGGTGATCGTCTACGACAACGGCGGGTACGGGGAGATCCGCAACGAGATGGCCGACCGCGGCGACCCCGTGCACTCCGTGGCACTGTCCTCCCCGGACTTCCCGGCCATGGCCGAGGCAATGGGTTGCCACGGGGTGCATCTGAACGAACCGGGCGAGCTCGGGCAGACCGTCCTGCAGGCCCTGGAGGCCGACCGGCCCACCGTCATCCACGTCATCGAGCACAGCCGCGCCGCCACCGGCATGCGCGGCTGACCCGCACAGCAACAGACACGAACACAGGAGGTTGGACCATGATTCCCTACGCCGTTGTCGACCCCGCCACCGGGCAGACCGTCAAGGAGTACCCCGGGGCCACCGACGCCCAGATCACCCAGGCGATCGAGGATGCCCATCACACGTACACCGAATGGGGGCGGACCACAGGGGTTGCCGAGCGCGCTGAGCTCGCCCGCCGCGCCGCCGAGCTCTTCACCGAGCGCAAGGAGGAGCTGGCGCAGATCATCCACCGCGAGATGGGCAAGCCGCTCGACCAGGCCGTGGGCGAGGTCGAGTTCTCCGCCGACATCATCTCCACGTTCGCCGAGCACGCGGAGGAGTGGCTGGCCGACGAGCCGCTGAAGGTCGCCGATGGGCTTCGTACCTTCATCCGCACCCAGCCGACCGGGGTGGTCCTGGGCATCATGCCGTGGAACTACCCCTACTACCAGGTGGTGCGCTTCGCCGTCCCGAACCTGATCCTGGGCAACACGGTGATCCTCAAGCACGCCGAGCAGTGTCCTGAGTCCTCCGCCGTGATCGCCAAGATCTTCCACGAGGCCGGTTTCCCGGAGGTTGCGTTCATCAACGTGTACGCCTCGCACGAGCAGATCTCCGCCATCATCGCCGACCCGCGGGTCCAGGGGGTCTCCCTGACCGGCTCGGAGCGGGCCGGCTCTGTCGTCGCCGAGCAGGCCGGGCGGCACCTGAAGCGCTGCGTGCTGGAACTGGGCGGCTCGGACGCCTTCCTGGTGCTGGACACCGGGGACCTGGACTTCGCCGTGGCCCAGGCCGTGGGCATGCGGATGGAGAACACCGGCCAGGCCTGCAACGGCTCCAAGCGCATCTTCGTGGCCGACAAGCACTACGACGAGTTCGCCGAGAAGTTCACCGCCGCCATGCGCGAGAAGTCCTACGAGAACGGTGACTTCGGCCCGTTGTCATCGCAGCAGGCGACCCAGCGGTTGACCGAACAGGTCGGTGCCGCCGTGCGCGAGGGCGCCGAGCTGGTGGTCGGGAACAACGAGCCCGTCGGGAACGTGTACACGCCCGGCGTGCTCACCGGTGTCGCCCCGGAGATGGAGGTGGCCTCCCAGGAGCTCTTCGGCCCGGTGGCCCAGCTCTACCGCTTCTCCTCCGACGACGAGGCCGTCGACCTCATCAACGCCGTGCCGTACGGCCTGGGCTCGGTCATCATCTGTGACGACCGTGAGCGGGCCGAGCGCGTGGGCGACCGGCTCGAGTGCGGCATGGTCTTCGTCGGCTCCGCCGAGCTGGAGGGACCGGACGTGCCCTTCGGGGGCGTGAAGCGGTCGGGCTTCGGCCGCGAGATGGGGAAGCTCGGCATGGAGTCGTTCGCCAACAAGAAGATCTACCGGTTCGCCGACTGAGACCGCGAGGGACAACCATGACTACAACACGCAGTGAAGAGCTCATCAACGGGGACGTCTCCTTCTGGGTGCGCGACGCCGGCTGGCCGGCACCCCGGGCGCCCCTGCCGGGGGACCTCGACGTCGACGTCGCGATCGTCGGAGGCGGCCTGACCGGCCTGTGGACGGCTTACTACCTCAAGCAGGAGCGGCCCGACTGGGAGATCGTGGTGATCGAACGTGAGTTCTGCGGCTTCGGCGCCTCCGGGCGCAACGGCGGCTGGATGAGCGCCGAACCCGCTGGACCGTTCCGCCGCTATGCCGCCGACCGCGGTGTCGAGGCCGCCCTGGCCATGCAGCAGGCGATGTTCGGGGCAGTGCGGGAAAGCGTGGACGTCGCCCACCGCGAAGGCTTCGGCGACGCGGTGGACGAGACCGGACTGATCCACGTGGCGACCTCTCAGGCGGGTCTGACCCGCGCCCACAAACACGTGCAGGAGATGAAGCAGCAGGGGTGGGGCGAAAACGACGTCCACACGCTCACCGGTCCCGAGCTGCTCCGGCGCGTGAACGTCGACGGCGCCCTCGGAGGGTACTGGACCCCGCACTGCGCCCGCGTCCACCCGGCGAAGTACACCTTCGGTGTGGCTGCCGCGGTGGAACGGCTCGGGGTGCGCATCTACGAGCAGACCACGGCCACGGCGCTGGAGCCCCACAAGGTGGTCACCGACCGCGGGGACGTCACCGCCCACGCGGTGGTGCGCGCGCTGGAGGGGTACACCGTCAGCCTCCCCGCCGAGCCGCGCACCCTGCTGCCGATGAACAGCAGCCTGGTGATCACCGAGCCGCTGACGCAGCAGCAGCTGGACAGCATCGGCTGGTCCGGTGCGGAACTGCTCGGGGACACCGCGCACAGCTTCTCCTACCTGCAGCTGACAGCGGACTGCCGGATCGCGATCGGTGGTCGGGGCAAGCCGTACGACTTCGGCTCGCGGTTCGACCGCGGCGGGCGGACGGCGGAGTTCGGCGTCGACCTCATCGGGGAAAGACTGGTCCAACTCTTCCCGTCCCTGGAAGGCATCCGCCTGGAGCAGACCTGGACAGGGGTCCTCGGGGTCCCGCGCGACTGGTCGGCGGCCGTGAACTACGACGCCGGGACGGGCCTGGCCTCGGCCGGCGGCTATGTGGGGCACGGTCTGAGCGGCACCAACCTGGCCGGCCGGACGCTGCGCGACCTGATCCTCGGCCATGACACGGAACTGACCCGCCTGCCGTGGACCGGCCGCAAGGCCCGCCACTGGGAGGTCGAGCCGCTGCGCTGGATCGGCGCCACGGGCCTGTACAAGGCCTACCGCTGGGCGGACCAGCGCGAGAACAGGTCGGATTCGCCCTCGACGAGCGTCATCGCCAAGGTCGCTGACCGGATCGCCGGGCGCTGAGCTCAGCGCCCGCACCCCACCACGGTGAGCCGAAGCCCCACGGCTGTCCCGCGCACCGCTGCAACCACGGATCCGGGAAGTCATCGGCCACACCCCGGCCGGTACGTGTCACGAGTCCGAGGTGCCAAGCGTTCCACGGCGCAGGCAGCGCCACACCGGTGCTGCGGGCCGGTGGTGTCCATGCTGCACCTCGATGAGCAGCCCGGCGGAGACGATCCGTGGCGCCCATTGCCCGGTCAGATCACTCCTCGTGAACGGATCCCAGACATGACATCGATCAAACCCGGGGACCGGGTCACAGCGCAGCCACCTGGTCACTTCGCCTACCAGGCGCAGGTCGAGGAAGTCGCCCCTCAATTCGGTGTCGTGTGGATACGGGACCTGAACCTGGGGGTCCGCAAGATGGTCGGACTGGACGAGTTGTGGAGCGCTCCCGCCTAGTGCCGGCAGGCCTCATCCGGAAGTCCGGATGTCACACGTCACCTGCACTGCACACCAGGCGCGTGTGCCGGGCAGAGCTCCACGCCCGAGTGCGCACAGCCACATCCCGTGTGGATCGAATGCGTTCGATCCACACCTCCCACAACGAAGGAGTTATCCGGTGAGTACACCAATTCTCCGCTCGACTTCGGGTGTCCTCTCCCGCGTGGAAGCGCGCTCGATCGACTACGTCCCGCTGGCCGAACGCAAGGGCCGGCTCTTGGACCAAGCCACCATCTGGTTCGCCGGGAGCGCCCAGCTGCTCTCCCTCGCGACCGGCGCGATCGGGATCGTGCTCGGCCTCAACCTCGGGTGGACGCTCATCGCACTCGCCATCGGTACCCTGCTCGGCACTATCCCGGTGGCGGCCCACGCCACACAGGGCCCGCACCTCGGCCTGCCGCAGATGATCCAGTCGCGCCCCCAGTTCGGTCGTTACGGGGCTCTGTTCATCTGGGCGATGGCGATCGTCGTGTACTGGGGCTACATCGTTCTCGGCGGGGACCTGCTCGGTGCGACGGCAGCCGAGCTCACCGGTGGATCATCGCAGTTGTGGATCATCGCCGTCTGCGCTGCTGCCACTCTCCTCGCAGTCTTCGGCTACCACTGGTTGCACAGGGCGCAACGCGTGATCACCGTGACCCTCGTGGCGGTCATCATGGTCTACGTCGTGGGGCTGCTGGCGACCGGGTCGATTCCCACCGCGCTGTTCGACCTGTCCCAGTCGTTCGACATCGGATCGTTCCTCGTGGTGGTCTCCGCAGCGACGGGATACCAGCTCACGTGGGCGTTCTTCGTCTCGGACTACTCGCGCTACATGCCGCCCGGGACGAGCAAGCCCGCGATCATCGCGGTCACCTCCGGTGGACTGTTCTTCGGCCTGTTCACCTTCATGGGCGTGGGGGCGGTCTGCGCCGCACTGCTGCCCGCTGAAGGCATCATCACCGGCCTGGTGGTCACCGGCAGCTATGTGTTTCCCGGTCTCGGCGAGCTGATGCTCGTCAGTGGGGGCCTCGGCCTGCTCGGTCTGATGGCGATGTGCGCCTACGGCGGATCGCTGACGCTCATCACCGCGCTCGACAGCATCCGGAGAGTGCAACCGACCCGCAGACTGCGCGTCGTGACGATCCTGCTCATCGGCGTCACGGGGACGGTCGCGGCAGTCCTGATCCCTGACGACTTCATCAATACGAGTTTCGCGACCGTGCTCACCGTCGTGGCATACCTCATGGGACCTTGGACCTCGGTGAACCTGACCGACTTCTTCCTGGTCCGGCGGGGCAACTACTCGGTGACGGAGATCTTCAAGAAGGACGGCATCTACGGTCTGTGGAATGGGCGCGGCATCACCGCCTACCTGCTGACACTGCTGATCATGGTCCCCTTCATGAACGTCGGCTCCTTCGAAGGACCGATCGCCTCCACCCTGGGCGTCGACATCGCGTTCTTCGTCGGCATCCCCGTCGGGTGCGTCATCTACTGGCTCCTGTGCCTGAACCAGAACACAGCAGAAGAACTGCGGGTCATCGCGGAATCCGACCAGGAACTCGAGCTGATCGGCACGCCCGTGGAATGAACATGGTCCACATCCTGTGACCCGTCCCGGAAGTGTGTTCATCAGACGCGATTGAAGAGTTGCGGGCAGCCCCGCTCCAACGGCGGCAGAGCGGCGATCTGTCCCGTGGGAGGACCGCGAAATCCTGCGCCGGAACCACCGGACGCGACTTCCGGCACTCGAGCTCACCATCGATCTGCTCGAGCGGCTGCGCGCAACCGTCGCAGCGAGCTGCGGCCGACCAGCCGCCCGGCCGGCACTGCCGTATCCCTGACCAGTCAACAGATCGTCATCCACCGCCCCGAAGGAAGACCATGTCAGTCAAGCGAATGATCCAAGCCGTCGAGACCCACTCCGGTGAGCCCATGCGCGTCATCACCGGCGGCGTTCCCCACATCCCCGGCAATACCGTCTACGAGCAGGCGAAGTGGCTGGAGGAGAACGACGACCAGCTGCGCAAGCTCATGCTCCGTGAGCCCCGCGGCTACCCACCGCTGTGCTGCAACCTGATCGTTCCGCCCAAGCACCCCGAGGCGGCCGCCGGGTTCATCATCATGGAGCAGGTGGAGTACCCGATGATGAGTGGCGGGAACACCATCGCGGTCGCCACGGTCCTGCTGGAGACCGGGATGATCCCGATGCAGGAGCCGGTGACCCAGTTCAATCTTGAAGCCCCCGCCGGGTTGATCGGCATCACGGCCCATTGCCGCGACGGCAAGGTGCAACAGGTGACCTTCGAGAACGTGCCGGCCTTCTCGGTCCACCGCGACGCCGTCATCGACGTGCCAGAGCTGGGTCAGGTCACCGTCGACGTGGCATGGGGGGGCATGTTCTACGTGATCGCCGATGTAGCGCAGTTCCCCTCCCTCGACCTCGTTCCGGACCGAGGACGAGACATCACCCGCATCGCGGCCCTGATTTTGGGGGCGGCCCAGGAGCAGCTTCCGGTGGAACATCCAGACTACCCGGGCATCGGCATCACGATCGCTCAGCTGTCCGGGCCCACCGATAACCCGAACGCTGACCGGAAGAACGCTGTGATGGTCGCCAGCGGTCCTATCGACTTGGACAACCCCGCCTCTTGGACCGGCGGCCTCGACCGGTGCCCCTGTGGCACCGGTACCTGCGCCAAGATGGCCGCCCTGCACGCCAGGGGAGAGCTTCCCCTCCACCAGCCCTTCCGGCACGAGGGCGTCCTCGGCACTGTCTACACCGGCGAGCTCGTCAAAGAAGTTCAGATGGGCGACCGCGTCGGCGTCGTCCCCACCATCAGCGGCCAGGCATGGATCACCGGGTACAGCACCTACGTGCTCGACGCGGACGACCCCTTCCCCAACGGGTTCACCGTGGGGGACATCTGGGCGGCCCAAAAGGATACTGCCACCGCGTAGCGCACTTCCGACCTCATGCGCTGACAGGTCCTGACCGGTCCACGACGAGGGCAGAACACCATGGATCTGGCCTCAAACCAACAATCTGTGGCCCGGCCCACGGGCGTCATACATGAGATCCAGGACGACCGCCGATGACGGGACGGCGACGAGACCGATCTGACCATCCATGGAAAAACTCTCTTCCTCGACGACGCGGAGGAAGCCATTTCAACGACCCCGAATACTTGGAGCAACCAGTGTCTTCCATGAAAAACACACCAACGGCTACTGACGACGACTCTACTACTACGACCTTCAAGCGCCGCTTCCTGATCAGGCTGACCGCCGTCCTGATTGGCGGGATGTTCCTGGACGGCTACATCCTCGGCATCATCGGCACGGTGATCAGCACCATCAGCACCGAACTGAGCTTCACCCCGCTGTGGGAGGGCCTGATCGTGGCCTCCACGCTGATCGGTATCCTCGTCGGCGCACCGATCGGTGGCTGGCTCGGCGACAAGTTCGGCCGCAAACCGTTGTTCATGATCGACATGGGCATCTTCGTTCTCGCCTCAGCTCTACAGTTCTTCATCCAGGAACCGTGGCAGCTGTTCGCGGTCCGACTGCTGATGGGTATCGCGATCGGCGTCGAGTACTCCGTCGGCTGGCCGCTGATGTCGGAGTTCGCACCCGCCCGTCTGCGGGGACGGCTGATGGGCCTGACCCTGGTCGCCTTCTACGCCGGGTTCATGACCGCCTTCATCGTGGGCTACGCGCTGACCACCACCACCACGATCGACTGGCGGATCGTCCTCGGCTCGAGCACCGTTCTTGCGGTGATCCTGTTCATCGCCCGCATCGGTCTGCCCGAGTCGCCGCGCTGGCTGTGGAGCAAGGGCCGCCACGAGGAGGCCCACCGGCTGGCCCACCGTTACCTGCTGGATTTCGCCGACATGAGCGATGTCGAGCACGAGCACGAGCGCAAGGGCAAGTTCACGGATCTGTTCTCCCGCCGGTACTGGCGGGCCACCCTGTTCACCTCGATGTTCTGGCTCTGCGCGGTCACTCCCTACTTCGCGATCGCCACCTTCGCCGAGAGCGTGCTGGAAAGCTATGGACTCAGCCAAGGCCTCGGGGGGGGAGTGGGGCTCTCCGCACTGGCCACCGCCGGCGTCATCCTGACCGTGATCCTGGTCGACCGGGCCGGCCGCCGCGTGCTGACCGTCCCGCCGCAGTACCTGTGCTTCGTGCTCCTGGCGATCATCGGATTGTGGGCAGGTGCACCCGCCTGGGTGGTCCTGGTCTGCTTCCTAGCCTTCTCCTTCTTCAACGCCGGGTACAACACGTTGACCGGCATCTACCCCGCAGAGGTCTTCCCGACCGAGATCCGGGGGGTCGGGACAGGATTCGCAACCGCGGTCAGCCGCATCGGGGCTGGTGCCGGCACGTTCCTGTTGCCCTATTCCATGGTGAACTACGGGCCGCAGACCACCATCCTCATGGCCGCCGGACTCACTCTCCTCGGCGCCATCCTGTCGCACTGGCTGGCGCCCGAGACCAAGGGGAAGACCCTGACCGAGACGGCTGCCAGCTTCTCGCACTAACTGGTGTTCACCCCTGACCGGCCGACGCGAACCGACGGCAGGTCAGGGGGGAACAACCCGCAATAATTCGTGGGATCCTTCATTGGCAAAATGGTTGTGAACCAGATTAGTTCCTTTGAGGGGCATTTCTCACCGAAATTCACTCTCGCTGGTGATGAGCACAAGTGCACCGGCGTCGACCGCGCGGATCTTCGGCCGGGAGAGCACCTCGGCCTTTTGGGTATCGCATCAGCTCAGAGGTCACATCTGAGGGGATACAGACGACGCCGCCAGATCCTTGTACTAACGCACAAATTACCCCGCATTCTGTGTATTCGAACAATTTACCGGGCCGAATCGCCCTCCTACGCTGGAACTCAGCACCGTGACACATCTCACGATTGATTCCGGGCGGTGAATAGTGGCGAGGTGGAACAACCCACTCCCCGCCGCACCGCTACCGAGAGGATCCGGTAACGGTTGGCACCCCACTCACCAACGCATCTAAAAAGGACCACCTATGCACACCCCGTTTCCCACTCCAACGCTGTGCCGGGAAGATCTCCAATGAGCGCCGCGACGCACCCCACCGTGGGGATCCTCGGCGCCGGCTTAGCCGGCCTGGCCGCTGCCACCCACCTGCGTGAAGCCGGCTACGACGTCACCGTGTTCGAGGCCCGCGACCGGGTCGGCGGACGCGTGTGGTCGGAAGCGATGAACACCGGGCATGACTTCGCCAGCATTGTTGAGCGTGGAGCAGAGTTCGTCTTGAACGGCTACGACGCCATGCGCCAGCTCCTGAGCCTTACTGGTCTGTCACTGGTGGAGACGGGCATGAGCTACTACGTCCGTACCTTGGTGGAAACTCCGCAGATCACCACCGACGATGTAGCGGCAGCCGGCCAACAGGCCGCCGACATCGCCCGCTCCTTGCCGGGAACTCCCTCGGCCGAGGACGTGCTCAGCCGCTTGGAGCTGGACAGGCGCATTGTCGATGCCCTGCGTGCCCGCATCGAGATCTCCACCACAGTGGAATCGGACAAGGTGACGGCCGCAGCTCTGAACCAGATCGCCTCCTTCCGGAAGCTTCCCAGCTGGCGTGTCGGCGGCGGAAACCAGGGGTTGCCCAAGGCTTTGGCAGCTCGCCTGGGTCGTGCCGTGCGCACCGGGGAGACCGTGCGTCGTGTGGTGCAGCTGGAGGAAGGGGCGGCGGTCTACACCGACACGGGAGCCGCCATCTTCGACGCCGTGGTCGTCGCCCTGCCCTTGGCGATCATCCGTGACCGCACGACGGTGCAGCTTCCCGTGCCGGAGTGGAAGCAGGCAGTACTGGACCGGGTGCTGCAGGGCCATGCAGCGAAACTCCATCTCCCCCTACGCGCCGTGGCGCCCACCAGCGCCACCATGTCCGTCAAGGGACGGTTCTGGAACTGGACCGCCGTCGACGCCAGCGGCCAGGTCGCCCCGGTACTCAACGGATTCATGGGTTCGGAGGCAGCCCTGCAAGCCGCGGCTGTGCATGAGGGGCCCGCTCGATGGGCCGAGGCGGCCCGGGCAGCGCGCCCAGACCTGTCCTTCAACACGGACCTGCCGGCACTGGTGACCGACTGGTCCACCGACCCGCTGGCTCGTGGTGCCTACTCCGCCCACTCACCTCACGTCCGCGCCCAGGACGGAGAGATGCTGGAGCAGCCGGTCGGTGACGTCTACTTCGCCGGGGAGTACAGCGACGCCCTGTACACCGGTCTCATGGAGGGCGCCATCCGCAGCGGCCAACGAGCGGCTCAACGGGTCACCCACCAACTGAGCGCCTCCCGCTCGGCTCCTCAGGAGGCCCTCCGATGACAACGATGCTCATCCGCAGCGCCGACTGGCCTGCTGCCCAGCCCATCGAACAGTCCAGGGTGATCGCCGGCGCCCCGGAAACCAGCACCTTGGTGCTGCACCACAACACCCGCGCAGAAATAGGACTCTGGAAGGCAAGCCCGGGTGAGTTCACCACCGTCCGTCAAGGCTGCACCGAGTTGATCACGATCGACGCCGGGCGCGGCCGACTGGTGCACGACAACGGCCAGGCCATCGAGCTGCAACCCAACACCGTCGTCGTCCTCGAAGACGGATGGACCGGCCGCTGGATCGTGGAGGAATCCATCGTGAAGTCCTACGCAATTATTTTTACCGACTCCTGAGCCAAGACGCGGACCGGGCAACGTCACACACTTCGCACGAGGTCCTCGGATCGGAGGAGAACCCATGACCACTACAAGGTCTGAAACGCTGCTGGACACCGCGTATCCCACCGGCCGTTCATCGGCAGACAGAGGGCCACAGCATCCGGGAACAGACCCTTCGCGGTTCTCGACCCGACCACCGGCGTGGTGGTCACGACCGTCGCCGACGCCACCGCCGACGCCACCCCCGACGTGGAGTCCTGGGGCTGCCGCCCGGCCAGTGAACACCGAGGGAGAACCCTGCATGAAAACCGTCACCGCTCCGACGCGACCTGCTCCCGGAGCACCACGCGCCATGACCCCACGTCGCACCTTCGATCCGCGGAAACAGCTCGCTTTCAGTGCTGATACCTGCTCTGACGGCTCCTCTTCAATGGACTGCCCATACTGCCGGGGACCCGAGAGCGATTGATCACGGACAGGCCCCACGACCCATCAGGACATGGCGCAACAGCATCGACAGGAAGTCGCTGTAGCCGCTCAAGGAACGGAACACCACACGCTCTCGCCCACGGCAGATCCTTGCCGGATCACGAAGCGACACCGGCGGGCTCAACACTTTTGCCCGCCCGTCCGACACCACACCGCTGAAGCACGCCGCGAGGCACCAACGACCGGGTGACCTGCTGCGTCGACCAGAAAGGCTGACAACATGAGTATCACGGACCAGGCCCGACCCTCCCCTTCCGTCCAGGACCGCATCGCCGCGGTGCTGGCCGCCACCCCCACCGGGTTGCTGATCGACGGTGCGTG
>NZ_JAVHZE010000001.1:0-487557 GCF_040981185.1 Kocuria sabuli
GGTGCAGCGCAGATTGCACTTGTCGATCACCGACAGCCGCAGATCCGTGGCCCGGCGCCCGTGCCGGTCCACCAACCCGGTCCCGGCCGGGGCCCCGGAGGGGCCCGGTCCGGCACCGCGCACCCGCGGCAGACCCAGGGAAACACTCATGTCACCGCCTCAGACATGTCGATCAGCGCAATAGCGCAAATCCAGTTGTCGTTATTCCATTCACCCTACGAGTTCGAACAGCCGGCCTCCAACAATGCGGAGCCCCCGCGTGGGATTTCCTCCAGAATGCGCGTCCCTGACAATAGGGACATATCGACCACAGGCCGCGCCGACGGCCTTCACGACGCGGAACTCGGCCGACCGGTGGATTCGTCGACCATCGGATTCCACGCCGCTGGATCGCCGTATTTCCGCCTCCGCGGGCGCTGTTGGATCGCATGGTGAAACAGAGTTCTCCCTCCGAAACAAATGACGCATCAGCATTTCCGAGAGAATTGATTGCGACAGAAACATTTCGAGAACCGAAATCCGACACCGCGAAAAATGGCATAGCGCCCGCCGCATTACTAGGTTTTTTTCCATGACGACCGACTCCGTTCCGCCGCGCATCGATGGTCCTGCTTCCGACGCCCTGCTCAAGCTCGGGCAGTTCTTCACGAGGTGGGAGGAGAGCCCGGACCGGCGCGCGGTGTTCCGCGAGGGCGGCCGTGCGGGGGACGCGTTCTACCGGAACCGGTGGAGCCACGACAAGGTGGTCCGCTCCACGCACGGGGTGAACTGCACGGGCTCCTGCTCGTGGAAGGTGTACGTCAAAGACGGGATCATCACCTGGGAGGCCCAGGAGACCGACTACCCCTCGGTGGGTCCGGACCGCCCCGAGTACGAGCCCCGGGGGTGCCCGCGCGGTGCGGCCTTCTCCTGGTACACCTACTCCCCCACCCGCGTGCGCTACCCGTACGTGCGCGGAGTGCTGCTGGAGATGTACCGGGCCGCCAAGCAGGCGGTCGGCGGGGACCCCGTGCTCGCGTGGCAGGCCGTGGTCGGCGACCCGGAGAAGCGCCGGGCGTTCCAGCAGGCCCGCGGCAAGGGCGGGCTGGTGCGCTCGAGCTGGCAGGAGGCGCTCGAGATGACGGCCGCCGCCCACGTGCACACGATCAAGACCTACGGCCCCGACCGGTGCACCGGGTTCTCCCCCATCCCGGCGATGTCGATGGTCTCCCACGCGGCCGGTGCCCGGTTCATCAACCTCATCGGCGGGGTGATGAACAGCTTCTACGACTGGTACGCGGACCTGCCGGTGGCCAGCCCGCAGGTGTTCGGGGACCAGACGGACGTGCCCGAGTCGGGCGACTGGTGGGACGCGACGTATCTGATGATGTGGGGCTCCAACATCCCGGTCACCCGCACCCCGGACGCCCACTGGATGGTCGAGGCCCGCTACCGCGGCACGAAGGTGGTCTCGGTCAGCCCCGACTACGCGGACAACACCAAGTTCGCCGACGAGTGGCTGCCGGCCCAGGCCGGCACGGACGCCGCCCTGGCCATGGCCATGGGCCACGTGATCCTGAAGGACAACTTCGTGGACCGGCGGGTCCCGTTCTTCGAGGACTACGTGGTGCAGTACACCGACCTGCCCATGCTGGTCACTCTCGAGCGGCGTCCTGACGGCACCGTGGTGCCGGGCAAGTTCCTCCACGCCGCCGATCTCGGCGGGGGCGAGGCGAGGGCTTCCGACGCGGCGTTCAAGACGGTGCTGATCGACCGCGACGCCGGCACCCCGGTGGTGCCCAACGGGTCGATGGGCTTCCGCTACAACGAGCAGGACGAGGGGAAGTGGAACCTGGACCTGCAGGGGGTGCGCCCGGCGCTGTCGATCACGGACGCGGCCTCCTACACCGGGGCCACGAGCGGAGTGGACCTGCCCGCGTTCACCGACGCCACCGGCGAGGGCTCGGTGGTCCACCGCGGGGTGCCCGTCACCGAGGTGGCCGGGCGGACGGTCACCACGGTCTTCGACCTCATGCTCGCCCAGTACGGGGTGGGCCGGGCCGGGCTGCCCGGACAGTGGGCCGACGGGTTCGACGACGCCGCGACCCCCTACACCCCGGCCTGGCAGGAGGAGATCACCTCGGTGCCGGCCCAGGCCGTGACCCGCATCGCCCGGGAGTTCGCCACCAACGCGGAGAAGTCCGAGGGCCGGTCCATGATCATCCTCGGCGCCGGCATCTGCCAGTGGTACCACGGGGACGTCACCTACCGGGCGATCCTGGCGATGCTGATGCTGTGCGGGTGTCAGGGCCGCAACGGCGGGGGCTGGGCCCACTACGTGGGTCAGGAGAAGGCCCGCCCGATCACCGGCTGGGCGGCGATGGCCGCGGCCACCGACTGGACCCGTCCACCGCGGTTCATGATCGGCACCGCGTTCTGGTACATGCACACCGACCAGTTCCGCTCCGACGGCTACTCCTCCGACTCACTGCAGTCCCCGCTGGCCGAGGGCCATCTGAAGGGCATGCACACCGCCGACGTGGTCGCCAAGTCCACCCGCCTGGGGTGGATGCCGTTCTTCCCCCAGTTCGACCAGAACTCCCTGGACGTCGCCGACGCCGCCGCCGAGGGCGTGGCCCGCGGAGAGGCTCCCGACGAGGCGGCCTGGGTCGCGGACCGGCTCAAGGCCGAGGACATGCGCTTCGCCGTCGAGGACGTCGACGCCCCGCAGAACTGGCCGCGCACCCTGGTGCTGTGGCGCTCAAACCTGCTGGGCTCCTCGGCCAAGGGCGAGGAGTACTTCCTCAGGCACCTGCTGGGCACCCACCACAACGTCATGGGCGAGGACCACTCCCGGTCCCGGCCGAAGGACGTGACCTGGCACGAGCAGGCGCCCGAGGGCAAGCTCGACCTGCTCGTCTCGGCCGACTTCCGGATGACCAGCTCCACGCTGCTGTCCGACGTCGTGTTTCCCGCCGCGACCTGGTACGAGAAGCACGACCTGTCCTCGACCGACATGCACCCCTACGTGCACGCCTTCACCCCGGCGATCAACCCGCCGTGGGAGGCCAGGACGGACTACGACCTGTTCCGGCTGCTGGCCGAGGAGTTCTCCCGGCAGGCGCGCACCCACCTGGGCGTGCGCAAGGACCTGGTCGCCACCGCGCTCACCCACGACACCCCGGGCGAGCTCGCCCAGCCCGGCGGCCACGCCCCGGACTGGAAGGGCACCGACGTCCCGGCGGTGCCGGGCAGGAACCTGCCCGATCTGAAGGTCGTGGAACGGGACTACGGCGCGGTCGGGCAGAAGTTCCTCGCGGTCGGGCCGCTGGCCGAGAAGCAGGGGTTCACCACGAAGTACATCACCTACGACGTCTCCCATGAGGTCGGCCGGCTCGCGCGCCAGCACGGGGTCTTCGACTCCGGGGCCGCGGCGGGACGGCCGGCCGTGGACACCGACGCGCGGATGGCCGAGGCGATCCTGCTGTTCTCCGGCACGACCAACGGGGAGCTGGCCGTGCAGGGCTTCGAGACCCTCGAGAAGCGCACCGGGGTCCAGCTGGCCGACCTGGCCCGCGGTTCGGAGGAGAAGCGCATCACCTTCGCCGACACCCAGGCCGCGCCCGTGCCGGTGATCACCTCCCCGGAGTGGTCCGGCTCGGAGACCGGAGGACGGCGCTACGCCCCGTTCACCATCAACATCGAACGGCTCAAGCCCTTCCACACCCTCACCGGGCGGATGCACTTCTTCCTGGACCACGACTGGCTCAAGGACATGGGCGAGTCCCTGCCCATCTACCGACCGCCACTGGACATGCACCGCCTGTTCGGGGAGCCCAAGCTCGGGCAGCGCGGGGACCTGTCGATCGCCGTGCGGTACCTGACCCCGCACAACAAGTGGTCGATCCACTCGGAGTACCAGGACAACCTGTTCATGCTCTCCCTCTCCCGCGGGGGCACCACGGTGTGGATGAGCCCGCAGGACGCCGCGCTCATCGAGGTCTCCGACAACGACTGGGTCGAGTGCCTCAACACCAACGGCGTGTACATCGGCCGGGCCATCGTCTCCCACCGCATGCCGGCCGGGGTGGTCTACGTCCACCACGCCCAGGAGCGCGTGATCGACGTGCCGAAGTCCGAGGCCACCGGCCGCCGGGGCGGGATCCACAACTCGGTGACCCGCATCCTCGTCAAACCCACCCACATGATCGGCGGCTACGCGCAGCTGTCCTGGGCCTTCAACTACCTCGGGCCCACCGGCAACCAGCGCGACATCGTCTCCGTGGTCCGCAAGCGCTCCCAGGAGGTCCAGTACTGATGCGAGTCATGGCCCAGGTCGCCATGGTGATGGCGCTCGACAAGTGCATCGGGTGCCACACCTGTTCGGTGACGTGCAAGCAGGCGTGGACCAACCGCGCCGGCACGGAGTACGTGTGGTTCAACAACGTGGAGACCCGGCCCGGCCAGGGCTATCCCCGCCGGTACGAGGACCAGGAGAAGTGGAAGGGCGGCTGGGAGCTCAACCGCCGCGGCAACCTCAAGCTCAGGTCCGGCGGGCGCTGGGCGAAGCTCGCCGGCCTGTTCGCCAGTCCCGTCCAGCCCGAGCTCAACGACTACTACGAGCCGTGGACCTACGACTACGAGAACCTGATCAACGCCCCGGCCGGCACCGACTTCCCGGTGGCCCGGCCCAAGTCCCTGATCACGGGCGACGACATGAAGATCGAGTGGTCGGCCAACTGGGACGACAACCTCGGCGGCACCGCCGAGCTGGGCCACCTGGACCCGGTGGTGGAGAAGGTCCGGCGGGAGTCGGAGGAGAAGATCAAGTTCGAGTTCGAGCAGACCTTCGCCTTCTACCTCCCCCGGATCTGCGAGCACTGCCTGAACCCCTCCTGCATGGCCTCCTGCCCCTCGGGGGCGATCTACAAGCGGGTCGAGGACGGCATCGTGCTCGTCGACCAGGACCGGTGCCGCGGCTGGCGCCAGTGCGTCACCGGCTGCCCGTACAAGAAGATGTACTACAACCACAGGTCGGGCAAGGCCGAGAAGTGCACCTTCTGCTACCCCCGCATCGAGGTGGGGATCCCCACGGTGTGCGCCGAGACCTGTGTGGGCCGGCTGCGCTACATCGGCATCTTCCTCTACGACGCCGACCGGGTCACCGAGGCCGCCGCGACCCCGGACGAGCGGGATCTCTACGAGGCGCAGCTGGACCTGATGCTCGATCCGCGCGACCCGGCGGTGGTCGCCGCGGCCCGGGCCGAGGGCATCCCCGAGGACTGGTTGGACGCGGCCCGGAGGTCCCCGGTCTACACGCTGGCCAAGGAGCTGCGCGTGGCCCTGCCCCTGCACCAGGAGTACCGCACCATGCCCATGGTCTGGTACGTCCCGCCGCTGTCGCCGGTCGTGGACCTGCTCCAGGACCAGGGCCACGACGGCGAGGACGCCGGCAACCTGTTCGGGGCGATCGACTCCCTGCGCATCCCGGTGGAGTACCTCGCCGAGCTGTTCACCGCCGGGGACACCGAGAAGATCCGGGAGGTGCTCAACAAGCTGGCAGCCATGCGCTCCTACATGCGCGACATCGCCCTGGGCCAGGAGGCGGACGAGTCCATCGCCGAGGCGGTCGGGATGACCGGGGCCGAGATCCAGAGGATGTACCGGCTCATGGCCATCGCCAAGTACGAGGAGCGCTACGTCATTCCCTCCGCCCACCTGGAGGACGCGCACAACCTCGAGGAGATCGGCTGCTCCCTCGACGTCGACGGCGGGCCCGGGATGGGCCAGACCGGGGTGTTCGGAGAGGCCTCGGGCCGGCCGATGCCCATGGCGGTCGAGAACTTCAACGCGCTGCAGGCACGCCAGCGCGGCGATGACCCCACCGGCCACGAGGAGCTGGGCGGCCGGGTCAACCTGCTCAACTGGGACGGCCGCGGCAGACCCCAGGGGTTGTTCCCGCCCCACGACGGGAACGGGGCGAGCTGATGGGCCTGCTGGAGAAGCTGCTCGGCAAGGCCGGACCGGGCACCCTCGACCCCGGCGCCTGGACCGACGCCCACCCCCGGCGCAGTGCCGTGGTCCGCCAGGCCGCCGCCGTGCTGCTGGGCTACCCGGACCAGGCGCTGCTGCAGATGCTGCCGACCCTGCGCTCGGCCCTCGAGGAGGTGGGCGCCCCGGTGGAGGAGACCGAGGAGCTGTTCGCCTGGTTCACGGCCCGGCCCCTGGAGCAGGTGCAGGCCGACTACGTCCAGGAGTTCGACCTCTCGCGGCGGCACAGCCTGCACCTGACCTACTGGACCGACGGGGACACCCGGCGCCGCGGGGAGGCGCTGGCGGCCTTCAAAGAGGTCTACCGCTCCCACGGGGCCGAGCTGGACGAGTCCGAGCTGCCGGACTACCTGCCGCTGGTGCTGGAGTTCACCGCGAAGGTCTCCCCCGAGGACGGCTACGAGCTGCTGCAGCGCTACCGGCCCTCGCTCGAGCTGCTCCGGCTGGCCCTGCGCGACGACGGGCTGCCGCACCGCGGCGCCGTCGCCCTCGTGTGCTCCACGCTGCCCGGGGTCTCCCCGGAGGACCGCGACGCCGTGATGCGGATGGCCGGCTACGGCCCGCCCACCGAGTCCGTCGGCCTCGACCCGTACGACCCCCGGCTGCTGCCGATCAGTGAAAGGAACCAGGCATGATCCCCCTCGCACCGCCGCCCGAAACCGTCGAGATCGGTATGGGGGACATCCTGCTGTGGGGCGTGCTCCCGTACGTGGTGCTCGCGATCGTCATCGGCGGCACCGTCTGGCGCTACAAGTACGACCAGTTCGGCTGGACCACCCGCTCCTCCCAGCTCTACGAGTCCCGCATCCTGCGCATCGCCTCCCCGCTGTTCCACTTCGGGATCCTCGCCGTGCTGGCCGGGCACGTCGTCGGACTGGTCATCCCCCGCACCTGGACCGATGCCGCCGGGATCACCGAGCACATGTACCACATCGTGGCGCTCGGGATCGGCACGGTCGCCGGCATCGGCACCCTGCTGGGGATCGTGATGCTCATCTGGCGCCGGCGCACCACCGGCCCCGTGTTCATGGCCACCACCAGGAACGACA
Organism: Kocuria sabuli; assembly: GCF_040981185.1. Classification (NCBI taxonomy): domain Bacteria; kingdom Bacillati; phylum Actinomycetota; class Actinomycetes; order Micrococcales; family Micrococcaceae; genus Kocuria; species Kocuria sabuli. The sequence goes on from NZ_JAVHZE010000001.1 coordinate 7,080, forward strand.
AGTTCATGTACCTGATGCTGCTCGCCGCTCTGCTCACGGGCCTGGGCGCCACCATCCTCTCCGTGTTCGACACAACGGTGGTCGACTACCGCCAGACCGTCTCCCCGTGGTTCCGCTCCATCTGGATCCTCCAGCCCGACGTCGCCGCCATGACCGCCGCCGGCGTGGGCTTCCACGTCCACGCCCTGTGGGCGATGGCGCTGTTCGCGATCTGGCCCTTCACCCGGCTGGTGCACGCGTTCACCGCACCGGTGCACTACCTCTTCCGCCCCTACATCGTGTACCGCTCCCGCGGCTCCTCGTCCCACCTCGCACCCGTGCGCCGTGGCTGGGAGCCCGTGGGCACCCAGGACCGAGGAGTCCGCGGCGCCACCCGCGGCCCCGGCCGCCGCACCCGTCCCCACAGCGACAGCACGCACAGCGGCAGCACCCGCGCCGGCCGCCGCTGACGTCCCGCCCACCGAACGCACGAGGACAGCCATGTCATCCACCTCCCCCGCGACCTCCTCCGGCACCACGGCCCCGGAGCTCCGGGCCGGGCAGCTGCGCAACCTGCTCCTGGCCACGCTCGCGTCCACGGTCGGTTTCTGGGCCTGGACGATCGTCGGTCCGCTCTCCAAGCGCTACGCCCAGCAGATGGAGCTCGACGCCACCCGGACCGCCGTGCTGGTGGCCATGCCGATCCTCGTCGGCGCCGTCTGCCGGGTGCCCGTCGGCGCCCTGACCGACCGCTACGGGGGGCGGGTGATGTTCACGGTCGTCCTGGGCGTCACCGCCCCGCTGGTGCTGGCCACCGGGCTCGTCGGGCAGCTGGGCAGCTTCGGGCTGCTCGTTGCCGTGGCGTTCTTCCTCGGCATCGCCGGCACCGTCTTCGCCGTCGGCATCCCGTTCTGCTCGGCCTGGTACGAGTCCCACCGCAAGGGCTTCGCCACCGGCGTCTTCGGCGCCGGCATGGTCGGCACCGCCGTCTCGGCGTTCTTCACCCCCCGCCTCGTGTCCGGCATCGGATACCTGGGCGCGCACATCACCATCGCCGTGCTCGTCGCCCTCACGGCCGTGGCCTGCTGGCTGCTGCTGCGGGACTCGCCGGTGCACGCGGCCAAGACCCCCGAGCCGGTCCTGCCGAAGATCACCCACGCTTTCACCCTCCCGGTGACCTGGCAGCTGTGCTTCCTCTACGGGGTGGTCTTCGGCGCGTTCGTGGCCTTCTCCAACTACCTGCCGACCTACCTCGACAACGTGTACGGCTTCGACGCCACCGCCGCCGGCACCCGCACCGCGGGCTTCGCCCTGGCCGCCGTCATCGCCCGCCCCGTCGGCGGGATCCTGGCCGACCGGATCGGACCGAAGACCGTCACCCTGGCCTCCCTCGCCGGCACCGCCGTGCTCGCCGTGGTCGTGGCCTTCCAGCCCGGTCAGGAACGCGTCTACGGACCGACCTTCCTGCTCATGGCCCTCTTCCTCGGTCTGGGCACCGGCGGGGTCTTCGGCTGGGTCGGCCGGGCGGCCCCGGCCAAGGACGTGGGCACCATCGGCGGCATCATCGCCGCCGCCGGCGGACTGGGCGGGTACTTCCCGCCACTCGTCATGGGCGCCACCTACAACGCCGAGAACAACAGCTACTTCGTGGGCCTGACCCTGCTGGCGGGCTTCGCGGTCCTGTCCCTGCTGCTCTCCCTCACCGTGCGCAACGGCGGGAAGATCGACGAACGGACCCGGCCCTGAGGGCCGTCACCGACAGGACCCACCGCCGGCTCGGACGGGGCCCTCTCGGCTCCCTGCCGGAGCCCGCCCGCGACGCCCACGGTGCCTGGACGCTGTTCTCGCACGCCCACGTCACCGCTGCCGCGCTCGACCCCGAGACCTTCTCCAACGCGGTCTCCCGCCACCTCCAGATCCCCAACGGCCTCGACGGCCCCCTGCACACGACCTTCCGTGCCCTCGTGGAGCGCTGCTTCACCACGGAGCGCATGACCGCCCTGGAACCCGCGATCCACCAGGTCGCCGCCGACCTGACAGCACAGCTCGCGGTCCCCGGCCCGATCGACGCCGTGGCGGTCGGCTCCCGCTTCGCCGTCCGGGCGCAGACGTCCTGGTTGGGGTGGCCCGCGGAGCTCGAGGACGTGCTGCTGGAATGGATGCACCACCACCGTGCCGCCGCCCGGTCCCGAGACCGTTCCCGCACCGCAGCGGTCGCCCAGCAGTTCGACACCATCATCCGGTCCCTGATCGACGTCCGCCGCGCAGCCGGTGGGGACGCACCCGATGACGTCACCACCGACCTCGTCCACGGCCGCCTCGAGGGCCGGGAACTCGCGGACGAGGAGATCGTCTCGATCCTGCGCAACTGGACAGGCGGTGACCTGGGCTCGATGGCGCTGTGCGCCGGGGTGGTCCTCACCTACCTGGCCGACCACCCCGACCTGCAGGCCCGGATGCGCTCCGGCGTGTCCGACCGGGAGTTCGAGGCCATCCTCAACGAGATCCTCCGGATCGACGACCCCTTCGTCGCGAACCGGCGCATCACCACAGAACCCGTCACCGTCGGCGGCCGCCGGTTCGCCGCCGGCGAGCAGGGCCTCCTGAACTGGACCACCGCCAACCGGGACCCGCGGATGTTCGGAGACCCGGACGCCTTCGACCCGGTCGGCAACGCCCCGTACAACCTGGTGTACGGGATCCGCAAGCACGTCTGCCCGGGACGCGCGCTCGCGACCCTCGAGCTGCGGGCACTGACCCGCGCCGTCCTGGACGCGACGACCATGATCGAGGCCGATCCCGGCCGCACGCGAGAACGCGAACTGCCACCGGCCGGCGGCTTCGCCACCGCCCCGCTCTGGTTGCGCTGACCCGCGCGGGCCGGTGTCGGAAGCCCCTGCAGACCCCGCCACGGGTCGAGCAGCGCGGGGCAGAGGGCATGCCGTCATCGACAGGTCCACGGGCCCGCCCGTGGACCACCAGGCCCATGGGAGCGGTAATGCTGGGGTAACACCGGCTCTTGCATGCTGGGGTGCTGCGGGTCACAGCACCCGACTCCACCAGGACGGACCAGAACAGCAGGGGGTGCAGGGCATGAGCGCTGCTCAACCGACCGAGATCAAGATCACCATCGGCGGAGCTGTGGACACCGGCTCCACCGGCGAGGTGGACAACGCCCTGCGCACCCTGGGTCTGGATGACGGGGATCGGCGCTGGGTGTGGTTCCTGGAGGACCTGACACCCGGGGTGACCGCGCTGCCTCTGCTCTCTGCAGGCGTCATCGTCCGGCTACGCCTGAACCCGAGGAACAACGCGCCCGACGAAGCCGACTCCGCGATCAAGCTGCGTCCGGCGCGCCGCTCTCAGCTGTTGCCTCCCTGGCACGGCCCGCACCAGGACGACGACGGGAAATACCGGATCGAAGCCGACTGGGCCGGCCGCAAACGGGTGCTGGCCGCCTCCTGCGTGGCCGACGTGCCACCTGAGCACGTTCCTGTGCCGTACGAGCAGGCCACTGGTGACTCCGGGGACGACGGCGGCAGATGGTCCCCAGAAGCCGCCTTCTCCTCGGCTCAGCACGACTTCCTGCGCACCTGTACCCGTCTACCCGTGGCCCTGGGTGGTTTGACCTGTCTCGGGCCCGTCCAGGCCCGTCGCTGGAAGAACATCAGCCTGCACCTGCCCCGTGGCACAGGGAAGGAGGTGGTGGCCGAACGATGGACGGTCGGTGAACTGGACTTCCTCGAGCTGTCCGTCCGGGTCGACGCCGGCGGCGATGCACGAGCCGCACAGACCGGCTTCGAGGCCGCAGTGCGCGCCGCCGGTCTGCACTTTCCGGAAGAGCAGGAGACCAAGACCCGACGTGTCCTGCAGTACCTGGCCGACCGCGTCACCACCGACCAGGATCCGCAGCGTGCTCACCCCGGAGGTCCGGGCTGACCAGCAGCGGATGGCAGCGCAGAAGAACGGCCGACCGGTCCGACAGGTCCAGGACGGTGCGCCGGAGCCGGGCTCAGGCTCCGGCCGTCCCGTAGGCGTCGAGGTACGCCGCGCGGTTCTCGGGGGCGATCGGAGGCAGGACCCGGCACGGGTTGCCCGCAGCCAACACGTCCGGTGGGACGTCGCCCGTGACGACGCTGCCCGCCCCGATCACCGAGGGGGCGCCGATGGTCAGACCCGGGCCCGGACGTGCGACGGGGGCACCTCGTAGGCGGCCTTGAACACCCGTGAGAAGTGGGCGGCGTCGGTGAATCCCCACCGCTCGGCGATGCGTGCCACGGACACCCGTGCGTTGGCGGGGTCCTCCAGGGCCCTGCGGCAGCGTTCCAGGCGCCGCCTGCGGATCCAGGCCGACACGGTGGTGCCCTCGTCGTGGAAGATCTGGTGCAGGCGCCGGGTCGACATGAAGTGCGCCCGGGCGATCATCGCGGGATCGAGTCCGGGGTCGGGGAGGTGGGCCTCGATGAAGTCGTGCACGCTCGCGCGCAGCCGGTCCTGCTCGTGGGCGGAGCCGGCCACCTGGCCGTCGAGCTCGTGGTTGAAGGAGACGGTCAGCAGGTCCAGGGCGGAGTTGCCGATGCGCTGCCCGGTCATGCCGTTCAGTGCCTCCATGCGCTCGGCCACCGAGGCCAGGAAGGAGGACACCATCGCGTGGACCGGCTCCTCCGCGCGGACACGCTGGGCCCTGAGCTGGGCCGCGGCGTTCGGCGGCAGGTCGAGGGCACTGTGGTCGAACATCATGACCAGCAGACGGGAGTCGTCGGGGAACTCGAGCCGGTACGACGCCGAGGTGTCGTAGAGCGCCATGTCGCCCGGTTCCAGCACGGCGGAGTGCTCCCCCTGCTCGACGACGCCTCGTCCCTCCAGCTGCAGACTGACCTTGAACCGCCCGCCCTCCTGGTCGGGCCCCCTGACCTCACGCTCCACGACGTGAGGGCCGACCCGCAGGTGGGCGATGCTCATGCTCCCCGTCGTCCGCGCCACGAGTCCGGCGCGGAAGGTGCGGGGGGCGCGCGTCGAGCACTTCAGCGGGCCGAAGGACTGCGAGGTGAGCACGGACCAGTCGCGGATCGTCTCCGCGAGAACCGGGATCGCGGGACCGCCCGGGGAATCAGGCCGCGTCGGGGCCATGGCTGGTCCTTCCGTCCGGTTGCGGGAGCACTCGGGCTGTGGCGCACGCCACAACCACACGGAGATCCTAGCGCAGGAGTCCTGCTCCGCTCCGGGCCCGTCGGCGCAGCAGTCCCGTCGCCAGGCCTGCCGCGGTCAGCTCGAGCACGATCAGCGCCAGCATGGCGCTGTGCTCGGCACCGCCGGTCAAGGACTCTGCAGCACTCGGCCCGGTGGCGGCTCCCCCAGGGTGTGCCGGGTGGCCTCCGCTCGTGTGGTCTCCCATGAGCGGGAGCACGAGGACGTGGACCACGGCCATGGCGACCGCCGTGCTCAGCGCCATCCGCACCGGTTCCGCAGCCTCCGGCCGACGCACCAGGTCGGCCAGGCAGAACGAGCACGCCACGGCCATGGCGGCCATGACGAGCGACCAGCCGGCGCCGTGGCCGCCGCCGACCGCCGTCCACCCGTGGGCCGCGACGGAGGCGGCGACGCAACCGGTGAGGAGGACGTGCACCGGTGCGCCCGAGGTGCGGGCGGCGGACGCGCCGGCGGGAAGGCGTGGGGCCGCGGCGGGCCGGACGGCCTCAGCGGCGGACATCGCCGGCTCCTGCGACGGAGGAGGCCGCGGCAGCAACGTCCTCGACGTTGCCCCCCGTGCCGATCCGGGCGAACACGTGGGGGCGACGACGACGCAGGTGCTCGCCCCACACCAGGCCGACCACCCCGGTGGCCAGGATGATCGCGGGCATGACCACGGCCAGCGGGCTGGGGCCCTCGGCGCCGATGAGGACGTCGAAGTTCACCAGGATCAGCACGAACACCGCGCCGAGACCGGCCGCCGAGACCGCCGGGGCGATCCAGCGCACCCAGGCGGAGTGCCCGCCCGGATCCCGCCGGAAGTGCCCGATGACGGCGGCGGAGGTGACGGCCAGCAGGAAGATCAGCCCGAAGGCCCCGGCGTTGGTGAGCCAGGTGAACAGGGTCAGGACCGGGAACAGCGGACCGAGCTCCGAGTTCCGGCCGGCGACCGCGAAGCCGGTCACGAGCAGCACCGCCAAACCGCTCTGGGTCAGCGACCCCGCCACCGGGGCGTGGTTGCGCCGCCCCACCGCCCCCAGCCACCGCGGCAGCACGGACTCGCGGCCCAGGGAGAAGAAGTAGCGGGCCACGGCGTTGTGGAAGGCGATGAGCGCGGCCAGCAGGCTGGTGACGAACAGGACCTGGGCGATGTCGGTCAGGAGCGTCCCGCCGTGCTGGGCGAGGAAGACGAACACGAGATCGGGCCCGTTCTCCCGGGAGGCCGCGACGATCCGGCCGGGGCCCACCCCGACGGCCAGGGCCCACGCCGACACGGCGTAGAACACCGAGATGATCGCCACCGCGGTGTACGTGGCGCGCGGGACGGAACGGGCGGGATCCTTGACCTCCTCGCTGTAGATGGCACCGGACTCGAAGCCCATGAACGCCGCGATCCCGAAGGCGAGCACCGCGCCGATGCCGTGGGTGAAGAACTCGGAGGGCATCAGCGGCTGCGTGCTGATGCCCTCGGGGGCCACCGCCAGGGACAGGACGTCGACGACGATCACCACGAGGAACTCCAGGGCGACCAGGACGGCGATGACCTTGGCGGAGAGGTCCACCCGGCTGACGCCGAGCACACCGACCAGCGCGAGACCGGCCAGGGCCGCGGCCCACCAGGGGACCGCCAGGCCCAGACGTGCCTCCAGGAAGGAGGACAGGGCGAAGCCGAAGATCCCGTAGAGCCCGATCTGCATGGCGTTGTAGCTGATCAGTGCCAGCCAGGAGGCGCCGATGCCCTGCCGCGCCCCCAGGCCGTCGGCCACGTAGGCGTAGAAGGCGCCCGCGTTGGTGATCCGCGCGGACATCGCCCCGTACCCGACGGCGAACAGCGCCAGCAGCGCCCCGAGCAGGACGTAGGCCAGGGGCACCCCCAGCAGCCCGGTGACGGCGTAGGTGGAGGTCACCCCGCCGGCGAGCACGGTCAGCGGTGCCGAGGCCGCGATGATGAGGAAGACCAAGGACGGGACGGTCAGCGTCCGGCGGTCCAAGCCCCCGCTCGCGCCGGGGCGGCCGATGGCCGCGGTGCCGACGGGCACGGTCGCGTCGCCGGGAGGTGTGGTGCTGGTGCTCATGGCTCAGCCCTCGCAGTGGCAGTCGTGGGTGGGGTGCCCGCCGGTGCCGGTGACGGCGTGGGCGGTCCCGACCGCGGGGGCCGGATCGGCGTGGCCGACCTCGGAGCCGCAGCAGCGTCCGCCGGCGGTGGACCAGTCCGGCAGGTCCAGGGCCGGGTTGCGGTCCAGGAAGCCGTAGGGCTTGAACCAGAACCCGTAGTAGTCCACCGGCATGACGGGCCAGTCCTCGGTGCGCGGGATGTGGGTGGGACCGAAGGTGTGCCACAGCACCACGTCCGTGTCGGTCAGGCCGCGGTCCTGCTGCACCCACTCGCCGATGCCCCCGCCCGCGTGCTGGTTGGGGAAGTCACCGGCCGGGAACCTCTCCTCCTGGTCGAAGGCGGTGACCCACAGGTGGTGGGTGGCGAACTCGGCCCGCTTGCGCGCCGAGGAGCCCTCGGCAGCCAGCAGCCGCGGCCCCGGCATGGGGATCAGGTGGTAGGCGGTGGGCTCGCCGACGTGGTTGAGGCGGTGGGGGTTCGTGACGAACCACTTGCGACCGGTCTCGGTATTGGCGTCCCGGACGCCCTCGGACTCCCGGGTGACGTCGGTGCGCGACCACGTGAAGGCGTTGCCGTACGGGTTGTCGTCGCCCATGGGCAGGGCCACGAGGTTCTCCTCCTGCACGGAGTTCTCCGTGCCGTCGACGGCGACGTCGAGGCGGGCGCAGAAGATGTGCTGGTGCACCGGGGCCTGGATGCCCGGGGCGATCTCGGCCGAGTGCCGGTTGGGCCGCCCGGGCGGGCAGGCGCCGGCGAAGACGATGCCGGTGGCCTTGGCCTCCACCTGGATGGAGCCGTCGAGGTAGAAGTACCAGAAGAACCCGTACTCGTAGTTGCCGATGGTGGCGAAGTAGGAGATCACGAGGCGCCGGGAGCGGCGCACCTGCGGGGTCTCCCCCGGTTCGGTGTGCTTCCAGAGGACGCCGTAGTCCTCCTCGTGCATGCACACCGCGTGCGGGATCTCCATGGGGTGGCCCTCGTCGTCGGCCACGAACGCGTCGAAGTACCGGATCACGCCCAGGCAGTCGCAGCCGAGCTTCAGCGAGTTGGCGTTCTTGCCGAGCAGGTACTCGCCGGCGTCGAAGTAGCTGATCCAGAACCGGGTGCTCGTGGTGTCGCCGTAGGGCACGACCATCTCGGGCACGGAGCCGCGGTAGAGCACCGAGCGGTCCTCGGGCTCCTCGCGGGAGTCGTCGCGGAAGGTGACCTGGTTGATGACCAGTCCCTCCTGGGCGTTGAAGCCGATCCGCAGCTTCCAGTTCTCCCAGGTCACGTGCGTGCCGTCCACCCGGAAGGAGGGACCCTCCGGCTGGACGATGTCCAGGGGCTTGAGCGTGGTGCGGGCGGGACCGACGTGCTCGGGGGTGTAGTTGGCGTCCTCCATGGGGACCGGCACGTCGCCCTCGTCCTCGAGACGGACGACCTCCCCCGCCGTCAGGTCGACGTGCGCGACCAGGCCCTCGACCGGGTGGCCCCAGGGGTTGTCCCCCTCGAAGCGGCGGTGGAAGGTCAGCGAGCGGATCACACGTTTGCCGGTCTCGTCCTCCCGCGGGAAGAAGCCGGGCGCGAGCGGGGAGACGAACGTGTGGGTCGTGTCCTCGATCCCGCGGCGGGCCATGGCGGCCTGCCAACGCGGGTCCGCCTTGACGATCGCCGCGGCCCGGTCGTACTCCTCGAAGAGGTACTGGGCCTGCCCGTAGGGGTGCTCACCCGTGTTCATCCGCTCGACGGCCAGCACGGCGCCCCGGGTCACCGAGACCAGTGCCCGCAGGGTCTCGCCGGTGGCGGTGTCCAGCAGGGTGACGTCCACGGACCGGTCGAAGCCGTCGTCCCCGTCGACGTGGGACAGGACGACGGACTTGGCCGGCTCCACGGGCAGGACGCGCGGGAAGCGGGTGGTGGGGCCCACGTGGCCGGCCTCCTCCAGGATGCGGCGGGCGGCCGAGATCTCCGCCGGCGTCAGGAGGTCCAGGGGGTGGTGGACCCCCAGCGCGGAGGGGCGGACGGTGTGGGTGGTTTCGCTCATGGACGCACTCCAGATGTGACGAAGGAGGCCGGAGGACCGGCCGCGACAAGGATTGCTGTCCATAGTGACGTGGACGACACCTGCTGTCTCCGGTCCGGAGCACTTCGTTCCCTGGATGGCGATCGGTCTGCGCGCAGAGTCAAGAGAGGGCCACGGCAGCTGCCGCCCCGCCCTCGAACGGTGCCCACGGCTGGTACATGCCCGGAACGGGCCGGGAATGCGCTGCCCCCCCTGTTCCCGGAAAGCCAACAGGCGTGCGCGCATCCGCAAGCAGGTCAGGGGCAGGAGCCCTAGCGTGAAGGCCATCACCACGGAGAGGACGGAACAGCATGAACGAGAGCCCGGCAGACCTGTTGCTGCTCAACGGCACCATCGACACCCTGACGGCCCAGGAGCCACGGGTCTCCTCCCTGGCCGTCCGGGACGGGAAGGTCGCCGGGCTCGGCGACGGCGCCCTCCGGCTGCGGGGCGAGGGAACCGCCGTGGTGGACCTGCAGGGGGCGTACGTGATGCCCGGTCTGCTGGACGTGCACAACCACCACATGCTGGCCGGGCAGATGGACCTGTTCGAGCTCAGCACTGCCCCGACCCTGGGCCTGGACGAGCTGCTGGAGGCCGTCGCCGCCCACGCCGCGGGGCTGGGCCCCGACGAGTGGGTGGTCGGCGGCAGCTGGGGCTCGGGGCTGCTGGGCGAGATCAGCAGCGTCGAGGCGCGCGCCCGGCTGGACGCCGCCACCGGGGGACGGCCGGCGCTGCTCAAGGACGACAGCAAGCACAACCGCTGGGCGAACAGCCGCGCCCTGGAACTGGCGGGAATCGACGGTGCCACCGCCGACCCCGCGGGCGGCGGGATCCTGCGCGACGCCGCCGGGCAGGCCACCGGTGTGCTGCTGGAGGCCGGCGGGGGCCTGGTGGAGAAGACCCTGGCCCGCCTGCGGCCGACGTCCACCGAGGACGTGGCCCGCGCGGCCGCCCGGGGCATCGAGGTCCTGCACTCCTACGGCGTCACCGGGTTCCAGGACGCGGCCACCTCCCTGCAGCTGATGCGGGCCCTGAAGACCCTCGACGACGACGGGCGCCTGCACGCCTGGGTCGTCACCTCCATGCCGGCCAACGACGCCATCTTCGGCACCGCCCCGCTGGGCGAGGAGATCATCGCCCACCGCGACGAGACCCGCAGCGAGCACCACCGCCCCGACTTCGTCAAGATCTTCCTCGACGGCGTGCCTCCCGCCGGCACCGGCGCCTTCCTCGAGCCGTACCTGCCCGAGGCAGGGTTCCCCGAGTGCCACTGCGGGGGCACCACCATGGACCCCGCCGAGCTGCAGGAGTGGTTGACGCGCACTGCCGAGCGCGGGATCTCCGCGAAGATCCACTGCACCGGCGACGCCTCCGTGCGCCTGGTCCTCGACACCGTGGAGAAGGTCCGCGCGGCCGGGCACACCGAGCCGAAGTACCACATCGCCCACGGCCAGTTCGTCCACCCCGACGACATCGCCCGGTTCGCTGCGCTGGACGTCACCGCCGACATCTCCCCGACACTGTGGTTCCCGGGGGTGATCTCCGAGGCCATCGCCACCGTGCTGCCCGCCGAGCGGGCCTCGAGGATGCAGCCCAACCGGGCGCTGCTGGACACGGGAGCCCGGATCGCCGGGGGCTCGGACTGGCCGGTCAGCGTCTCGCCGAACGCCTGGGAGGGGATCTACGGCCTGGTCACCCGGCAGGACCCGACCGGCCGGTTCCCCGGCACCCTGTGGCCGGAGCAGGCCATCACCCTGGAGGAAGCCGTCCGCGTCTACACCACCGCCTGCGCCGAGGCCACGGGCCTGCACGACGTCACCGGCTCCCTGGCCACCGGCAGGTCCGCGGACTTCGTCGTCCTCAGCGACAACCCCTACGAGATCGACATCGACCGCGTCCGGTCCATCACCGCCCGCCAGACCTGGTTCGCCGGGACCAAGGTCTACGACGCCGCGCGGACACCGGCCGCACCGGCGCACGCGTCCGCCTGACCAGCAGGTCGTGCCCGGCACGAGCTGCTACCGGCCCGTCCCCGGTGCCGGCGCCACCGGTGGTGGTGCGCATCGACGATGTCCAGGACAGCAGTTTCTCCTCGGTCGTCCGTCCTTCCGGCCTCCGCTCCGGGGAGCGTGAGATCCGCAGGGCCACCGACGACGGTGCCCGCCGGCTGTCCCGCCGGCGGGCACCACCGCTGTCCGGATGGATCACGGGAGCGGGCCCCGGGAGGAAGAACGTCACCACCCCCGCCGTCCGCCCATCCGCGGCCCGGACGGCCCTCGGCACCCCCTGGCCGGGCAGCTACACCACCGGCTGGTGGTTCACCTCCAGCAGGTGCTGACGGAAGAAGGCGGCGAGCGCGTTCGTGTCGTCGAGCGGGAGGACCGCGGCGACGTACTGGTCGGGCCGCACCACGACGACGCACCCGGCGGTGCGGTCCACGCCGCGCAGGTCGAAGATGTCCTCGTCCGGGTGGGCGGCGAAGACCTTCTCGTAGTCGACGAGCTGGAACGGTCCGCTGCGGGGCAGGAACAGCTCGGGCACCTCGGTGATGTCGACGTCGACGTGCTTCTGCTGGTAGACGACCTTGACGTCCAGGACGCTGTCGATGCCGGCGCCCTCCGGGGTGTGGGCCGCGACCGGGGAGTCCGGCGCCCCGGCCATCCACTCCGCCCAGTCCCCCAGCCCGGAGGACGCCCCGGGCGCGGCGTCGGCGAACGCGTACACGCGCCACCTGCCGTCCGCCCGGTGCAGGTGCCCCAGGTGCACCGGGTTCGCGTCCGCGACCCGGACCACCGGGGCCGACCGGAAGCGCTTGCCGACGGGGAAGCCCGCGGCCAGGTCCTGGTGGGCGGGTTCCGCGACGAGCATCGAGGGCGGGTACTGCGTCATGAAGCCGGCGGGGAACTCGGCGGTGCGGACGTAGAAGTCGGCGAGCTCGGCGGGGTTCGCGAACTCCTCCGGCCTCTTCGCCATGAGCGTCGACCACTCCTTGTCGAAGTCGATGAGGTCCTGCGCGATGACCTGGCGCTCCGCGGAGTAGGTGCTCAGCAGGGCCTCGGGGCTGCGCCCGGACAGGACGTAGCCGAGCTTCCAGCCGAGGTTGAAGCCGTCCTGCATGGACACGTTCATGCCCTGGCCGGCCTTGGCGCTGTGGGTGTGGCAGGCGTCGCCGGCGATGAAGACGCGCGGGGTGCGCGCACCGATCTCCTCCAGGGGCACGTCGTCGAACCGGTCGGTGACCCGGTGACCGACCTCGTACACGCTGTGCCAGGCGACGTCGCGGACGTCGAGCGTGTAGGGGTGCAGGATCTCGTTGGCGTGGGCGATGATCTGCTCGATCGTCGTCCTCCGCACGGCGCCGCGGTCGTCGGGGGCAACGACCCCGAGATCGACGTACATGCGGAACAGGTAGCCGCCCTCGCGGGGGATGAGCAGGATGTTGCCCCCCGACCCGGACTGGATCGCGCACTTGAGGCGGATGTCGGGGAAGTCCGTGACGGCGAGGACGTCCATGACGCCCCACGCGTGGAACGCCTGATCGCCCTGCATCCTGGCCCCGATCGCCTCTCGGACGCCGCTGCGGGCCCCGTCGGCACCGACGACGTACTTGGCCCGCACGGTCTTCTCCTGCCCCGCCCGGTCCCCGGTGGTGCGGGCGAGCGTCACGGTCACAGGGTGCCCGGCGTCGCCGGTGTGCTCGAGGCCGCGGAACTCGTACCCGTAGTCCGGCTTCATCCGGGCCGGCGAGTTGGCCATGAACTCGGCGAAGTAGTCCAGCACGCGCGCCTGGTTCACGATGAGGTGCGGGAACTCGCTGATGCCGGACGGGTCGTCGTGCGGGCGCTCCCCGCGGACGATCCGCGACGGGTCCTCGGGGTCCGGCCGCCAGAAGCACATCTCCGTGATCCGGTACGCCTCCTCGGTGATCCGCCCGGCGAAGCCGAACGCCTGGAAGGTCTCGACGCTGCGCGCCTGGATGCCGTCGGCCTGACCGATCGCCAGTCGCTCGCCGCGGCGCTCGACGATCCGGGTGCTGACGCCGGGGAACTGCGACAGCTGCGCCGCCGCCGTCATCCCTGCGGGCCCCGTGCCGACGATCAGGACGTCGACCTCCTCGGGCAGCTCGTCCGGCCGGTCCAGACCGACGCCGGCAGCGGGCTCGACGCGCGGGTCGCCGGAGACGTAGCCGTGATGGTGGAACTGCATTCCATATCCTCCTCGGACATCGATGCCGACGCCCTTGTCGATGCGAACAGCGTGCTCGGGCTCATCGTGAGCACGCCGTTCCCCTTGTGGCTCGGATCGTATATGTTGACCTACGTCACACACAAGGACCCCCGGGCATGGGCCGGCAGGACCGGAACCTCCAGAACGTCGCCTGTCGTACCGATACTGCCCGACCGTGGCGCCTGGCTGGCAGCACCGCACCCCCGGCTCGGTGAGCGGCGGAACGGACACCCTTGTTCTCGGATGCAGGATCGTATACGTTCCGAGTACAACGTAGGAGCGAGGAGCACATGACCGACCACATCACGGTTGCCGACGGCGCAGACCCCCGGTTCTCGGCCCTTCCCGGCCGACCGGGCAAGATCGTCGCCATCCACCTCAGTTACGCGTCGCGCGCCGACCAGCGCGGCCGCCGTCCCGCACACCCGTCGTACTTCTTCAAGCCGACGAGCTCGGTCGCACCGTCCGGCGGGACGATCGAACGCCCCGCGGGGACCGAGCTGCTGGCCTTCGAGGGCGAGGTGGCACTCGTCATCGGCACCTCGACCCGCCGGGTCCCGCTCGCCGAGGCGTGGGACCACGTCGGCTGGGTGACGGCGGCGAACGACTTCGGCCTGTACGATCTGCGGGCGAACGACAAGGGCTCCAACGTCCGCTCCAAGGGCGGTGACGGATTCACCCCCCTCGGCCGGGACCTCATCGACGCCCGCGCGGTCGACCCGGCCGCTCTGCGGCTGCGCACGTGGGTCAACGGTGAGCTCTGCCAGGACGACACGACGGCCGGGCTGATCTTCCCGCTCGCCCAGCTCGTCGCCGACCTCTCCCAGCACTTCACGCTCGAACCGGGGGACGTCGTCCTCACCGGCACCCCCGCCGGGTCCTCCGTCGTCGTCCCCGGCGACGTCGTCGAGGTCGAGGTGGACGCGCCCGGCGCCCCCGGGTCGCCGAGCTCGGGCCGGCTGGTCACGACCGTCACCCAGGGCGAGCACGGCTTCGACGACGCCCTCGGGTCCCTGCCGGCGGTCGACGACCGCCAGCGCGCCGAGGCGTGGGGCTCCCGTGCCGCTGCGGGGCTGCAGCCCGAGCCGGAGCCCTTCCGCCTCACGCCCGCCCTCCGGGACAAGCTCCTCGAGGCCCCGGTGGCCGGGCTCAGCGGGCAGCTGCGCAAGCGCGGCCTGAACAACGTCACCGTCGACGGTGTGCGGCCGATGCACCCCGGGGCCAAGGTCGTCGGCACGGCCCGCACGCTGCGCTTCGTGCCCAACCGCGAGGACCTGTTCGCCAGCCACGGCGGGGGCTACAACGCGCAGAAGCGCGTGTTCGACGCCGTCGGCGAGGGCGAGGTCGTCGTCATCGAGGCGCGCGGCGAGGACGGGTCGGGCACCCTCGGCGACATCCTCGCGCTGCGCGCCCACGCCCGCCGGGCCGCCGGCATCGTCACCGACGGCGGCGTCCGCGACTACGACGCCGTGGCCGCCGTCGGCATCCCCGTGTACACCAGGGGTGCGCACCCGGCCGTCCTCGGCCGCCGGCACGTGCCGTGGGACGCCGACGTGGCGATCGCGTGCGGCGGGACGACCGTGCAGCCCGGCGACGTCGTCGTCGGCGACCGGGACGGCGTCATCGTCATCCCGCCGGGGATCGTCGAGGAGGTCGTCGACGCGGCCCTCGCCCAGGAGGCGGAGGACGCGTGGATCGCCGAGCAGGTCGTCGCAGGACATCCGGTCGACGGCCTGTTCCCGATGAACGCCGAGTGGAGAGCGAGGTACGACGCGTGGCGCGCGGGCAGGTGATGGATGCCGTGAGCCCGACGCCGCCCTCCCTGAGCAAGTCCCAGCAGGCCTACCAGTGGCTCCGGGAGCAGATCCTGACCCAGGAGTTCGCCCCGGGCTACCGGCTCGTGCTGGCGACGATCGCGGCGGAGCTGGGCATGAGCGTGGTCCCGGTGCGCGAGGCGATCCGTCAGCTCGAGGCCGAGGGCCTGGTGACCTTCGAGCGCAACGTGGGCGCGCACGTGTCGATGATCGACGACTCGCACTACCGCCACAGCATGCAGGCCCTGGCCATCCTCGAGGGCGCGACCACCGCGCTGGCGGCGGGGCACCTGACCGCCGACGACCTGCGCCGCGCGCGCGAGACCAACACGCGCATCGTCGAGAGCCTCGACAGCTTCGACCCCCGCGCCCTGACGGCGCTCAACCGGCAGTTCCACTCGATCCTGTTCGCGCCGTGCCCGAACCCGCGCATGACCGAACTCGTCGACGCCGAGTGGGCGCGCCTGGGCAATCTGCGCGACTCGACCTTCAGCTTCGTGCCCCACCGTGCCCAGGAGTCCGTGCGCGAGCACGAGAACATCCTGCGACTCATCGAGACCGGGGCTCCGCCGGCGCAGATCGAGAAGGCCAGCCGGCAGCACCGTCTGGCCACCCTCAACGCCTACCTGACCCACAAGCACGCAGACGACGCGGGACCGACCCGCACCCCGACCGGAGGCACCCCATGACCGACACCACCACCCACCCGACGACGGCGGCCGAGCGTCACCGGCCTGCCGACCTGCCCGAGCGGATCCAGCACTACATCGACGGCGAGTTCGTCGACTCCGCCGACGGCGACACCTTCGAGGTGCTCGACCCGGTCTCGAACGAGACCTACCTGCGCGCCGCGGCCGGCAAGAAGGCCGACATCGACCGCGCCGTGGCAGCTGCCCGGCGCGCCTTCGAGGAGGGGCCATGGCCCCGGATGCTGCCGCGCGAGCGCTCCCGGGTCCTGCACCGGATCGCCGACCTCGTCGAGTCGCGCGACGCCCGGCTCGCCGAGCTCGAGAGCTTCGACTCCGGCCTGCCGATCACCCAGGCGCTCGGCCAGGCGCGCCGCGCGGCCGAGAACTTCCGGTTCTTCGCGGACCTCGTCGTGGCCCAGGCCGACGACACCTACAAGGTGCCGGGTCGCCAGATCAACTACGTCAACCGCAAGCCGATCGGCGTCGCCGGGCTCATCACGCCGTGGAACACGCCCTTCATGCTCGAGTCCTGGAAGCTCGGGCCCGCCCTGGCCACGGGCAACACGGTCGTGCTCAAGCCCGCCGAGTTCACGCCGCTGTCGGCGTCCCTGTGGGCGGGCATCTTCGAGGAGGCCGGTCTGCCCCGGGGCGTGTTCAACCTCGTCAACGGTCTGGGCGAGGACGCCGGCGACGCACTGGTCAAGCACCCGGACGTGCCGCTGATCTCCTTCACCGGTGAGAGCAGCACCGGCCAGCTCATCTTCGCCAACGCGGCGCCGCACCTCAAGGGCCTGTCGATGGAGCTCGGCGGCAAGTCCCCCGCCGTCGTGTTCGCCGACGCCGACCTCGACGCCGCGATCGACGCGACGATCTTCGGCGTCTTCTCCCTCAACGGCGAGCGCTGCACGGCCGGCAGCCGGATCCTCGTCCAGCGCGAGGTGTACGACGAGTTCGTCGAGCGCTACGCCGCGCAGGCCGAGCGCGTCGTCGTCGGCCCCCCGCACGACCCGAGGACCGAGGTCGGCGCGCTCGTGCACCCGGAACACTACGACAAGGTCATGGGCTACATCGGGATCGGCAAGGGCGAGGCGCGCCTGGTCGCCGGCGGAGGACGCCCCGAGGGCTTCCCGACCGGCAACTACGTCGCCCCGACCGTCTTCGCCGACGTCGCCCCCGGCGCCCGCATCTTCCAGGAGGAGATCTTCGGGCCGGTCGTCGCGATCACCCCGTTCGACACCGACGAGGAAGCGCTCCAGCTGGCCAACGGCGTGCGGTACGGCCTGGCCGCCTACGTGTGGACGAACGACCTCAAGCGTGCGCACAACTTCGCGCAGGACATCGAGGCGGGCATGGTGTGGCTCAACAGCAACAACGTGCGCGACCTGCGCACCCCCTTCGGCGGCGTCAAGGCCTCCGGCCTCGGCCACGAGGGCGGCTACCGCTCGATCGACTTCTACACCGACCAGCAGGCCGTGCACATCACCCTCGGCGAGGTGCACAACCCCACCTTCGGCAAGGCCGAGCACGACGCCGGGGCGGACCTGGACGACCCGGAACTGCGCTGAGCACCCCTTCCACCCGATTAGCAAGGACGCTGACGTGACCACACCCATCACCCCGCACGCCCCCGAGCCCGTCGTGACCGCGGAGGACCCCGTCCTCCGCCCCGGCAATGCCGTCCCGACCCCCTCCTCCCCTCCGCCGGACGTGCTGCGCTGCGCCTACATGGAGCTCGTCGTCACCGACCTCCAGGCCTCCCGCAGCTTCTACGTCGACGTGCTCGACCTCGTCGTGACCGAGGAGGACGAGGACAGCGTCCACCTGCGCAGCTTCGAGGAGTTCATCCACCACAACCTCGTGCTCCGCAAGGGCCCGGTCGCGGCGGTCGCGGCGTTCTCCTACCGCGTGCGCACGCCGGAGGACCTGGACAAGGCGGTCGCGTTCTACGAGGAGCTCGGCTGCCGGGTCGAGCGGCGCGCGGAGGGCTTCACCCGGGGCATCGGCGACTCGGTGCGCGTGGAGGACCCGCTGGGCTTCCCGTACGAGTTCTTCCACGACGTCGAGCACGTCGAGCGCCTCGCATGGCGCTACGACCTCTACACCCCCGGGGCCCTCGTGCGCCTGGACCACTTCAACCAGGTCACCCCCGACGTGCCCCGGGCCGTGGCCTACATGGAGGACCTCGGGTTCCGGGTGACCGAGGACATCCAGGACGAGGAGGGCACCACCTACGCCGCGTGGATGCGCCGCAAGTCCACCGTGCACGACACCGCGATGACGGGCGGTGACGGGCCGCGCATGCACCACGTCGCCTTCGCCACCCACGAGAAGCACAACATCATCGCGATCTGCGACAAGCTCGGCGCGCTCCGCATGTCGGACCGCATCGAGCGCGGCCCCGGCCGGCACGGGGTCTCGAACGCGTTCTACCTGTACCTGCGCGACCCCGACGGCCACCGCGTGGAGATCTACACGCAGGACTACTACACGGGCGACCCGGACAACCCGGTCGTCACGTGGGACGTGCACGACAACCAGCGCCGCGACTGGTGGGGCACCCCCGTCGTGCCCTCCTGGTACACCGAGGCCTCGCTCGTGCTCGACCTCGACGGCAACCCGCAGCCGGTCGTCGAGCGCAGCGACTCCAGCGAGATGGCGGTGACGATCGGCGCGGACGGGTTCTCCTACACCCGCAAGGGGGACGAGCCCGAGCAGCTGCCCAGCTGGAAGCAGGGCGAGTACAAGCTGGGCCACCAGCTGTGAGCGCCCCCGCCGCCCGGACGACGAACCCGCCAGGAGGAATCCATGCTGACGCCTGAGACCATCGCGGCGATCGCGGACGAGCTCGCCGCCGCCGAGCGCGACCGCACGACGATGCCGCTCCTGACCGCCCGGTACCCCGACATGGTCGTCGAGGACTCCTACGCCGTGCAGAACGAGTGGCGCCGGCGGGCCGTCGAGGCCGGCCGGCGGCCCGTCGGCCGCAAGATCGGGCTGACCTCGAAGGTGATGCAGGCCGCGACCGGCATCGACGAGCCCGACTACGGGGCGATCTTCGCCGACATGGTGTTCGAGAACGGCTCCGTGATCGAGCACGCGCAGTTCTCCAACGTGCGCATCGAGGTCGAGCTCGCGTTCCTGCTCGCCGAGCCGCTCGAGGGCCCGCACGCCACGGTCTTCGACGTCCTGCGGGCCACGGAGTACGTCGTGCCGGCCCTGGAGATCCTCTCCTCCCGGATCGAGCTCGAGGGGCGCACCATCGTCGACACGATCAGCGACAACGCCGCCATGGGCGGGATGGTCTACGGCGGCAACCCGATCAGACCGGGCGACGTCGACCTCCGGTGGATCTCGGCGCTGCTGTACCGGCAGGAGACGATCGAGGAGTCGGGCGTGGCCGCCGCCGTGCTCAACCACCCGGCCATGGGCGTGGCGTGGCTGGCGAACAAGCTCGCCCAGCACGGCGACCGGCTCGAGGCCGGGGAGATCGTGCTCGCCGGCTCGTTCACCCGCCCCATGTGGGTGCACCCGGGCGACACCGTGCTCGCCGACTTCAAGGAACTGGGGACGATCTCGTGCCGCTTCGTCTGAGTCCCACGTTCCGCGACGCGCTGGCCGCCCGGAGGGGGCCGGGCGGGGACGCCCGGCCCCTCGCGGGGATGTGGGTGTGCTCGGGCAGCGCGCTGGTCGCCGAGATCTGCGCGGGCTCGGGCCTGGACTGGCTGCTCATCGACATGGAGCACTCCCCCAACGACCTCGGGTCCGTGCTCGGGCAGCTCCAGGCCGTCGCCCCCTACCCGGTGACCCCGGTGGTGCGCGTGCCGATCAACGACGGCGTGACCATCAAGCAGGTGCTCGACCTCGGCGCGCAGAACCTGCTGGTGCCGATGGTCTCCTCCGCCGCGGAGGCACGGGCGGCCGTGGAGGCCGTGCGCTATCCCCCGAGCGGACGCCGCGGCGTCGGCTCGGCGCTCGCCCGCTCCGCGCGGTGGAACCGGGTCGACGGGTACCTCGCGGACGCCGACGCGCACGTGTCGCTGTTCGTGCAGATCGAGACCGTCCAGGGCGTGGACGCGGCCGCCGAGATCGCCGGCGTGGACGGGATCGACGGGGTGTTCGTCGGCCCCTCCGACCTCAGCGCGTCCATGGGACTGCTCGGGCAGCAGGACCACCCGGACGTCGTCGCCGCCGTCCACCGCGCCTTCGAGGCCGTGGGCTCGGCGGGCAAGCCGGTCGGGGTCAACGCCTTCGACCCGGCACTGGCCCGTTCCTACCTCGAGGCGGGCGCGTCCTTCGTGCTCGTGGGCGCCGACGTGGCGCTGCTCGCACGGGGCTCCGAGGCGTTCGCGGCGGCCTTCGTGCCGGCGGTCGACGACGGCGACCGGCCGAGCTACTGACGGCCGCCGCCGGGTCCTGGAGCACCGCGGGGTGCTCCAGGACCCGGCGGGGCCCTGCCGGTCAGGCCACCTTCCGTGCCAGCCGCTCCATGACGGTGCGCAGCCGCTCGGCGTCGTCGTCCTGGAGGGCGTCGAGGAACAGCTCCTCGACGTCGCGGGCGTGGGCGGGCCGCAGGCGGCGGAAGGCGCGCAGTCCCTCGTCGGTGAGCTCGGCCTCGAGCCCGCGCCCGTCCTCGGGGCAGCGCCGGCGGCGCACCCAGCCGCGTTTCTCGAGCACACCGATCTGGTAGCTGAGCCGGCTCGGGGAGAAGACCAGGCGCTGGGCCAGCTCCCCCATCCGCAGCCGGTGGCCGTCCGCCTCGCGC
Source organism: Kocuria sabuli (assembly GCF_040981185.1). Classification (NCBI taxonomy): domain Bacteria; kingdom Bacillati; phylum Actinomycetota; class Actinomycetes; order Micrococcales; family Micrococcaceae; genus Kocuria; species Kocuria sabuli. The sequence continues at coordinate 27,904 of NZ_JAVHZE010000001.1, forward strand.
AGCAGCAGGAGCACCTGGTAGTCCATGAGCGAGCAGCCGTGCTCCTTGAGCCGGGCCTCGATCTCGGTGGTCAGCCGGGCGGAGGTCTCGAAGAACAGCTGCCACACGTCCCACGGGCGCGCGCTCGCCGCCGCCCCGCTCACTGGCCGGCCCGGGCCAGCAGGTCCGCGAAGTCGGGGACGCCGGCGAACTCGTCCCGGTGCTCGCGGCGGACGGATGCGGCCGGAGCCTCACCGGCGGCCCGTCCATCCCCGCCCGGCGCGAGCAGGTGCGCCAGCTGGGCGCCGGCCCGCTGGACGCGCGCGTCGAGCGAACTCCCCGCCCAGTCCTCCGTGGCCGCGTAGACCCCCCGGGGCAGCACGAGGGCCTTGAGGTGGGCGAACAGGGGGCGCATCGCGGCGTCGAGCATCAGGGAGTGCCGGGCGCTGCCCCCGGTGGCGGCCACCAGCACCGGCAGGTCCTCCAGCGCGCCCTCGTCGACGAGGTCGAAGAAGGACTTGAACAGCCCGGAGTAGGAGGCCTTGAAGGTCGGCGTGGCCGCGATCAGGGCGTCCGCGCCGGTGACCGTGTCCAGGGCCGTCCGCAGGGATGGCGCGGGGAAGCCGGTGAGCAGGTGGTCGGTGACGGCGTGGGCCAGTGGGCGCAGCTCCACGCGCTCGATCCGCACCGGCCCCCCGCCCAGGGCCTCACGGGTCGCCTCGGCGAGCCGGTCGGCCAGCATGCCGGTGGAGGATGCGTCGGACATCCCCGCCGAGACCACGGCCAGGGTGAGCGGGCGCGCGGCGCCCGGCGTCGTCGTGGGAGCGGTGCTCATCGGCGGGCCTCCTGGGCGGTGTGCGCGGTGCGGACCCGCCCCGCGGGCGAGTCCTCGGCCCCGCCGGGCACGGGGTCCTGGCCCGCGCGGTGGCGGGCCACCAGCGAGGCGTGGGTCGGGGCCTCCGGCACGTGGGCGGGCTTGAGCGCGGCGAACTCCCGGCGCAGCACCGGCACGACCTCCTCGCCCAGCAGGTCGAGCTGCTCCAGGACCGTCTTCAGCGGCAGGCCGGCGTGGTCCATCAGGAACAGCTGGCGCTGGTAGTCGCCCGCGTAGTCGCGGAACGCGAGGGTCTTCTCGATGACCTGCTGCGGGGAGCCCACCGTCAGCGGCGTCTGGGACGTGAAGTCCTCCAGTGAGGGTCCGTGGCCGTAGACCGGGGCGTTGTCGAAGTAGGGACGGAACTCCCGCACGGCGTCCTGGGAGTTCCGGCGCATGAAGACCTGGCCGCCCAGCCCCACGATCGCCTGGTCGTAGGAGCCGTGGCCGTAGTGCTCGTAGCGCTGCCGGTAGAAGTCCACCATCCGCTGGGTGTGCTGGGCGGGCCAGAAGATGTGGTTGTGGAAGAACCCGTCACCGTAGTAGGCGGCCTGCTCCGGGATCTCCGGGGAGCGGATCGACCCGTGCCACACGAAGGGCGCCACGTCGTCGAGCGGGCGCGGGGTGGAGGTGAAGCCCTGCAGGGCCGAGCGGAACTTCCCCTGCCAGTCGACCACGTCCTCCCGCCACAGCCGGTGGAGCAGGTTGTAGTGCTCGATCGCCAGGGGGATGCCCTGGCGGATGTCCTTGCCGAACCACGGGTAGACCGGGCCCGTGTTGCCGCGGCCCATGGTCAGGTCCACCCGCCCGTCCGCGAGGTGCTGGAGGTAGGCGTAGTCCTCGGCGATGCGCACCGGGTCGGTGGTGGTGATCAGCGTGGTGGCGGTGGACAGGACCAGCTTCTCCGTGACGGCGGCCAGGTAGGCCAGCAGCGTGGGCGGGTTGCCCGGGGCCACGAAGGGCGGGTTGTGGTGCTGGCCCGTGGCGAAGACGTCCAGGCCCACCTCCTCCGCCTTCCGGGCGATGGCGACGGTCGCCCGGATCCGCTCGTGCTCGGTGGGGGAGCGCCCCGTGGTGGGGTCCTCGGTGACGTCCCCGACGGTGAAGATGCCGAACTGCATGTCGTCCTCCTGGTCCGCGGCGGCGCCCGGTCGGACGTCACGCGCAGTTTCTTCAAATTTGAATCACCAGGCACAAGCGGGCCCGGTGCGCGATTATTCCCGCACCGGGCCGGGCGTCCTGGGCCGGGCGTCCCGAGCCGGCGAGCGCCGCCGGCTGCTGCGCCCCACCCGGGGACCGGCCGTCCGGGGATCAGGCGCCCCCCTGGGTGTCCCGTGACGGGTCTGGCAGAGGCCCTTCTTCCACGGAAGAATGAGCGTCATGGCAGCACCGGAGAAGCACCCGGACGAGTTGCGTGAGCTCGCCACCCGCATCGCGGTGGAGGCCCCCCGCGACCCGGCCGAGGCCGGGGCACCAGCCCGGGTCGCCCGGCAGCTCGGGTCGACCCCGGAGGCGCTGCGGAACCGGGTGGGCCCGGCCGGGAATGCAAGATCGCACAGGCATGGGCACCCCGGCACCGTTCTATGACGCCCTCGCGTCGGAGTACCACCTGCTCTTCGGTCACTGGTGGTCTGCGGCCCAGTGGCACGGGCGGGTCGTCGCCGACGTCCTCGCGCAGCAGGGGATCACCGGGGGGCGCCTGCTGGACTGCACGTGCGGCATCGGCACCCAGGCCCTGCCGCTGGCGAGGCTCGGATACCGCGTGACCGCCACCGACGTGAGCCACGCGGCGGTCGACCGGGCCCGGGTGGAGGCGGCCGCGCGAGGAATCGCCGTCGATGCTCAGGTCTGCGACGTCCGCGACGTCCGCGACCACGTCGACGGGACCTTCGACGTGGTCATCTCCTGCGACAACGCACTGCCGCACCTGCTCACCGACGAGCACCTGCGACGTGCCCTGCGCAGTGTCCGTGCGTGCCTGCGACCGGCCGGGCTGCTGCTCGTCTCCCTCCGCGACTACGACGCGTTGAGAATGACTCGTCCCGACGGGGTGCCGATCTCGGTCCACGGGGACGCCGGGGCGCGGCACGGGTCGGGTCAGGCGTGGCGGTGGTCGGCGGACGCGGAGTACGTGGACGTCGAGCTGTTCACCTTCACGGAGGACGCGGCGGGATCGTGGCGGGCGCGCTCGGCCACGACGCGCTGCCGGGCCCTGACACGCGCGGCGCTCGAGAGCCTGCTGCAGTCGGCCGGGTTCACCGCGGTCGAATGGCTCATGCCCGAGGTGAGCGGCTACTACCAGCCGATCGTGCTCGCACGAGCCTGACGGGGACTGCTGCACGGCGTGCACAGCGCCCAGCCGACGGTGCGCCCGCACCGACGAGCGGCCGGGGCGCTCGGTCCGCCGGGAGCGGTGCCGGGCAGGGCTGGGGCCCGTCGGTGATCGCAGGTCGCCTGAGCTACGGCCTGGCGGATGCGATCAGGGTTGTGGCGCTGCGGCCGCGCTGAGGACGGCCACGAGGAAGTCGCTGTCCGCCCGGAACGGCCGGAGGTCCCAGGTCGACAGGAGCAGGTCGGGGGCCAGCCCGGCCTGTTCGGCGTCGGTGAGGAACTGCGGGAACGGGTAGCCGCGTCCGGCGCCGAAGCCGATGACGGCCCGCCCGCCCGGTGCCAGGTGTCGGCGGAACCGCCGGAGCACCTCGGTGCGGGTGCTCGGGGCCAGGAACGTCATGACGTTGCCGGCGCACAGGATGATGTCGAACGGCTCGGGCGTGCCGTGCTGCGGCAGGTCGAGTTCGGCCAGGTCCCCGACGATCCACTCCGGGCCGGGGTGGTCCTCGCGGGCCGCGGCGATCAGGGCCGGGTCGACGTCGATGCCGACGACGGTGTGTCCGGCCCGGTGCAGGTGGCCGCCGTTGCGGCCGATCCCGCATCCGGCGTCGAGGATGCGCGAGCGGCGGGCGGCCATCGCATCGACCAGCCGCGCCTCCCCGACGATGTCCTCACCGGTGGCGGCCAGGGTCCGGAACCGCTCGATGTACCAGGAGGAGTGCCCGGGATCGGCCTCTGCGTTCTTCATCCACATGCTCTGCTCGACCACGTCGCCAGCCTACCGCCGCGACGGGCCCCGGTCTGCCCCGGCCCTCAGCCCCACAACTGCTGCCGGAGCGGGAGGTGGGGAGGACACGCGTGTCCGGGATGGGGAGTACCGGTCGGGCACCGGCTGCCGTATCGGTGTCTGCGGCCCCACCCGCTGGTGCAGGCGGAGGCGCCGAGGTGCGGGTGCCCCGGATCTGGACTCGCACCTCGGCGCCGGCCTGCGGCCCGATCTATCTCAGGCGCGGTCGCCCAGGTCGACGATGTGCGCGGGGAGCCGCTCGTTGCTGCCGTACATGAAGTGGTTCTCCATCCGCTCGGAGAACCGGCTCGCCTCGGTCACCCGACCCACGGCTTCCGCGACCTCACGAAGGTGCATCGGGGAGGCCCCGCAGCACACGCCCAGGTAGTGGACACCGAGCTCGAGGGCCTCTTCCGCGAAGCGCCTGATCTCGTACCGGTTGGTGGCGAGCGGGTCCAGCGCCGTCGGGAACGCCCGGTGGTGCGGAGAGGCCACGCGTGCCTGCGGGTCGCTGAGGTTGAAGAAGGTCGGCTCGCTGTCCGTCGTCCGGTACGGCACCGGGAGCGCGGCCACGTGGCACGAGACCGCCTCGCGGATCTGGCGGACCCACGGCATCATCGTCTCCGGGCCCCGGAAGCAGTTCATGCCCACGACGTCGGCCCCGGCCTGCTCGAGGCGCTGTGCGGTCTCGACCACGCCGATCCCGTCCGCCATCTCCTCGAAGGCCATCGGGGCGAGGGTGATGACGACCGGCAGCCCGGACTTCTGTGCCACGTCGAGGGCGGCGAGTGCTTCACCGGCGTAGTAGAAGGTCTCCCCCACGATGAGGTCGGCGCCCTCGTCGACCGCCCACCCCACCATCTCCTCGAACATCCCCCGCACCGTGGCCTGGCTCTGCGCGTCGGACGGATCCCAGATGTTGGTGTTCGAGATGTTTCCCGCCATCAGGTCGCCGGGACGGGCGTCGGCAACCTCCCGGGCGATCCGCAGTGCGGATCGGTTGAGCGGTTCGAGCAGGTCCTCCTTGCCGATGACCCGCATCTTCTCGCGGTGCCCGTTGTAGGTGAACGCCTCGACGATGTCCGATCCGGCGCGCTGGAAGTCCACGTGCAGCGTGCGCAGGGCCTCCGGGTACTCCAGGGCGACCTCGGGCACGAACTCGCCCGCACTGAGGTATCCCCTCCGCTCCAGTTCGAACAGGAAGCCCTCGGCGCACAGGACGGGACCTGCTGCCAGACGGTCGTTCAGGGTGGGTGCAGTGGCCATGCGGCCTCCTCGGATCTCGGATCGGGTGGGACTGGACGATCCCGTCCCGGCCTCGACCGGCCCCGGAGTCGTGCAGTTAGACGGGAACATACGCACCCGCACGGGATGTGTGCTGCCGGCCGCCTTCCGCCGTCACACTTCGTTATGTGCTGTCATCTCGCAGGACCCCCGCAAAGCCCCGGACTTGGGGATGTGGTCGCTCCGTGGCGGACTCCTGTGCCTGCTTCGTGGCGGCAGCCACTCCGGCAAGGACCGGGTGCAGCGGCTGTGCTCGGCCCAGCGGCTCCTCAGTGCCCACTCCGCGAAGCGGGGCCTGCACCGCACACCTGGCGCAGCCGGGAGGAGCGGCGGCTGGTGATCCTGACCCGGACCGAGATGTCCTACCGCCGCGTGGGCAGTCCCACTCCCGCCCGGGGCACGCCGGCCACCGATGGTGCCCCGTTGAGCCCGTCGTCGGCGACACCTCACCGCACGGTGAGGGCGGCCACCGCGAAGACGCCCACCAGCAGGACCGCGAAGACGCCCAGCAGGCGCAGATCGAAAGCGACGAGCTCCCGTTCCGCCTTCCGCCCGGACAGCCCCGCGACGCTCAGCACGAGGCTCGCCGTGGGCAGCGACGCGAGCATGGCGATGCCCGCACCCGCGTTCTGGACCGTGGCCGGCAGAGCGCCGAGTCCGGCGGCGTCCCCCAGCGAGTCCTGCGGTTTCATCATGAAGGCGTTGGCGCTCGTCGCGGAGCCGGTGAGAAACCCGGAGACGAGCGCCATCACCGGTGAGAGCACGGCGAGCACGGGGTCCACCGCGCCGGTCAGGCCCGCCGTCAGCGCCTCAAAAGCATTCATGGACCTCATCACTTCCGCCATGAGCACGAACCCGCCGATCGCGCACAACGGGCGCCAGCTGGACCACGCGGCTCGTGCCGCGGTTCGGCCGGTTCCGCGTCGCAGCAACGTCAGCAGCGCGACGACCAGGCCCAGACCCGGTGATGTGAGCAGCGGGATGCTCTCGCCGCCGACGGGCACACACACCTCGAGCCGCAGCGCCCGTGCGAGGACCACGGTGGCAAGGATCGCGGTGTACGGGACGAGGACTGGTCCCGGCAATGGGGGGACGGCGCGGCGCACCAGGGCCGGCAGAAGGACGAGGACGGACACCACCGCTCCGGCGAGCACTCCGGCGATGATGACTGTGTGTTCCCATGCGTTGGCTGCGACCAGGACGAGCGCTTGGGCCAGCCCGCAGACCGCACCTGGTCCCCCGCGGTGGAGAGCCCCCGGTCCTCCCTCGCCCAGAGCGGTCGCCAGCCCTCCGACCACCGGCATGAGCAGCAGGTAGACGAAGGCTGTGCGCACTCCCAGCTCGCTCGGCGAGAACCCGCTCAGGCCGGCGCCGATCTTCGTGGGCAGGGCCAGAGCGCCCCACGGGACGATCGCCATCCCCAGCACCGCCTGGCGTACCGCCGTGCCGGGAGGGGCCATCGCCAGGAGCACGGGCACGGTGGCCAGGAGGGAAATACCGAATCCGGTGAGCGACTCCAGCGCGGGTCCGATGCCGAGGACGATGAGGCAGGTCTTCCACGGCGTGGACAGAGGGACGGCATGCACCCAGTCCGCGAGCTGCCCATGCACTTCGCGCAGCTTGAGCACTCCATTGAGCGCCAGGCCCGGCACCACGACGAGTGCGGCGATCAGCAGCAGGGACGCTCCCTTGTCCCACTCGACCTGGGAGATCCCGCTCTCATCCGGGATCAGCTGGACCAGGGCGGCAGCGAAGCCGAGCAGGGCGGCGGCCCACACGGGAGTCCGGGCGAGCACCAGAGCGAACATGACGACCGCCACCGGCAGCAGTGCGAGGGCGTAGTCCATATGTGGTCCTGTTCGGGCGCGGGCGCACGGCATCTCGCACCCAGTGTCCTCCTGACCCCGTCAGTTGCACCACGCTCACCGGCCAGCACGCCGAAACCTCCCGCCGGGAACTGGACGTCCTCCGGAGGTGGCGAACCGATGCAGATGTTCCGTGGCGGGTTCAGCAGAGGCTCTGCAGTGCCGCTCCGGCAGTTGCCGGGGCGGTGTGGTGACGAAAGGAGGTGTCCTCGCACTCGGTCGGGGGCACGGAGCCGCTCTCGCCGTGCAGACGCCGATGATTGAACCAGTCGGCGTACTCGGCCACCGCTGTCTCCACATCGTCGATCGACCTCCAGGAGCCCTTGTTGCGGATCAGTTCGGCCTCGAGCAGGGAGGTGAAGGCCTCAGCGAGGGCGATGTCGTACGAATCGCCGGTGAATGCCACCAAGACCACCGCCCCGGCCAGTGGCTGGGTGCAGCGAACGGCGACGTACTGCACTCCCTCGTCACTGGAATGGACTACCCCGGTAGGGTCCCGGTCCGCCCGCGCCCGGGTCCACAGCCCCGTCCTGGGCCACCGGTGCACGATGATCTGGTGGAAAGAGACTTCACCGCCAACGCGCCCAACCGGCTGTGGCTGACCGGTCCGACCGAACACCGCACCGAGGAGGGCCAGCTGTTCCTGTGCGCGATCGAGGACTTCTACTCCCACCGCATCGTCGGGTGCTCCATCGGCAGCCGCAGCAAGGCGTCCCTGGCGGTCGCGGCACTGTGCCGCGCGGTGGCCCGCCGCAGCACGGTGACCGGATGCCTGGTTCACTCCGACAGGGGCAGCGGATCTCGTGCTCGGAGATTCGTCCACGACTTCACTCATCACGGCCGCGTGGGACATCGACCCCGAGAGTTCCGGGAAGTCGAGGCGCCCCCGGTCGTGACCGCAGATCACCGGAAGAACCTACAGGGAACGGCACGGCAAGGCCCCCAGAAGATGTCCTTCCGGGGGCCTTGCCGTGTGTACAGCGCCAGTGTGTGCTGCTCGTCAGTCACTGACAGGTCCATTGACTACGGAAAGCTCCGACGAGGCACGGTCATCTGTCCTGTGAAACTGACAACTGGATCGATATCTCACCATGACATCGCGTGAAGACCCAATGACCTTGTCAATTCACACGGGATGTGAGGCGCTGAGCTAGCTGGCCAATGTGGCCAGCCCCAGATCCCCACAACCTATACCTTTGCGCAACATGAAGCACAAGTGCGCCAACCCAACGTAGTTGGCCGTTCCCGGCTCCCGACTATCGCCCGCTCCACCATATGTGCCAAAGCAAACGACGCCGATCGCCGCTGGCGCGCTGTTGCTCGTCCCCGGGTCGCGTATCGAATCAGCGCGGGCCACCCCCGCACCTGCGGAGGCCGGTGGGACGATAAGGCGTTCCTCGTGCGCCGCCGCCAGGATGCTGTTGGGTAGGCAGAGGTAGCCGCTGCAGCCGAGAAGCACTCCAGGGACGGCAGGAACTACTGCGGCACTAGAGGCGCCCAAGCCATCGGCGCATCGAAGTTCAATTGCGACGCCCACCGGTGACCGTGCGGAAACTTATACAGGTTCTTCCACCTTCAGCGCCCGCTGGCGTCACTACGAAAAGATGCTGGGCAGTCCGAGGGAGACCTGCAAGAGACGCAGGTAGACGCCGCTGCTGCCTGGGCAAGGGAGTTGTTCCGAAGTACGTCCCGCTGTCGAGCCGACTCACTTGCCCCGCCTCGGCTCGGCTCGGACACGATGAGGCCGGCGCTACTCCAGGGTGATGTCCGCTGCGGGAACCGCTCAGTTCCGATTGAGGCCGAACCCCCGCGTCAGCAGAGCCCGCTTGTAGTGGGACTCTGCCACGTCCACCTCGGAAGAGGAGGTGCTCGGGCCGAATACCCGCAAGATGCTGTAGACGAAGTGCCGCACGTAGTCACCCTCCGTTGCGTTGCCTTTGCTGTCTTCGATCAACTCGCGCAGGGCAACATTGCCGCCGTGGCCGTCGTTCGCGTACGCCCTCCAGCGACCGAGGATTCGTTCGGCACCGTCGGCCTTCCCGACGTACTGTTTCCCATTCGTCGAATCCGTGATCAGGTAGATGCCCTGCACCTCTGCCAGCGCCACGCGCCAGTCCGCATACCGAGGACTTTCCACCATGTCCCGTAGCTCGTGGTGCTTCAACAGCACGCGGTCGAATCCGGGAAACGGCACTTTATCCCGGTCAACGATCTCCAGCACGGGCAGTTTCGCGACGCTGGTGGCGCTGGCACTGCGATGCCAGCTGCGCGGGTTGTCCCACTCCACCACGAGCCGCCCGAAGAGCGGGGCGAGGAAACTGCTCGGGCGAAGGTCGAACAACCGATGCATGGTGCGCTCGGCTTCGACTTCCCCATGGTTTTCGAAGGTGCCCCAGAGGCGGGAGCGCCGCGCACCGTCCGCGATGAGAATCACCCAGTATCGAGACGGCGTCTCGGGGAACCGCCGAGGTGAGAGGTCCTGCTCTCTCGTGTAGGCGAGGACTCGCTCCTCAGTAAGGTCCTCCGGCCCCTGGAGGCCCTCGGGATCGCCTGGGCGGAACGAGTGCCGGATGATGTGGATGTCCTCCAGCCGGATCGGCGGGTCATAGCTTCCGCCCATCCCCGAGAGCACGTGCACCAGCGTGAGTGAGGCACCTCCAGCGGCGGGAGCGGTGGTCTGCGCATCGACGGGAACAGTAAGCATTTCGTCCACGGGGACAGCCTATCGCCGGTCAACTCGGTGCGTTCCCGCAGCATCCGATCCCTCCATTCTCCGCGCTCTCGGAGATCTGCTCCAAGAGCGCGTGTGCTTTTCCCATGATGTCCAAGGCGGTCTCGGTCGTGGCCAGCCGCTGTTGGGAGGCGGCCAGCTGGCGGTGCAACCGGGCGATCTCGGCCTGCTCCGCAGTCGGGCGGCCCACCGCCTCCCCGGCGCCTTGCCCTCGAGCACCCCGGCATCGCGCAACCGGCGCCACTCCGAAATCAGCGAGGAGTACAGCCCCTCCCGGCGCAGGTACGCCCCACCCTGATGCTCGGTGCCGGCCTGCTCGTAGGCGGCCAGGTGCGCCAGCTTCTGTTCCGGGGTGAACGATCGGCGCCGGGACGGGCCACCGGACCGGGGAGAGGGACTGCTCATTCCTCCATCATCGGTGACCGCGGACAACGCTGACGGAAACGTGGAACTGCTCATGGTGGTCGATCCTGAACTCGCCCTGCGTTAGGCGGACTTGCTGTGAACCACTGGACTCAACTCACCCTGACACGCAGGGACACCCGCCATCACCCTGGAGGCGTGGTGCCTTTAGGGGTGGCCCGCGGCGGCCCGCCGGGGCCATGATGGCACCATGACTGATGCCCAACGGAAGCTGTCCGCTGCCGAGGTCGCCGAGGCCGGGCTCACCGGCTGGCGCCAGGCCGGCGAGACCCTCGCCGCCACTTTCAGGACCCGGAAGTTCTCCACCGGGCTGGAGCTCGTGAACCGCATCGGCGCCTCCGCCGAGGAGGCCAACCACCACCCCGACCTCACCCTCACCTACCCCGAGGTCGGCGTCACGCTCTCCAGCCACGATGTCGGCGGGATCACCAGCCGCGACATCGACCTGGCCCGCACCGTCAGCGGCCACGCCGCGGACCTCGGGGTCGCCGCCGCGGAGTGAGTCCGCGCCGTCGGGCAGGGGCGAACGGACCGTCGAGGCGCCGAGCGGATACGCCAATAGGCGATCAGGGAAGCGCCCCGTGATCGGGCCTCCGTCAGGCTGCGTGGAGGACCGGCGACCCGTCCTCCGGGATGACGATCGCGCTGGCCGGCGCGCCGATGTGTGCCGGACGGCAGAGGAAGGCGGCTTCTCCGAGCTGGTCTACACGCCGGCAGACGGCGAGACGCTCACGTTGGGGACCTGTTCCGCAAGGACCTGCGGACCTTTACCAACCTCTATGACTTCCTCTCCCAGCTGCTGGACTTCGAGGACACCGACGTCGCCAAACGCGCCATGTTCTACCGGGTGCTGTGGGAGGTCACCAAGCAGGACGAGCGCTCAGAGACCCCCGACCTGTCCACCGTGGACCTGCTCGACGTCGTCAGCCGCCCCCGCGGCCCCGCAGCCGATATCCAGCTGGCCTCCGGGGAGGCCCGCGAGCTGAACTCGCTCGGCGCCGCCAGCTCCGGGACGAACCGGGACCCCAAACTCATGGTGCTGGAGGAAATCGTCAACCGGCTCAACGAGATCTTCGGCCAGGACCTCCCGAAGGACGTGCGAGAGAACTTACACACGGGATGTAAGGCACCGGGCTAGTTCGAGGGCTGCTTTCGGGTCGCTACTGAGCAACCCGCTGAAGAAGTTGTCGAAGTCGATGAACATGGCGGATCTGCGGTGGCCCATGGCGTCCTCGCGATTGGGTGGAATGCAATATGTGCGTTAGCTAATCACTTGCAGTAGTCTCACAGTCCGCAACTCGGCCGTGGCCCACCCAGAGAGGGGGTCCGGCGGGCCGTTCATCGGGTGCGGTGACGCGGGGTGCGTTCCGGCAGTCAGGAGGGGTCTACGTGGTAGCGGCGTAGTAGGCCTGGCGAATCTCTTGGGCGATCCGGCCGCGGTCGGAGACCTTCCGGCCGTTCTCCTGCGCCCAGGCCCGGATCATCGCGGCCTCCGGGTTGTCGGCCGCCGTGGTCCGCGCCCCGGCGGCGCGGGCCTGCTTGCCCTGCTCCCGCTGCCCGGAGGAGATGACGGGGTGCAGCGTTTCCCGGAGCTTCTTCGCGTTCGCGCGGTTGAGGTCAATCTCGTACTGCTTCCCGTCCAGGCTGAACTGAACGGACTCGTCAGCGAGACCTCCGTCGAGGTCGTCCTCAAGAATCACCATCACGCTCTGCGCCACTGCTTCACCTTTCCGTTGATCTCAACATCGTTTGAGTGAGAACCTGTTCAGGATTCGCGCCCAAGGTGTTCTCCAACGCTTTTCGGTGCGAGAGTTGACGTTTCGGAGAAAGCATTACACGAAAAGCCTCCGCCCCAGGCCCCACCGCTGGTGACGAGCCGTGAGCGAAGCACGGCCATGGCTTTGTCGGCTCGATTACCTGCTGAGGGTCGACGAGTTCGAGGCCGATGGTGTTCACGAGTGCATACACTGCAACCATGCGCATTTTCGACGCTTCATTCGACTACAAGACCGACATTCCTTATGGGAGGAGAAGTTCCGACCCGGACAGTCTCAGCCCGAGGCTGAGGGCCGACCATGAGCTGCTGTGGACCAAGGAACTGAAATCCGGCGTCCTTTTCGCCCCGACCGTGCCACCGGGTCGCCGAGACGGCTACCTCATCTTCACTGACGCCTCCGGGGACAGGCATTGGTACGGCAGCGACGCCATCACCAACTCCTACACCCGGTGGATGCGTCCCAAGGCCCTGGCCGCCGCCGTCGCCTCGCTGGACGAGGGTCAGCGCTCCCGCTACCTCGACCCGCCGTACACCATCGGCAGCGCGATGATCTGGCCGGTCAGGAAGAAGGACCGGCCCACCATGAACCAGGCGCGAGGGACTCGTCTGCGGATTGCCGACCGGATGGATCTCACTCTCGAGTGCATCCGGCGTCACTACGCCGGAGAGCCTCAGAGCCCCCTAGCCGATGTCATCACCGCTTATGCGGATTTCTTCGCGCTCTTCGACGGGTTCCCTGAGTTCGTGGACTTCTTCCACTTCCAAGACCTCGTGACGCCCGACTATGCCGAAGTCCGGTTCCATCTGCCGTTCAACAACTTCGAGCGTTCCGGAACACCGGTCACACCGGAGGAATACGTGGAGTACCGAGAAGCCGTCCTGGAGTTCATCGGAAAACGGCGGCGTCGGATGGCCCAGTCGGTCAGAAAGAACCACCCCGATATTCAGGTGCTCGAGTAGCGCCCGGTCAAAAGCATCTCCCCCGCCGTCCCGGTCCCGGTATCGCAGGGGGACGGCATTCCCCGTGGCGGATCGGAAAGACCCGGGCGAGCGTCCCTTTGCCCTACGGTGCGCGCCGGAGGGGCCAGTGCAACACCCGGGAGAGCAGGTCCAGCTTGAACAGCTCCCACACCTGCCGCGGGGCCGGCAGGGGCGACCAGTCTGCTCACATAGGGCCCCATTGCTCAGATGGGTCTGGATCTCACATCATCTAAGCCATTGCACAGAAAGAACTATTCGTGCATTGCGCTCAAAATAGTACACTTCTAAGAATAGTCTGGATTCCACCGACACCAGGGTTCAACCCGTCAACTACCCGATCCGGGCGATCGGGTCATCAAATCGCTGGGATCGGGTAAGACTGAGGGGTCAGCCTATCCGAGCTATCGCGCCAACTGAGCAGTGCTCAGATCGGACGGCCGCTCTGCCCACAAAGGGCCACATTGCTCAGATAGGTCGGGGTCTCACACGGGATGTGAGAAGCCAACCTAGCTGGCCGAGTTGGTCGGACTTTGCACTTAGAAATCCGGTGGTGCCGTGACCATGGCATAAAATCTGCACTACGCCCTAGTTGGCCAAAACCCGGCACCCACAATCCCTCGAGCTTGTTTCTTTCCAACAGGTCTCTGCGGCTTGCTGACCAGATTGCACGCACTCACATGTAGGGATACATCCAGACCAACCCAGCCAGCTGGTTAGTAAATCGGGCACGACTCAACGTGAGGAAATTCTCCGCGGTCAATATAGGCCTCCGACGAGCCATACCTCGCTCCGAAGCTCTTCCCACGTCAATACAGCGTTACCAATATCCTTACCGACAGACGCGATATGTGGCCTACATAAATTTCTCTTTTTGCTATATTGCTAAGACTATTGCGCCTTAAAATTTGCAATCATCAACATCCACATCAACCAGATAATGGAAAGCTAAATTAACATGAATTGGGATTTGTGAACCTCAATCTGTTGCCTATCCCTGGTACTGATGCACTGACGAATTAAGTACAACTTTGCCACAGATTGATTGATCGAGAAGCTCACGAAGCCCAATTTTTGCGAGTTCCTTATACCCTCTCAGCGAAGGCCCAATCATGACTTTATCGACGGAAGAAGGAATATGCAGCTCCACATGGGGGACGAAAATATTCCCCTTAATGTGAGTGCCGACAGGAAGATAATTGGCAACCTTGCTTGACATGGGAGCAGGTTGGAGATCCTGAAGGACTAACCGAAATTCGTGTTCACTGGCATATCCTTGGCGCTTAATCCAGGGCGAAACTTTGGAGACTGCCAAAGTGTTTGCAATTTGGATTTCCAAGTCAGAGTGAAGACGGGTCTTAGTAAGTTCAAAAATATTCCGAACAATTTGCGCTTGTTCGTCCTCCGAAACGTAGTAGACCTGATTAAGACCGACTACATCGCCAGCATCACCCAATACTCGAGGCGCGCCATCGGCCAAATAATACTTATCTTTCGCACTTTTCACAGTAGCTGCCGCTTCGCTCAGCAGAGCATCTACCTTGAATCGAATGGCATACCCGTAACCATTGCCACCATATGTTTTCCACTGCGGCAAATCGTCCTCGGCACCCGATAAGGAAACTATGAAAGGAGCGGTATTCTTATTAAGGTTTCCAATTATTCTCTTGGTATACTTATCGAATCCGCCTGTGTCCTTATCCAACTTGCGCAAAGAGTCCTGTGACCACTTATATTCAAGCGGATCGTTCATATATAAGGAACTAGACGCCCAAAGCGTGACGCCCCCTGAAAGGATAGAATTCAATCCTTGGACTGTCGTATAATGCCACAAATATTTGGGCAGAGGTGGAAGTTCAAACCAGAAAGGCCCATCGCGGTAGTCAACTAATTCCGCTGGATGAATGCGGTCCAGTAAATCCGCTATTCGTTGCCAGCCATCCGAAGTAATTTCATAGTACTTGTCAAAAATTGCCCTGCCGCCTTTCGTTTATATGTATTTATGCCTACGGGATTTCGATGAGAAGCAAGCCGGTTAAGAAAAACTGCTTGACCGATGTGTGATTATATGAAATCAGGGGTGCCCTGTATCGACAACAAGAGTAATCACGGCTGTTATTATGAAACAACAATGACAATACTTGGCTGAGTTTTGACGCAGTGATTTCCTGCAGACGGAAATCAACCATGGTCCGCGAACCTGAATCTGTCCTGACACCCCTAGTCAAGCTGTGTACCAAAATCAAAAGGTTGGGGCATTTCCCCGATCAATTTTTAACAGTCCTTGCACCTTTGCTCGTCGCTAGCATTCCCGCGATGGCCAGGGTTTGCCCATTAATTAATCACGTTCATACCCTTACGCGTTAGGTTGCACGAGGACGCCGGCGTCCGGCTGCTGGTCCGCGCCTGCTTGGACGAGAAATTGGTGTTCCAATGACATCCAGAGCCAGTTGACGCCAGGCTGGCACGTCAACGCCGCCCATGTCGTTAGTCCACATCAGGGTGCCATGCTCGCCCCGTTGTGGGTGCGGAAGAAACCCGTTCGCCGCATACCACTCCTTTTTGAGACCCCACTTACGCGCATAGTCCACATCATCCATAAGACCCAGGTGCTCCCAAAGGACGAAACTGCCGTCCGGCCGTTGAATCGTAAAATCGGGGTGAATCGTGCGACCATCTATTCCTTTGAGCGGGGCTTCGTACGCCCATCGCCCGGGTGCTACTTCATCCAGAACGTTGGCCACGATCACTTCGTTTTTGCTCTTGACGACCTCGCCACCGGCGGTCACGTGCATAACTCGGCCGTCGAATCGCCGCGGTCGTCCCTGCTCACCCCAGTCACCGGACACTGGCTTCGGTGCCGCAAACAAATCAGTCAGGCGCCTGGCAGTCTCCGAACGCCATGGATAAGTAAGCTCTCGAAGGTCGGCTAGAGTCCCTTCATGCAAGATCACCACTCGTTGACGCTGCCGCGTAAGGGCGGTGTACATGAGTTCCCGGGAAACGTTGGCTCGAGTGGGCAAGACAAGAAACGTCTTAGCGAACTCGGAGCCTTGCGACTTATGGACTGTTACTGCCCACGCAAGTTCAAGCTTCGCGTCCTCGCCGTCTGTGGCCCAGTATGAGTACTGCGCCTCAGGCTGCGATGAGTACTCTACGTTGAGCTGAAGGCTCTTTTTCTTGCCCGTCCGCCTGCGACCAATGCCGACGCCAATTTCCCCGTTGGCGACGTAGTTCAACCCAGATCCGCTGGGCCAACTTTTCGCCCGGGAGTCGTTCTGGGTTGCCATGACTTTGTCCCCGCGAACGATTTGTTCGGGCCCGATTGGAGCAGGAATGTTCGTTCCTTTCCAATTGTTGCGTTGGGCAAGCTCGAGCTCAGAACCACGATAGGTGCGCTTGATGTGGCGATTGATTTCGGTGGTGCCAGACATACGGGAACGGGTCGGCGACAATATTTGCCAGTTTTCCGAGTTTTTGCCGGCGCCGAGGTCCCAGTTCAACCACCCATCATTAAGGGTGCCTCCGTAGGTTAATGCAAACGCGGCTTCCCGCGACTTGACTCCTCTCACCCCTTCGACATCGGCCAAGTCGAGTTCTGCGGTGAGTTCGTCTGTAAGTACTTGTTCTATGGGACGATTGCCCCACGGTACGTATCGGATCGTTTCCTGGTCCGGGTTAGTCGCCAAGTTATGCCATATCTGGTCTGCTTCTAGCCCCAAATCACCGTCGCCGAACCACGCCGCGAGTTCGAGGTCTGCGCGGCGGTCGGCGACGGTGATTTGCTCGTCGGAGTCCTGTTGTCTACGGGGCACGCGCAGCTCCACGTAGGAGGGACCGACGCGTGGTTTCGCCTCGAAGGTGTGGGGGTGCAGTACGTTAACCAGGTCCACGAATGGGCGGCCTGCGCCTATAGGGGGAAGTTGTCGTGGATCCCCGACTAGGACCAATCGATTGATGCTGCGGAATGCGTCTAGCGCGGCTGCCAGCATCTCTTCGGTTAGCATCGATGCCTCGTCGATCACTACTAGGTCGGCATCGATGCGGGGCCCGTGGTCATCCAGAACGCGGTAGCGCTCACCGTCGAAGCGGTCTACCCGGGACAAGAAGGACGCGAGTGTCGCGGTTCTTACGCGCCCGCCAACCTTCGTCGCCAGCTGTACTCGTGCTTTGCCTGTGGGCGCGAGCAGGACGCAACGGTCTGGGCCGACGAGTCCGACAAGTGCTTTGAGCAAGGTTGTTTTGCCAGTACCGGCAGGACCGATTAGGACTGACAACGGAGAAGCGTGGAGCTCGGCCAGACCGGCGGTCTTCTCTTCTCGTGCGCGGTCTTCTGCTTCATCTCCACCCCGATATTCGGGTAGTACAGCGTCGATTCGACCTTTCAAGTCGCTCACAGGTTTGAACCGAGGCCGGTTCCGCAGTTCAGCGATCTTAAAGCGGATAGTTTCCGATATGAAGTCAAACCTGAACAGTTTAAGCGCTGGTTCACCACCTTCGACCTCTACTCCGACGATTGGCCATGCGTCGTCGCTTCGCAATGATGCGCTGTCGAGTTCGAGTGCTTCGAGTGTTTCCGCTGTCAGCTGCGGCGGCCGCTCCAAAGCGTAATCCGAGGCGGCCTGCAGTGCCTCTTCTTGAGTCAGCAGGGTGTCCCCTCTCTCACCTGCTGCTTCCAGCACCTCAACGAGCAACGCCTCGACGCGGCGCTCATCCTGGTGATCGTTGAAGTCGGCGATTTGCGGCACTAGCGGTTTCCAGAGGGCGCCCTCGCCGGGGTAGCATGCTCGGTCCACGGTGCTGAACGGCACATGATCAGCCTGTCCGTAAGTACACACCGACACTCGGTATGGATTGTCCACAATTTCTTCGGCCGTAACCGGCACTTCGAGGGGGCCGTCTAGTAGTAGTTCGACCTGCGCCGCGCTGATGTCCATGCCGGACAGCACGCGGAGCACGTCCTTCGCCGTCTTCGTGCGCTTAGACCAGACCCGTGCTGCGGTCTTGCCTATGAGGGGCTGCACCAGAGGCGGGAAAGTTGAGGGGTCCGCGAAGCCGGTTTCAAGGAACTGCCAGACGTCTCCGCCTCCGGCCGCCGCCAACAATTCCCGTGCGGCCGTATGTGGACGCTCGATACGCAAATGAGACAGCACGGCTGCCAGGCCTGGCGTTGGACCCCGCAGATTCCACAGCCGGGCTATCTGCGTATCTAGCCATTCCATAGCAGAGACCGGCACCTCGAGTCCCAATGAAGGCATAGCTTTGGCGGCTGCCTGCAAGGATGCCAATGCTTGGAGGGCTGCGTCATCAGACAGGTGCTCGGTAACGTAAGAAAACTCCACGTCACGCCCCTCCGGGGCCCACGCCAAGGCCTCAGAGACATCGATGCCGCTCTCTTGAAGCGTAGCGAGATCCTGATAGGGCAAAAGCATGCCCGCCTGTTGATCCTCCCGAAGGCTGTGCGAAACGATGGTTTCCCACATGGAGGACGTGAATGCCGAAGGGCCGTCACTGTTCCACATGGGTGGCAGTTGCACGTCGGTCACGTGTGCCGCGCCCACAAGCAGGCGGTTGGTCCTCTGCTCCTGCAACGGCGAGTGCTTCAAGTACATGAAGACCAAAGAGTTTTGGGGGGTAACCGACTCAAAAAAGGCCTTTAGGATCGCCTTTTGGTTGGCTCCGTCCATGACCCACTGCGAGGCGTCCCATTTGAGCGCCACGTCGGCGGCATCCTCAGCTTCGGGCCTGAATCCCGGGACCCGGTCATAGCCAATCTCATCAGCCAGGCTTTTCCGGCTCATCCAACGGAAGGGAACTGATTCGAAGGCGTACGCAGGAACGGATACCGGAGAGGGCACCACCGAAATCGCTTTATTGTGGGCATACGGATGGGTCTTAACAACGCGGTAACCAGAAGCTGACATGAACGTCGACCGCTCAATCAGGCACGGAGGCAACTGCTTTGCATCCAGCTGAGCTATCGGAATACCAGCGTGCAACTGCTCAAAATTATCGTCACGCTTCGGCCCAATGTTTTTGAGCAGCACGCAGGAGGAATTTCCCTTTGGATCATTGCAGACCGCCCCGTCCCACGGTCGGTCCATCCAAGGAACTCTCATTGACAGGTGCATATGCTTAAACTCCGTTACTGCAACCGGGTGCGTCACGGTCGGTACAACAAGCCGACCGATGAAGCCGTGGATAGTGTGAAAGATGTCACTTGGCGCGTCGTCAGTGGACCATTCGACCATAACAGTCGCTAAGACGCGACGGGATGTCGCGGAGCCCATCGCGCGTCAGCGGCAGTCAAAGCGAAGGGGCTTGATGCCCGAAAGGTAGCTCCTCGTACAAGCACCATGACGGGGGTCATACGGGCAGGGCAACCGCCGCAAACGACACAGGAAACCGGAGTTAGGAACAGCCGCCAGCCGGCGAACGACCTACGGCAGGGAGCTGCCCCGTGACGGACTTCATGGGCGGATAATTCCATAGCTTGAACCTGTGATTTGGACCTATGCCGCCAGCAAACCTTGCCTTGGTCAGAGGACCGCCCGGAATCATTTGTATTCTTGAATCACTGCGGGTCGCAGTTTCAAGCTACCAATGTGCTAGCCGCTCCTGCACTGCTTTTTCTTGTACAAAGGAGTGCGGGTAGGCCCCGCGGCTCCCCGGCTTGGATGCCCGTATGTATTGAAGCATTTCGTTCTTTCTATGGCCGCGATGAAATCCAGCGCATGTTGGTCCTGTTGCGGTTCTTGTTCGGTGAGTTCTAGCCAGTAGTTGAACCCCATCCCGACCATCCCTGTGTCGGCTTGGACAACGAGTGAAGGCAGCACAGGCAACCCCCTCTTACGACAGCGCTGCAATACCATCCCCAGAACCTTGCCGATCCACAGTCGTGTCTCCATCGTTGTGGACCGGCCGGTTCTCTCAACCACTAGCCGGGCAAGATCGCCATAAGTGATGTATCCGTCATCCCCAGTGGCGACTTCCTGTAAAATGGGAATAGCTGCCTCTGCCCAGATATGTAGCTTCTGCTGGTGCGGAAGCTTGGAACGACCCATCTTTCTCGGCTCTTGGTACACGCTCAGTTCCCCCTGCTCAGCCCTACCAATGTATGCGATCACAAACTTACTGGATCGTAGCCATCACGGAGGAAGTTCCTTGACATGTGACACAGAATGTTTCTGCACAGCAGGCGTAGTTGCAGTTATCTCGGTGGTGTTCGCTCGCCCGTAGCCGTCGGGTATGGCCGGTAGGGCACGTCTTCGATCCATTTCTTCTGTGCCTTCTACGGCTCAAGCGCAAGCTAAGGGCCACATGCCGCAGTCCTCCTCCGCTGTCCCCTTACCGCCACAGGCGCTGGCGTCCACTGACCCGCGTCACCGTCGGGGTGGGGTCCCCCGGGCCGGTGCCCTTGCGGTGGTGGGACTGCACCTTCACGGTCTTCTCGGCGTTCTTCGCCGTCCCTGGGGCGCGACGCATGAACTCTCGAACAGTGGTCGCCGCTCGTGAGCGTGGACCCGGGGTGTGCCGGGCGTAGGAGCGGTCCAGGTGCCCGATGACGAGTTGGCCCCAGTCTCCGGAGACGGGTTGGACCCAGGTGGCGGCTGAGACGGAGCGCGTGGCGGGCTTGGTAGCCGCGGGCTGCTCTAGGCGTTCGTGACGAGGTATGGGTGTGGAAGGGTGCAATCTGCGGGCGGCTTGGCGGCCCAGCTGGTCGGCTGCCACCGCCAGTAGGAGTGCTGGGTCCTCGGCTCCGGTGGGTTGGGAGGTTGGTCCTACGGACTGGTGGCGCATGGCAGGGATAATCAGGTCACCATAGTCGTGGGCGGCCTGGGCTGCGGTGCGTAGTTCGGCGCCGGTGCAGGTGTAGAGCAGCATAGTCTTCGTGGAGGAGTCCCAGGCGGTGATCCGGTCGCGGTGGCCGTCGTAGAAGACTCCGCGCATCCGCCGCTCCAGCCGGGACAGGTGATCCAGCTGCGCTCCGCCCTCACCGGCTCGCCAGAGCAGGGTGGCGCGGTCGTTGAGTCGGGCCCCGGTGGTGGCGTCGGTGTGGATGCCGAAGCGGTCGGCGGCGATCTCGGCCAGGGCTTGTGCCTGGGGTGTGGAGCGGTAGGTGGTGAGCTCGATGAGTGCCAGATAGAGGTCGGCCATCCGGTTAGCCGGGGTGGAGGTGGCCCAGTGTTCAGCCAGCCGCTGGCAGGCGGGGTACTGCGGGCTTCGATGCTTGGGCAGAGCCTTCGGCTGTGTCGTCTGCAACTGTTGCTGGAGCTGCGGCTGTGCTCGCTGGTCCGGGGCATCTGCCGGGTTTTCTCCGGATACAGGATGCTCGCTTTTCCGGTCGATGTACGCCGCCACAGCACGAACGGCGGCGGGATCCGGGGCGGTGGACGGGTCCGCCCCCGGGGTGGTGCTCCGGTTGGACATGCGCTGGACATAGGCCGCCAAGGCCTGCTCGTCCATCAGCTCCGCCCCCAGTTGCGGGATGGGCCCGGTGGGATTCACGAATTGGAGCGAAGCAGCTTCCCGGAGGGGTGGCCCAGCATCATCAGGGGCCTCGGGGGCTTTGTGAGCCGTAGCCGCACTTGGCTTGGTGATCGGGGCGGGCACCGGATAGCGAGCCGCTGAGGTGTAAGCGACTCTAATAAACCGGTCGATTCGCCGTTGCTTCAGGGTCCGGTGCAGGGGTTCTCTAATATCGGCCTCGCTCAGCAGAGCGGCGGCGTGCTCGAGCGAGAACGTCAAGGTGTTGGCCACTCGCCGGGCCAGCTCCGCCAGGTGCAGCGAGTTCGTCTGCCCGGCCGCCTCGATCTCCTCGCGGGCCGAGCGCAGCACCAGGCGCACGGCTGCCAATTGGTCGGGGCCGGCGAACCGGGCGTGCACCGGGTAGCGCCCCGGTGCTGTACGCGGGACCGGTGTGTGACTGGGCCAGCTTTCTGCATCGGCCGGCGCGCAGTTAAATGCCTCGGCGATCACGCTCTCCACCGCTTCAGCTGTGACGGTCAGCCGTTGCGGCTCCACAACACCGGCAATCTGCATGGCCTCTGCGATCCGGTCAGCCGGGATTCCGGAGGCATTCGACACGGCAGCGACGAGTTCCTCCAGGGGCGAGTCGGTAAGTCCAGGGTCGTCCAGCACCGCCCGGTGGGCTCGGAATGCGGCCCGCACCCGGGCCATCTTTTGCTCGCGCTTCGTGCCGCTCGGGGCGGCCGCCATCTCCACTGCCGAGCGTTGGGGGTAAGGCCCGGGATAGGTGACGGTTGAGACCTCGGTGGCGCGCAGGAATCGTCCGATGTTGGAATGGCCCATCGTCGCGCTGAGGGGGTCGGCGATGTGCGCTTCGCGGAGCAACC
Source organism: Kocuria sabuli (assembly GCF_040981185.1). NCBI lineage: Bacteria > Bacillati > Actinomycetota > Actinomycetes > Micrococcales > Micrococcaceae > Kocuria > Kocuria sabuli. The sequence continues at coordinate 50,289 of NZ_JAVHZE010000001.1, forward strand.
GCCTGACGTGGGACTCGTGAAAGCTCAAGTCCAGCGCCAGTTCGCGAGTCAGCTCCGCCATTGTTGGCGGCTGCTGGGAGCGATCTCGGGACCATCGCTGGTAGCTGGTCAGCGTGCGACCAGCGGCCGATAATTGCTCCGACGACGCCCGCCAGGCAGTCACCGACGACTTCAAAACGGCATTCTTTGGGGCCGTGACCTTCACGGCCGCGGACTTCGCCCCCTTCGCCCGGGTGCGAGGGTCCGGATAGGTGGCTCGGGCCTCGCGCGCTTCGGCGATGAACCGGTCGATGGCCTCGGCCGTGAGCGTGCGCCGCAACGGCGAAGTGATGCCTGCACGCTGCAGCAGTCGGCCCACATGCTGATTGCTGAATCCCAGCTCTTTGCCAATTCTTGTAGTTACCTCGGCCAGGCTCGGGTCCGGAGCCCTCAGTCGCCGGAGCTGTGACTCAAGGTTGCGGAGGTTCCCGGCGGCGGCAGCAATCTGCTGGCTCGACGCCCGGCGCGCGCTGCTGGTCGGCGGACGGCTTGTCATCGGTTTGTACCCCCGGTCGTAGCGCGCAACGACCGCGCTCTTACGGCGGCTGCCTTGCCGAGCCTGTTGCAGTAATGCCCGCGTACAGCGACGATGACGGGAGGCAAATCGATGTAAGCCATAGGCCTCTCCTCGGTCAACGATGACCTGCTTATCCGTGACTGCTGCCAGCCTGATTAGCGCCCCTGCCACCAGCTATCTTCACAAGTGCACACGCCTATCTTGCACGGTCGTCCCTGCGCCCAGGCATAAGTTCGGCACCACCGACGACATGTGTCGTCATTGCCCATTCGTTTGATCACGCTTGTCTGTTAGACGGCGTCCGCTTGGACTCTGCACGTGGTGAACCTCCTCAGTGACATATTTGCCACTTTCCCCGCTACCAGGCCCATGGTCGCGCTCATGGTGACGGGCGTCTTCAGGTTAGGTCTGGTCTGGGGCACGCATCAGTGGGTACGCTCGGAATTCGCGATAGTTAGGGCACGGTTCCGGGGCGGGCGAGTGGAACATGAGCGTGAAAGGCATCTCCGTGAGGCCGTCCCTAGCACTGCACCGGGGGCTGGCCGAGCGATTGGACGAAATTGCCCAGGCTTTGTAGACGCAGTGGATCCTGGCGAACCAAAACTGGCTGGAGACCGGGGTACAGGGGCGCCCGCACGTGCAGAACCTCGTCCGGTGGCGGCGCCTGGTCGAGCCGGGGGACGTCGAGGGAATCTGCGCTGCGCTCGTCTCGCTCGAGGTGAACGGGATCGAGATGCGAAAGGTCTCCCCTATCGCCGGCATCCTCACCGAAGCCGAGCGGCCGGCAGCGTTGAACTCGATACGTCGATCTTGACGGTGAGGTGAAATCTACTCCTCGGCCTGTCGTCGTCGCCGGCGCTCGTATCGCTCGAGGGTCTTGGTGATGAGCAGCTGCACGCGGGCTTCACCCGCGTCCTGTTGCTGCTCCCGGTCATTATTAGAAGGGTTTTCGGCGCTCACCACACGGCTCCGAACTCGTCCCGTGCCGCGGCCAGCAAGACCTGCGAATCACGCAGGTGATTCATGGGTTCGTCCTGCTCCGCGAAAAGGGTCGAACGGGTGCACAACCACATAATGACGTCGTGTACCGGCACCTGGTAGCTCCGTGCAACTTCCAGCAGTGCGGTGATCACTTGCAGGACCTCACCGGTGTCCGCATCGAATTGAAAAGCGGGGCGACGGTAGGTGCCACCGTAGTGATGGCCGAGGAGACGGCCCGCGCGGATGAGTTCGACCTCCGTTTCCGTGGCGTCGGCGAAGGTGTGCTCGGACTCGATTCGACGCCACCAGTAGCGCTCCGCTTGCAGGGACCTTGCGTACTGGGGGCTCATTCCCTCGGAGCCAGCAACTTCGGTCTCAGGCACGTTCCACCTCTAACGCTGCCAGCACTTCGTCGGTGCGGCCGCGCCGGACCAGGTCGACAGGCCGGGCACCCTCCAGGACGTCGTTGGACCCGTGCACCCACTCCTCCACCGCCTCATTCGGCCATACCTCACGGGCGCGTGCCAGCACCATCTGCACCCGCTCCTGCTTGGCGGCCTCGGCGTCCATGGAACCAGTGTGACCGGTGGCCCCTGCGGGCGCTACGGTATTCCCCCCTCCCGGCAAGAACGGGGCGTAGGGCGCCAAACCGCGTCAGTGGGACGCGTGCCACGGTGAAGCGGTAGCGGTCAGGAGCAGGTGTCGCACTGCCCGGACATGGGCAGCACCGTCCCGCACCCCGGACACGTCGCCTCGGGTTTCGGTGTCCGCTTCGACGCGGTGCGCTCATCTCGGTTCAGCAATGCGGCGTACTCCCGTGTGGGTGTCGGTCGCGCCTCCGGCGGGACGTTGGCGCCGAAGTGCTGGTAGCACTTGAGCCGTTCCTGGGCTGCGACCCATTCCAGGACTTTGGGCTCTTGTGTGGCGGTAAGGCCGATCTTGGGGAGCCAGGCGCTGAAGCCGGGGCCGACCATCCCGGTTTTCTTCTGCACCACCAACGCCGGCAAGGCTGGCAGTCCCATGGTGGCGCAGTAGTCCAAGACCATGCCTAGGACGTGCCTGATCCAGTAGTCCAGCCGCTGATCAGTGCGAACGTTGGTGCGCTCGAATAAGTACTCCGCGAGCTCCCCGTAGGTGATGTAGTCGCCGTAGCGAGAGGCGACGTCCTCGAGTTTCGGCACCGTCGCCTCGGCCCAGGCACCCAGTTTCCACTGGTGCGGGGTATCACCACGCGGAAAGCGATACGTCGACGAAGTGCCGCCCATGCCCGGTTCCTCCTATGCGTGCGAGGCGTCAGGTTTCAGCCTAACCAGCCAGGAGGACCATCTTTTGCAGTGGCACACCGAGGCGATCCGAGAATCAGTGCTGGGGGCGGCTGAGGATGTGCTGTAGTTCGTTGGACAGCTCCAGCAGCACGCGCTCCTCCTGGGATCTGTACCGCACCTCCCGTTGAAGCGCGTCAACGTGAATCACCCCGAGCGCACCGTGGCCCTCCTGTCCCCGCCGTTTCTCCTGTACTCCGGGGACCGGTCGCGCGCCTCCCTCCCCCTCGAAAGCCATAGGACCAGCGACGACCTCAGGGCCCGATGCATCGGCGGAGCACAGTTTCCCTGCAACGATGCGCCGGGCGAGCACGGCATTGACGTCGGCGAGCAGCTGGTCGTCACCGAACCGGAACTCGTGCAGCCTCGTCAGATGCACGAGGATGAGCATCCTGATATTCAACTGGTGGCATTCCCGGGCATCGAGGGCCTGGTCGATCGCTCTGGCCAGTGACTCCCACTGCTCTGAGCGCATCTCGCTGCGCCTCCTCAACATGTGAGTGCGCCAGAAGAAATAGGCGGCGACTAACAGGGCGAGGCATGTCCCAGCCCACGCCAGTGCATTGACGTAGTCCAACCACCACGGCAACTCAATGACGGGAGCCTCCATCCGAGCGTTCATTCAGTCATCCCCTCCCGCAACGTTCACAGACCGGGGACGTCGAGGGCGGATGTGCTCCCCGCTCCTGGAAATCGTCGAGCACGGCCGACAGCCAGGCCCGCTCATTCTTCGGCAGTCCATCGGCCGTGGCGAGATGGCTCAGCGAACGCCAGCCCAGTTCCTGTCTGGCCGACGACGGGGCCACGACCGCCTCCATCGCGGACGACACGCGCTTATCCCAGAGGTACAGCCGGTAGAAGCGGTAGACGAAGAAGGCGGCGACGGCCCAAGACAGGGCGGTGAGGAAGGACCAAATCCGCGGGTGTTCAGCCAAGCGGTCCACCCCTTCCCAGAACCCGTCCAGGGCGACGATCACCCAGGGTACGCCGGCCACGTACAACATGATCAGGAGCACGACCAGCCCGAGTGGCACAAGCAACCCCTTGTTGGCGAGGAGCGAGTGCGTCTTGCCGGATGTAGTCATCGGTGGGTGCTCCAATGGGTCGAAGGGCGTTTGTGGTAGCCGTCTACAGGTACAGGCAATGAGAATCAATAGTCGTAATTCGTGCTTATGTGTGCGGACATCGCCGGAAGTACATCACTCCAACGCATGGTCGCCCTCTTGGGGCCGCGCTCCGCATTGCCATGACCTAGGTAATTCCGTGGAAGGAAGCCCGCAACCAGGTCTGTCACGGGGCCGTTAATCCACCGCAGTGGGTTCTTCGACATAGCCATCCAATGGTCCTCCGGTAGTTTTTCGAGTTCCGTCTGCGAGCCAGCAATAATTGACGAATCCCCGCGTATGCCTATCTATTTTTCCGGTGAGCAGGTGTGGACGGCCAGTTCAGTTGAGCCACCCGGTCTTCTGGGGCGCAGAGGGTGCAACCTCCCGCTCGTTGCCGGTCCTGCGTAGTTTTCTGTTGAGTATGACCGGCTGAGCAAGTCCACAACCATTTCTTGCTACCAGGGACCGTGTCTTCAGGTCCAATGCCGTTTTTTTCTCGGTCCCAGTCCCTCGCGAGATTCGGGTATTTTGTGGCAATATCGTTCGTGCCAATGAGCAGGTGTCGGCCATTTTCGACCGGGCATGTAGGTATTGGTTGACGGACTCGGGAGGCAACGGAAATATTAAATGGGTGGCCGTTTGGGCATTGCCACCAAACTTTCCGGGACAAATTGGCTTTCACATCAGTCGGCATCAGTTTTCCATTGCGGTCGGGGTGCCACCAGGCCGCTACTTCAGGGTGGGTCGTTGCCAGGTCGTTCACTCCTGGAGTCGGCGTCGGCCCAAAGCACTTGGGGCACAAGTTTTTGGCAGTGACCATGTTGCTGGGGAGCCGAGTGAAGTGATGCCCTTGGGGACAGAGAAGGACAATGTATGTGTAGCTGTTTCCGGCGGAGACCGTCGAGGCGGGCGGATTGTCCGCCTCGGGATCCCAGAGAGCTGCCAAGTGAGGGTGGGTAGTGGCCAGGTCGTTTTCTCCAGGCCACACTCTGTTGCCGGAACAGCGAGGGCACCCGGTTTTTTGAAGAGTGCGATTGGTGATGTAGGCGTCGTATGGGTGCCCAAGGGGACACAACCACCAGACTTTGTCGTTACATCCGCGGGAGCACTGGTCGGGTGTGGCGCTACCATTCCTAGTTGGATGCCATTCGGCGGCGATGTGTGGGTCTGTGTCCGCCAGGGTGGTCAGTCCGGGTACGGGACGAGAACCGACGCAGATAACGCAGTGGAAGTCCTTGCCTGCGTAGCGGCGGGCATGGGCGGGGACGTGCCGGACTGGGTGTCCGTCTGGGCACAACAGTGTCCGATGTCCTGGGCTGTCCAAGGCGAATCTGTCGGTCCACCATTCATCATCTCCACGGTCCTGCGTCCGCAACAGGGCCAGCCACTCCCCTGGTTCACCGCCCCATGCTCCATTATTCAGATGAGCCGGCACATCTACGAAGGGTATGAAGTCATCTACGGGCGGTGTTCTTCCATTCGAAATGCGTGCCGCGATCGCCGTTGCGCGCAACAGGAGCCACGCCTGGTCCACCACAGCTTCGAACAGGATTTTTTCCCAGTCCCTTGAGTAGTTGCGCATAGCCCTCTGGATTGATGCATGTACAACCTGATAAGCGATATCGGACTTTGTGGCCCTGGCTACGGAGTTCAGCACAACCGGTGACAGAACTGTGTGCGCGATGCATGCGGCGATCACTAGTTCCTCTGGCCCACACGTGTCGCTCTGACCGCGAGAAGCGGCCGATATCCCGCGATTGATGCAGACCTCCATCAGACGGGGATGCACTGTTGTCGCATCCTCGATGGTGCAGGCGGCGGCGGCCACTGAGGCGTCGACCAGCGTTCCGTGAGCTTTGCCGGCTCGTCGAGGAATCCACCGAATGTGTTCTAGTGGTCGGACGGGTCCAGTCCAAAATAGGTGGGTTTGGCAGACATACCGGCCAGCTGAGGGAATGATCTCGCCGAGGGGCCCGCACCCCGGGCAGGAGTGCCAAGCCATAGCCATGTCCCAGGCGGCGCACTGGAAAGTGCCCTCCGGCAGTCGGCACAGCTCTTCAAGAAGGTCAGCCAGGTGCGCGAGGAGAATTTCGACGGTGAAAGACTTTTGACCGCGTGCGCGAAGCTCGCAGCGAGCTTTATTGGTCAGCAACCCCGCGGGAGCCTCCAGCAGTTCCTCGATCCGTGCGGCATAGCTGACGACGGTTTCGCCAGTGACAGCAGGCGGCACCAACCGAGGAGCCAGTGGCAGACGTGGATTAGTCATCCTTTCCTCCCGTGGTCTTCTGGCGGTGACCGCGGCCTTTGTCGCTCGTTGTGTCGTTAACCACGTCGCGTTGGGACAGCTCATGTCTCTCGGCCTGCAGGGTGCGCGAGACTCCACGTAGATGCTCGACGGTGATTCTTTCGGCCGGCAAGTTCCCGTTCTTGATCAGAGTTCGGGCAACTTGGGTGAGAGCGGAGTTCAGCATGCCGACGCTGCCGCCTGTCATCTTCCTCAGGTACGGAGCCAGAACTTGGACGTCCTTCGAGCCGGTGGCGTAGAGCGGCAGGGCTTCGATCATTCCCCCCACCAACGACATCCAGGCGCTTTGATAGTCAGTGACTTCTTCGTCCGAGTAGTCGAAGACCGCGGCACGCGTATAGCGATTCGCGATCTGAGCTCCACGAGATCCCAGTGTGATCGTGGAGTGTTCGAGGTCGATGCCGGCGAGGATCAGTGTCGCGTCTACTTCATCGCCGAGGCGCCGTAAGGCATCGGCAGCCGATTCGGCCCGGTCCGCGTTGTCCAAGTTCTGGACCTCATCGATGGCAAGCAGATCGATCTGGGATCTGTTGATGCCGTTGCGCACCATAGTCGCCAGTTCTGGTTCGTAGGTCCCAGCGGTGTAGGGGATGCCGAGGTAGTCGGCTATGGCCTGGTAGATGCTTTTTTGGGTACCGCTGGCTGGGATAGCGATGTAGGCGACGGGTATTTGCCCGCTCTGCATGCACGTCGGCTCCTCTTGGAGGATCACGCCCAAGACGCTGCCCAGCACGGTATGTATGGCCGTGGTTTTCCCGTAGCCGGATGGCGCTGAAAGGAAGGCACCGCACCCTCCGCCGCGACGGGCGTGATTTTGGTCCATGAGCTGATCAACGGTGTCATCGAGGTTTCTGACGGTGCGGCTCCTGACGGTGATGCCGCGGCTCAGGTATGCGTGGCGTTGCTCGTCGTAGTTCAAGCGCTCCTGGCTGCCCATGGCCGTCACTTGGTCCAGGGGAAGGGGCTTGAAGGCCTCGTGGTGGTCTCGAAGCCAAGCGAGGTAGCCGGAGTAATGGTGGCGGTCTCGTCCGCTGCGATCACGGCGCCTGTAGCGGCTCATCAGTCCTCCTCGAAGCCGATGGCATCATCGGCCTCCCACTCGACGTCGCCCCACGATGTGTCCGCGTCCGAGCCGTTGTTCCTGCTGCCTGCGGTATCCATGTCGTCGGCAGGCACGAGCTTGGAGCGCCCAGCGGTTGCTCCGCGTCCCTGAATCTCGTTTAGGTGCTCAGCTTCTTCATCCTGCTTACGCTGGGCCTCTTCGCGGCGCCATTGCTTCTGGGCCTTTTCGATGAGGGTGATGGTGTCGCGGATGCCTTGGTCAGGCGCCACCGGCCGGTAGACCTTGGACAGTTCCCCGGCGAGTTCCCACTCGCGCTGGGCGTGCGGGGATCGAAGCCTGCGCTCCTTGAGACGGCAGGTGACGTAGACGTCCTCGTCTGGGAGGTGAACCCAGATGCGAGTGGGGTCCGTGGGCTTGAAATGCACTTCCCAGTTGGTCTGCCCGCCGGAGCGAGCATGGCGGAGGCGGTACTTGTCCAGCGCTGGCGAGTCGTACATCCGGTTGTGGAACTGCACCCCGTCTTTCTGGATCGTGCGGTAGTCAACGGGCAGCAACGTGATGTAGTCACGCTCGCTCAACGGCATCGGGACGTAGCCGACAAACGGGAACATGGCGGCGTACATGGCGTTGGGGCTCAGTAGGGGCGCCGCGGGTGTCGACGGGTTGCGTAAGCCCTCCGTTGGGGTGTTCTGCCACACCTGTGTGATCCAACGGTCGAACAACCAGATCAGTTGTTCGACGGTCAGTAGGTTCTCTGTCTCTGGCTTGTAGCCGCGGGCTTCGACCGTGCCGCCGGTCTGGCCAGGTAGGTGCATCACGAACCGGGTCTTGATCGTGGAGAAGACACTTTCGATGATGGCTTTGTCGGTGGGTGTGCGTGATGCGGCCGGAATCAGCGTGATGGCGAAGTTGTGACAGGCCGCTTCGACTACCTTGCCGCGATAGTCGCGACCGTTGTCCGTGACGAGGCGTTGGATCATCACGGCAGGTCGAGCCGTATCCCATTTCTGTTGCTCTTCCTCATCGAAAAGAAAGGCCCACGGCAACACCATCCGTCGCAACGTCCAGCCGTCGATGATGCCCTCGCCGGTGGGACGCAGAGCGGGGAGCGTGAGCGAGTCCGCCAGCATCGTGCCAACATCCAGACCCTTATTTCGCCTTTGGATGCTTGTGGCGAGGATCGATTTGGTGGCCTTGTCGATCATGATGGTCAGCACGACCCTGCCGCGTTCTCCGTCAGGCATCCGGACAATAACGTCGAATGGAGAACCGTCGATCTGGACCTCTCCGCCGGGCAACAGGGCCGGCCGGGAGTCGAAGACGCGAGGGGGCGAGTTGTGCGCGCTCTGGCGATTCTTGGCCGAGCCGGTGGGGTCACGGTCACCGGCCAGCTCCTGGAGCACCGAGATGATCCGGTCCTTGGCCGGCAGCAACGCCGCCTTGTCAGGCCAGCGGTTCTCGAACTCGACCTGGACAGTGATCCCGAGGTTGTTCCACGTAGTACTGGACTTCATGACCCGGTCGTCGAGGACTGTTTCGCAGAGCGTGATGACCTCGTCGGCCACGCCGTCCAGGGGGAGGTGCAGGCGGGTGGATCGTTTGTCTAGGTGTTGTGGGGCATGAGGTTCTTGCTACGGGTGCGCCGGTGAGATGAGGAACGGGCTCCTCGCCACAGGATGGAAGTTCCTACACCGTCCACCTGCACAAGAGAGCCCGTTCATGACCCACATTAACGCACCCCTGACTCCCACCGGCCGGCTGCGCATGGTCCGCCGCCACCTCGACGATGGGATCCCCAAGGCCCACGTAGCCGCCGAGTTCCGGGTCAGCCGCCCGACGGTGGCGACCTGGGTGGCCCGCTATCTCGACGAGGGCGAGGCGGGGTTGGCCGATCGTTCCTCGAGGCCGCGGCGCAGCCCTCAGCGCACCCCGTCGGCGGTCGTCGAGTTGATCGAGGCCTTGCGCCGGGAACGGAAGTGGTCGGCCAGGCGCATCCACCGCCACCTGCTGGGTCTGGAGCACGAGCTGCATCTGCGCACCGTGGGTCGGTGGCTTGTCCGGCTGGGGATCTCCCGCCTGCGCGACCTCACCCCGGACGGGGACGACCTGAGACGCCCACCGCGGCGGATCCGTGCGGCATGGCCCGGGCACATGGTCCACCTGGATGTGAAGAAGGTCGGCAAGATCCCCGACGGCGGCGGCTGGCGCGCCCACGGCCGCGGCAGCGCGGCTGCGAAGGCGGCCAAGCGCGGGCCCGGGGCGAAGGTGGGCTACACCTACCTGCACTCGGCCGTGGACGGCTTCTCGAGGCTGGCCTACACCGAAGCCCTCGCCGACGAGAAGGCCACCACCACGATCGGGTTCTTCTGCCGGGCCAGAGCGTTCTTTGCCGCCCATGGGATCGAGAGGATCCACCGGGTGGTCACAGACAACGGCGCCAACTACAGGGCGAAGGACTTCACTCGCACCGTCACCTCGCTGGCGGGGCGGCACCAGCGGATCAAGCCGTACACGCCCCGCCACAACGGGAAGGTCGAGCGGTACAACCGCCTGTTGGCCGACGAAGTGCTCTACGCCCGTCCCTACCCCACCGAGCAGGACCGCCGAGACGCGATCGGAATCTGGGTCAACCACTTCAACTACCATCGGCCCCATACCGCCTGTGGCGATCAGCCCCCGGCCTCACGCATCCCGGCCCGTGCCAATAACGTCATGCCCTCTTACATCTAGGAGCTCGGCCGCGCCTCCTTTGAGGTAACCGGAAACGTGGCGCCTCAAGGTGCGATCCCCCATGGGGATACCGAGGGACTTCAGCTCTTCCAGCTTTGTCTGATATCGCTGGGCTTTGGTGAGACTCAGGTCGTACTGCGGACGCGGTTCTCCGCCGTCCGGAGGCGTTCCGTCGACCAGCTCCCGCATATGGTCCGCCAACAGGCAAGCTCGGGCGGCGGAGGGGTTCTTGGCGGCGCTCAGGCTTCCGAGCGACCTGATGGAGTCATCGAGTTGCGGTGTTCGGCCCGTAGCCAGCGTCAGTTCACCGAAGCCCATGCTGATAGCTGCCCCGGTCAGGTCGTTCCGAAGTCCGTAGATCCCCTTACTACTGATCGTCGTGATTCGCCACTCCTCTTCTTCGATCTCGACGAGGAGTCCGACTCGGAAGAAATTCACGACGCCACCTCCGACGCAGCGATCAGCATTTCCTCGAAGATGGGGCCTTCGGAGAGGATCAGAATTTCCCGCGTCCAGATCGAGTGGTACAGGTGCGGCTTGAATCGCACAGGTGTTTCTGGATCTAAGAAGCAAGCCGCTTCAGCGAAAGTCTTGGGCGCCCGCAAGAAGTCCATGAGCCGGAGAGATTGCGCTTCTCCTAGCTGGAGGTGGGGTCTATAGAATGCGCCCAGGTAGTCCAAGTTCTCCGCCTGCCAGCCGCTGAGCCCGTGCATAATTTCGTAGTCCCAGCCCTGGAATTGGCAGATGTCCCGTGTGCGTTCGAATTTGTCCCGGTCTTTTTCACGGATTCGTTCTTTCTCGCGTACGTCTACAACAACCCGTGTTCCGTCTGACCGCAGATAGCAAAAGTCCGGATAGTGGCGGGGACCTTGCGGGAACACCAGACAGAACGGCTGGGTTGCTATCGCCTTGATCCCCCCGCCGTGCTCTAGCTGCATGAGACACGACTGCTCTAGCAGCGACTCGAACCACACCTGCTGGCCCGTGGCGACACACACGTATTGCCCCAGGTAGTGACGACGATGCTGATAGTTCGGCGACAGCCGACATGACCCGTGGTACTCCGGGGCTACATCAGTGACACGGCGGTGCAACGACCGCTCGTGGGTGCCACCGCCCTCGTCCAACCACAGCATCAGCACACGGTCAAAGGACTTCACATCGGCAAAAGGGTCGTTGCGCAGTCGAACCATGATGATCCCCGCTTTGTCCAGGCAAGTTGCACTTGGCCCGACTCAGAAGCGCGTCGTCTGCTTCTCCCACAGACGCCCTAAATCCGGCATGGACCTTATACGTAACCATTTGCCGATACGACGGGCACGGCAGTCAAGTATCAAGCGACGCGCCAGACCAGGGCAAGTCACATTCCTCCGTACCAGCCGCCCCTATATCAGTCGGGGATAAACTCGATTAACGAGTTTATCCCCGCCCCGACCTACGCACTCAATCCGTAGCCCAAGGCAATCTACCCCTACACCTCGGCGATTCAGAAAAATCACACACTTTCCTCATCAAGGACATAAACTCATTAAATAAGTTCATCGCGACTTGCACCTTCTCGGCAACCCGCGGTGGGCTCCCACGGTCGGCTCGTAACAAAGCACCATCCGACTGAGCCCAACCTGTCCACGAAGCACGCAGGAGGGACCGGACTGGGGCAGGTCTTTCCAGCTTCGAGGGTGGTGTGGGAGGAGACCCGCCATCATGCTGTCCCATCCATCATCATCGGGCTCAGCTGCCACAGCTGGGGCAGAACCGTCCATCCCAGCGGATAGGCTGGAGGCCGTGATTACCGGTGAGCTCAAGTCCCAAGTCGACAGCGTCTGGAACGCCTTCTGGTCCGGCGGCATCTCCAACCCTCTGGAGGTGATCGAGCAAATCACGTACTTGCTCTTTCTCAAGCGCCTGGACGACGCGCAGATTGCCGCCGAGCGCAAGGCCGCCCGCACGGGCAAACCCGTTGAGCGCCCGATCTTCCCCGAGGGCACGGACCAGTTCGGCCGCTCATACCAGGACCTGCGCTGGTCGAAGTTCAAGAACTTCGGCAAGACCGAGATGTTCACGGTCTTCAGCCAAAGCATCTTCCCCTTCCTGCGAGAGGAGCTCACCCGCCAGTCCGACGGCAGCGACTCTTCCTACAGCCACCACATGAAGGATGCTCGCTTTACCATCACCAAGGACCACGTGTTGCAGAAAGCAGTGGACCTGATCGATCACATTCCCATGGAGGACCGCGACACCAAGGGCGACCTCTACGAGTACATGCTCTCCAAGATCGCCACTGCCGGGACCAACGGCCAGTTCCGCACCCCGCGCCACATCATCAAGCTCCTCGTGGAGATGCGCGACCCGAAACCGATGGAGGCGATCTGCGACCCGGCCTCTGGGACCTGTGGCTTCCTCATGGCGGCCGGCGAGCACCTCCGTGAACACAACCGGGACCTGATGATCGACCCGACCCAAAGCGCGTTCTTCAACAACAGGCAGTTCCACGGCTTCGACTTCGACTCCACCATGCTGCGCATCGGCGCCATGAACCTGCTGCTGCACGGCATCGAAAACCCGGTCATCGAGAACCGCGACTCCCTCGCCGACCTGCACTCAGCCGACGAGGAGAAGTACGACGTCGTCCTGGCCAATCCGCCGTTTGCCGGCAGTCTGGACTACGAGAACACTTCCAAGGAACTGCTCAAGGTCGTCAAGACCAAGAAAACCGAGCTCCTGTTCCTGGCCCTCTTTCTCCGCCTGCTTAAGCCCGGCGGCCGCGCCGCAGTCATCGTGCCCGACGGCGTGCTCTTCGGCTCCTCCAACGCGCACAAGCAGTTGCGCGAAGAGCTCGTGGAGAACCAGCTACTGGAAGCCGTGGTCAAGTTGCCCTCCGGTGTGTTTAAGCCCTACGCGGGCGTGTCCACCGCGGTACTCTTCTTCACCCGCACAAACTCCGGCGGCACGGAAAACGTCTGGTTCTATGAGGTGGCTTCCGACGGATTCAGCCTGGATGACAAGCGTGCCCCGCTCGCCACCTCCGACCTACCCGACGTTCTCGAGCGCTGGCGCGCCCTCCGCGGGGAACTCGGCGAGGAACGTATGACGGCGGAACTCGATCGTGCGCGCACCGAGCGATCCTTCATGGTCCCGAAGGCGGAGATCGCGGTGAACGGGTACGACCTGTCCGTCAACCGGTACAAAGAAATCAAGTACGAAATTATCAAACACCGCACCCCAACGGACATTATTTCCGACATCGAACAGATCGACGAAGACATCGCCAAGGGTCTCGCGGAGCTGAAGGGGCTGCTGGCGTGAATTGTGTACAACTTGGGATGATTGCTGACCTCCGCGCAGGGTTTGGATTTCCAAGAGAATTTCAGGGGCGAACTGGCGGTGACTATCCATTCGCTAAAGTTGGAGATATATCTAGGGCTGGACGCTCGGGTTTAATCGTTTTAGATACTGCAGATCACTACGTTGATGAGATGGATCTTGCGCGACTTAAATCCAGACCCGTTCCGCCAGGTAGTACCTTATTTGCAAAAATTGGCGAGGCCATCCGCCAGGAACATCGAGTCATGGCCGGATGCCCTATGATAATCGACAACAATGCGATGGCGGCCGTACCCAAAAATGGCGTGAATCCACAATATCTATTCCGACTCATGCAGACTATTAAGCTTTATGATATAGCCTCTTCCACGACTGTTCCGTCTATCCGCAAATCTGATCTGGAAGCCACAAGCGTTTCACTTCCTTCACTGGATGAGCAACGCCGTATCGCCGACATCCTCGGCAAGGTCGATGCCCTCCGTGCCAAGTGCCGCGAGGCCATCAATCACCTTGACGCTCTCAGCCAGTCCGTTTTTCATGCGATGTTTGACGACTCTAACGCCGCTTTACAATCCACCCTTTCTGATGTGCTCCGGAATGGCCTTAGGAACGGTCTTTCGCCGTCCACGTCGGGTACCGTAAGGGGCGAAGTTCTAACTTTGAGCGCTATTACGGGATCGGAACTTGATCTGACCCAAAAGAAAGTTGGACTTTTTGACCACGATTTCCGAACCACACAGATCGTTCGACCGGGTCAGATTCTTATCTGTCGGGGGAATGGCAATAAAGAGCTCGTCGGTAAGGGTAAAATTGTCCGAGAAATCTCGGACGAAGTTGGTTTTCCGGACACGATTATCTCGGGAGATATAAATACAGACATCGTGGACCCAGCGTTTTTGCAGGCAGTCTGGGATAGCCCGGATGTCCGGGGGCAAATTGCGCAAGGATCCCGAACTACGAACGGTACATTCAAGGTGAACCAAACTCTTCTTAGGTCGATCAGCTTCCCGCTACCCCCGATGGGCCTGCAGCAGGAGTTTGCAGGGCGAGTTTCCGCAATCCAGAGCCTGAAGGCCACGCATCGCGCCCAACTGGGCCAACTTGAAAACTTGTTCCTGTCGTTGCAAGACCGCGCATTTAAGGGTTAAACGTAATGGCGGCGACAACCGCCAAACTCCTGGAGTCTGAGGTGCCGATCTGACCCCTTTTTGTGTGCCACGTCTTGGCGGTGCTGGCCGACGGGAGCACGCTGCACCGGCGCATCGTGGGACGTGCGATCGACGCGGCCGGCCTGTCGGACGACGCGCGGGCCGAAGCGCTCCACTCCGGAGAGTTTCGCTCGAAACAGCGGCTCGGCTGGGCGATCAACAATCTCAACAAGGCCGGAATCATCGAACGTCCGTCCCGGGCCAACTACCGCATCACCGAGACCGGCCGGGCATGGTTCGCCGATAACCCGGAAGGCATCAGGAGTTGCTCTGAAGCCAACCGGGTTTTTGCTCCGTACTGGTTTGATGCTGAGAAGACGCGCCCCGGCGTAGTAACGGAGGAAACCAAGGCCATGGCGGAGGACCCGATCGAATAGATCGAGGGCGGCATCAACCGCATAACGACCGAGATCGGTGACGCCTTCCTGATGCGGCTACGCAACATCCATCCAGATCTCTTCGAGGAAGCGTCATCCAGTTGTTGCTAGCTATGGGATATGGCGGTGCCGAGCAGCCCGGTCGGCGCATCGGCGGCTCCAGCGATGGCGGTGTTGACGGGGTGGTCGACCAGGACGCTTTAGGCCCCGAACAGGTCTACGTACAGGCCAAGCGATACGCCGAGGGCAGCAGCATCGGCCGCGAGACCATCCAAGCGTTCATCGGAGCGCTGCACGGATACGGGGCTGGTCGCGGGGTTTTCATCACCACCAGCACCGTCACCCAGAACGCCCGCGATTGTACGAAGAACATTTAGACCAGGGTGATCCTCATCGATGGCAGGCGCCTGGTCTCGCTCATGATCAAGTACCGCGTCGGAGTCCAGGTGAAGCAGAACTACGACGTGGTGGACATCGACGAAGACTTCTTCGAATAGAGCAGTGCCCGCTCCGGCCAATTGTTAATTCGCGCTGACGTGCGCTTACGCCCGGGGAATCCGGTGTCAGCAATCGTTGGTTAGCATGAGGTTGCATTGTTCGACGGGGCTGAAGGGCAGGGAATGGAACGAGGCGCAAACGGTGGTGGACCCGTGTCCAATTATGGGTTTCTGTCCGTCCAGTGGCCCGGCGTGTTCGGCGACGCTCGGGCCGCCGAAACCTACGCGTTGCGGGACCCGCGAAGTTCACTGCTGTATGCCCGGCGTGCACTGGAAACCCTGGTCGATTGGCTCTACACGGCCGACCCGACCCTGCGCGTGCCACTGAAAGATGACCTGAACAATCGGCTGACCGAGCACCAGTTCCAAGCCTTGGTCCCGACCATGGTCCGAGACAAAATGCACGCCATCCGCAAGGTCGCCAACAAAGGCATCCATGGGAACCAGCCGGTCAGCACGCAGATCTCCGGCCACATCGTCTCCGAACTGTTCCACGTGACCGTCTGGTTGGCCTCGCATTACGCCACGGACCCTGCCACCCGTCCTCTCTTGGGCATTACCTTCGACGCGGCGCTGCTCGCGCCGAAGCCGGCCTCCGGGGTCGTGCAACTGACGAGGGCAGAGGCGGAGGCTCTCGCCAGCAGGCTCGACGCGAAGGACGCCGCGCTGAAAGAGGCCGCCCTCAAAGAGGCTGGCTACGAGGCCCGTATCAAAGCGCTGCAGGTCGAAGTCGAGGCCGCAAAGAAGGCCAACGAGAAGATCCCGGACGAGCACGACTACAACGAGGCCGGGACCCGCGAGTACATCGACCTCTACCTGGCCGAGGCCGGCTGGGACGTCGTGGCGCCGAACGTGCGCGAGTTCCCGGTCCACACCATGCCGACGGCAGCCGGAACCCTGGACGGTCACGGCGCTGTGGACTATGTGCTGTGGGGCGCGGACGGGAAGCCTCTGGCCGTGCTGGAGGCCAAGCGATCCTCCAAAGATCCCCACGTCGGCCAGCAACAAGCCAAGTACTACGCCGACTGCCTCGAGCGCGCCTACGGGCAGCGCCCGGTGATCTACTACTCCAACGGATACCGGCACTGGCTCTGGGAGGACACCGTCTACCCAGAGCGGGAGGTCCTGGGCTTCCACACCCGGGACGAACTCCAGCTCATGGTCGACCGCAGAACCCAACGTCATCCATTGGCCGAAGCGCCCATTCCTGCCGGCATCGCCGACCGCCCCTACCAGCAGGCAGCCATCCGCGCCGTGGCGGAGGCCTTCGACACCGACAAGCGCCGCCGAGCACTACTGGTCATGGCCACTGGCACGGGAAAGACCCGCACAGTGGTGGCACTGACCCAGCTGCTGAGCGAGAACCGGTGGGTCAAACGGGTGCTGTTCCTCGCCGACCGGAACGCCTTGGTCACGCAGGCCTCCCGCGCCTTCAAAAACCTCATTCCCGGCTCTTCACCGGCGATTCTGGGCACCGACGAGGGGTCGGGGAGCCGGTTCCATCTCTCCACGTATCCGACGATGATGAACTTGATCAACGCCTCGACCGAAGGGAAGGCGACCGGCCCGGAGTGGCGAGGGGTCGGCTACTACGACCTGGTGGTCGTGGACGAAGCCCACCGCTCCGTCTACCAGAAGTACCGCCAGATCTTCGCCTACTTCGACGCGCTGGTGATCGGGCTGACCGCCACCCCGCACAGCGAGGTCGATCGCAACACCTACGCCCTGTTCGGGATCGAGAACAACAATCCCACCAGCGCGTACGAACTCGACGAGGCCGTCACCGAGGGCTGGCTCGTGCCGCCCCGGGTGATCGACGTGCCGGTCGGGTTCATGCGCCAAGGCATCCGCTACGACGACCTCTCCCCCGAAGAGCAGGCGGAGTGGGACGAAAAGGAATGGGACGAGGACGGGCTGGTGCCCGACGAGGTCGCCGCCCCCAACCTGAACAAATGGCTGTTCAACGCCGACACCGTGGACAAGGTGCTCGAAGTGCTGATGGAACGCGGGCACAAGGTCGCCGGCGGCGACAAGCTCGGCAAGACGATCGTGTTCGCCCGCAACCAGGACCACGCCAGGTTCATCGTCGACCGCTTCGACGCCAACTATCCTGCCCAGGCCGGGAACCTCGCCCGGGTCATCACCCACAGCGTGAACTACGCGCAACGGCTCATCGACGACTTCTCCGATCCCGCCAAAGACCCACAGGTCGCCGTCAGCGTCGACATGCTCGACACGGGCGTCGACGTGCCCGACGTGGTGAACCTGCTGTTCTTCAAACCCGTACGGTCCAAGGCGAAGTTCTGGCAGATGGTTGGCCGCGGCACCCGACTTCAGCCAGACCTCTACGGCCCCGGCCAGTCCAAAACCGACTTCCTCATCCTCGATGTGTGCGGCAACGCCGAGTTCTTCAACGCCGGGCTCTCCGCACCTGACGCCGTGCTGGGACGCTCACTGGCCGCACGGACCTTCGCCACCCGGGTCCAGCTGCTACGTGTGGCCGCGGAGCCCGGATACGACAATGGCTTCCGCACCGATCTCGTGTCGCACTTGGGCTCGACCATGCGCGGGCTGCCCCGCCACAATTTTCTGGTCAGGCCCCATGTGGCGGCCGTGGAGCGCTTCGCCCAGGACTCGACATGGGAGAAGCTGACCGACACCGACGCAGCCATCGCCGACCAGGAGCTCGCCCCCTTGGCCGCCGTGGTGCCCGGCGAAGGCGAGGAAGAGTCCAGGCGTTTCGATCTCTTGGTTCTGCAGGCGGAGCTGGCGGCGTTGACCGGCGACACAGCCGGACTGGCGCGGCTCGGGGCGCAGCTGGTGAAAATCGCTGCGGCGCTCCAGGACCAGGGGAATATCCCGAGGATCGCGGCGCAGTTGCACGTGATCGACGCCGTCGTGGAGATGGGAACCGATGACGGGACGTGGACCGCCGTGGACCCGCTCTGGCTGGAAACGGTCAGACGCAAGCTGCGGGACCTCGTGCCCCTGATCGAGAAACGAAAGCGCAACCTCGTCTACACCAATTTTGCGGACGTCCGCGGTGAACTCACCGGAATCGATCTGGAGGGCGTGAAACAGCCGGTATTCGACGTGTCCTACTACCGACAGCGTGTGGCGCTCCATCTGCAGGGACACCTCGACCACATCGCCATGCAAAGGCTGCGCCACGGACGGGCGCTGACGACGCTCGACCTTGAAGCACTCGAGGAGATGCTCCTGGAAAGTGGTGCGGGATCCCGCGAGAACATGGAACGCGCCACCGCGGGCGACCTCGCTGGATTCATCCGCTCCCTGGTCGGCCTGGACCCGCAAGCTGTCCAGGAGGCGTTCGCTGAGTTCATCTCCGAAAGCACATTGAACACGCGCCAACTGAAACTGCTGAACATGCTCATCGCCCAGCTCACCCGCGGCGGCCACATGGACGCCGCCGCGCTCTACGAGGCTCCGTACACGGAGATCGCACCCCACGGTCCCGAGGATCTATTCGCCGAGGACACCGTCAACCGTATTTTTGCCGTCGTCGATCGTTTCGGAGGCGCGAATCCCCAGGCGTCCGGGGACGCCCTCGGAGAAACCGCGTAGCTCGAATAATTAGTTCTCCGACAGTGAGCAACTGATATGTGCACAGCGGATTCAACTGTCAATCCAAGCTAGTGACTACTGGTACAGATAAGTAGGAAAGGGCCCGGCTGCTTGTGCAGCCGGGCCCTCCATTGTCAGACGCGCTGGCGAATCGTTCCGCCAGGATCACTGTCGCCGCGCGCCTTCGGCACAAAGCGCCCGGTCGTCGCCGAGCGAGTCACCGTCCGCTTGTTGCTGGTACCCGGGCCAACGGCCTCATTGGTCGTCTTCCCGGGCCACCTGGCCGCGGCCGCATTGCTGACAAATCGCCCGGTACGGGCGCTGCGATTGACACTTCGTGCCATCGCCACCTCCTGAGAGGTTGCGCCGGGCCCAAGCACGCCCCGTGGTGGGGGCGCTGACGACTCGCGTAGACTGGTCGACGCCGTACCAGGCATCGGGTCTTTGGCCCGGCTCGGGGTGGCCCTGCACTAACAGGGCCACCCCGTTTTTGTTGGCCTTGCGGCCAAGCTTGATGCTGATCTCTGTCCCTAGTTGAACGCCGGGGCGGCCCGCGCTCAGGGACCAGCTCTCACCGTACGGTCTGCCTTTTCAGGCATGGGTTGGCCAACTAGACGACCAGTTGGCCAACTCGGTCGGCCGGTTTGGCCAACTACCAGTGGTTTGGCCAACTAGGGCATGTCTCCTAATAGGGCTTTGAGCCAGATGGTGATGGCCCGCAGCACGGCCCCGCCTCGGTAGGTCAGCGCGAGTTTGTCGTAACGGGTGGCGAGGCCTCGCCACTGCTTGAACAGGTTGAAGGAACGCTCGATGACGTTGCGGCCCTTGTAGTCATGGGCGTCGAAGGCCGGCGGCCGCCCACCCCGGGAACCGCGGCGGGCGCGGTGACCTTGCTGGTCGGCCGGTTCGGGGATCACCGCGGTGATCTTGCGGGCGCGCAGATGGGCCCGGATCGCCCTTGAGGAGTAAGCCTTGTCCGCCCGCAGCCGGTCGGGCCTGGTCCGAGGTCGACCGGGCCGCCGGCCCTGCACCCGCAGGCGGGCCATCAGGTGGCCGAACATCGAGGAGTCTCCGCCCTGGCCCGGGCCCACGAGCACCACCAGGGGCCGCCCGGCCCCGTCGACCAGGGCGTGGATCTTGGTCGAGAGCCCCCCGCGAGAGCGGCCCACCGCGTGGTCAGCCGGCTCGGTGAGCAGATTCGTGTAGTTCGACGCATCCCCCTGTGTGGCGGCCGAAGTTGGTGGCGTGCTGGTGGGCGCGGTTGATCGTCGAATCCACCGATACCGCCCAGTCGATCAGTTCTACCTTCTGCGCGTCGGTCAGCAGCGCGCCCAGGACCTTGTCCCAGGTCCCGTCCTCGCTGTAGCGGCGGTGGCGCTTCCACACCGTCTGCCAGGGCCCGAACTGCTCGGGCACATCCCGCCAGGCGATCCCGCACCGGTAGCGGTAGAGAATGCCCTCCACTACCGGGCGGTCGTCGCGGAAAGGCCGACCGCGCCGCCCTTCGGAGGAAGGCAGGAGAGGCTGGATCCGTTCCCACTGCTCATCGGTCAGCACCGAGGTACGAGACATGCGACCAGCGTGACAGAGATGCTCACACCATTAAAGAGACATGCCCTAGCCCGGCATCTCACACGGGATCAGAACTCCCAGTCCTCGTCCTCCGTGTTCACGGCCTTGCCGATGACGTAGGAGGAGCCCGAGCCGGAGAAGAAGTCGTGGTTCTCGTCGGCGTTCGGGGACAGCGCGGAGAGGATCGCCGGGGACACGGCCGTCATCTCCTTGGGGAACAGCGCCTCGAAGCCCAGGTTGTTGAGGGCCTTGTTGGCGTTGTAGTGCAGGAACTTCTTGACGTCCTCGGTCCAGCCCACGGCGTCGTAGAGCGACTCCGTGTAGAGCACCTCGTTCTCGTAGAGCTCCTCGAGCAGCTCGTAGGTGTAGAGCTTCAGCTCGTCCTGGCGCTCCTGGGGCTCCTGGGCCAGGGCCCGCTGGAACTTGTAGCCGATGTAGTAGCCGTGCACGGCCTCGTCGCGGATGATGAGGCGCACGAGGTCGGCGGTGTTCGTCAGCTTCGCCCGGGAGGACCAGTACATCGGGAGGTAGAACCCGGAGTAGAAGAGGAAGGACTCGAGCAGGGTCGAGGCCACCTTCTTCTTCAGCGGGTCGTCGCCCTGGTAGTACTTGATGACGATCTCGGCCTTCTTCTGCAGGTAGGGGTTCTCCTTCGCCCAGCGGAAGACCTCGTCGATCTCCTTCATCGAGGACAGCGTCGAGAAGATCGAGGAGTAGGACTTCGCGTGCACCGACTCCATGAAGGCGATGTTGGTGTACACGGCCTCCTCGTGCAGGGTCGTGGCGTCCCGGATCAGGGACACGGCGCCGACCGTGGCCTGGATGGTGTCCAGCAGCGTCAGCCCGGTGAAGACCCGCATGGTGAGCTGCTGCTCGTCCGCGGTCAGCGTCTTCCAGGACGGGACGTCGTTGGACAGCGGGATCTTCTCCGGCAGCCAGAAGTTGGCGGTCAGGCGGTCCCAGACCTCGGAGTCCTTGTCGTCGCCGACGCGGTTCCAGTTGATGGCCTCGGCGCGGAGCATGTCCAGCGCCGTCTGCTCGACGTTCTCGCTCTTCTCGAGAGTCATGGTCTGTGTCTTCCTCGAAGTCTTCCTCGAAAGGGGTGGACCCCCGCGCGCGTCCTGCGGACGCGCGCGGGGAGTGTGGGGTGGCCGCCGGGGCCGGCGGTCAGAGCATGCAGGAGACGCAGCCCTCGACCTCGGTGCCCTCGAGCGCCAGCTGGCGGATCCGGGAGTAGTACATCGTCTTGATGCCCTTGCGCCACGCGTAGATCTGCGCC
Organism: Kocuria sabuli; assembly: GCF_040981185.1. Classification (NCBI taxonomy): domain Bacteria; kingdom Bacillati; phylum Actinomycetota; class Actinomycetes; order Micrococcales; family Micrococcaceae; genus Kocuria; species Kocuria sabuli. The sequence continues at coordinate 72,194 of NZ_JAVHZE010000001.1, forward strand.
TTGTTGATGTCGCGGGTGCTGGCCGTGTCCTTGAAGAACAGGGTCAGGGACAGGCCCTGGTCCACGTGCTGCGTGGCCGCGGCATAGGTGTCGATGATCTTCTCGTAGCCGATCTCGTACGCGTCCTGGAAGTACTCCAGGTTCTCGTTGTCCATGAAGGGCGCCGGGTAGTACACGCGGCCGAGCTTGCCCTCCTTGCGGATCTCGATCTTCGAGGCGATCGGGTGGATCGAGGAGGTCGAGTTGTTGATGTAGGAGATGGAACCGGTCGGCGGAACGGCCTGCAGGTTCTGGTTGTACATCCCGTGCTCCATGACCGAGGCCTTCAGCTGCTCCCAGTCCGCCTGGGTGGGGATGTGCACGCCCGCCTCGGCGAACAGCTGCCGGACCCGGCCGGTGGCCGGGGCCCACTCGCGGTCGGTGTACTTGCTGAAGTACTCCCCCGACGCGTACTGGGACCGCTCGAAGCCGGCGAACGTGGCCCGGCGCTGCTTCGCGATCTCGTTCGACGCGCGGACCGCGTGGTAGGTGACCGTGTAGAAGTAGATGTTCGTGAAGTCCAGGCCTTCCTCGGAGCCGTAGTGGATGTGCTCCTTGGCGAGGTAGCCGTGCAGGTTCATCTGCCCCAGGCCCACGGCGTGGGACATCTGGTTGCCGCGCTCGATCGAGGGCACCGAGTTGATGTTGGACATGTCCGACACCGCGGTGAGGCCCCGGATCGCGGTCTCCACCGACTGGCCGAAGTCCGGGGACTGCATAGTCAGCGCGATGTTGAGGGAGCCGAGGTTGCAGGAGATGTCCTTGCCGACCTCGTCGTAGTCCAGGTCCTCGTGGTACGTGGACGGCTGGGATACCTGGAGGATCTCGGAGCACAGGTTGGACATGATGATCTTGCCGTCGATCGGGTTGGCCCGGTTCACGGTGTCCTCGAACATGACGTACGGGTAGCCGGACTCGAACTGCACCTCGGCGAGGGTCTGGAAGAACTCGCGGGCGTTGATCTTCTTCTTCTGGATCCGCCCGTCGGCGACCATCTCGTGGTACTTCTCGCTCACGTTGACGTCCGAGAAGGGCATCCCGTAGACGCGCTCGACGTCGTACGGGGAGAACAGGTACATGTCCTGGTTCTTCTTGGCCAGCTCGAACGTGATGTCCGGGATGACCACGCCCAGGGAGAGGGTCTTGATCCGGATCTTCTCGTCCGCGTTCTCCCGCTTGGTGTCGAGGAAGCTGTAGATGTCCGGGTGGTGGGCGTGCAGGTACACCGCGCCCGCGCCCTGGCGCGCCCCGAGCTGGTTGGCGTAGGAGAACGAGTCCTCCAGCAGCTTCATGATCGGGATGATGCCGGAGGACTGGTTCTCGATCTTCTTGATCGGGGCCCCGGCCTCACGGATGTTGGTCAGCGCGAACGCCACGCCGCCGCCGCGCTTGGACAGCTGCAGCGCGGAGTTGATCGACCGCCCGATGGACTCCATGTTGTCCTCGATGCGGAGCAGGAAGCAGGAGACGAGCTCGCCGCGCTGCTGCTTGCCCGCGTTGAGGAACGTGGGGGTGGCCGGCTGGAAGCGCCCGGAGATGATCTCGTCCACGAGCTGGGTGGCGAGGGTCTCGTCGCCGTCGGCGAGGTACAGGGAGACCATCACCACGCGGTCCTCGAAGCGCTCGAGGTAGCGCTGGCCGTCGAAGGTCTTCAGCGTGTAGGACGTGTAGAACTTGAACGCGCCCAGGAACGTCTCGAAGCGGAACTTCTGGGCGTAGGCGCGCTTGGAGAGCTCCTTGATGAAGTCCATGCTGTACTTCGCCAGGACCTCGGGCTCGTAGTACTGGTGCGAGACCAGGTAGTCGAGCTTCTCCTCGAGGTCGTGGAAGAAGACGGTGTTGTTGTTCACGTGCTGCAGGAAGTACTGCCGCGCGGCCTGCCGGTCGGCGTCGAACTGGATGTTGCCGTCCGCGTCGTAGAGGTTCAGCAGGGCGTTGAGCTCGTGGTAGCTCAGTCCCCGGTACTTCTCCGGAACGCGCTTGTCCTCGTGGCCGGGCTCGACGCTCACGCCCGGAGCTGCGGAAATTGTCGCCAAAACTGTTCCAATCCTTGGTTTACCTTGCGGACATCCTCGGGGGTGCCCATGAGTTCGAACTTGTAGAGGACGGGGACGTCGCACTTGGCCGCGATCCTGTCCGCGGCCAGGCAGAACGTCGACCCGAAGTTGGTGTTGCCGGCGCCGATGACACCGCGCAGCAGCCGCCGGTTGGCCTCCCGGTTGAGGAACTTCACGACCTGGGGCGGAACGGCCCCGCTGCCGTTGGGCCGCCCGTAGGTCGGGGCGACCAGCACGAAGGGCTCGGTCATCTCGGGGGGCTCCTCCCCGGTCAGAAGAGGAAGGCGCACCGTGCGGGCGTCGAGCTTCTCGACGAAGCGGTGCGTGTTGTTGGAGACCGAGGAGAAGTAGACGACCAGGGGGACGCGGGGCTCCGACGCCGCGGAGGCGTCTCCGTGGCCCTGCAGAACGGTGCCGGGGTGTTTCGTGCTCATGGTGCTTCCGCGCTCCGGGGTGGGTCGGTGGCCGGTGGTCCTGCTCCGGGGTCCGGGTCCGGGTCGCCGCGGGGAAGCGGGCGGCGTGCCGGTCCTCAGGCCGAGAGCAGGACGGCCAGGGAGGAGATCTTGTCCGGACGGTAGCCGGACCAGTGCTCGGTGGAGGTCTCGACGACCGGGACCTGCTGGTAGCCCAGGGCCAGGACGTGGGCCAGGGCGGCCTCGTCCTCGGTGACGTCGACGACGTCGTACTCGATGCCCTTCTTGGTCAGGGCCCGGTAGGTGGCATTGCACTGGACGCAGGACGGCTTGCTGTACACGGTCACGGACATCGCTGTTCCCCTTGGTCGTTCGGGTGGTCTTCGGGGGAGATCCGGGGTCTCCGCAGAGTCTGCGGGGGTGAAGGGGTCTCTCCGGCTGGCTGATTTCAATACTACATCTAGTGGCCGGGAGGGGAAGCGACCCCTAGATGCAGTGGTGGAGGTTGTCCACAGCTCCTCTCTCGCTATCCCCAGGGCGGGCCCCGGCCATCCACAGGGGCCTGCGCAGGGGGTCGCGGAATTCCGCCGACGGGGTCCCGTTGTGCACAGGCTGTGCGCTGCCGGGGACCCGCGGCCGGTGGACGGAATTAAATTTCGGTCACGGCGTGTCGGCGGCGGGACCGGCGCCGCCCGAGCGCCGCGGCGGCGAGCCGGGCCCGCAGGCCCCGGTAGGGCGGGTAGACCAGCCGCAGGGTGTCGGGGGCGAGCGGCTTGTCCAGGACCGCCCGCGCGTGGGAGAACGTGGTGAACGAGAACTTCCCGTGGTAGGCGCCGGTACCGCTCTCCCCCACCCCGCCGAACGGCAGCCCGGGGCTGGACAGCTGCAGCAGCGGAGCGTTGAAGGCCAGCCCGCCGGAGGAGGTGCGCCGGCGGAACAGCTCCTTGACCGCCTTCTCCTCGGAGAACACGTAGAGCGCCAGGGGCTTGTCCCGGGAGCGGATCAGCTCCACCGCGTGCTCGGCCGAGCGCACCGGCACGAGCGGCAGGATCGGCCCGAAGATCTCCTCGGCCATGAGCGGGCCGTCCGGCGCCGAGCGCACGACCGTGGGCGCCAGGTAGCGCTCCCCCGGCCCGGCGCGGCCGCCGCAGACGACGTCCTCGGCCGGGACCTGCGACAGGAGGCCGGTGAGCCGCTCGAGGTGGCGCTCGGTGACGATCCGCCCGTACGAGTCGCTGCGGCGCGGGTCCTCCCCGTAGAGCTCTGTCACCGCCCGCACGAGCTCGGGCTCGAGGGCGGCGAGCGTCCCGGGGGTGCCGAGCACGTGGTCCGGGGCCACGCAGGTCTGGCCCGCGTTGAGGAACTTCCCCCACACGATCCGCCGCGCGGCGGCCCGCAGGTCGGTGGAGCCGTCCACCCAGGTCGGGGACTTCCCGCCCAGCTCGAGGGTCACGGGGGTCAGGTGCTCGGCGGCGGCGGCCATGACGATCCGGGCGACCGCCCCGTTGCCGGTGTAGAAGACGTGGTCGAAGCGGTGCTCGAGCAGGCGCGTGGTCTCGGGCACGCCGCCCTCCACCACGCTGACGCAGTCCCCCAGGTACCGCTCGAGCAGCTCGGCCAGCACCGCCGAGACGCTCGCGGAGACCTCGGATGGCTTGACGACGACGGTGTTGCCGGCGGCGAGCGCCCCGGCCAGCGGGCTCAGCACGAGCTGGACGGGGTAGTTCCACGGTGCCATCACGAGCACGGTGCCGAGCGGCTGGTGCTCGATCCGGGAGCGGGCCGGGGCCAGGCTCAGCGGGACCGGGACCCGGACCGGGGCGGCCCAGCGGCCGAGCTCCTTGCGGATCCCGGTGATCTCCTCGAGGGTGAAGCCGATCTCGGTCAGCCACGCCTCGGCGGGGGGCTTGCCGAGGTCGGCCGCCAGGGCGTCCTCGAGCGCCGCGCGGTTCTCGCGCAGGAGGTCCTCGAGCCGGTGCAGCCGGTCCAGGCGGGCCTCGAGGTCGAGGTCCGGGACGAAGGCCCTCCGGGCCCGTGCGACGGCGGCGTCGACGGCCGAGAAGTCCTCGGTGACCGGGAGGTCCTGGGGGGCGGGGGCGGCGAGGGTGCTGTGGGTGCTCGTCATGGGCCCAGCGTAGGGCCCCGCTCGGACGTGCCAGCCCGGCGGCGGGCCGTGCCGCCGCTCAGAGCAGGCCGTGCTCGGCGAGCTGGCGGGAGATCGAGGCGCCGTCGTTGCCCTCGATCCACAGCGTGCCCTCGGGGATGCTGACCCGCCGCTCCTCGTTGACCAGCGGGTTGCCGGCCAGCACGGCCTCGGCCGGGGACAGGGTGCGGATCACGATCGCGGCCACGTGCTCGGGATAGCGGTGCACGAAGCCGCTGTAGATCTCGGGGTCGTGCTGGCCGTCGTCGCCGATGAGGATCCAGCGCACGTGCGGGAAGTTCCGGGCCAGGCGCTCGAGGTTGTGCACCTTGTGCGCCGAGCCCGCCCGGAACCAGCGGTCCGTGGTGGGCCCCCAGTCCGTGAGCAGCAGGGCCCCGGCCGGGTAGGCGTTGCGGGTGAGGAAGCGGCGCAGCGTGGGCGCCACGTTCCAGGCCCCCGTGGAGAGGTAGACGAACGGCGCCTCGTGGTGACGGTGCAGCAGCCGGTCCATCATGACGGCCATGCCCGGGGTGGGGGTGCGGGCGTGCTCGTTGAGCACGAAGGAGTTCCAGGCCGCCAGCATGGGCCGGGGCAGGGCGGTGACCATGACCGTGTCGTCGACGTCGGAGACCACCCCGATCCGCTGCTCGTCGGTGACGACGAAGACCCGGGCCTCGACGACGTCCGAGCCCTCCGTCTGCATCCACACGGTGTGCTCGCCGGGGGGCAGGGACACCTGCAGGTCGACGTCGACCACCCCGCCCTTGTCCGCCACGAGGTGGAACTCGTAGTCGTCGATCCAGACGTTGACGTGGGCGAAGGCGATGGGGACGGAGGTGAACGAGCGCCAGCCGCGGATGGACTCGGCGCTCTCGTCCGTCGACTCGATCAGCCCGCGGGTCTTCAGCAGCGCCCGGCCCAGCACGCGGACGTGGTGCTGGGAGCCGTAGCCTTCGAAGGCCACCATGACGGGGATGTCGCCCCGGCCCTCGGCGCGGCGCTGCCGGAACCGGTGGAACCGCTGCTCGAGGCGGTAGCCGACGTTGATGGCTTCCTCGGTGACCTGGTCGACGGTCTGCAGGAGGTCCGAGCTGTTCGATTTTCTCGCCATGCGTCCAGTGTTCCACAGCGGGCGCCCAGGAAACGGCGGCGCCCGCGGGGCGGGCCGGGCCGGTTCCCCGGCCTGCCCCGCCCCGCGGGCGGTCGTCGGCGTGCGGGCTAGTTCTTGATGTAGCCGTTGGGGTTGAGCACGTACTTCGTGGCCGCGCCGGCGTCGAACTCGGCGTAGCCCCTCGGGGCGTCCTCCAGCGGGATGGCCTTGGCGTTGACGGCCTTGGCGATCTGGATCTTGTCGTGCAGGATCGCCATCATCAGCTGCCGGTTGTACTTCATCACCGGGCACTGGCCGGTCGTGAAGGACAGGGACTTCGCCCACCCGGTGCCGAGGCTGATCGACAGGGACCCCTTCTGCGCGGCCTCGTCGACCGCCCCCGGGTCGCCGGTGACGTAGAGGCCCGGGATGCCCAGTGACCCACCGGCGGCGGTGATGTCCATGAGCGAGTTCAGCACGGTGGCCGGGGCCTCGTGGGAGGCGTCCTTGCCGTGCCCGCGGGCCTCGAAGCCCACGGCGTCCACGCCGCAGTCGACCTCGGGCACCCCCAGGATCTGCTCGATCTGCTCCGCGGGCGGCCCCTGGGAGACGTCCACGGTCTCGCAGCCGAAGCTGCGGGCCTGGGCCAGACGCTCCTCGTTCATGTCGCCCACGATCACCACGGCCGCCCCGAGCAGGTGCGCCGCGGCCGCCGCCGCGAGCCCCACCGGTCCGGCGCCGGCGATGTAGACGGTGGAGCCGACGCCCACCCCGGCCGTGACCACGCCGTGGTAGCCGGTGGGCAGGATGTCGGAGAGCATGGTCAGGTCCATGATCTTCTCCAGCGCCTGGTCCCGGTCCGGGAACTTCAGCAGGTTCCAGTCCGCGTAGGGCACCAGGACGTACTCGGCCTGACCGCCGACCCAGCCGCCCATGTCCACGTAGCCGTAGGCCGAGCCGGGACGGTCCGGGTTGACGTTGAGACAGATCCCGGTCTTGCGCTCCTTGCAGTTGCGGCAGCGGCCGCAGGAGATGTTGAACGGCACGGAGACGATGTCCCCGACCTTGATGACCTCCACATCCGGGCCGCACTCCACGACCTCGCCCGTGATCTCGTGGCCCAGGACCAGGTCCGTGGGCGCCGTGGTGCGGCCGCGGACCATGTGCTGGTCGGAGCCGCAGATGTTCGTGCTCACCGTCCGCAGGATGACCCCGTGCGGGACCTTCCGGCCGATGTTGGCGGTGTTGATCCCGGGTGCGTCCTTGAGCTCGAACTCGGGGTACTCGGTGTCGATGACCTCGACCTTGCCCGGGCCCTTGTAGGCGACCGCTCTGTTCCCTGCCATCATGACCTCTTCCGTTGAGGATGTCCGCTGAGATGTTCGCGTCTCCGACGGAGTCCGACACGGTGTGACGAGGGTCACGGGGCCGGCCGCCGGTGGTGCCGACGCTAACAGGACGCGTCAACGAGCGGAAGGGATGCCGGGCAGATCGCGGGGAACGCCCAGCATGGGGGAACGGCAAAAGAGCCCGCCCCGCGCGATGCGGAACGGGCTCTTTCGTCCTGGTGGAGCTGAGGGGACTCGAACCCCTGACCCTTTGCATGCCATGCAAATGCGCTACCAGCTGCGCCACAGCCCCAGGTCGTTACCTCCGGTACGCTATCACAACCTCAGAGTTCCCTTTTCGGTCATCCTTTTTCGGTTGATCCTGCGCCCCGCTGGGCAACGCATTCATAGTAGACAGCTGATCCGGATCAAGGCAAATCGTCGGCGGCGGGGGTCGGCGAGGCCTGCGCGGACTCCTCCGAGGAGGTGCCGGCGGCGTCCTCGGAGAGCCCCAGGGCCACCACCGGGCTGTCCCGCCACAGCCGCTCGAGGGCGTAGAAGGCCCGGTCCTCGTCGTGCTGGATGTGGATCACCACGTCGCCGTAGTCCAGGAGCACCCACCGGCCCTCGGAGCGGCCCTCGCGGCGGATCGGGCGCAGCTCGAGCCGCTCGGCGAGCTTCTCCTCGATCTCGTCGACCACGGCGTTGACGAGTCGCTCGTTGGAGGCGGAGGCGACGAGGAACGCGTCGGTGATGCCCAGCGCCTCGCTGACGTCGAGGGCCACGATGTCGTGGGCCTGCTTGGCGTCGGCCGCGGCGGCCGCGACCTGGAGGATGGACAGGGAGAAATCGTTGACAGTCAAGGAGGATCCTTTCCCGGCGGACCGGAGGTTCCGCCCCTCGCAGGGGCGGGGTCGAACGAACGGATGATGAACAGGAAGAAGCAGTCGCGCTCAGAGCACGAGGAGCACCAGGACCACGGTCAGCGCCGCGATCAGGGCCAGCAGCAGGACCAGCCAGGGGCCCCCTGCCCGGCGCCGGTACTCGCGCGGTTCGAGCAGCTCGAGGCCTCCGGCCGCGGTGGCGGGCACGGGAGCAGCCGGGGGTTCCGGCTCCTCCTCGGCCGCGGGCCACGCCGCGGCGGGTTCCGGCGGGTCCGCCGGAGGCCCGTGCGTGTCACCGGGTTCCGGCGGTTCGATCGGGTCACCGGGCTCCGGCGGGTCCGCCGGCGGTCCGCCCGGGTCGCCGGGATCCTCGGGCGCCGCCGCGTGCGAGCCGTGGTGCTCGGCGGGGGCGAGGATCTCGATGTGCGTGAGCGCGGCCAGCTCCTCCGGCGCGAGCCGGTTGCTGAACAGGGACGGGTCGACGTGCACCGGGTCGTGGCCGACGTGCCCGTCGGCGCCGGCCGGGGCGTCGGCGCCCGGGAAGACGACGGTGATCTGCTCGGCCGGTTCCGCGGGTGCGGTTTCCACAGGTGCGGGTTCCGCGGTCGCGGGTGCCGGTCCGGAGGACTGCGGGGTGACGGGCTCGGGGTCGCCGGTCCGGCCGGCGGACGCGGCGTTGGCCGCCTCCGCCCCGGCGGCGAGCTCGGCGAACCGGCGCTGCTTCTCGAGCAGGTCCGGATCGGCCGGGTCCCCGCCGGACTGTTCGAGTTCACGGGCGCGTTCGGCGAGCTCCCGCTGCAGGCGGGCCAGGCGCCGCGGCCCGAGGGGCTTGACCGGGCGCACCGGCACGGCATCCCCGCCGAGGTCGATGATCGGGGCGGGCCCGGCGGGGCCCGGCGGCTCGGGCGCGCCGGCGGCGTCCCTCGTCCCGTCGTCGCCGGCCATCAGACGACCTTCGCCGGGACCGAGCGCGGGTGCCCGCCGACGCGGTCGGCCTCCGCGCTCTCCTCGGGACCGAGGTAGAGGCCGTGCTTGTGGATGTACTGCACCACGCCGTCGGGCACCAGGTACCAGACCGGCTTGTGCTGGGCGACCCGGGTGCGGCAGTCCGTGGAGGAGATCGCCATGGCCGGGACCTCCAGCAGGTGCACCCCGCTGGACCCCACGGGCGCGGCGAGGTCGTGGCCCGGACGTGTGACCCCGACGAAGTGGGCGAGCTCCCAGAGCTCCTCGGCGCCCTTCCACGTCAGGATCTCCGCCATCACGTCGGCGCCCGTGATGAAGAACAGGTCCGCCTCCGGGCGCTGCCGCTTCAGGTCCCGGAGGGTGTCCACGGTGAACGTGGGGCCGTTGCGGTCGATGTCGACCCGGCTGACGGTGAACCGCGGGTTGGACGCCGTGGCGATCACCGTCATGAGGTAGCGGTGCTCGGCGGGGCTGACGGCGTTCGCGGCCTTCTGCCACGGGCGGCCGGTGGGCACGAACACGACCTCGTCGAGGTCGAACTCCTCCGCCACCTCGGAGGCGGCCACGAGGTGGCCGTGGTGGACGGGGTCGAACGTCCCGCCCATGACGCCCAGCCGGGCCCTCCCCGGCCTGCGGGGCGGGACGGCCGTCCCCGTCCCGGGCAGGTCCCGGAAGGCGGCGGTGGCATCCTGTGCAGCGGTCGTCACGACGAAGGGGCTCCCGGCTCAGCCGTGGCGCTTGGCGTCGTACTCGGCGAGCAGCGCCTGCTCGTCGGCCGGCAGGTCCGCGGGGTCCTGGTGCTGGCCGACCTCCGGGCTGAGCCCGCGGTTGGCGAAGGAGAGCGCCACGATCATCGAGCCGATCAGCGCGATGAACACGGAGACCCCCCAGACGACGGGAGGGATCCCGGCCTCGGCGGCGGCGTGCCCGCCCTCGACTGCCGCGAGGACGGTGGTGACGGACTGCTGGAACATGGGGATCCCTTCTGCTGCCGGCACGACGGCCGGTGATCGGTGAGCGGCCCGTGCCGCCTCGGCCGGCGGGCCCGGACGGTTCTCATCGTACTGAATCCGCGGCGGGCCCGCCGCGTGCGGAGCTCAGGAGCGGACGTGCCCGTCGCCCTGGACGATCCACTTGGTCGTGGTCAGCTCCTCGAGGCCCATCGGCCCCCGGGCGTGCATCTTCTGGGTGGAGATCCCGATCTCGGCGCCGAGGCCGAGCTGCCCGCCGTCGGTGAACCGGGTGGAGGCGTTGACCATGACCGCGGCGGCGTCGATCTCCGCCACGAACCGCTCGGCGGCGGCGAGGTCGTTGGTCACGATCGCCTCCGTGTGCCGGGTGGACCACCGGTCGATGTGCCGGAGGGCCTCGTCCAGGGAGTCGACGACCTTCACGGCCAGGTCCATGGACAGGTACTCCGTGCCCCAGTCCTCGTCGGTGGCGCGCACGTGGTGGCTGCCGGCCGGCAGCATGGCCTCGGCGCGCGCGTCCACGTGCAGCGTCACCCCTGCTTTGTCGAGAGCGGCCAGGACGGCCCCGCCGTGCTCGAACCCGCTGTGCAGCAGCAGGGTCTCCGTGGTGTTGCAGGTGCTGGTGCGGTGGGTCTTGGAGTTGACCACGAGCTTGACCGCCATGTCCTTCGACGCCGAGCGGTCGACGAAGAGGTGGACGTTGCCCTCACCGGTCTCGATGACGGGGACCTTGGCGTTCTGGACGACGGACTGGATCAGCCCGTGCCCGCCGCGCGGGATGAGGACGTCGACCTTGCCGCGCGCGGCCATCAGGGCGTTCGCACCGTCGCGGCCGTACTCGTCGACGCTCTGGACGCAGTCCACGGGCAGCTTCACGTCGGCGAGGGAGTCGCGGATGATTCCCACGAGGGCCCGGTTGCTCTCCTCCGCGGCGGAGCCGCCGCGCAGCAGCACGGCGTTGCCGGACTTCAGGGCGATGCCGGCGATGTCGACGGTCACGTTGGGGCGGGCCTCGTAGATGGCCCCGACCACGCCCATCGGCACGCGCACCTGGCGCATCCGCAGGCCGTTGGGCAGGGTGCCGCCGCGGACGAACCCGCCCACGGGGTCGGGCAGCGCGGCCAGCTCCCGCAGGCTCTCGGCCAGTCCGGTGATCCGCTGCGCGTCGAGCTTGAGCCGGTCCAGCAGGGCCTCGGAGGTCCCGTCGGCCCGGCCCCGCTCGAGGTCCTTGGCGTTGGCGGCGAGCACGACGTCCTGCTTGCGCTCGATCCGGTGGGCGATGGCGAGCAGCGCCCGGTCCTTCCAGGCCCGGGTGGCGCGGCCGAGCACGCGGGCGGAGTCCCGGGCGTCGTCGGCCATCGCGGCGACACCGGCGACGGGGTCCTCCCCGAAGGTGGCGATGATGCCGTGGTCGGACACGACCGCCTTGCGGGTCGTGGTGGCTTCGTCGGTGGTCACGGAATCGTGTGCGGCGGAAGTCATTTCTTCAGTTTAGTCCGCGCGCCGCGGGCGCGCAGGACCACCAGGTTGTCCACGTGCACGAGCTCCCGGCTGTAGTCGTCCCCGAGCTCCTCCGCCAGCACCGAGGTCGACTTGCCGAGCATCGGCGGGATCTCGTCCGACGAGTAGTTGGTCAGCCCGTGCGCGATCTCCTGGCCGTCCTGGTCCCGCAGCGAGACGGGCTCCCCCGCTTCGAAGATCCCGGACACCCCGGTGACCCCGGCGGCCAGCAGGGAGTTGCGGTCGCGGATCGCGTCGACGGCGCCCGGGTCCAGGGTCAGGGAGCCTTTGATGTCCGCGAGGTGGGCCAGCCACAGCAGCCGGACGTTGCGCCGCCCGCCGGACGTCGCGAACCAGGTGCCGACGTCGTCGCCGTCCAGCGCCCGGGTGATGTTCTGCGCCGAGGTGACGAGCGCGGGGATGCCGGAGGCCGCGGCGATCCGGGCGGCCTGGACCTTGGTGACCATGCCGCCGGAGCCGACGCCGGCGCGGCCGATCGACCCGATCTGCACGCCCTCGAGGTCCTTGATGGGGTCGTTGACCACCGGGATCCGGTCCCCGCCATGGCGGGGGTCCTTGGTGTAGAGGGCGTCGACGTCGGAGAGCAGCAGCAGCACGTCCGCCTTGATCAGGTGGGCGATCAGGGCGGCGATCCGGTCGTTGTCGCCGAACTTGATCTCCTGCGTGGCCACGGCGTCGTTCTCGTTGACGATCGGCAGCACGCCGAAGTCGAGCAGCCGCTCGATCTGGCGGTGCGTGTTCTGGTAGTGGTTGCGCCGCATGAGGTCCTCGGCGGTGACCAGCACCTGGCCCACGGTGACGCCGTAGCGGGCGAAGGACTCGATGTAGCGGCCCATGAGCAGCCCCTGCCCCACGGCGGCGGCGGCCTGCTTGCCGGCCAGGTTCTTGGGCCGCCGGGACAGTCCCAGCGGCGCCAGGCCCGCCGTGATCGCACCCGAGGAGACGAACACGATCTCGATGCCGCGCGCCTTGGTCAGGCCCAGGGCGTCCACGATCGTCCGCACGGCCTGCTCGTCGATCGAGCTCTCGATGGACGTCAGCGACGACGAGCCGACCTTGACCACCACGCGGTGGGCGCGCGGTATGTCCTCGCGGCGCTCGATCGGGCTGCGCCGGTTCTTCCCGCGGTTCTCGCTGCTGAGCTGGACCGCGGACTTCTCCGCGACCTCCTCCAGGCGCTCGACGTCGATCTCGTTCGTCTGCTCGTTCATCCTGTGCGTCTTCCTCGTCCGGTGGGCGTCGGTGGGCAGGTCGGTCGTTCGTCGTGTCCGTCGGTGCTTCGTCGGGTCGGTCCCTCTTCGGGTCGTGGTCGCCGGTCGGGCCGTGGTCGTCAGTCGTCGGTGCCGGGGGTGGGCTCGCCGTCGCCGCGACGGGCGTCGACCGACTCGGTCCACACCCCGGCACTCCGCTCGGCCTCGAGCTCGGCGCGGGCGGCGGCCTTGGCGTCCTTGCGCTCCTGGTACTGCTGGCGCTTCTGCTCGCGGGTGGGGCGGTCGATGTCGGCGAAGCGCAGGTCCGTGCCGCGCGGTCCGGCCAGCAGCTCCGCGCCGCCGACCATCGTGGGCTCCCAGTCGAAGACCACGCCGTTGTCCTCGGGACCGATGAGCACGGCGTCGCCGGGGCGGGCGCCCTGCTTGAACAGCTCGCTCTCGACACCGAGCTTCGCGAGCCGGTCGGCGAGGTAGCCCACCGCTTCCTCGTTGTTGAAGTCGGTCTGCAGGATCCAGCGGTCGGGCTTGTCGCCGCGCACGTGCCACAGCGGCTCGAGGTTGCGCTCCTCGCGGGTGATGGTGAACTCGGGTCCGCGCACTCCCCGGGGCCGCAGCACCACGCGCGGGGGCTCGGCCTGGGCCGGCCGCGCCGCCCGGGCCTGCTCCACGACCTCGCCCATGGCGAAGGTCAGCGGGCGCAGGCCCTCGTGGGAGGCGGTGGAGATCTCGAAGACGCGGTAGCCGCGGGACTCGAGCTCGGGGCGCACGAAGTCCGCCAGCTCGCGGGCCTCGAGGACGTCGATCTTGTTGAGCGCCACCAGCCGGGGCCGCTCGTTGAGCGGCAGCGCGTCCCCGCCGGCGAGGTCGCCGTCGACGGCGTAGCCGGCGAGCTCCGCCTCGATGGTCTCGAGGTCGGAGATCGGGTCCCGGCCCGGCTCGAGGGTCGCGCAGTCCAGGACGTGCACGAGGGCGGCGCAGCGCTCGACGTGGCGCAGGAACTCCAGGCCCAGGCCCTTGCCCTCGGAGGCGCCGGGGATCAGCCCGGGCACGTCGGCCACGGTGTAGCGCACGTCCCCGGCCTGGACGACGCCGAGGTTCGGGACGAGCGTGGTGAACGGGTAGTCGGCGATCTTGGGCCGGGCGGCGCTGATGGCCGCGACGAGGCTGGACTTGCCCGCGGAGGGATAGCCGACCAGCGCGATGTCGGCGATGGACTTCAGCTCCAGGACCACGTCCCGGGACGCGCCCGGGGTGCCGAGGAGGGCGAAGCCGGGCGCCTTGCGCTTGACCGAGGCCAGCGCGGCGTTGCCGAGCCCGCCCTGCCCGCCGGGGGCGGCCACGAACTCGGCGCCCTGGCCCACGAGGTCGGCCAGGACGTTGCCGTCGCCGTCCTTGACCACGGTGCCGTCGGGCACGGAGAGCACGAGGTCCTCCCCGTTGTGGCCGTGCCGGAGGTCGCCCTTGCCGGGGCCGCCGTTGGGCGCGGACCGGTGCGGGACGTGGTGGTAGTTCAGCAGCGTGGTGGTCTGGCCGTCCACGCGCAGGATCACGTTGCCGCCGTCTCCCCCGTTGCCTCCGTCCGGCCCGCCGAGGGGCTTGAACTTCTCGCGGCGGATGGACACGCAGCCGTGCCCCCCGGAACCGCCGGACACGTGCAGGACGACGCGGTCGACGAAACTGGCCACGGGAACTCCTCTGGTCAAGAACGGGCGTGCCCGCGCACGGGCCGGGTTAAAACTGTGGAGGGCGGGCGCTGGACGCACCCACCCTCCACAGATCAGACATGGGCGGTGCGGGTCGGAACCCGCACCGGGGGCCGGCGGACCGGCCCGGTCGACTACTCGGCGGCAGCCTGGATGTTGACGACCTTCCGGCCCCGGCGGGTGCCGAACTCGACCTGGCCGGCGGCCAGGGCGAAGAGGGTGTCGTCGCCACCGCGGCCGACGTTCAGGCCGGGGTGGAAGTGCGTGCCGCGCTGGCGGACGAGGATCTCGCCGGCGTTGACGGTCTGGCCGCCGAAGCGCTTCACACCGAGGTACTGCGCGTTGGAGTCCCGACCGTTGCGAGTGGAGCTCGCGCCCTTCTTGTGTGCCATGGGATGTTCCTACCTTCGTGTTGGGACTGGCGTCCGGAGTCTACAGGGGAGGGTTCGCGCCGGTCAGGCGTCGATGCCGGTCACCTTGACGGTGGTCAGCTCGGCGCGGAAGCCCTGGCGCTTCTTGTAGCCGGTCTTGTTCTTGAACTTCTGGATGGAGATCTTGGGACCGCGGAGGTTCTCGACGATCTCGGCCGTGACCTTGACGCTCGCCAGGGTCTGGGCATCCGAGGTGATCTTGTCCCCGTCGACCAGCAGCAGGGCAGGGAGCTCGATGGTGCTGCCTGCGCCGCCGGCGACGCGGTCAAGGGTAACGAGGTCTCCGACGGAAACCTTTTCCTGGCGGCCGCCAGCGCGGACAATCGCGTACACCACTTGGGAACTCACTTCTCTCGACGTCATGTGTAAACAGTGTGGGTCGAGCGCATACCTGTCAGGACCAACGACGTTGAGACGAGCTGACGGTGACCGGCCCGTGGGACTAGGCCGAGGTCAGCGCAGGTTCGCCGCAATTCAGGAACTGCACCCGCATGTGCCGCCAGGTGGGGTGTCGAGTTTTACACGCGCGCACCGGCATGGCACCGAAGATCAAGACTACTCGATCCGGTCAGCACCCGCCAACCGGCGCTCCGCCACCGGCGCGTCGAAGAAGTCCCGCTCGAGGACGCAGGCCTCCAGGAAGACCTCCCGCATCCGCTCCCGGACGGCCGGGGACGCGTCCCCGGCGGCCTCGTCGAGCAGCTCCCGGGCCGTGCGCGTGGCCTCCTGGAAGCCCTCGTCGGCGTAGGTGGCGAGCCAGTCCGCGTAGGGGTGGTCGCCGGTCCCCGCGGCCGCCGCGAGCTCCCCCAGGTGCCGGCCGACGTCGGCGTAGACCCAGAAGCACGGCAGCACCGCGGCGAGGCCGACCGGGTAGGGCTCCGCGGCGGTGGCCGCGAGCAGGAACGAGGTGTAGCGCCGGGTCACCTCCCCGGGCGCGCCGCCGGCGCTCCCGGCCCCGGCATGCTGCAGACGGGCGCGGTGCAGCCGGGTCTCCGTCTCGGCGCAGGACACGGCGCCGGCCGCGAAGAACAGCCGCTGGCGCTCGTCCGGTGCCCGGGCGGCCAGCAGGGCCAGGGCCCGGCTGTAGCCGTCGAGGTACTGCAGGTCCTGGTCGAGGTAGGCGAGGAAGCACTCCGGCTCCAGCCCGCCGTCGCCCAGGCCGCGGACGAAGTCGAGCTCCTCGATCTCCCGGCGCACGCCGGCGGAGGCCGCCCACAGCTCGTCGCTGAACCGGGCCGGTGCCGTGCCCCAGGTCTCGAGGGCCTCCTGGACGTGGTGGAAGTGGTGCACGGGACCGCTGCCGTGGCCGACCGACAGGTCCCCGGAGCGCTCCAGCGCCCCGCGCAGCCAGTCACGGGCGATCCCCAGGCTCCGCGCCCAGTCCCCGTGCCGGGCCTGCAGGGTCGCCAGGGCGGAGGAGAGCGAGCAGCCGGTGCCGTGCGAGTTCTCGGTGGCCACGCGGGCGCCGTCGAACGCGACGAGGGGCTCCGGCGCGGCCGGGCCCACGAGCGCGTCCGGGGTGCGGTCCCCGGTGAGGTGCCCGCCCTTGACGAGCACCAGCGTCCCGTGCTCGCGGGCCACGCGGTGGCCCTGGGCGAGCGCCTCCGCCCACGACGACGCGACGTCCTCCCGGGCGAGCACCGCCAGCTCCGGCAGGTTCGGGGTGACGAGGTCGGCGAGGCGGAGCATCGCGCGCAGGGCGTCCTCGGCCTCGGGCTCCAGCAGGCGCCCGCCCGAGGTCGCGATCATGACGGGGTCCAGGACCACGATCGGCGGCCGGTGGGCCTCGAGCCAGCGGGTCACCGTCTCGATCACGGGCACGGAGCCGAGCATGCCGATCTTGACGGCGTCGATCTCGACGTCCTCGGCGACCGCGTCGAGCTGCGCGGCGAGGAACTCGACCGGCGGGACGTGGATGGAACGCACGCCGAGGGTGTTCTGCACGACCACGGCCGTGACGGCGCTCATCCCGTAGCCGCCCATCGCGGCGATCGACTTCAGGTCCGCGTGCTGGCCGGCCCCTCCGGTGGGGTCGGTGCCGGCGACGGCCAGGACGCGGGGTACGGCGGTGCTCATCGGACTGCCTCCTCGGCGGTGCTGCGGGCGAAGGCCCGGACGTATGCGGCGGCGGCCGCGGCGGGGTCGGGCGCGGCGCAGATCCCGGAGACCACGGCCAGTCCCGCGGCGCCGGCGGCGCGCAGGGCGGGGGCGTCCTCGACGCGCACCCCGCCGATGGCCAGGCACGGCAGGCCGGTGCGGGCCGCGGCGCGGGCGAAGCCCTCGACGCCCAGCGGCTCGGGGTGGTCGGGCTTGGTGCGGGTGGCGTGCACGGCGCCGACCCCCAGGTAGTCGACCGTGCCCGGCGGCAGGGCGGCCGCCGCGTCCAGCTCCTGCGCCGTGGCGGCGCTGAGGCCCAGGACGGCGTCCGGCCCGCAGATCCGCCGGGCCAGCTCCACCGGCAGGTCGGACTGGCCGACGTGCACCCCCGCCACGGGGGCCCCGGCCGCCCGGGCGGCCAGGTAGGCGTCGGCGCGGTCGTCCACGAGCACGGGCACGTCCCGGCCCACGCGCTCGGCGACGGCCATCAGCAGGGCCACCAGGTCCCGGACCGGGGCGTGCTTCTCCCGCACCTGCACCATGGTGGCGCCGCCGGCCACGGCGGCCGCCACGACGTCGGGGACGCTGCGGGGCGCGCTGAGCGCGGAGTCGGTCACCAGGTGCAGGACCAGGGCGGCGGGATCGAGGTGGGCGCTCACCGGGCGCCCGCCTCGCGCACGAGCCCGGCCCGGGCGGCGATCCGCTCCGGCGTGATGGTGTGCAACCGGTCCAGCAGGGCCACGGCGAACGAGCCGGGGCCGCCGCAGTCCGCGGCCGCGTCCTCGGCCGCCAGGGTGTAGACCGTCGTGGCGGCGACCGCCGCCGCGGCCGCGTCCGCCCGGACGGCGGTGAACGCGGCCATGAGCGCGCCCAGGGCGCAGCCGCCGCCGGTGACGCGGGTCAGCAGCGGCGTGCCGTGCGGGACCCGCACCACGGCGCCGTCCGGGGCGCGCACGAGGTCTACGGGTCCGGAGACGGCCACCGCGGCGCCGGCCTGCCCGGCGAGCGCGGCGGCGGCGTCCCGGGCGGCGTCGATGCCGTGGGTGGCGTCCGTGCCGCGCCCCCCGGCGCCGCCGGCGAGGCCGATGATCTCCGAGGCGTTGCCGCGCACGATCGCCGGCCGGTGCTGGAGCAGGTCGCGGGCCAGCGCGGTGCGCACGGGCAGCACGCCCACGGCCACGGGGTCCAGGACCCAGGCCCGGCCGGCGCGGCGGCGGGCCCCGACGGCCTCGTAGGCGGCGCCGCGCTGCTCGGCGGTGGGCGTGCCGGTGTTGACGAGCAGCCCGTCGGCGAGCTCGGCGAAGACGCCGCCCTCGCCCTGGATGTCCGTCATGGCGGGCGAGGCGCCCACGGCGAGCAGGACGTTGGCGGTGAAGTTGGTGACCACGGCGTTGGTGATGCACTGCACCAGCGGCGCCGCGGTGCGCAGGTCCTCGAGGGCCGCGGCGGCGTCCTCGGCGAGCGCCGGGTCCGGCGGCGCCGTCCCCTCCGCTCCTGCGGGGCGGGCGGGCGGGGGTACGGCATCGCGCATCTGCGACATCCCTTCGCTAGTACTGGCTAGATCAGGTTCGACGGGTGTGCTCTCAGCCGCTCGCGCGGCACCCCGTGTCAGGTGTCCCCCAGTCTAGTCGCCGCGACGCCGGGACCGGACGGCGGAGGGCCCCGACCGTGCGGTCGGGGCCCTCCGTGGGGTGTCGGCGAGCGGGGGCTCAGCCCTGGCCGGTGGGCCGGCCGCTCGTGAGGTCCTCGGCCTTGACGCCGACGCCCACGACGGTCGGCGCCCGGTCGGGGGAGCTCCGCTGCGGGGACTCCGCGGCGGTCCTCGCCTCGTGGCGCGCGCCCTCGGCGGCGGCCGCCTGCCCGGCGGTCACCTCGGCCTCGCCCGGCCGGGCGGCCGGGGCCGACGCACGCCGGGAGCGGCGGCGCGGGCGGACCGGCTCGGCCGGGGCCTCGGCGGCGGGTTCCGCCGACGGCCCGCTCGCAGCCGGCCGCTGCGCCGGGGCGGCGGGCTCGGGAGCCTCCGCCTCCTCGGCGGCGGGGGCCTCCTGCTCGGGGGCCAACTGCTCGGGGGCCGCCCCCTCCGGGGTGTTCTGGCCGAAGGCCTCCGCGAGGGAGTCCAGGCTCAGCCGCGGCGCCTCGGCGGGCTCCTCGACGGCGGGCACGTGGCCCTGCGGGAGCTCGATGACCTCGCCCTTGATGGTCAGGCGCGAGCCCTGCTCGGTCACCGCCTCGCGGTCGTCCCGGTCGGCACCGCGCTCGTCCTCGGCCGGGTCGAGGGTCTCCCCCGCCTCCTGCTGCTCGGCCGCGGCCTCCCCGTTCTGACCGCGGTTGCGGCTGCGCTTGCCGCGCCGCTTCTTCCGCGAGCGTCCCGAGCCCTCCGGCCGGGACTCCGCCGGGGCGGCGGACTCGTCGCCGGGTGCCGGTTCCGCCTCGTCCGGGGTCTCGTGGTGGGTGGCGGCCGCGATGGTCGCGAACGCCGTGCGCGCGGCATCGGCCTTCGCCTTCTCCGCGGGATCGGGCTCGGCGCCCTGGGCCTCGGCACGGGCCGGCTGCTGCTCGGCCGGGCCGCGGCGGTTGCGCTTGCGCTCGGTGCGGTTGGGCCGCTGCTGGTCGCGCGGGTCCCCCGTGACGCCGCCGGAGCGGCTCTCCAGCGGCTGCTCGTGGACGACCACGCCCCGGCCGGCGCAGTGCTCGCACGGCTCGGAGAACACCTCCAGCAGGCCCGTGCCCATCCGCTTGCGGGTCATCTGCACCAGGCCCAGGGAGGTCACCTCGGCCACCTGGTGCTTGGTGCGGTCCCGGCCCAGGCACTCCACCAGGCGGCGCAGCACGAGGTCACGGTTGGACTCGAGGACCATGTCGATGAAGTCGATGACGATGATGCCGCCGATGTCCCGCAGCCGCAGCTGCCGCACGATCTCCTCGGCCGCCTCCAGGTTGTTCTTGGTGACGGTCTCCTCGAGGTTGCCCCCGGAGCCGGTGAACTTGCCGGTGTTGACGTCGACGACCGTCATGGCCTCGGTCCGGTCGATCACGAGCGAGCCGCCCGAGGGCAGGAAGACCTTGCGGTCGAGCGCCTTCTGGATCTGTTCCTCCACACGGTAGTTCACGAACAGGTCCTCGTCCTCGTCCCACTTCTTGAGCCGGTCGAGCAGGTCCGGCGCGACGTAGGTCACGTACGCCTCGATGTTGTCCCACGCCTCGTCGCCCTGGACGACCATCGTGGTGAAGTCCTCGTTGAAGACGTCGCGGACGGTCTTGATCGTCAGGTCCGGCTCCGCGTAGAGCATCTCGGGGGGCAGGGTCTTGGTGGAGCCCGAGCGCTCCTGGATCTGCTCCCACTGGGCGCGCAGCCGGTTGATGTCGTGGGTGAGCTCCTGCTCGGAGGCCCCCTCGGCGGCGGTGCGCACGATGACTCCCGCGCCGTCCGGCAGACGGTCCTTGAGGATCTTCTTCAGCCGGGCGCGCTCGACGTCGGGCAGCTTCCGGGAGATCCCGGTCATCGACCCGCCCGGGACGTAGACCAGGTAGCGGCCGGGGAGGGAGATCTGGCTCGTGAGCCGGGCGCCCTTGTGGCCCACGGGGTCCTTGGTGACCTGGACGAGCACCGAGTCCCCGGACTTGAGGGCCAGCTCGATCCGGCGCGGCCCGCCCTCGAGGCGCGACGCGTCCCAGTTCACCTCGCCGGCGTAGAGCACCGCGTTGCGGCCCCGGCCGATGTCGATGAACGCCGCCTCCATGGACGGCAGCACGTTCTGCACCTTGCCGACGTAGACGTTGCCGATCAGCGAGTCCTGCTGCGTGTGGGAGACGAAGTGCTCGGCCAGCACGCCGTCCTCGAGGACCCCGATCTGGATCCGGTTGTCCTTCTGGCGCACCAGCATCTGCCGCTCGACGGACTCGCGGCGGGCGAGGAACTCGGCCTCGGTGATGACCTGGCGGCGGCGGCCGGTCTGGCGGGACTCGCGCCGGCGCTGCTTCTTGGCCTCGAGCCGCGTGGAGCCCTTGACCGCGACGACCTCGTCGGACGTCGCGGTCTCCGCGGCCCGCGGGGCGCGGACCCGGGTGACCGTGTTGGGCGGGTCGTCGTCGTCGCCGCCCACGAGCTCCATGTCGACCTCGCCGCGACGCCGGCGACGGCGGCGGCGGTTGGTCACGCCCCCGCCGTCGCCCTGACCGGCCTCCTCGCCCTCGTCGGCGGCCTCGGCCGGCTCCGCCTCGGACCCGTCGCCCGGGTCCTCGGCGGTCGCGTTCTCCTCCTGCTGGCGGCGCCGGGCCTCACGGCGGCGCGCCGCGCGCTGCTGCGCGGCCTCCCGCAGCTCGTCGAGGTCCGGGGCGTGGAACATCAGGGAGGTCGCCGTGACGGCGGCGGACAGGGAGCCGATGGCTTCCTGCTCGTCCTCGTCCTCGGCGTCGTCGGAAGCGCTCCCCGCGTCGTGGGTGGTGCCCGCGTCCGGCGTGGACCCGGCGGGTGCCGGGTCGTCGGTCGCCGGGTCGCCGGCCGCCGGTGTCGGGTCGCCGGCCGCCGGTGCCGCGGCGGGCACGCCGAGGTCCTCGGCCTCACCGGCCGGCTCGATCCTCTCGGCGGCCACCTCGGCCCCGGGCGTGTCGGGTCCGGGACGGCTCGGCGCGGAGACCTCCTCGGCCACCGATCCGGGCCGCTCGTCACCGGGCACGGCGGTGCCCGGCGCGACGTCGAGGGTGTCGGTCCCGGCGGCGTCGCCGTGCGCCGGAGCGGACTGCGCCGCGCCGGCCGGTTCGTCGAGGACGTCGCCCGGCGTCTCCCCCAGGGTCCCGGGTGCGGTCTCCGGGACCGCCCCGTCCACGGCCGGGGGCTCCCGGCGCGCGTCGTCCGATGTGTTCTGCTGACCAGCGTCCAGGGCGTCCTGCGCCCCGTCCTGGTTCACCTGTTCGGCATCCATATACAGCTGTGCTCCTGCCGCGGTACGCCGTCCGTACCCGGGCCCCGCAACGGCTTGGTCGGCGTTTCGCCGGTGGGGTCCACGCGGCGGCCAGAAGTCCTGTGCGTACCCGTCGCGTCCCGCACACCACGCGAACGGGCGGGGACGGCAACGAGCCAGTCCGGTGCTCCGAGCCGTTGCTCACGAGGGCAACGGTCTTGGGCCGGCGGCGGACGCGCTCAATCCGTTGAGAGCCGCGGGTCCTGCCGACCGATGGTCGAAGTCCGTCTGGGCCGAGATTCCGCGTACGGGCGGGCTCGACCGTGGCCAGTATCTCACAGACGCCCGGGTCCGGGCCGGATTGCCCCCGTCACGGGCCGAAACCGCCCCGCGGGGCTCCCGGGGAACCCCCGGCAGCATCCCCTAGGATCGGGCCTGTGACCTCCACTGCCCCGGCCCTCGACGACTCCCCCGCCCAGCGCTCCGCGCACGCCGTGCGCGCCGACCGGCGCTGGGGGCTCGTGGCCCTCGTGACCGCCCTGCTCGGCTTCTACGGCGCCGCCACGCTGGTCCACGAGCGGCTCCAGCTCTTCCTCGACGCCGGCCACCGGACCAGCTGCGACATCAACTCGTGGCTGTCCTGCGGCACGGTCATGCGCACCCCGCAGGCCGAGGCCTTCGGCTTCCCCAACCCCTTCATCGGCATCGTGGCCTACGCGGTGGTGCTGGCGGTGGCCCTGGCGGTGCTGGCCGGTGCCCGGTTCGCGGCCTGGTACTGGTGGGGCGTGCAGATCGGGGTGACCCTCGGCTGGGTCTTCGTGCTGTGGCTGTGGTTCCAGACCACCTTCGAGATCAACGCCCTGTGCCTGTACTGCATGCTCGTCTGGGTGGTGCACACCGTCCTGCTGGTGCACACCACCGCCCGGAACCTGCGGGCCGGCGTCCTGCCCGCACCGGCGGCCGTGGCGCGCGGGGCCGAGCAGTGGGCGTGGTTCGTGTCCGCGGCGCTGCTCGTGCTGATCTTCGGCACGGTGCTGATCCGCTTCGCCGGGGTCATCTTCCCGGCCTGACCGGCCGCACCGGGAACGACGGCGGCCCGCCTCCCTGCTGGGAGGCGGGCCGCCGTCGTCGGAGGACGGGCGCTCAGCCGAACCAGATGCCGATCTCCCGCTCGGCGGACTCCGGGGAGTCCGAGCCGTGGACGATGTTCTGCTGGACCTTCTCGCCCCAGTCCCGGCCGAGGTCGCCGCGGATGGTGCCCGGCGCGGCGGTGGTGGGCTCGGTGGTCCCGGCCAGGGAGCGGAAGCCCTCGATCACCCGGTGGCCCTCGACGACGGCGGCGACCACGGGCCCGCTCAGCATGAACTCGACCAGCGGCTCGAAGAAGGGCTTGCCCTGGTGCTCCGCGTAGTGCTGCTCGAGCACGGAGCGCTCGGCCTGGAGCAGGCGCAGGTCGACCAGCCGGTAGCCCTTGGCCTCGATCCGGGCGAGGACCTGGCCGGTGAGGCCGCGGGCCACGCCGTCGGGCTTGACGAGGACGAGGGTGCGTTCCGTGCTCATGGGGATCCTTCCGAGGGACGGGTCTGGGATGTCGGTCCCCAGCCTAGCCGTCCGGGTGCTCCCGCTCCCACCGCGCCTGGGCCGCGTCGCGGGCGGCGTTCTCCCGGTCCAGCCGCGCCCCGGTGCGCACGGCGTACCACCACGCCAGCAGGGACAGCCCGCCCACGACGAACATGGGCGGGAGCACGAAGCCCGTCGCGACGAGCACGACCTGCAGGGCCCAGCCCACGGTGTACCCCCAGGGACGGCCCAGCACGGCGGGCGCCAGCAGCAGGACGGCGGCGAGCACGCACCCGCCCACGAAGATCCCCGTGCGGCCGCCGTCCCCCAGGTCGCGGCCGAGGACGCCGTAGGCCGTGAGCGCGGCGAAGAAGGCGATGAACGCCTCCATGACCAGCACGGAGGAGGCGAACATCGTGCGGATCGAGCGCCGCGGCCGGGGCTGCCCCGGTCGCCACTCGCGCTGGGCCTTGGTCATGCGTGCCACGTGGGACGGTTCCTCTCCTGCGGACGGGTCGGCGGGTCGGTCTGCGGATGGTTCGACGGCCGGATCGGCGGGTGCGGGGCGCGGCGCACGGTCACAGCCCCAGCAGGGTCCGGGCCTCGCCGACCACGGTGATCGAGCCGGTGACGAGCACGGCGCCGTCGAACTCCGGGCGGGCCGCCGCGTCCTGCACGGCCTGCGCCACGGCGTCGTCGAGCTGGGCCGAGGCGTGCACCACGTCCTCGGGGAAGCCGAGGTCCACGGCGAGCTCCGCGAGCTCCTGCGGGTCGATCGCCCGGGGCGAGGAGGACCGGGTGAACCAGAACTCCGTGTTGTACTCCTCGTACTCGTCCAGCAGGACCCGCAGCATCTCCTCGGCGTCCTTCTCCTGGAGCACACCCACCACCAGGTTGAGCTTCCCGAAGGTGAAGGCCTCCTTGAGGGCGGTGGCCGCGGCCGTGAGCCCGTGCGGGTTGTGGGCCGCGTCGAGGACCACCGGCGGGGCCTTCCGGACCAGCTCGAGGCGGCCCGGGGACTCCACGGCGCCCAGACCCGTGCGCACCAGCTCGGGGGTGAGCTCCTTCTCGCCCCCGCCCAGGAACGCCTCCACGGCGGCCACGGCCGTCGCGGCGTTCTCCGCCTGGTGGACGCCGAACAGCGGCAGCAGCACCTCGGGGTAGCGCCCGGCCAGGCCCTGCAGGACGAGGACCTGCCCGCCGACGGCCGTGGCGCGGGACTCCACGCCGAACTCGACGCCGCCGAAGCGGAACGGGACCCCCAGCTCGCGGGCCCGCGCGAGGAGCACCCCGGCGGCCTCGGGGTCCTGCGGGGCGGAGACGAGGAAGCCGTGCGGCTTGACGATCCCGGCCTTCTCCGTGGCGATGGCCTCCAGCGTGTCGCCGAGCATGTCGGTGTGGTCGAGGCCGATCGGGGTGACCACGGAGACCACGGCGTCGGCCACGTTCGTCGCGTCCCAGGAGCCGCCGATGCCCACCTCCAGCACGACGACGTCGACCGGTGCATCCGCGAACACCGCGAACGCGAGCGCGGTGACCGTCTCGAAGTAGCTGAGCCGGGGTTCGCCGCGCTCGGCCAGCTCGGCGTCGACGAACGCGAGGTACGGGGCGATCTCCCCGTAGACCCGCACGAAGGCCTCGTCGTCGACCGGCGCGCCGTCCACGCTGATCCGCTCGGTGACCCGGGTCAGGTGTGGGCTCGTGTAGCGGCCCACGCGCAGGTCGTGGGCCAGGAGCAGGGCCTCGATCATCCGGGCGGTCGAGGTCTTGCCGTTGGTGCCGGTCAGGTGGATCACCGGGGCGGCCCGCTGCGGCTCGCCGAGCACCTCCATGGCCCGGCGCATCGCGTCCAGGCGGGGGGCCATCTTGTTCTCGGGGGCGCGGTCGAGCAGCCGGGCGTAGACCTCCTCGACCGTGCCGGCGTCGCCGGCCTCCGCGAACGGGGCGCTCATGCCTGCACCGTCCCGGCGCCGGTCGCCGCGGCGGGGGCCGCGCCGAGGACGGCCACGGCCACCGACGGCTCGCCCACCCGCAGCTCGAGCTCGGTGGCCAGCGTCTCGCCGGCCACCAGCTCGCGGTGGGCCTCCAGGGCCGCGACCGTGCGCTCGTCGGCGGTGACGACGGCGCGGATCCGGTCGGAGACCCGGAGGTCGGCGTCCTTGCGGGCCTGCTGGATCGCCCGCACCATGTCCCGGGCGGTGCCCTCGGCCTCGAGCTCGGGGGTGAGCTCGGTGTCCAGGACGAGGAAGCCGCCGCCGGGCAGGACGGTCACGGCGCGGGAGCCGGCCGCGGCGTCGTCGGCCACGACCGTCTCCAGCTCGTACTCGCCCGCCTGCAGCACCGTCCCGCCGGCGGTCACGGTGCCGTCCTCCGCGGTGGACCAGTCCCCGGACTTCGCCGCCCGGATCACGGTCTGCACGCCCTTGCCCAGGCGCGGTCCCGCCGCCCGGGCGTTGACCTTGAGCTGCTGGGAGATGCCGAACTGCTCGGCGGAGGCCTCGGCGGCGTCGAGCAGGGTCACCGACCGCAGGTTGAGCTCGTCCGCGACGATGTGCTCGAAGGTGCCCGCGAGCTCGTTGCCGCCGGGGACGACGACGGTCATCCCGGCCAGCGGCTGGCGCACGCGCAGCTTGTGGGCCTTGCGCAGGGCCGAGCCGGCCGAGCAGATGCCGCGGGTGGTCTCCATCCGCCGCACCAGCTCGGGCTCGGCCGGGAACAGCGACGCGTCCGGCCAGTCGGTCAGGTGCACGGAGCGCCCGGCGGTGAGCCCGCGCCAGATCTCCTCCGTGACCAGCGGCAGCAGCGGGGCGGCCACGCGGCAGACGGCCTCCAGACAGGTGTGCAGGACGTCGAACGCCACGGTGTCCTCGTCGAAGAACCGGTCCCGAGAGCGGCGCACGTACCAGTTGGTCAGCGTGTCCATGTAGGCGCGCAGGTGCTCGGCGGCCCCGGAGACGTCGTAGCGGTCGAAGGCCTCCTGGACGTCCGTCACCAGCCGGCCGGTGGCCGCGAGCACGAAGCGGTCCATGACGTTGCCGGACTCGTGGCGGGTCCGGGCCTCGTACCCGGCGCTGCCGTTCGCGGCGTTCGTGTACAGGCCGAAGAAGTGGTACACGTTCCACAGCGGCAGCATCATCTGCCGCACGCCGTCGCGGATGCCCTGCTCGGTGACGACCAGGTTCCCGCCGCGCAGGATCGGGCTGGACATCAGGAACCAGCGCATCGCGTCCGCGCCGTCCCGGTCCAGGACCTCGTTGACGTCGGGGTAGTTGCGCAGGGACTTGGACATCTTCTGCCCGTCCGAGCCCAGCACGATGCCGTGGCTGATGACGTTGCGGAACGCGGGCCGGTCGAACAGCGCGGTGGCCAGGATGTGCAGGGTGTAGAACCAGCCGCGGGTCTGGCCGATGTACTCCACGATGAAGTCGCCCGGGTTGTGGGTCCCGAACCACTCCCGGTTCTCCATCGGGTAGTGCACCTGCGCGTAGGGCATGGACCCCGAGTCGAACCAGACGTCCAGGACCTCGGGCACGCGGCGCATGGTGGAGCGGCCCGTGGGGTCGTCCGGGTTGGGGCGGGTCAGCTCGTCGATCCACGGCCGGTGCAGGTCCACCTCGCCGCGGTCGTTGCGGGGCAGCCGGCCGAAGTCGGCCTCCAGCTCCGCGAGCGAGCCGTAGACGTCGCGGCGCGGGTGCTCGGGGTCGTCGGACTCCCAGACCGGGATGGGCGAGCCCCAGTAGCGGTTGCGGGAGATCGACCAGTCGCGGGCGTTCTCGAGCCACTTGCCGAACTGGCCGTCCTTGACGTTGCCCGGGATCCAGTTGATCTGCTGGTTGAGCTCGACCATCCGCTCCTTGATCCGGGTGACCTCCACGAACCAGGAGGTCACGGCCCGGTAGATCAGCGGGTTGCGGCAGCGCCAGCAGTGCGGGTACGGGTGCTCGTAGGTGGCCTGGCGCACCAGCCGGCCCTGGGCCTTGAGGTCGCGGACCACCGTGCGGGCCACGTCCTTGTCGAAGACGTTGCGCCCGGCGATCCCGGCCAGGGGCGCGCCCGCGGCGAGGCGGTCGTCCTCGAAGAGCCGGTAGAAGACCCCGGACTCGTCGAGGGAGAGCACCACGGGGATGTCGTAGCGGGCGCAGACGTTCTGGTCGTCCTCGCCGTAGGCGGGCGCCTGGTGGACCAGCCCGGTGCCGTCGGTCGTGGTGACGTAGTCCGCGACGACGAACTGCCAGGACGTGGCCGTGCCGAAGCGCTCGGCGTCGGCGAAGTAGTCCCACAGCCGCTGGTAGCGCAGCCCCTCGAGGTCCGCGCCGCGGTGGCGGGCGGTCACGGCGGCGGCCGCGGCCGCGGCGGGGTCCTCCTCGTCGCCGTAGCCGAGGTCCTTGGCGTAGGCGCCCAGCAGCTCCTCCGCGACGAGGAAGCGGCGGCCCGCGAGCCCCCCGGCGCCGGGGACCACCGCGTAGACGATCTCCGGGCCCACGGCGATCGCCTGGTTGGTCGGCAGCGTCCAGGGCGTGGTGGTCCAGGCGAGGGCCTCGACGCCGGCCAGCTCCGCGACGAGCTCCGGCCGGACCGCCCACGAGGCGTCGTCGAGCACGGGGAAGGTGACGGTGACGGTCTGGTCCTGGCGGTCCTTGTAGACGTCGTCGTCCATCCGCAGCTCGTGGTTGGACAGCGGCGTCTCGTCCTTCCAGCAGTAGGGCAGGACCCGGTAGCCGGAGTAGACGAGGCCCTTGTCGTCGAGCGCCTTGAACGCCGCGATCACGGACTCCATGTAGTCCGGGTTGAGGGTCTTGTAGTCGTTGTCGAAGTCCACCCAGCGGGCCTGACGGGTCACGTAGTCCTGCCACTCGGAGGCGTACTGCATCACCGAGGAGCGGCAGGCGTCGTTGAACGCCGCGACGCCCATCCGCTCGATCTCCTGCTTGTCGGCCATGCCCAGCTGCTTCATGGCCTCCAGCTCGGCGGGCAGCCCGTGGGTGTCCCAGCCGAAGCGTCGCTCCACCCGGCGGCCCTGCTGCGTCTGGTAGCGGGCCACGAGGTCCTTGACGTAGCCGGTGAGCAGGTGGCCGTAGTGCGGCAGGCCGTTGGCGAAGGGCGGGCCGTCGTAGAACACGAACTCGTTGGAGCCGTCCCGGCCGGGGTCGCGCTGGTCCACGCTGGCCTGGAACGTGCGGTCCTGCGCCCAGTAGGCGAGGACCCGCTCCTCGACGGCCGGGAACGCCGGGGCCGCGGGCACGCCGCGGGCGGCGGGGTCGGTGGTCGCCTTGGGGTAGACGGGCTGGTCTGACACGGGGTCCATCCTCGTTCTGACGTCGGTGCTGCTCGTGCGGGTCAGGGAGCAAGGACGCTGCCGGCCGGTCGCCCGGGGCGGAACGCGGTACCACCTCGCTTGCGGTCCGCTCCCCGGAGGGGGCGGGCCGCCGCTCGTTGACTGCTGTGACGGGCTTACCCGTTCGGTTCTACTGGGGACCCGGGGGTCCTGTTCTTCCGAAGGCTCCCCGGTGATGGCCGGATCGACGCCGTGATGACTGCCCCCATCTTAACCCACGGGGCCGACGGCGCGGGCGCCCGCCCCGGGCCCACCATGGCGGCCGCGGCGCTCGTGAGAGACTGGTCGGCATGGCTGACAACACGCAGGGCACAGACACGCCCGCACCGAAGACCGTGACCGTACCCGACAAGCCCGCGCTGGAGGGCCTGGAGCAGACGTACTCCCGGAAGTGGCGCGAGGAGGGCACCTTCGCGTTCGACGAGGACACGACCCGCGAGCAGGTCTACTCGATCGACACCCCCCCGCCGACCGCCTCCGGCTCCCTCCACGTCGGCCACATGTTCTCCTACACGCAGACGGACGTGATCGCCCGCTTCCAGCGGATGACCGGCAAGAACGTCTTCTACCCGCTGGGCTGGGACGACAACGGCCTGCCCACCGAGCGCCGCGTGCAGAACTACTACGGCGTGCGCTGCGAGCCCACCCGGCCCTACGTCGAGGGCTACCGCCCGCCGGAGAAGCCCGCGAAGAACCAGCGGGACTGGGACGTGGTCTCCCGCAAGAACTTCATCGAGCTGTGCGAGGAGCTGGCGGTCGAGGACGAGAAGGTCTTCGAGCACCTCTTCTCCACGCTGGGCCTGTCCGTGGACTGGACCCGCACCTACCGCACCATCGACGACCGCTCCCGGGCGGTCTCCCAGCGCGCGTTCCTCGAGGACCTGGCGGCCGGCAACGCCTACATGGCCGAGGCCCCCACCCTGTGGGACGTCACCTTCCGCACGGCCGTCGCCCAGGCCGAGCTCGAGGACCGGGAGCGCGAGGGCTCCTACCACCGGGTGGCCTTCCACCGCCCCGACGGCGGGACGGTCCACATCGAGACCACCCGTCCCGAGCTGCTCCCGGCGTGCGTGGCCCTCGTGGCCCACCCGGACGACGAGCGCTACCAGCCGCTGTTCGGCACCACCGTGCGCTCCCCCCTGTTCGACGTCGAGGTCGAGGTCCGGGCGCACCCGCTGGCCAAGCCGGACAAGGGCTCCGGGATCGCGATGATCTGCACCTTCGGCGACCTCACCGACGTCACCTGGTGGCGGGAGCTGGACCTGCCGACCCGCGCGCTGATCGGCCGCGACGGCCGCTTCGCGAGCGAGACCCCGGAGTGGATCGCCGCGGGCGCCCCGGCCGAGCGCTACGCCGAGGTCGCCGGCAAGACCGTGTTCTCCGCCCAGCAGGCCGTCGTGGAGATGCTCCGCGCCTCCGGCGACCTCGCGGGCGAGCCGCGGAAGGTCATGCACCCGGTGAACTTCTACGAGAAGGGCGACAAGCCCCTCGAGGTCGTCACCTCCCGCCAGTGGTACATCCGCAACGGCGGCCGCGACGCCGACCGGCGCGAGGCGCTGCTCGGGCGCGGGCGCGAGATGGACTGGCACCCCTCGTTCATGCGCTCGCGGTACGAGAACTGGATCGAGGGCCTCAACGGCGACTGGCTGATCTCCCGCCAGCGCTTCTTCGGGGTCCCGTTCCCGGTCTGGTACCGGCTCGACGGCGACGGCAACCCGGACTACGACGCGCCGGTGCTGCCCGCCCACGACCAGCTGCCGGTGGACCCGGCCGCCGACCCCGCCCCCGGCTTCGACGAGTCCCAGCGGGACCGGCCGCACGGCTTCACCGGCGACCCGGACGTGCTTGACACCTGGGCCACGTCCTCGCTGACGCCCCAGATCGCCACCGGCTGGGGGTTCGACGAGCGGCTGCACGCCAACACCTTCCCGATGGACCTGCGGCCCCAGGGCCACGACATCATCCGCACCTGGCTCTTCTCCACGGTCGTGCGCTCCGAGTCGCTGGCCGGCACCGTGCCCTGGACGAACACCGCGCTCTCCGGGTGGATCCTCGACCCGGACCGCAAGAAGATGTCCAAGTCCAAGGGCAACGTGGTGGTCCCCACCGAGGTGCTCGAGAACTACGGGGCTGACGCGGTGCGCTACTGGGCCGCCTCCGCCCGCCTGGGCGCGGACACCGCCTACGACGAGGGGCAGATGAAGATCGGCCGCCGGCTGGCGATCAAGCTGCTCAACGCCTCGAAGTTCGTCCTCGCCCAGGGCGTCACCGAGGCCTCGGTGCTCGGCGCCGGGGCGTCCACCGACGTCGTCACCGACGCCCTGGACCGGGCGCTGCTCGCCCAGCTCGCGACCGTCGTGGAGCGCGCCACGCAGGCCTTCGCCGACTACGAGTACGCCCGGGCGCTGCAGCTCACCGAGCAGTTCTTCTGGACGTTCACCGACGACTACGTCGAGCTCGTCAAGGACCGCGCCTACGGCGCCCGCGGCGAGGCCGCGCAGGCGTCCGTGCACGCCGCCCTCGCCACGACCCTCGACGCCCTGCTGCGGCTGTTCGCCCCGGTCCTGCCCTTCGCCACGGACGAGGTGTGGTCGTGGTGGCGCTCCGGCTCCGTCCACCGTGCGGCGTGGCCCACGGTGGAGGGCTACGCCGACGCCGTGACCGGCGCCGACCCGGAGATCCTCACGACCGTGGGCGAGGCGCTGTCCGGGCTGCGCAAGGCGAAGTCCGAGGCGAAGGTCAAGCAGCGCACCGCGGTGCGCTCGGCGACCATCACCGCGCCCGCCGAGGACGTCGCCCGGCTCGAGGCGGGCCTGGGCGACCTCCGGGCCGCGGGCAACGCCGAGGAGCTCACCCTCGTGGCCGCCGAGGAGGGCATGAGCGTGCGCGACGTCGAGCTGGCCCCCGCCGAGGAGCCCGCCCGCTAGCCGTCCGCGGAGACCAGGAGGGCCCGGCCGCAGCTGCGGCCGGGCCCTCCTGGTCTCCGGTGCTCCGGATCCGTCCGGGACGGGTCAGGAGAAGTCGGGGCCCTTCTCCCGGCCCCGCTTGAGCTCGTAGAAGCCCGGGTAGGAGGCCAGGGCCAGGGCCCCGTCCCAGACCCGCGCGGCGTCCTCGCCCTTCGGCGCGGGGGTGAACACGGGGCCGAAGAAGCCGACCCCGTTGACCGCGATGCAGGGGGTCCCGATGTCCTGGCCGGCGACCGCCTGCGCGGCCTCGGTGGAGGCCCGCAGCGCGTCGTCGAGCTCGGCGGAGTCCTTGGCCGCCGCGAGCTCCGCGGGCAGGCCGACCTCCTCGAGCGACTCGGTGATGATCTGCTCCAGGTCCTCCACCCCACCGGGGTGGCGACGGGTGCCCATGGCGTCGTAGAGCTTCTTGCGGTACTCGTCGCCGTGGGCGCGCGCCGCGGCCTCGACCACGCGCACGAGCCACATCGACTCCTCGTGGCCGTGGTGGTGGTTGTCCACGTTGTCCTCGTTCAGGATGCCGAGGGAGATGATCCGCCACGTCACCTCGACGTCGCGGCGGGACTCCACCTCCTCCATCCAGCGGGAGGTCATCCAGGCCCAGGGGCACAGGGGATCGAACCAGAAATCGACCTTGTCCGTCATCAGCTTCCTCTCCTCGCGGATGCGCCCGCCGGGAATGGCGGGCGCCTCACGGGGTACAAGCCACGGCTCAGGCCGTTTTGTTCCGGTTCTGCTCCTCGCGGATCATCTCGTGCGTGATGATCTCCGGTTCGGCCTGCTTGGCCACGGCCTCGGCGGTGACGAGCACGGCGGCGATGTCGTCGCGGCTGGGCAGCTCGAACATCACCGGCTGCAGGACGTCCTCGAGGATGGCGCGCAGACCGCGCGCGCCGGTGCCGCGCTGGATCGCGAGCTCCGCGACGGCCTCCAGGGCCTCCGGGTCGAAGGTCAGCTCGACGCCGTCGAGCTGGAACATCTTCCGGTACTGCTTCACCAGGGCGTTGCGCGGTTCCGTGAGGATCCGGGTGAGGTCCGGGACGGTCAGCTCGCGCAGCGTGGTCACCACGGGCAGGCGTCCGATGAGCTCGGGGATCAGGCCGAACTTCAGGAGGTCCTCCGGCATGACGTCGGCCATCACGTCGCCGCGCGGGCCGCTCTCGCGGAGGGCGGCGCCGAAGCCGATGCTGGTGTGACCGGCACGGGAGTCCACGATGTCCTCGAGGCCGGCGAAGGCGCCGGCCACGACGAACAGCACGTTCGTCGTGTCGATCTGGATGAACTCCTGCTGCGGGTGCTTGCGCCCGCCCTGCGGCGGCACGGAGGCCACGGTGCCCTCGAGGATCTTCAGCAGCGCCTGCTGCACGCCTTCCCCCGAGACGTCGCGGGTGATCGAGGGGTTCTCGGACTTGCGTGAGATCTTGTCGATCTCGTCGATGTAGATGATGCCCGTCTCGGCCCGCTTGACGTCGTAGTCGGCGGCCTGGATCAGCTTGAGCAGGATGTTCTCGACGTCCTCGCCGACGTAGCCGGCCTCGGTCAGCGAGGTGGCGTCGGCGACGGCGAACGGGACGTCGAGGCGGCGGGCCAGCGACTGCGCGAGGTAGGTCTTGCCGGAGCCGGTGGGCCCCACGAGCAGGATGTTGGACTTGGCGATCTCCACGTCCTCGTCACCGCCCGCGGTGGCCAGGGACAGGGGCTTGCCGTTCTCGCCGGCCCGGACCCGCTTGTAGTGGTTGTACACCGCCACGGACAGGGCGCGCTTGGCGGTCTCCTGCCCGATCACGTACTGGTGCAGGTGCTGGTAGATCTCGTGGGGGGTGGGCAGCTCCTGCTGCTCGAGGTCCTTGACCTCGCTCAGCTCCTCCTCGATGATCTCGTTGCACAGCTCGATGCACTCGTCGCAGATGTAGACGCGTGGGCCCGCGATGAGCTTGCGGACCTGCTTCTGGCTCTTGCCGCAGAAGGAGCACTTGAGCAGATCCGCGGTCTCGCCGATGCGCGCCATGAATCAGTCCTCTGGTCGGGTACGGGGATCCAGGTCCAGGATAGGCGAGGACCGGGCGGCGCCCCAACACCGGGACGCCCCGGTGCGCCGCGACCGGTCGGGTCGTGGCGCACCGGGGTCCGGCGGGGCGTGCCGCCGCGCGTCAGACCGTGACGGTCGCGGGCTTGTGGATCTTGCGGGACTCCAGGACGTGGTCCACGATCCCGTAGTCCCTTGCCGCCGCCGCGGTGAGGATCTTGTCGCGCTCGATGTCGCGGTTGACCTCCTCGGCGGTCTTGCCGGAGTGCAGGGCCAGGGTCTCCTCGAGCCACTCGCGCATGCGCATGATCTCGTTGGCCTGGATCTCGATGTCGGAGGCCTGCCCGCCGCCCTGGCCGGACATCGCCGGCTGGTGGATCAGCACGCGGGCGTTCGGCAGGGCCAGTCGCTTGCCCGGGGTGCCGCCGGCCAGCAGCACGGCCGCCGCGGACGCCGCCTGCCCGAGGCAGACCGTCTGGACCTCCGGGCGGATGAACTGCATGGTGTCGTAGATCGCGGTCATCGCGGTGAACGAGCCACCCGGGGAGTTGATGTACATCGTGATGTCCCGGTCGGCGTCCTGCGCCTCGAGCACCAGCAGCTGGGCCATGACGTCGTCCGCCGAGGCGTCGTCGACCTGCACGCCCAGGAAGATGATCCGGTCCTCGAAGAGCTTGGTGTAGGGGTTCTGCCGCCGGTACCCGTAGGGGGTGCGCTCCTCGAAGTCGGGGAGCACGTAGCGGCTGGTGGGCAGGGCGGCCGCGGAACCGGCCGTGGACGAAGGTCCGTAGGTGTAGGTCATCGTTGAGATCCTCGAGAGTCTGGAGTGCTTGCCTGGTCGTGGGACGGGACCGCCGAGGTCCTACTCCTGGTCCTTCATGGTGCCGCCGCCGCCGGTCATGGACCCGGCCGAGCTGGCGATGCGGTCGAAGAAGCCGTAGTCCAGGGCCCGCTGGGCGTCGAACCAGTTGTCCCGGTCGTTGTCGCGGAGGATGGTCTCCAGGGTCTGGCCGGTCTGCTCGGCGGTGAGCTCCGCCAGGCGCTGCTTCATCGAGAGGATGAGCTCGGCCTGCACCCGGATGTCCGAGGCGGTGCCGCCCATGCCGCCGGAGGGCTGGTGCATGAGGATCCGGGCGTTGGGGGTCGCGTAGCGCTTGCCCTTGGTGCCGGAGGAGAGCAGGAACTGGCCCATCGACGCCGCCAGACCGGTGGCCACGGTCACGACGTCGTTCGGGATGAGCTGCATGGTGTCGTAGATCGCCATGCCCGCCGTGACGGAGCCGCCCGGGGAGTTGATGTACAGGAAGATGTCGGCCTGCGGGTCCTCGGCGGAGAGCAGCAGCATCTGCGAGCAGATGAGGTTCGCGTTGTCGTCGCGGACCTCGGAGCCCAGCCAGATGATGCGCTCCTTGAGCAGCCGGTTGTAGACGTAGTCGTCCTGGCCGCCCTGGGGGCCGCCGCCCTGCAGGCGCGGGCCGGTGGAGGTTGCGTGGTGCGAGCCGAACGGCGACTCGTGAGCGGAGGTCATGGAACGGTGCCTCTTTCGTCCGTGTGGTCCGGTGATCTGAACAGAACACTAGTGCCCGCTCCGGACCGGCACGGGCGCACCCCGGGGTTGTTCGCTGATGGCGCATGGTGGCCGCCGACCGGTCCGCCGACCGGTCCGCCGACGGCGAAGGCGCCGCCGCTCCGGGAGGAACGACGGCGCCTTCGGCCAGGGCTCAGGAACTCACTTGACGGAGTCCGCGGAGTCCTCCGACTCGGCCGGCTCCGGGGACTCGGCCGCGTCCGCCGACTCCTCGTCGGTGCCGGGGGTCGGGGCCGCGGTGGTCTCCTCGGGGGCGATCTCCTCGCCGGCCGGCTCCTCGCCCTGCGGGCGCACGAACTCGGAGAGGTCCACCGGGTTGCCCTCGGTGTCGGTGACCGTCGCGTACTCCAGGACCTTGGCCAGCGCCTTGCGGCGGCGCACCTCGCCCACCATCAGCCCGGCCTGCCCGGAGGAGTCCAGCAGCTGCGCGAACTGGTTCGGGTCCATGCCGTACTGCTGGGACATGTTGACGATGTAGTCGATCAGCTCGGACTGCTCGACGCCGACCTCCTCGGCCTCCGCGACCGCGTCCAGCACGATCTCGTTGCGGAAGGCGTCCTCGGCGTTCTTCTGGACCTCGGCCCGGTGCTCCGGGGAGTCGTGGTCCGCCTCGGCCTGCGGGTTGTCGAAGTGCTGGGCGATCTGCTCGTCGATCACGGCCTGCGGCACGGGGATCTCGACCAGCGCGAGCAGCTTCTCCAGGACCTTGTCGCGGGCCTCGATGCCCTGCTCGACGACGGTGCCCTCTGCGGCCTGCTTCTTCAGGTCCTCCTTGAGCTCCTCGATGGTGTCGAACTCGGAGGCCAGCTGGGCGAACTCGTCGTCGGCCTCGGGCAGCTCGCGCTCCTTCACGGCGGTGACCTTGACCTTGACGGTCGCCTGCGCGCCGCTGTACTCGCCGCCGGCGAGCGTGGTCTCGAAGGTGGCGTCCTCGTCCGCGGACAGACCGGTGACGGCCTCGTCCATGCCCTCGAGCATGGTGCCGGCGCCCACCTGGTAGGACAGGTCGTTGGCGGAGTCGACCTCCTGACCGTCGACCAGGGCCTGCAGGTCGAGGGTGACGAAGTCGCCCTCGGCGGCCGGGCGGTCCACGGCCTTGAGGGTGCCGAAGCGCCCGCGCAGCTCGTCGAGGGCCTCCTGCTCGTCCTCGGCGGAGGCCTGGCGGGCTTCCACCTCGACCTCGAGGCCCTTGTAGTCGGGCAGCTCGATCTCGGGGCGCACGGCCACGTCGATCTCGACCTTGGTGTCGGCCTCGCGGTTCGACTCGTCCGGCTTGGCTACCACCTCGACCTGCGGCTGCGTCAGGGGCGTGATCTCGTTCTCGGCCAGGGCCTGCTGGAAGAAGGTGTTCAGACCCTCGTTGAGCGCGTTCTCGACGACGAAGTCGAAGCCCACGCGCTGCTCGATCAGCCGGGACGGGACCTTGCCGCGGCGGAAGCCGGGGACCTGGATCTGGTTCGCGAGAGACTTGTAGGTCTCGTC
The DNA here is from genome assembly GCF_040981185.1 of Kocuria sabuli. NCBI lineage: Bacteria > Bacillati > Actinomycetota > Actinomycetes > Micrococcales > Micrococcaceae > Kocuria > Kocuria sabuli. The sequence goes on from NZ_JAVHZE010000001.1 coordinate 108,903, forward strand.
GATGAACGGCTTGAGTTCCGCGAACGGGACGTCCACGACGATCTTGACCTGGGTCGGGTTGAGTTTCTCGACGGCGCTCTTCACTTCCGCTGCACTCCTGAGTGGTAGGTCGGGTGGGTGTTCTGGGGCCGTTCTCCGGCCCGGGACAGTCGGAGAGGCGGCCGCCCGGCGGGGCCGGGCAGCCGCTCCAACGTCGGGGCGACAGGACTCGAACCTGCGATCTCCTGCTCCCAAAGCAGGCGCGCTAGCCACTACGCTACGCCCCGGTACCTGCAGCCTCGGCTGCAACGACTGCGGTCCGTGCTCGGGCACGGACCACCGGCGAGTCTACCGGCTGGGCGGACGGGCCCGCACCTCGGCCCGCCGGGGACCGTGTCCGGCGTCTTCCGCGGGCCGGACGACCGGACCGGTGCGGCCCGGGATTTGACACCGCGCGCGCCGGGCCGGTTAATGGAAAGGCCCGTGACGCACGGGCGCCGGGGATGTAGCTCAATGGTAGAGCCTCAGTCTTCCAAACTGATTACGCGGGTTCGATTCCCGTCATCCCCTCCGCACACCCGTTCGCCCCGGTCCCTCGGACCGGGGCGTTCGTCGTTGCCGGGGCGGAGCGGCACAGCGCCGGGGCGCGGCGCGGCTCAGCGGACCAGGCCGGCGACCCGCCAGAACCGGCCGTGGCAGGCGTGGACGGGACGCAGCCCGCGGGCGCGCAGCACCTCGAGCATGGCCTCGGGCGGGTGCGCGTAGTTGCGGAAGGAGCTGCCGATCACCCGGTAGAACCCGTTGACCAGGGCGAGGAGCGCGCGACTCACCGGGGTCCGGGGCGGGAAGCTGAACACCAGGACCCGCCCGGCGTGGTCGGCGGCCGCCGCGAGCAGCCGCGCGTGGTCGGGGTAGCAGCACACGACCCGGTGCAGGACGACCACGTCGTGGACCGCCACGGCCCCGGGGTCGGCGGCGATGTCGAGCTGCCGGCGCACGGTGCGCCCGCCCGTCCCGGCCGCCGCGGCGAGCGCGGCGGCCTCGGCCTCGTAGGAGTCCACCAGCTCCAGGTTGGTCGTGCGGGCGGCGCCGCGGCGCAGCAGCTCCAGCTGGAGCTCCCCCACGCCGCCGCCGATCTCGAGCACGCTGGCCCCCTCGAGCCCCTGGGCGTCGAGGACCGCGAGGACGCGACGGGTGGCCCGGTCCGGGCCGCGCCGGCGGTACCGCGCGGCGAGCCCGCGGGCCAGCCGGGGCCCGAACACGCTCGTGTAGCTCGCGGAACCGCAGCAGCCGGACATGGCACGAGGATAACCCCGGGCGGGGCCCCGGACCCCGGGACAGCGCGCGGGGCGGTCACCGCCGGTCGGACCGGGGGGTCGGCACCGCCGGGCACGCACGGCCCGCTCGGCGACCGGGCCGACGACCCGTCGGCACCGGCCGCGGCGGGCGGGGGCAGCCGGTACGGCGCCGCGGGGCGGGTCCTCGGCTCAGGCCTGGCAGGCGGGGCACCAGTACAGCCCGCGGCCCGCCAGCTCGGCGGCGGCCACCGGGCTCCCGCACCGTCGGCACGGGAGCCCGGCGCGCTGGTAGACGTAGTGCGCGTGCTCGGGCCACGCCGCGGTCTCGTCCACCCCGGGGCGGTCGGCGGGGTCGGTGGTGACGATCCGGCCGAGCCGGGCGCCGGTGCGCATCAGGGCCACGTTCTCGGCCCACAGCTCCTGCAGGGCGGGCTCCCCCAGCGCCCGGCCGGGCAGCAGGGGGTCGAGCCGGCGCCGGAACAGCGACTCGGCCCGGAAGATGTTGCCCACCCCCGCCAGCACGGCCTGGTCCATCAGCAGGGCGCCCACCGGGCGGCGGCTGCGCCGCACGGCGGCCACGAACGGCGCGGGGTCGGCGCCGGGGTCCAGCGGGTCGGGGCCCAGCCGGGCCCGGGCGGCCTCGGCCTCCGCGCGGGTCTCGAGCACGCACAGCGTGGGCCCGCGCAGGTCGGCCCACCCCTCGTCGCCGACCAGGCGCACGCGCACGGCCCCCACCGGCGCGGGCGGGCGCAGCGGGCCGGTGGGAGCGGCGCCGTCGTCGCCGGCCTCCCGCTCCCCGATCCGCCGCGGGGCGCCGATCGAGGAGGCGCCGCGGAACCGCTCCGTGCCGCCGAAGCTCCACGCCCCGTAGAGGCCGAGGTGCGAGCGCAGCACCCGGTCACCGGCGAAGTCGAGGAACAGCTGCTTGCCGTGTGCGCGGGCGCCTTCGAGGACGGCACTGTCCAGCGCCGCCGCGCCCTCCGCGAACCGGCCCTGCGGGGAGCTCACGGACAGGGCCTGGCCCACGAAGCAGTCGGCGAACTGGCGGGCGAGGCGGTGGACCGAGTGGCCCTCCGGCACTCAGGCCTCCCGGGCGGCGGGGAACTCGCGCGGGCGCACCTCGTCGAGCCGGCCCGCGACGGTGTCCGTGGCCTCGTACTCGGCGATCTGGCCGATGCGCCGCGCGTGGCGCTCGTCGCCGGAGAAGGGCTCCGCGAGGAAGGCCTTGACGATCTCGAGGGCCTCCTCCTTCGGGTGCTGGCGCCCGCCGACGGCCACGACCTGGGCGTCGTTGTGCTGGCGGGCGAGCCGGGCGGTGTCCAGGTTCCAGGCGAGGGCGGCGCGGATGCCGCGGACCTTGTTGGCGGCCATCTGCTCCCCGTTGCCCGACCCGCCCAGGACGATGCCCAGGGAGTCCAGGCCCGTGTCCCGGTCCTCCCGGACGGCGCGCGCGGCGCTGATGCAGAAGGCGGGGTAGTCGTCGAGGGCGTCGTACTCGGCGGGGCCGTGGTCGACGAGGTCGTAGCCGGCGGCGACGAGCTCCTCGACCAGGTAGCGGGAGAGCTCCAGACCGGCGTGGTCGGTGGCGATGTGGACGCGCATGGGCGGCGTGCTCCTGGGATTCGCGGGAACGGGGCGGGATCGTGCCGGCCGTCCCACGGGCGCGGACCGGCCGCCCTCCAGCGTAGTGGCTGGCGCACGGGTCCCCCTCCCCCGGGGTGGCGGACCCGGCTGACATAATGGACGGAATCCCCGCGGCCCGCCGGCCGCGGGCGCCCCCCTGACCCCGACGAGAGGACGGCACTCAAGTGCCCGGAACGAACCTGACCCGCCAGGAGGCGGCCGCCCGGGCCGAGACCGTGGCCGTGGACGCCTACGAGGTGGTCCTCGACCTCACCCGCGGCGAGCGCATCTTCCGCTCGACGACCACGGTGCGCTTCCGGGCCGTCCCGGGGGCCTCGAGCTTCATCGACGCGATCACCGACGCGGTGCACTCCGTGGTGCTCAACGGGACGGAGCTCGACCCCGCCGAGGTCTCCGACGGGGTGCGGATCCTGTTGCCCGCCCTGCAGGACGAGAACGTGCTGACGGTCGACGCGGACTGCCGGTACATGAACACCGGCGAGGGCCTGCACCGGTTCGTGGACCCGGTCGACGACGAGGTCTACCTCTACACCCAGTTCGAGGTGGCCGACACCCGCCGGATGTTCGCCGTGTTCGAGCAGCCCGACCTCAAGGCGCGCTTCGCGTTCACGGTCACGGCCCCCGCGCACTGGACCGTGGTCTCGACCCAGCCCACCCCGGAGCCGGTGCTCGCCGGGGCCGGCGCGGCCACCTGGTCCTTCCCCCCCACCCCCGTGGTGCCCTGCTACGTCACGGCCCTGATCGCCGGGCCCTACGCCTCCGTGCACGACGAGCTCACCAGCGCCGACGGCCGCACGGTCCCCCTGGGCCTGTACGCCCGGCGCTCGCTCATGGAGCACGTCGAGGCGGAGGAGATGTTCGGCATCACCAAGCAGGGCTTCGAGTTCTTCGAGGCGCAGTTCGGCATGCCGTACCCGTTCGAGAAGTACGACCAGCTCTTCGTCCCCCAGTTCAACGCCGGGGCCATGGAGAACGCCGGCGCGGTGACCTTCGTGGAGCTCTACGTCTTCCGCTCCCGGCCCACGCAGGCGCGCGTGGAGCGGCGGGCCATCACGATCCTGCACGAGCTGGCGCACATGTGGTTCGGGGACTTCGTGACCATGCGCTGGTGGAACGACCTGTGGCTCAACGAGTCCTTCGCGGAGTTCATGTCCACCCTCGCGGCGGCGGAGAACACCCGCTACACGGACGCGTGGACCACGTTCGCCGCCGGGGAGAAGTCCTGGGGCTACGAGCAGGACCAGCTGCCCACCACGCACCCCATCAAGGCCGAGATCCGGGACCTCGAGGACGTGCTGGTGAACTTCGACGGCATCACCTACGCCAAGGGCGCCTCGGTGCTCAAGCAGCTGGTGGCGTGGGTGGGCCAGGAGCAGTTCATGGCCGGGCTCAACCGGTACTTCCGCGAGCACGCGTGGGGCAACACCGAGCTGCGCGACCTCATGGTCCGGCTCGAGGAGGCCAGCGGCCGGGACCTCGAGCAGTGGTCCGCGCTGTGGCTGGAGACCGCCGGGGTGAACACCCTGACCCCGGTGCTGGAGACCGACGCGGACGGGGTCATCCGCTCCTTCCGGATCGAGCAGACCGCCCCCGCGGAGCACCCGACCCTGCGCCCGCACCGGCTGGCGGTCGGCTTCTACGACCACGACGACGGGCAGGGCAAGCTCGTGCGCACCCACCGGGTGGAGCTCGACGTCGACGGGCCGGTGACCGAGGTGGCCGAGCTGGTCGGCCGGGAGCTGCCGGACCTCGTCCTGCTCAACGACGACGACCTGGCCTACGCCAAGATCCGCCTGGACGAGTGCTCCCTGGACACCGCGCTCACGCACCTGAAGAACTTCGAGCGGACCCTGCCCCGCGCCCTCGTCCAGGCCTCCGTGTGGGACGGCGTGCACGACGGCGAGACCCCGGCCCGCCGCTACGTGGAGCTGGTGCTCGGCAACATCGCCCACGAGACGGACTCCACCGGCATCCAGGTCCAGCTGGGCCAACTGGACACGGTGCTCGAGGGCTACGTGGCCGAGCCGGTCCGCGAGGCCGTGCAGCACGACGCCGGCGACCGGCTGTGGCAGCTCACCGAGGAGGCCGCGCCCGGTTCCGACCAGCAGCTGCAGTTCCTCAAGGCCTTCGCCCGGCACGCCCGCACGGACGCGCAGCTCGACGTCCTCGAGCAGCTGCTCGGCGGACGGCGGTCCCTGGAGGGCCTGGCCCTGGACACCGACCTGCGCTGGGCCGTGCTCACCGCCCTGTGCGCCGGCGGGCGCCTCGGGGACGAGGCGGTGGACGCGATGCTGGCCGAGGACAACACCGAGAACGGCGCCATCGCCGCCGCCCGCGCCCGCGCGGCGATCCCCACGGCCGAGGCCAAGGCCCGGGCGTGGCAGCAGATCATGGTCGAGGGCACGCAGCCCAACTCGATCCAGGACGCGGCGATCGACGGCTTCCGCACGGCCGCCGACACCTCCCTGCTGGCGCCCTGGGCCGAGCGGTACTTCGCGGCGATCCCCGAGCTGTGGCGCACCCGCACCCACGAGCTCGCCCAGCAGATCGCCGTGGGGATGTACCCCAACATCCCGGCCCAGGAGACGGTCGACGCCACGGACGCGTTCCTGGCCGGGCTGCCCGAGGACCTGCACGGGCTGCGCCGGCTCGTGCTCGAGCAGCGCGACGCGACGGCCCGGGCGGTCCGCGGCCAGGCCGTGGACGCCGAGTACGAGGTAGCGCGGGCATGAGCGGCGAGCAGCAGCGACCCGCGCCCGGGCCGGGGGACGCCCCGCGCACCGACCCCGCCGCCGCGGCCCCGCCCGGGGCGCGGTCGTTCTCGGTGGCGGCGCCGCTGTCCCAGATCCGCCGGCCCGTGCCGCAGGTGGGGGACGAGCGGCAGGAGGCCGAGGCGGGCACGTCGTCGTCGTTCTACAACCAGGTGGGCGGGCACGAGACCTTCGTGAAGCTCGTGCACGAGTTCTACTCCCGGGTGGCCGAGGACGAGCGGTTCCGGGCGCTGTACCCGGACGACGACCTCGGTCCCGCCGAGGAGCGGCTGCGGATGTTCCTCGAGCAGTACTGGGGCGGGCCCACCACCTACTCCGAGCAGCGCGGGCACCCGCGGCTGCGGATGCGCCACATGCCGTTCCCCGTGGACGTGTGGGCGCGGGAGACCTGGCTCCGGCACATGCGCGCGGCCCTGGACACCCTGGAGCTCTCGCCGCTGCACGACGGGATCATCTGGGACTACTTCGACCGCGCCGCCCACGCCATGATCAACCGGCCGGGCTGAGCCCTCCGCGCTTGGCGAGCACGTGCCCGCCGGGCGTGCTCAGGCGCACCCAGCGGCCGTTCTCGGCCACGGCGACCTCGGCTCCGGGGCGGAGGAAGCCGAGCGAGTACGCGGCGAACGCCGCCCCGTCCGGCAGCGGGGCACCGCTCAGCCGCCCCGCCAGGGGTTCGGCCCACCCGGACGAGCGGCCCCAGACCTGCGAGCGCACGGTGTCCACGACGGCGGCACCCGCGTCCGTGGGGACCGTGCGGGCGACCTCGGCGATCCCGGCCCGGGCCGTCTCGCGCAGCGCGTCCCCGGCGACGGTGCCGACCGGCGTCCACCCGCCCAGCGGCGGGGCGATGCCGGCCCAGGAGACGGTCGCGTCCATCGGCGGCAGCCCCACCTCGGCTTCGTCCTGGCCCTGGCGGGGCATCCGGTCGAGGACCCCGCCGAGGGGGACGGTGACGTCGAGGACCTGCTCCCGGGCCAGCGCGGCCGTGCGCAGGCCCAGCACCGTGGGCGTGCTGTCCAGCAGCCCGTGGGGCTCGAGCACGCACACGTAGACGCCCACGGCGCGCCCGCGCGCCTGGAAGCGCGCCGCGCCCTGCGGGTCGACACCGCGGGCACGGGACAGGAAGGTCTGCAGGTCCGCGACGTCGCGCGGATCGGTCAGCGGCAGCGAGCGGCTCATCGGCCCCGGACCCCGGCGGGTGCGGGCCGGCGGGCGAAGCGGGTCGGGGCGTCCGACCACTGCTCCAGGAGGTCCCGCTGCGCCTCGTCCAGGCGCACCGGCCGGCCGGTCCCCCGGTCGATCTGCACGACGGCGGTCTGCGCCACGGCGTAGACCCGGGAGCCGTCCTCCTCCTGCACCGCGTAGTCGAGGACGAAGCTGGAACCGCCCACGGAGGAGACCCACACCCGCACGAACACCGGGTCGGGCCGGTACAGCAGCTGCTCCGAGTACTCGATCTCCTGGCGCCCGATCACCGTCTGCCGGTCCCCCACGAGCGTGCGGAACGTCGCGCCTGCCGGGATCCCCGCCGCGGCGCCCTGGGGCAGCGGGCGGGCCATGAGCCGGACGCGGGCGTCCTCCAGGTACTGCAGCACGGTGACGTTGTTCACGTGGCCGTAGCTGTCGATGTCGCCGAAGCGCATCTGGATGGGGATCAGCAGCGAAGACATGCCTCCCATCCCATCACACCCGGGCGCGCCCCGGCACCGCGCCGCCGGCTCCGGACGGCGCCGGGGCCGGTGCGGTGGCTTGGCTAGAGTGAACCCCATGACCTACAGCCCCATCCTGGACCCCACCCAGGCCCTGCTCGACATGCTGGACCTCGCCGACGGCGGCGGCGCCCGCACCCTCGAGGACATCTACGTGGGCCACTCCATCTCCCCCGCGCGCGGCCGGGTCTACGGCGGGCAGGTCCTGGCGCAGGCCGCCACGGCCGCCATGCGCACCGTGGACCCGGAGCGGATCATCCACTCCCTGCACGCGTACTTCCTGCGCGCCGGGGACGTGGCGCAGCCCATCACCTTCGGCGTGGAGCGGATCCGCGACGGCCGCTCGTTCTCCGCCCGCCGCGTGCACGCCTATCAGGGGGGCCAGGCCATCCTCTCGGCCATCGCCTCCTTCCAGGTGCCGGCCCGGGGCCTGGATCACCAGGACGAGTCCCCCCGCAACCTCCCGGACCCCGAGTCGCTGCCGAGCGCCGTCGAGCTGCTGGGCCACATCGACGCGCCGGAGGCGCGGGCGATCGCCCACGAACGGCCCTTCGACATGCGCTACATCACCGAGCCGATCTACTTCCGGCCGGACTCCCGCGGTGAGCCGTTCAACGCGGTGTGGATCAAGACGCTCAAGCCGCTGCCCGACGACCCCGACGTCCACCGCGCCGCGCTGGCCTACGCCAGCGACTACACCCTGCTCGAGCCCATCCTGCGGCTGCACGGCAAGACCTGGATCGAGCCGGGCATGAACCTGGCCTCCCTCGACCACGCGATGTGGTGGCACCGGGAGGCGCGCGCCGACGAGTGGCTGCTCTACGTGCAGTCCTCCCCCAACGCGTCCTCGGCCCGCGGGCTGGGCGTGGGCCGGATGTTCACCCGGGACGGCAGGCTCGTCGCCACGACCGCCCAGGAGGGCATGATGCGCTTCCCGGAGTTCTCCTGACCGCACCGGCGGGCACCCGGTGCCCGCCGGTGCTCGGTGCCTCCCCGAGATAGGTGCTGCTCCACGGCGGAGGGGCCCGTCCGGCCGGAAGGATCAGTTCTCTCCGGCCGGACGGGCCCCTCCGCCGCGTCGGCGGGACCGGGCGCGGCCCGGTCAGTCGCGGGTCAGGCGGCGGTGGGTGACGCGGTGCGGGCGCGCGGCGTCGGCGCCGAGGCGCTCCACCTTGTTGGTCTCGTAGGCCTCGAAGTTGCCCTCGAACCAGTACCAGTTGTCCGGCTCGTCCTCGCTGCCCTCCCACGCGAGGATGTGCGTGGCGACCCGGTCGAGGAACCACCGGTCGTGGGAGACGACCACGGCGCAGCCCGGGAACTCCAGCAGCGCGTTCTCGAGCGAGCCGAGGGTCTCGACGTCGAGGTCGTTGGTGGGCTCGTCGAGCAGCAGCAGGTTGCCGCCCTGCTTGAGGGTCAGGGCCAGGTTGAGCCGGTTGCGCTCGCCGCCCGAGAGGATGCCGGCCTTCTTCTGCTGGTCCGGGCCCTTGAAGCCGAACGCGGAGACGTAGGCGCGGGAGGGCATCTCCACGTTGCCGACGTTGATGTAGTCGAGACCGTCCGAGACGACCTCCCACAGCGACTTGTTGGGGTCGAGGTTCGCGCGGTTCTGGTCCACGTAGGAGATCTTGACGGAGTCGCCGATCTTCAGCTCGCCCCCGTCCAGCTCCTCGAGGCCCACGATGGTCTTGAACAGGGTCGACTTGCCGACGCCGTTGGGGCCGATGACGCCCACGATGCCGTTGCGCGGCAGGGAGAAGGACAGCTCCTTGATCAGGGAACGCTCCCCGAAGCCCTTCTGCAGGTCCTTGGCCTCGATCACCAGGTTGCCCAGGCGGGGGCCCGGCGGGATCTGGATCTCCTCGAAGTCGAGCTTGCGGGTCTTCTCGGCCTCCGCCGCCATCTCCTCGTAGCGGGCCAGGCGGGCCTTGGACTTCGCCTGGCGGCCCTTGGCGTTGGAGCGGACCCACTCGAGCTCGTCGGCCAGGCGCTTGGCCTGCTTGGCGTCCTTCTTGCCCTGCACCTCCATGCGGGCGCGCTTGGTCTCGAGGTAGGCCGAGTAGTTGCCCTCGTAGCCGTAGAGCCGGCCGCGGTCGACCTCGCAGATCCACTCGGCCACGTGGTCCAGGAAGTACCGGTCGTGGGTCACGGCCATCACGGCGCCGTGGTAGTCCTTCAGGTGCTGCTCCAGCCACAGCACGGACTCGGCGTCGAGGTGGTTGGTGGGCTCGTCGAGCAGCAGCAGGTCCGGCTTCTGCAGCAGCAGCTTGCACAGGGCCACGCGGCGGCGCTCGCCACCGGAGAGGACCTTGACGTCGGCGTCCGGCGGCGGGCAGCGCAGGGCGTCCATCGCCTGCTCCAGCTGGGAGTCGAGGTCCCAGGCGTTGGCGGCGTCGATGTCCTCCTGGAGCCGGCCCATCTCCTCCATCAGGGCGTCGAAGTCGGCGTCGGGCTGGGCCATCTCCTCGGAGATCTCATTGAAGCGGTCGACCTTGGCCTTGATCTCGCCGACGCCCTCCTCCACGTTGCCGAGGACGGTCTTCTCCTCGTTCAGCGGCGGCTCCTGCAGCAGGATGCCGACGGTGTAGCCGGGGCTGAGCCGGGCCTCGCCGTTGGACGGCTGGTCGAGCCCGGCCATGATCTTGAGGATGGTGGACTTGCCGGCTCCGTTGGGACCCACGACGCCGATCTTCGCGCCGGGATAGAACGACATGGTGACGTCGTCGAGGATGACTTTGTCGCCCACGGTCTTGCGGGCCTTGGACATTGTGTAGATGAATTCCGCCATGCCCACAAGGCTACCCCGCTCCGTCCCCGCCGGTCGGCGGGGACGGAGCGGGGCAGCAGGGGTCCCGTCCGGGTCCGGGCGGGACACCGGGTGGCCCCGGACGGGCGGCTCAGGCGCTCGCCGGCTGTCTGCGCGGGCGCCGGCCCGGTGCGGTCCCTCCGGCGCGGATCTCGCCGGTCTCCGGGTCGACGTCCTCGGGCAGCGGCGGACCGTCCTCCTCGGGTTCGCCGACCTCGTCCGGGGTGGCCGTGGCGTCCCCGGGAGCGGGCGGCGCCGTTCCGTCCCCGGACGGCACCTCGTGCCCGGTCTGCTCCGCGGTCGACGAGGAGGTGATCGTGCGCTGGAAGCACGCCGTGCCGAGGGCGAGGTCATGCCCGATGGAGACGGCGTCCACGTCCACGGCCGTGTTGCGCCCGTGCTCGCCCTCCCAGAACCTGACCTTCAGCTTGCCGACCACCACCACCGGCTGGCCCTTCTTGATGCTCGCCAGCGCGTTGAGCCCCAGCGCGCGGAACGCCTGCACCGTGAGCCAGTTCGTGTGCCCATCGCGCCAGGAGGAGCTCTGCTGGTCGAACCAGCGCGGGGTGGAGGCCAGGCGGAAGGTCACCACCACGGTACCGTCGGGCAGGTTGCGGGACTCGGGGTCCGTGGCCACGTAGCCACGGACGGTGATCTGGTCGGTCATGGGGAACTCCTCTGGACAGCGGCCGTTCGGCCGGGGCGGGCCCCGGTGCCGGGGTGCTCCCAGGGTCCGTTCCGGCCGGGCCGGGGAACAGCGCCCGGGCCCCCGTTGTGGAGGAGAAGGGCCGCGGAGCCCGCGGCCCGGGACCGGTGCAGTGCGGACCGGGGCGTCCGGCCGCGTGCGTCAGTCGATGTCAGCGGTGCCCCACGTGATGAGGCCCAGCGGCCGGTGCTGCCTCTGCTGCTCCTGGGCGCAGGCCCAGCACCACGGCCCGTGGACGGGCGGAGCCCCGCAGGGACAGAGCCGGATCTGGGCCATCGTGCTCACCTCGTGGAACGTCGCAGCGGTCGGGCGGTGGTCCGCCGGATGTCATCCTGCGCGGGCGCCCTCACCCCTACTACCGGGGCGGGCACGGCTGTGGATGCACCGGCGCCGGGATCTCCGCCGGTGGTCCGGGAATCCGCGCCCGCGGCGGCCTCCGCCGTCGCGGGCGCGGATTCCCGGACCCGGGCGTGGGGAACCCCCGCCGTTCCCGGCTGTGGAGCGGGGACCGCACGGGGAGAGCGCCCGGGCCGGCCGTGCGTGCCCGGGCGCTCGGCGCCGGAGCATCAGCGCTCGCGGGAGATCTTCCCGCCCCAGTCGACCGGCGGCACATCCTGCAGCGCGCCGAGCTGCTGGAGCAGACCGAGGCGGTCCTGGATGGCCCAGGTGCCCACCACACGGTCACCACGGACGTCGAAGATCCGGATGGTGTCGTAGGAGACGCGCCGTCCTGTGGGAGCGACGCCCGCGAACGCACCCGTGTGGCGTCCCGAGATCGACCCCCGGACGGCGACCCGGTGCCCCTCGACGATCATGTCGTGGACGGTGACCTCGAAGTCGCTCAGGGCGTTGAACAGCTCCTCGAGATGAGCCCGCGCCTGGGCCTGGACGGCGGGATCGGGGTCGAGCAGCTCCTGCAGGGCGGTCAGGTCCTGCTCGTCCCAGACGCGCCGGATGTACTCCCGGATGAAGGCCCTCGTGTGCTCGGTCGTGGGATCCATGGCGGCACAGTAGTCAGGTGGCAGGAGCAGGTCAACGGGCGGGTGTACCGCTCCTCCCTGGATGCGTGTGCCGCCCCGCCGCTCCGTCCCGATCCCGGACCGGGACGGCCGGTGACGGTCCGGATCGCCGTCGCTGCCCTTCGACGGCGGACCGGAACGGGGATGCTGACGCCACAGGCCAGAAGCCCCGGACGCTTTGCCCGGGGCCGGGGAGTTCGGAGGGTGACGCGGGAACTGCGGTGACTGAGCGGTGCCGCTACCAGTCCGTGTTGACGTACACGTCCGGGTCGAGGAACCCGTCGACGTTGATCAAGGCCTCGGGGTCCATGCAGATGTTCTCGTGGAACACCCCGCCCGCGTCGTCGCAGGCGGCCCTGTCCCGTTCGTCGATGTAGCTGATCAGCGTCGCGCCGCTCAGGAGGACGACCACCACGAGGACTGCTCCCACGCAGAAGACGGCGAAACGGCGGTCGATCATGGACGCTCCTCACTCGATGGGCACACGCTTTTCACCGTGTCACACCTGGCGCCCCGGTGCATCGCCGTCGGCGGCTGCGGTGAGTCCCGCCACAGAGGATGCGGCGTGCCGCCACGGCGTCCGTCAGGAAGGACGAGATCCCCGCCATCCCGGACCGCGAGGCCCGAAAACGGCGGGGATCCGTACTGTGCCCCAGGAGGGAGTCGAACCCCCGACCAAGAGATTAGAAGGCTCCTGCTCTATCCACTGAGCTACTGAGGCGGGCCGTCCGGGACCGCGTCCCGGACACCGCAGACGAGTTTACCAACTCGCCGCCGGGTGCACGGGACCTCAGATCACGGCGCTCTGCACGAGGGGCTGGTAGCGGCCGCGGAACAGGCGCCTGGTCGCGGGATCGATGAACCACAGGTACACGCCGTAGGACAGCGCGACGACCGCCGCGATCAGCCGGCCGGAGCTGAGGTCGAGGTCAAGGTACGGGAAGACGTCGAGCTGGTCGGAGACCGCGTAGATCATGAAGAAGACGGTGAGGAAGAACAGGATGTCCACCTGCCAGTCGCTGCGGATGCCCGTGACCGCGAACAGCGGGATGAGCCACACCACGTACCAGGCCTGGATCATCGGGGAGAACAGCACGATGGCCGCGAACGCCCAGGTGAGCCGGCGGATGATCCGCTCGTCGCGGCCCCGGAACATCAGCCACAGGATGACCGGCACGGCCAGGGCCTGGCCGATCGAGTGCACCGCGCCCTTCCACTGGCCCTCGTCGGCCCCCACCGCCGCGGCCAGGGTCGCCGCCAGCCCGCCCACGAAGCCCACGGGGGCGTACCAGATGGAGACGGATCCCGGGGTGGACATCGCGGCGACCCAGCCGAAGCCGAACCCGTTGATCAGGCCCATCAGCCCGAGCAGCCCAAGCGCGTAGGCGAGAGTGAGGAACCACACGGCGAGGCGGCGCGGCCACGAGGCGTTCTTCCCGGCCCAGAGCAGGCCGATGAACGGCAGGAAGACGAGCGTGATGGGCTTGATCGCCACGGAGAGGGTGACGAGCGCCGTGCCGGCCAGTCCGCCCTTCCAGTTGCGGTGCTTGGCGGCCACGTAGGTGCCGGCCAGGGCCAGGGCGATCATGATCGCGTCGTTGTGCACGGAGACGATGAAGTTGGTGAGGAACAGGGGGTTGGCCACGCTCAGCCACAGGGCCCGGGCCGGGTTGATCCCGTGCAGCCGCGCGAGCCGCGGGACCAGCCACATGCAGGCGAGCACGGAGAGCACGCACATCCCTCGGAACCACAGCACGGCCGCGTCCGGGTCCGCCCCGGTCACGGCCACCACGAACTGCTCGAGCCACAGGAACAGCGGCCCGTAGGGCGGCGGGGACTCCGACCACATCTGGTCGGCGCCCAGCTGGAAGAAGTTGTCGATGGTGGAGACCCCGTGCTCGTAGGGGTTGAGCCCGTTGGCCATCACCCGGCCCTGGCCGATGTAGGAGTACACGTCCCGGCTGAACAGGGGGATGGTGACCAGCATGGGCGCCGACCACGCCGCGATGGCGATGAGCACCCAGCGCCCGCTGCCGGGCCCCCACCGGTTGAGCTTCTGCCCCAGCCGCAGCCACTCACGGATCAGGAGCATCCCGCCCACGGCGAGCAGGAGGATGGAGACGATGACGCCCGTGGTGGTGAAGCGCATGGCGATGATCACCGGCGCCTGGCGCAGCGGGGACACCGAGGCGAGCCAGCCGACCCCGAGGGAGCCGACGAGCAGCATGAGCGAGCCCAGGGTGCCCATGAGCACGGTCCGCAGCGGGGAGCCGGACACGTACCGGGAGACGTCGGGGCTCGCGAGCGGCTCGGTGCCGCTGGCGCCCTCGTCCGGCGCCGGCGTCCTCGAAGTGATCTGCACTGCTCTCCCGATGCGCCCGTCCGGTGGTGGCGGGCACCGCCGCTGGGCGCAGCGCGGACCCGTGATCGCCCCGATCCTATCTCCGGTGGCTGGAGGAAACCCGGCACCGGGCGCGGGGCACGTCGTCCGCCGTGCGGCGTCGGGAGGGCACGGTAGATTGTCCGGGTGGCTACTTCCAACGGACGCATTGTATGGATCGACTGCGAGATGACGGGGCTGTCCCCCGAGGACGACGCGCTCATCGAGGTGGCGGCCCTCGTGACCGACGACGAGCTCAACGTCCTCGGCGAGGGCGTCGACGTCGTGATCCGGCCCAGCGACGAGGCCCTGGCGCAGATGGGCGACTTCGTGCGGAACATGCACACGGCGTCCAAGCTGCTCGACGAGCTGCCCTCCGGCCTGACGATGGAGGACGCCCAGGAGCAGGTCCTCGCCTACATCCGGCAGTGGGTGCCCGAGCCGGGCAAGGCCCCGCTGGGCGGGAACTCCGTGGGCACCGACCGCACGTTCCTGGTCCGGGACATGCCGCAGGTCGTGGAGCACCTGCACTACCGTGTGATCGACGTCTCCACCATCAAGGAGCTCTCCCGCCGCTGGTTCCCGCGCGCCTACTTCCAGGCCCCGCCGAAGACGGGCAACCACCGGGCGCTGGGGGACATCCGCGACTCGATCGACGAGCTGCGCTACTACCGCCGGGCCGTCTTCGCCGCGGCGCCGGGGCCCGACTCGGAGACCGCGAAGGCCGTCGCCGCCGAGATCGCCGCCTCCCGCACCGGCGCCTGATCGGCGGGACCCGCCCCCGCACCGCTCCGGTCCCCGGCGTCGTGGTCCGGAGCGGGCCCGGAATGGGGTACACTCGTATGCGTTGCCCAGCGGAAGCACGGTCTTCCGGTGGGCGTTCATGGTGGGCGTAGCTCAGTTCGGCAGAGCGCCTGGTTGTGGTCCAGGAGGTCGCGGGTTCAACCCCCGTCGCTCACCCGCTGTGAAAGGCCGTCCCGAGGACTCGGGACGGCCTTTCGTCGTTCCCGCCCCCGTCCGTGAGGGGCGAAGCCCGGCAAGTCGAAGGAAGTGCGTCATGGCCATCCGCCCCGTGGTGATCACCGGCAACCCCGTCCTGCACCGTCCCGCCGGCAAGGTGGCGGCGTTCGACGACGAGCTGCGCGCCCTCGTCGAGGACATGTACGAGACCATGGACGCCGCCCACGGCGTGGGGCTGGCCGCGCCGCAGATCGGTGTGGGCCTGCGGATCTTCACCTACGCGTTCGACAACGACGACGACGTCGCGCCGCGCGGGGTGCTCGTCAACCCGGTGCTGACCGTGGGCAAGGTCTCCCAGGACGCCCCGGACCCGGACGAGGAGTCCGAGGGCTGCCTGTCCGTGCCGGGCTACAGCTGGCCGCTCAAGCGGGCGGACTGGGTCCGAGTGGCGGGCTTCGACGTCGCGGGCGAGCCGGTGGCCTTCGAGGCCAACGGCTGGTTCGCGCGGGTGATGCAGCACGAGTACGACCACCTGGACGGGAAGCTCTACCTGGACCGGCTCAACGACAAGTGGTCCAGGAAGGCCCGCCGGGCCGTCAAGGCGGAGGGCTGGGGCCGGGACGGCCACGCCTGGACGCCCGGTGTCGACGAGGACCCGTTCGGCCACTGAGCCGGGCGGGCCGGCCTCAGTCCCCGGGCAGCACGAGCACGAGCTCACCGGCCGAGCGGGCCGTGGGCTCCCGCAGCTCCGCGTGCCAGCGCTCGCCCGCCGCAGCGAGCAGCTCCTGCGGCGTCGCGGGCCGCTCCCCGTGCGCGGCGCGCTCGACGAGGTGGCGGGCGAGCAGCCCCCGGGTGTGCTTGGCCATGTGCGAGACGACCGTGCGCGTCCCCGCCTGCTCCCGCACGACCTTCACCCCCACCGTCCGCTGCCGCGGGGCGCGCCAGGCGGCGGCGTAGGCCGCCGAGCGGCAGTCCACCACGAGGCCGTCCTCCGCCGCGGGCTCCAGCACGGCGGGCAGGTGGCGCTTCCAGTGGGCCGCGAGCTTGCCCAGGCCGGGCAGCTGCGCCCCCATCGACAGCCGGTAGGCCGGGATCCGGTCCGTGGGCCGCACGGCCCCCCACAGGGCCGAGACGACGACGAGCGAGGCCGCGGCCTCCTCCTGCTGCGCGGCCGTGAGCCCGGCCGGGTCCAGGGCGTCGTAGAGCACCCCGGTGTAGACGCTCAGCGCCGGTGCCGCCGGCTCCGTCTCGAGCCGGGTGTTGCGCTCGACCTCCCCGCGCAGCCGCTCCCCCACGCCCAGAGCCTCGAGGGCGTCCGCGCGGGCGCTCGTGCGCGCGAGCTCGGCGCGGACCTGCTCGCGGGCGGACGTGAGCTCGGCGAAGGCGAGGCTCCCCGGGTCGACGGGCTCGCCGGAGCCGGGGGCGGTCTTGGTCTCGGAGGGCGGCAGCAGGATCAGCACCCGCAGCAGTCTAGTGACCCGCTCGGGGTCCGGGCGCCCCGGCACTGCCGTCGGCGGCCGGCCGGGGCGGCCCGGGCCGGGGTGCCCGGCGGGTAGGATGGACGGCGGACAGGTCGGCCGGGTGACCGCGGGCCCCGGACCCACGGGTCCGGGGCGCGAGGAAAGTCCGGGCTCCGCAGAGCAGGATGGTGGGTAACGCCCACTCGGGGAGACCCGCAGGAAAGTGCCACAGAAAACAGACCGCCCGCCCCCGGTCCGTCCGGGCAGCGGGTGAGGGTGAAAAGGTGGTGTAAGAGACCACCAGCGCGCCGGGTGACCGGCGCGGCTCGGTAAACCCCATCCGGAGCAAGGCCAGACAGGGTGCGCCCGAGGGCTGCTCGCCCGAGCACCCGGGTAGGCCGCTGGAGCCCACCGGCAACGGTGGGCGTAGATGGATGGTCACCAGCACGGTGCGGGCGACCGGCCGTGTGCACAGAACCCGGCTTACAGGCCGGCCTGTCCCCCGAAACTCTCCCCCGCGCGCCGGGGCCGCCCCGGCGGCTGCGGCGTGGCGCCCGGCGTCAGCCGCGGACCAGGATCACCCCGCACTCGGGGCAGGTCAGGACCTCGTCGGGTCCCGCGGCCCGGAACGCCGCGGCGTCCGTGGGGCTCAGCGCCGTCCCGCACGACCCGCACGCGGTGCCGCGCAGCGCCGCGGCCGCCGGGCGCTCGGTGCCGCGGCCGGTGCGGATCCTCTCGTACCGGGCGACCAGCGCGGGAGCGCCCACGGCCTGCGCCGCGGCCGGACGGGTGGCCGCGAGCTCCTCGCGCTCCGTCGTGAGGATCCTTCCCTCCTCGTCCCGGGCCGCCACGCGCCAGCGGGCGTCGGCGTCCGCCTCCTTGAGCCGCGGCGTGATGCGGGCGCGGTGGGCGGCGGCGTCGTCGAGCTCCTGCATGAGCTCGAGCTCCGCCTCCTCCGCCTCGGCGAGCTGGCGGGTGCGGGTGTCGATCTCGTGCTGCAGGCCCATCAGGTCCTTCGCGGACCCGCCCTGCTCGAGCCGCTTCCGGTCCTTCTCGATGGAGGCCTGGACGCGGGCCACCTTCTCCTCCGCCGCGGCCAGGCGCTCGCGGATCCCCTGCTCGCCGGCGTCCAGCTCCTTGGCGGCCGCGATCGCCCGGGCCCGCAGCTGCAGCGCGGCGGCGACCTCGGGATCGGTCTTCAGCTCCGCGATCCGGGCGGCGATGCGGCGCAGCCGGGCGTCGACGCGCTCGAGCTCCAGGAGGGCTCGCTGCTGCTCGGGGGTGGCGGTGCTCATGCGGTTCCTCCTGCGGTCGGGGCGCCGTGGACGGGGCGGTCGGGGACGGGGTGGTCGATGCGGAAGTCCCACGGGTCGGAGCGCCGGACGGAGACCTCGACCTCCACGTCGTGACCGCGGGCCGCGAGTGCGGTGCGCAGCGCCGCCGCGCCCACGGGCAGCCACAGCCACTCGCTGGCGAAGTGGGAGAGGTCCACGAGGCAGGGGGTTCCGTCCGCGCCCGGGCCCAGGGCGGCCTCGCGGGCCTCGGAGGCCGGGTGGTGGCGCAGGTCGGCGGTGACGTAGACGTCGGCGTCGCTGGCCCGCACCTCGTCCAGGAGCGAGTCCCCCGCGCCCCCGCACACCGCGACGCGCCGCACCGGGGTGCCGGGGTCGCCGGCCACGCGGACCCCGTGGGCGGTCGCCGGGACGGCCTCGGCGAGGCGGCGGGCCAGCTCGGCCAGGGGCAGCGGCTCCGGCAGGTCCCCGACCCGCCCGATGCCCACGGCCGGGTCGGCGGGGTGCGGGGCCAGGGGCGTCGTCGTCGTGAGCCCGGCGGCGCGCGCCACGGCGTCCGAGACCCCGTCCGGGGCGGAGTCCGCGTTGGTGTGGCAGGCGAGCAGGGCGCACCGGTGCTCGATGAGCTCGTGCACCACGGCGCCCTTGAAGCCGTCGGCGGCCACGGAGGTGACGCCGCGCAGCAGCAGCGGGTGGTGGGTGATCAGCAGGTCGGTGCCGGAGGCCACGGCCTCGGCCACGACGTCGGCCACGGGGTCCACCGCGAAGAGGATCCGGCGCACGGGCTGGTCCGGGCGCCCGGTGACGAGCCCGCTGGCGTCCCAGGGCTCCTGGAGGCGCAGGGGCCACAGCTGCTCGACGGCCTCGAGCACCTCCGACAGCGTGGGGGCGGGCCCGGGCGGGGACGTGCTCTGCGGGGTCATGCGCCCAGTCTAGGAGCCGTCTCGCACGGGCCGGGGACGGGCCCGGCCGGGGCCGCGGGAATGTTGCGGGCCCCCGGGTGTTGTACCGGGCATGGCCTTCCCCGAGTACGACGACGCACGCCCCGATCCCGACGACCGCCCCGCCTCCGTGACCTTCGTGCTCGCGGGCGGGTGCTTCTGGTGCCTGGACACCGTGTACCGGATCACGCGGGGCGTCACCTCCGTGGTCTCCGGCTACACCGGTGGCACCACGGACCACCCGACCTACTACGAGGTCTGCTCGGGCACCACCGGGCACGCCGAGGGCGTCGCCGTGACCTTCGACCCCTCGGTGGTCCCGCCGGACGTGATCCTCGACCTCTTCTTCACCGGGCACGACCCCACCACGCTCAACCGGCAGGGCTACGACGTCGGCACCCAGTACCGCTCGGCGATGTTCTGGGCCGACGACGCCCAGAAGGAGCTGTTCGAGCGCGCCATCGAGCGGACGCAGCCGCTGTGGGACCAGCCGATCGTGACGACGCTCGAGCCGCTGGGCGCGTTCTGGGAGGCCGAGCCGGAGCACCAGGACTTCTACGCGAACCAGCCCTGGAACGGCTACTGCCAGGTGATCATCAACCCCAAGCTGGCCAGGGTCCGGCAACGTTACTCCGCGTGGCTTACCGCGTAGTAGCAGTTGCGGAGCCTGGCTAGGCTGAGCTAGGACCGCGCCGCCGCGGGTGCCCCCATGACCCGGCGGCCTGGAGCACGTTCCAGATCCGACAGAGAACCGACCACGCAGAAACCGAGGTACGCACATGGCGAAGATCTACAACGACGTCACCGAGATCGTGGGCCGCACCCCGCTCGTCCGCCTGAACCGGCTCGACGAGGGCCTGCCCGGCAACGTCGCCGTGAAGCTGGAGTTCTACAACCCCGCCAACTCCGTCAAGGACCGCATCGGCGTGGCCATCATCGACGCCGCGGAGAAGTCCGGCCAGCTCAAGCCGGGCGGCACGATCGTCGAGGGCACCTCCGGCAACACCGGCATCGCCCTGGCCATGGTCGGCGCGGCCCGCGGCTACAAGGTGATCCTCACCATGCCCGAGACCATGTCCACGGAGCGCCGGGTCATGCTGCGCGCCTACGGCGCCCAGATCGTGCTGACCCCGGGCTCCGAGGGCATGCGCGGGGCGGTCGAGAAGGCGCAGGAGATCGTCGACTCCACGGAGAACGCCGTGCTGGCCAAGCAGTTCGCCAACGAGGCCAACCCGGCGGTCCACTACGCCACCACGGGCCCCGAGATCTGGGAGGACACCGACGGCGAGATCGACGTGTTCGTCTCCGGCGTGGGCACCGGCGGGACCATCACCGGGGCGGGGCGCTACCTGCGCGAGCAGAAGCCGGACATCCGCCTGCTCGTGGTCGAGCCGGCCGACTCCCCGCTGCTGACCCAGGGCAAGGCCGGGCCGCACAAGATCCAGGGCCTCGGCGCGAACTTCGTCCCGGACAACCTCGACCGGCAGATCTACGACGACGTCTACGACGTCAGCGTCGAGGACTCCGTGCGCGTGGCCCGCGAGCTGGGCACCAAGGAGGGCATCCTCGGCGGGATCTCCTCGGGCGCCATCGTGTGGGCCGCCCTGCAGGAGGCCGCCAAGGAGGAGAACCGCGACAAGCTGATCGTGGCGATCGTGTGCGACTTCGGCGAGCGCTACATCTCGACCCTGCTCTACGAGGACATCCGCGGCTGAGCCGCCGCGTCCCGACGACCCGCCCCCTCCCGGGAATAGCGCCGCCACCCGGCGACGTTGCCCCCGGATGTGGGCGGGTCGTTCCCGTTCGCCCCGGACCGACCCGCACCGGCCCCTGCAGCACCCCGCTCGGCGCGACGGACCCGACCACCGATCCCCGGAAGAACAGAGGAAGACCGTGAGTTTCTGGAGCAGACTCGCCGAGGACCTGCAGACGGCCCGCACGCACGATCCCGCCGCCCGCTCCCGGCTCGAGATCGCCCTCAACTACTCGGGTCTGCACGCGATCTGGATCCACCGCCTCTCCCACCGGCTGTGGCAGCACCCGGACCGGCGGCTCCTGGCCCGTTCGGTCTCCCAGTTCGGCCGCTTCCTCACCGGCGTGGAGATCCACCCCGGCGCCGTCGTCGGACGGCGCTTCTTCATCGACCACGGCATGGGTGTGGTGATCGGGGAGACCGCCGAGATCGGCGAGGACGTGATGATCTACCACGGGGTGACCCTCGGCGGCCGCTCCCTGGAGAGGGTCAAGCGCCACCCCACCGTGGGCGACCGCGTGGTGATCGGGGCCGGGGCGAAGGTGCTCGGTCCCGTGGAGATCGGGGCGGACTCCGCGATCGGCGCCAACGCCGTGGTGGTCAAGGACGTGCCGGAGGACTCCATCGTGACCGGGATCCCCGGCAAGGTCCGGGCCCGCACCCCGGAGAAGCAGCAGCCGCTGGTGGACCCCTCGACCTACATCGATCCCGCGATGTGGATCTGAGCCCGCCCGCCGCCCGGACGACGCCGGCCGGACCGCCCCACGGTGGGGCGGGCCGGCCGGCGTCGTCGTGGACGGTCCCCGCTAGGCGACGACCTCGGAGCGGTCCCCGCTCCACAGCGTGTGGTAGACGCCCTCGGCGTCGTCGACGCGCCGGTAGGTGTGCGCGCCGAAGTAGTCGCGCAGTCCCTGGGTCAGCGCCGCGTTGAGCCGCGGGCGGCGCAGGGAGTCGTAGTAGTTCAGCGTGGAGGAGAACACCGGGGCCGGGATGCCGCGCTCCACGGCCCGGGCCACCACCCGCCGCCACGACGGCAGGGCGTCCTCGACCGCGGTGACGAACTCGGGGGCGAAGAGCAGGTTCGACGGGGCCTTGTCCCCCTTGTAGGCCTCCATGATGACCTCCAGCAGCTGGGCGCGGATGATGCACCCCTCCCGCCACAGGCTGGCGATGGTGGCCAGGTCCAGGTCCCAGCCGTACTCGGCCCCGGCCATGGTGAGCATGTCCAGGCCCTGGGCGTAGGAGACCAGTTTGGAGGCGTAGAGGGCCTTGCGCACGTCGTCGACGAACTCGGGGTCGTGCACCACGTCCTCGGTGGTGTCCCCGATCCCGGACGGCAGCACGCGCTGGGCCTCCAGGCGCATCTCCGGCTCGGCCGAGGACAGGGCGCGGGCGAAGACGGACTCGGCGATCGCGGTGACCGGCGAGCCCAGCTCCAGGGCCTCCTGGACGGTCCAGCGACCGGTGCCCTTCTGCCCGGCCGCGTCCACGATCACGTCGATCAGGGGCTCGCCCGTGCGGGAGTCCACCTGCCGGAGCACGTGGGCGGTGATCTCGATCAGGTAGGAGCCCAGCTCCGTGGTGTTCCACTGCTCGAAGACCTCGGCCTGCTCGGCCGGCTCGATGCCCGCGACCGCGCGCAGCAGCTCGTGGGCCTCCCCGATGACCTGCATGTCGGCGTACTCGATGCCGTTGTGCACCATCTTCACGAAGTGCCCCGCGCCGTCGGTGTCGATCCACGCGCAGCACGGCTTGCCGTCCTCGGCCTTGGCCGCGATGTCCTCGAGCAGGGGGCCCAGCGAGTCGTAGGACTTGGCCGGGCCGCCGGGCATGATGGAGGGCCCGAGCAGGGCGCCCTCCTCACCGCCCGAGACGCCCACGCCGACGAAGTCGATGCCCTGCTCCGCGAGCTCGCGCTCCCGGCGGCGGGTGTCCTGGAAGTAGGAGTTGCCGCCGTCGATGATGATGTCGTCCTTCTCCAGCAGCGGCACCAGCTGCTCGATGACGGCGTCCACCGGAGCCCCGGCCTTGACCATCACCAGGATGCGGCGGGGGGTCTCCAGGGCGTCGACGAGCTCCTGGAGGGTCTCCGTGCGGATGAAGTTCCCCTCGTCGCCGTGGGCGTCGAGGAGGGCGTCGGTCTTGCCGACCGAGCGGTTGTGGAGGGCGACGGTGTATCCGTGCCGGGCGAAGTTGCGGGCGAGGTTCGCGCCCATGACCGCGAGGCCGGTGACCCCGATCTGAGCTTTCTGTTCTGCTGCCATGCCCCCAGCCTACAAACCCCTGGCGGCCCCTGGCTCCGGCGACCCCGGGACGGCACGGAACCGGGGCGTCGGCGGTGGGTCCTACCGGGATCGAACCGATGACATCCACGGTGTAAGCGTGGCGCTCTACCAGCTGAGCTAAAGACCCTTGACAACCGGGTGGGCGGTTTCCGCAACCGCCGGCACCCGGTTCCCGAACAGATTACCTGTGGTTACCTTTTGGTAACCACAGTGGCCGGCCGGCCCGGCCGTGACGTTGGCCATATTCCGCCCTCCATTCTACGGGCGGGCGAGTCGCTCCTCGAGGCGGACCAGGAAGTCGCTCGCGCGGGCGTCGATCTTCAGCCGCGCGGCGGCGTCCCCACGCGTGCGGCCGTGGTTGACGATCAGCACGGGTACCCCGGAGCGCACCGCGTGGCGGACGAACCGGCGGCCCGAGTTCACGGTCAGGGACGAGCCCACCACCAGGAGGGCGTCGGCGGTGTCCACCATCCGCAGGGCCCGCAGCACCCGGTGCCGCGGGGCGTTCTCGCCGAAGAACACGACGTCCGGCTTCAGGATCCCGCCGCAGACCGGGCAGTCGGGCACCCGGAACCCCGCCGTGCGGGGAACCACCGCGTCGGCGTCCGGGGCGAACTCGATCTCCTCGGGCGAGGCGATCGCGTCGTAGAAGCCCGGGTTGAGCGCGTCGAACAGGTCCGAGAGCACGGTCCGCGGGATCCGCGTGCCGCACCGCATGCACAGCACCCGGGTGTAGCGCCCGTGCAGGTCCACGACGTTCAGGGAGCCCGCGGCCTGGTGGAGGCGGTCGATGTTCTGGGTGACCACGCCCGTGACGGTGCCCGCCTGCTCGAGGCGGGCCAGGACACCGTGGCCGGGGTTGGGCCGGGCCTGCTCCAGGTGCCGCCAGCCGTACTGGTTGCGCGCCCAGTAGTGGCTGCGCATCGCGGCGCTGCCCATGAACTCCTGGAAGGTCATGGGGGTGCGCGGGGCCGACCCGGGGCCGCGGTAGTCGGGGATACCGGAGTCGGTGCTGATGCCGGCGCCGGTGAGCACCGCGGTCCGGCGCCCGGCCAGCAGCGGGACGGCCTCGTCCAGGCCCGTGCCGAGGTCGGCGGCGTCGGGGTCGGGGAACTGGTCGGCGCTCACGGGGGCGCCGTAGCCGGCGCGGACGGTGGGCATCGCTGGTCGCTCGGCGGGGACCGGAGGGCTCAGGCCGGCAGCTTGGCCAGGGCTGCGCGGTAGGCCTCGAGCTCCCGCGGCGTGCCGGGCTCGGACCGGAAGGCGTCGACGACGACGCCCTGCGCGTCCAGCACGAACGTGGCGCGCTCCGCCTGCCCCGACACCGGGTCGAAGACCCCGTAGCGCTCGGCCACGGCGCCGTGCGGCCAGA
This sequence comes from Kocuria sabuli, assembly GCF_040981185.1. NCBI lineage: Bacteria > Bacillati > Actinomycetota > Actinomycetes > Micrococcales > Micrococcaceae > Kocuria > Kocuria sabuli. Next base: position 133,275 of record NZ_JAVHZE010000001.1, read on the forward strand.
AGTCGGAGAGCAGGTCGAACTCGAAGGACTCCTCGCGGGCGAAGGCCCGCAGCGTGTACTTCGAGTCCACGGAGACGGCCAGCAGCTCCACCCCGGCGTCGTCGAACACGGCGAGGCTGTCCTGGAGCCGGCACAGCTCGCCGGTGCAGGTCCCGGAGAACGCGAAGGGGTAGAACACGATGGCCACGGGGTGGCCGCGCAGCCCGCTCAGGGCGACCGGCTCGCCGAACTGGTTCGGGAGCGTGAAGTCCGGGGCGGTGGCGCCGATCTCGGGCATGGGTGGTCTCCTGTGCTGCGGACGCCGGGGCGCCCGCTCAGACGTTGCGCTTGGGCATCAGGCGGGTCGCGGCCCAGTCCTCGCTGACCCGCGCGGACGTGGTCACGTGCAGACCCGCGGTGGGGGCGGCCTCCTGGACCTCGGCGGGCGGCACGTAGCCGTCGCGCCCGGCCTTCGGGGTCAGCACCCACACCACACCGCCCTCGTCGAGGGTGGGCAGGACGTCCACCAGGGTGTCGACGAGGTCACCGTCACCCTCGCGGAACCACAGCAGCACGGCGTCGACGACCTCCTGGTCGTCCTCGTCGAGCAGGTCCGATCCGATCAGGTCCTCGATGCCCTCCCTCAGGTCGAGGTCGACGTCCTCGTCGTATCCGAACTCCTGGATGTAGTCGCCATCCTTGAAACCGAGCTGGACTACCGCGTCACCCGCGGTGGTCTTGGCCTCGCTCACTGTTCTTGCTCCTTCTGGGATCGGGCCGACGAGCGACCGCGCACTGCGTACCGGTGCGGGGCTCCGCCTGCCCGTCGGCGGACCGCGGGGGCACGGTGGCGGGCCGGATACCGGCTTCATCTCCCAGACAACACCGGATCAGGGCGTCTTTCAAGCTCCCGCACGGTGGCGGCCCCCCGATTCGTCCGGCGGTCCCCCCGTGTGACGGCCCGCCCCGGGTGTGGAAGCATGGTCCCAACAGACACCCCGTACGCCTGGACACCCCGTCGGCGCGATCCGCAGGACGGGCCGGTCCCCGGACGGCCGCCCTCGCGGGTGGCGTCCGGGCAGCGGACCGGTCGGCGGGTATTTTGAGACTGCCGGTACACCCCGGACACGCGCGCGCGTCCGGACGCGACCGGCAACTCGACGAAGAGAGGTTGAACGTGCCTTCATCCAGCAACCACCACATCCTCAGTGGCTTGACCAACAACCTGCAGGACTCCGACACCGAGGAGACCCGGGAGTGGATCGAGTCCTTCGAGGGCCTGATCGAGACGCACGGCACGGAGCGCGCGCAGTACATCATGCGAGCCCTGCTCCAGCACGCCGGCGCCAAGAGCGTGGGCGTGCCGATGGTGACCACCACGGACTACGTGAACTCGATCCCCGTGGACCAGGAGCCGGACTTCCCCGGCGACGAGGAGATCGAGCGGCGCTACCGCGCGTTCCTCCGCTGGAACGCCGCGGTGATGGTCCACCGGGCGCAGCGCCCCGAGATCGGCGTGGGCGGGCACATCTCCTCCTACGCCGGCGTGGCCACTCTCTACGAGGTGGGCCTCAACCACTTCTTCCGCGGACCCGAGCACCCCGGGGGCGGGGACCAGGTGTTCTGGCAGGGCCACTCGGCTCCCGGAAACTACGCCCGCGCCTACCTCGAGGGCCGGCTCACCGAGGAGCAGCTGGACGCGTTCCGGCAGGAGAAGACGAAGGCCCCGCACGGCCTGTCCTCCTACCCGCACCCGCGGTCCATGCCGGACTTCTGGCAGTTCCCGACCGTGTCGATGGGCATCGGACCGCTGAACGCGATCTACCAGGCCCAGTTCAACCGCTACCTGCACAACCGCGGGATCAAGGACACCTCCGACCAGCACGTCTGGGCGTTCCTGGGCGACGGCGAGATGGACGAGGTGGAGAGCCGCGGCGCGCTGCAGCTGGCCGCCAACGACCAGCTGGACAACCTCACCTTCGTGGTCAACTGCAACCTGCAGCGCCTGGACGGGCCGGTGCGCGGCAACGGCAAGATCGTCCAGGAGCTCGAGGCCTTCTTCCGCGGCGCCGGCTGGAACGTCGTCAAGGTCCTGTGGGGCCGGGAGTGGGACCAGCTGCTCGCCAAGGACGACGACGGCGAGCTCGTGCGGATCATGAACGAGACCCTCGACGGCGACTTCCAGACCTACAAGGCGGAGTCCGGCGGCTTCATCCGCGACCACTTCTTCGGCAAGTCCCCGGCCACCAAGGAGCTCGTCGCGGACATGAGCGACGACGAGATCTGGGAGCTCAAGCGCGGCGCGCACGACTACCACAAGGTCTACGCCGCCTACAAGTCCGCCATGGAGCACAAGGGCCAGCCGACCGTCGTCCTGGCGCAGGGCGTCAAGGGCTACGGTCTGGGCAGCCACTTCGAGGCGCGCAACGCGACCCACCAGATGAAGAAGCTCACCCTGGAGGACCTCAAGGCCTTCCGCGACCACCTGCGCATCCCGGTCTCGGACGAGCAGATCGAGGACGACCTCTACAACGCCCCGTACTACCACCCGGGCAAGGACTCCCCGGAGATCAAGTACCTGCTCGAGCGGCGCAAGGAGCTGGGCGGGTTCGTCCCGGACCGCCCGCACCAGCAGAAGGAGATCGCGCTGCCCACCGACGCCGCGTACAAGTCGGCGAAGAAGGGCTCGGGCAAGCAGATGGCCGCCACCACGATGGCGTTCGTCCGCATCCTGAAGGACCTGCTGCGGGAGAAGGAGTTCGGTCACCGGATCGTGCCGATCATCCCCGACGAGGCCCGCACCTTCGGCATGGACTCGTTCTTCCCCACGGCGAAGATCTACAACCCGAACGGGCAGAACTACCTCTCCGTGGACCGGGAGCTGATGCTGGCCTACAAGGAGTCCGAGCAGGGCGTCATCCTGCACCCGGGCATCAACGAGGCGGGTGCCAGCGCCGCGTTCACCGCCGCCGGCACGTCCTACGCCACGCACGGCGAGCCGATGATCCCCGTCTACATCTACTACTCGATGTTCGGCTTCCAGCGCACCGCCGACGAGTTCTGGGCGGCCGCCGACCAGCTGACCCGAGGCTTCCTCATCGGGGCCACCGCCGGGCGCACCACGCTCACCGGCGAGGGCCTCCAGCACGCCGACGGGCACTCGCCCATCCTGGCCTCGACCAACCCCGCGGTGCTCCACTACGACCCGGCCTACGGCTACGAGATCGCGCACATCGTCCGGCGCGGGCTCGAGCAGATGTACGGGACCCGTGACGAGGACCACGACGTCATGTACTACCTGACGGTCTACAACGAGCCCTACCAGCAGCCGGCCGAGCCGGAGGACGTCGACGTCGAGGGCATCCTCAAGGGCATCTACCTGCTCAAGCCCGCCGAGAAGGACGGGCCCCGCACCCAGCTGCTCGCGTCCGGCGTGGCCGTGCCGTGGGCGCTCGAGGCGCAGAGGCTGCTCGCCGAGGACTGGAACGTCTCGGCCGACGTGTGGTCGGTCACCTCGTGGGTCAACCTCCGCCGCGACGGGCTCGCCGCGGAGGAGGAGTCGTTCCTGAACCCGGGCGAGGGGACGCGGACGCCGTTCGTGGCCCAGCAGCTCGCCGGGGCCACCGGGCCGATCGTCGCGTCCACGGACTTCAGCTCGGACCTGCCGGACATGATCCGCCAGTTCGTGCCCAACGAGTTCGCCACGCTCGGCACCGACGGCTTCGGCTTCGCCGACACCCGTCAGGGCGCCCGCCGCTTCTTCCACGTGGACTCGCACTCCATGGTGGTGCGGGCGCTGGAGATGCTCGCCAAGCGCGGTGAGGTCGACTGGCGCACGCCGGTCGAGGCGATCGAGAAGTACCGCCTGCACGACGTCAACGCCGGGACCTCCGGCAACGCCGGCGGCGACGCCTGAACCGAGCCCACCGGTGCACGACGGCGCCCCGGCCACCCCGCGCGGGTGGCCGGGGCGCCGTCGTCGTCACGGTCGGGCGCGGGCGCGGGGTGCTCTAAGCTCGGGGGCATGGCAGGACAGGACGGGAACCCGACGACGCGCTGGCTGCGCCCGTCGCGCAAGCGCACCACCGACCGGCCCCGCCCCGTCGCCCCGCCGCACCCCCGGACGCTCGAGAACCTCAAGGCGAACCTGGGGGCGATCTCGACGGTCGCCACCCGCCGGCTGGAGACGGACCTCGGCTGGTTCGAGGAGCTGCGCGCCGACGAGCGCTCCGAGCTGGGACTGGTGGCCCAGCGGGGCATCTCCTCGTTCGTGCGCTGGTACGAGGACCCCGAGGAGCCCCTGTGGGTGCTCACCCAGGTGTTCCGCAGCGCGCCCACCGAGCTGACCCGGTCCATCTCCCTCCAGCACGCCCTGCAGCTGCTGCGCATCGTCGTCGACGTGGTGGAGGAAAAGGTCCCCGAGCTCGCCAAGCACCACGACGAGGCCGCCCTGCGCGAGGCCGTGCTGCGCTACTCGCGGGAGATCGCGTTCGCCGCCGCCGACGTCTACGCACGGGCCGCCGAGAACCGCGGGTCGTGGGACGCCCGGCTGGAGTCCCTCGTGGTCGACGGGATCCTGCGGGGCGAGCACTCCGACTCCCTGCGCTCCCGGATCGCGGCCCTCGGCTGGGCCTCGACCGGCCCCGTCACCGTGCTCACGGGCTCCGCGCCCGAGGCCACCGGCCCCACGACGGTCGCCCGGCTGCGCCGGCTCGCCGGCCGCTACGCGCAGGACTCCCTCGTCTCCATCCAGGGCGACCGGCTCGTGCTCATCCTCGGCGGGCTGGCCGAGCGCGAGACCGCCCTCGAGAAGCTGACCGCCGCGTTCGGGCCGGGCCCGGTGGCCTACGGCCCGGAGTCCCCCACCATCTTCGAGGCGGGCCGCTCCGCCCGGCTCGCCCACGCGGCCCTGTCCGTGGCTCCCGCCTGGCCCGCCGCGCCCCGCCCCGTGCACTCCGAGGACCTGTGGCCCGAGCGGGCCATGGCCGGGGACGAGGCCGCGCGCGCCGCGATGGTGGAGGCTGTCTACCGCCCGCTGACCCGCTCGGCCACCGGGCTGGCGGAGACCCTGTCCACCTACGTCGCCGTCGGCCACTCCCTGGAGGCCACCGCCCGGGAGCTGTTCGTGCACGCCAACACGGTGCGCTACCGGCTGCGCCGGATCTGCGACCTGACCGGCTGGGACCCCCTCGTCCCCCGAGACGCGTTCGTGCTGCACTGCGCCCTCCTGGCCGGCCGGCTGGCCGACTCCTGCGCCCCGCTCGACACCTCCGCGCCGGCCGTCGGACCGGTCTTGTAGCTACCCTACAAACACCGCCGCGCGGGTTGGTGGCCTCCGCGCCCCCGCCGCGGGGTGCTTCCTTGCCAAGCTGGGAGGGTGATCGCGATCGTCTGCCCCGGACAGGGCTCCCAGAAACCCGGCTTCCTCACCGAGTGGCTCGCCCTCGACGGCGTGCGCTCCCACCTCGAGCGGCTGGGCGAGGCTGCGGGCCTGGACCTGGTCCACTACGGGACCGAGGCGGACGAGGAGGCCATCAAGGACACCGCCGTGGCCCAGCCCCTCATCGTGGCCGCCGGGCTGGTGGCCGGACGGCTGCTCGCCGACCGGTTCGGCCCCGGGCGGGACGACCTGGTCTTCGCCGGGCACTCCGTGGGGGAGATCACGGCCTCCGCCCTGGCCGGGGCCCTCACCGAGGAGGACGCCATGGCGTTCGTGCGCACCCGGGCCAACGCCATGGCCCAGGCCGCCGCGGCCGTCCCCACCGGCATGAGCGCCGTCCTCGGCGGCAGGGAGGACGAGGTCCGCGACGCGATCGAGGCGGCCGGGCTGACCCCCGCCAACGCCAACGGAGGCGGGCAGACCGTCGCGGCCGGCACGCTCGAGCAGCTGGCCGCCCTCGCCGAGCACCCGCCCGCCCGGGCCCGGGTCGTGCCCCTCAAGGTGGCCGGGGCGTTCCACACCGAGCACATGGCCCCCGCTCTCGACCCCCTGCGCGAGCTCGTGGCCCGGCTCTCCCCCGCCGACCCCGTGCACCCGCTGCTCTCCAACGCCGACGGCGCCCCCGTCGCCTCCGGCGCGGCCAACCTCGAGGCGCTCGTGGCCCAGGTCTGCCGCCCGGTTCGGTGGGACCTGTGCATGCAGACGCTGCTGGAGCGCGGCGTCGAGCAGCTGATCGAGCTGCCCCCGGCCGGCACTCTGGTGGGCCTGGCCAAGCGCGGCATGAAGGGCGTGCCCGCCCTGGCCGTGAACTCCGCGGAGGACCTGGAGCAGGCCCGGAGTAAGCTTGTCTGACGTCCGTTCGCGCACCCGGTGCGCGGCACGTCCCGAGGCCGGAGCAGCCGCCCCGCCCCGCACCGCCGGCCCGACCGCCGCGCCCGGCCGCACGAAGGAGCAACGACCCCTGTGGTGACCCTGAAGCAGAACCAGACCAACGCGCACTCCCGGATCCTCGGCCTGGGCATCTACCGCCCGGACGTGGTCGTGACCAACGACGACGTCTGCCAATGGATCGAGTCCTCGGACGAGTGGATCCAGCAGCGCACCGGCATCAAGACCCGGCACCGCGCCGCCGAGGACGTCGACGTCCTCGAGATGTCCGAGCACGCCGCCCGGGAGGCGCTGGCCGCCGCCGGCGTCGAGGCCTCGCAGCTGGGCGGGGTGATCGTCTCCACGATCTCCTTCCCCTACCTGACCCCCTCGGCGGCCGCCGCGCTGGCCGATCGTCTCGGTGCCACTCCAGCGCCCGCCTTCGACATCTCCGCCGCCTGCGCGGGCTACTGCTACGGCATCGCCCAGGCCGACGCCCTGGTCCGCTCGGGAGCGGCCGACTACGTGCTGGTCGTCGGCGTGGAGAAGCTCTCCGACGTCATCGACAACAGCGAGCGCTCCATCTCGTTCCTGCTCGGCGACGGCGCCGGCGCCGCGGTGGTCGGCCGCTCCGAGACCCCCGGCATCGGCCCGTCCGTGTGGGGCTCCGACGGCTCCAAGTGGGATGCGATCCGGATGACCCACCCGCTCACCGACATCCGGGCCGTGGAGCAGGGCCGGGAGCGCGTTGCCTCCCCCGATCTCCTGGACCCGGAGACCGGCGAGGTGCGCGAGGACGCGACGCTGTGGCCCACGCTCCGCCAGGACGGCCAGACGGTGTTCCGCTGGGCCTCGTGGGAGGTCGCCAAGCGCGCCCAGGAGGCCATGGACGTCGCCGGGGTGAGCCCCGAGGACCTCAGCGCCTTCATCCCGCACCAGGCGAACATGCGGATCATCGACCAGATGGCCAAGACGCTGAAGCTGCCCGAGTCCGTGGTCATCGCACGCGACATCGCCGACTCCGGCAACACCTCCGCGGCGTCCGTCCCGCTCGCGACGCACCGCCTGCTCGCCGAGCACCCGGAGCTGTCCGGGAAGCTGGCCCTGCAGATCGGCTTCGGGGCGGGGCTGGTCTACGGTGCGCAGGTCGTCGTCCTCCCCTGAACTTCCTCCGGCGCGTGCGCGGATCCCGATCTGGTGCACGTGTCGGTACCGGCGCGAGGCCTCTGCGAGTCGTCGTAGGGTTGAACCGCACACCCGTTGTCCCCCGGCCGGGCCCCACGGGCCTGACCGGGACAGATGCACCCGGCACCCGCCCGGGAGCGCCCGTCACCACCGGCTGCCCCGGCAGCCGCAGAGAAAGGAAGCCACTATGGCGAGCAAAGAGGAAATCCTGACCGGTCTGGCAGAGATCGTCAACGAGGAGACCGGTCTCGAGACCGAGGCCGTCCAGCTGGACAAGTCCTTCACCGACGACCTCGACATCGACTCCATCTCGATGATGACCATCGTGGTCAACGCCGAGGAGAAGTTCGACGTGACCATCCCCGACGAGGAGGTCAAGAACCTCAAGACCGTCGAGGACGCCGTCAACTTCATCGACAACGCCCAGGCCTGAGTCGGCCGGTCTTCAGCGGGGCGCGGCGGGGCGCAGGATCCGCCGCGCCCCGCCGACCCGCAACCGGGCGGGCCGCCCACCGCTTCATCCCAGGACACGAGGAAGTGCAGTCATGACCCGCAAAGTAGTCGTCACCGGTCTCGGTGCCACCACCCCGATCGGTGGCACCGTCCCCGAGCTGTGGCGCAGCGCCACCACAGGCGTCTCCGGTGTCCGCGCCATCGAGCACGACTGGGTGGACACCTACGATCTCGGCGTGCGGATCGCCGCGCCCGTGTCGACCCCCGCCAGCGAGGTGCTGCCCCGCGTCGAGGCGAAGCGCCTGGACCCCTCCGGACAGCTGTCGGTCATCGCCGCCCGCGAGGCGTGGGCGGACGCCGGCTTCTCCGGCCCCAACGCCGAGGCGGCGGAGGAGGTCGACCCCGACCGCTTCGCGGTCGCCTTCGGCACCGGCATCGGCGGGGTCTGGACCCTGCTCGACGCCTACGACACCCTGCAGAAGCGCGGTGCCCGCCGCGTCATGCCCCTGACGGTGCCCATGCTCATGCCCAACGGCAACGCCGCGGCCGTCGGGATGGACCTCAAGGCCCGCGCGGCCTCCATCACCCCCGTCTCCGCCTGCGCCTCCGGCACGGAGGCCTTCTACCAGGGCATGAACCTCATCCGCTCCGGCAAGGCGGACCTCGTGGTGGTCGGCGGCGCCGAGTCGGCCATCCATCCCGTCACCATCGCCGCGTTCTCCTCGATGCAGGCGCTGTCCAAGCGCAACGACGAGCCCGAGCGCGCCTCCCGCCCCTACGACACGGCCCGCGACGGCTTCGTCATGGGCGAGGGCGCCGGCGCTGTGGTGCTGGAGTCGGAGGAGCACGCCAAGGCCCGCGGGGCCCGCGTCTACGCGGAGCTGGCCGGGGCCGGGCTGACCTCCGACGCGTACCACATCACCGCACCCGACGAGGAGGGCCGCGGCGCGGCCCGCGCCCTGTACGAGACCATGGAGACCGGTGAGTTCGCGCCGGGCGACGTCAAGCACGTCAACGCCCACGCGACCTCGACCCCCAGGGGCGACGCCCCGGAGGCCGGTGCGCTGCGCCGGGCCTTCGGCTCCGCCGTGGACGACATGTGCGTCTCCGCGACGAAGTCCATGACCGGGCACATCCTGGGCGGCTCGGGCGCCGTGGAGGCCGTCCTGACGGTCCTCGCCGTGCACCACCGCACGGCCCCGTGCACCATCAACCTGGAGAACCAGGACCCGGAGATCGACCTTGACGTCGTCACGGACGCCCGCGAGTTGCCCTCGGGGGAGTTCGTCGCCGTGTCCAACTCCTTCGGCTTCGGCGGGCACAACGCCGTCGCCGCGTTCCGCACCGTCTGACCGGCCCGGCCGGCGCCGACGAGGAGAGGGCCGCCCCGCGGGGCGGCCCTCTCCTCGTCATTGCCGGCCCCCGGAGGCGGGGCCGGTCCGCCAGCGCTCAGCCGACGCGGTGCAGCCAGCGCACGGGAGCGCCCTCGGCGGCGTGCCGGAACGGCTCGAGCTCCTCGTCCCAGGCCTCGCCCAGGGCGAGCGAGAGCTCGTTGACGACCAGCAGCGGATTGCCGGCCGCCGTCTCGTAGGCGTAGCGGATCCGGTCCTCGGAGACCATGATGTTGCCGGCGGCGTCCGTGGTCGCGTGGAAGATCCCCAGGTCGGGCGTGAAGGACCAGCGGGCGCCGTCGTGGCCGCGGCAGGGGTTCTCGGTCACCTCGAACCGGAGCCGGCCCATGGTGCGCAGGGCCGAGGCCAGGAGGGCGCCCGTGCCGGCGGGTCCCGACCACTCGAGTTCGGCGCGCACGGAGCCGGGCTCGGCGTTCTGCTGGGTCCACTCGAGCTCGGTGCGCTGGCGCGCGACCGACTCCAGCGCCCACTGGATGTGCGGGCACAGCGCCTGCGGCGCGGAGTGCACGTAGAGCACGCCGCGCGTGGTGGGTGAAGACATGACCTGTTCCTCCGTCGTGTAGGTACGTCTTCCCCAACGCCCTGCACGGCAGCGGTCCACCCGGCGGGTCCCGGCATACGGGCCGGCACCCGGGCGATGCAGTTGTCCGGGTGCCCGGTGGACCGTGGGGATTCGAGGCCCGCACGGCGCCGGGTGGGCCCGGTGCCGCACCCTCCGTCCCGGTCCGCCCGCGCGGGCGCCGGCGTGTCCGGAACGATGGGTACAATACGCAACTCATTCAACTGCAAATTCCTGGGGGCCGTCAACCTGTCCGGCGCCGTGCGCCGCGGCATGACACGGCGGGCGCAGGCGGCGGCTCTCCCCGGCGGGACGGCCGCGGGCCTTGCCCCCGGATCGAGCACAACAGCGCTGGACCGCGCCGCAGTGCACCCGGAGGACGCCCACCGGCCAGCCGCCTGCGACCGACCTGATGACCGGGTACACCTAGCGGCGGCGGCGCCAACCCTCCCCCGTCCCGTCGGCCAGTCCGCGCTCCTCGAGCCGTCGCAGCCCGCCGAGGACCTCCCGCGGGGACAGTCCGGCCACCCGGACCAGGTGGTCCGGGCGGCTGCGCGCCGTCAGGGGCAGCGCGTCCAGGAGCACGCGGTCCGGCTGCGAGAGGCCGTCGACGACGGAGCCGCACTCGAGGGCGGCTCCTGCCGTGGCGGTGCCGGTTGTGGCGGTGCCAAGCGGCTGGACCAGCTCCAGCACGTCCTCGGCGTCGGTGACCAGCACGGCGCTGCCCTCCCGCACGAGACGGTGGCACCCGGCGGAGGTCCCGGCGTGGACGCTGCCGGGCACGGCCCCCACGGGCCGGCTGAGGTCATCCGCGTGGTGGGCGGTGTTCTGCGCCCCCGAGCGCCACCGGGCCTCGACCACCACCGTTCCGGCCGAGAGCGCGGCGATGATGCGGTTCCGCTGCAGGAAGCGGTAGCGGCTGGGCGTGCACCCCGGCGCCGCCTCGCTCAGCAGCAGCCCGGCGGCCTCGACGCCGCGGAGCAGCTCCTCGTTGCCGCGCGGATAGAGCCGGTCGATCCCGCAGGCCATCACCGAGACCGTGGGCGGCTCGGCCGTGCCGGTGGCCAGGGCGGCGGAGTGGGCGGCCTGGTCGATCCCGTACGCGCCCCCGGAGACGACCGTCCAGCCGCGGGCGGCCAGGGCCCCGGCGAGCTCCAGGGTCACCTGGCGGCCGTAGCCGGAGCAGTCGCGGGAGCCGACCACGGCCACCGCACGGGCTGCGGGGAACGGGAGCAGCCGGCGCTCGCCCCGGCCCCACAGCCCGATCGGCTGGAAGAGGCCCAGATCAGTCAGGGCCTCCGGCCAGTCGGGGTCCTCCGGGACCGCGAACCACGCTCCGGCGCGGGCGGCGGCGTCGAGGTCCGCGGCCGGGTGGAGCCCCGCGGCGCGCCCGGCCCAGCGCTCCAGGGCGCGGCGCAGGTCGATCTGCCGGGGACCGTATCCGGCCTCCGCCCCGGCACGGACCAGACCCGCGTGCTCGGCGGCGGCGATCGGGCGGCGGCCCGCCGCGATCTCGAGGGCGGCGACCGGTCCGAGGGCCGCCAGCAGCAGCATGGCCGTGGGGTCCGTGGGCTCCACGAGCCGGCAGAGCCCGGCGCGGGCCGCGCGCACGGGATCTGCACCGGGGCCGGGAGCGTGCGGGGCGGGATGCATGGTCGTTCCTCTCATCGGCGGGCGAGGGGCGGGCGTGGGAGCCGGGCTCAGGCCGGCACGAGCGAGCGGAAGTACAGGGCGGTGTCGACGTCGTCCACGGCCGGGAGGTCCCGGCCGTCGAGGTCGGCGAGCGTCCAGGCGACGCGCAGCACCCGCTGGTGGCCGCGGGCCGTCAGCGAGCCCCGGTCCATGGCCCGCTCCAGGGGCGCGGTGACGGGACGCGGCGGCCGGAGGGGCCCGTGCAGGAGGCCGGCCCCGAGCTCGGCGTTGGTGCGCAGGCCGAGCCCGCGCAGGCGCTCGGCCTGCGCACCCCGGGCCCGGGCGACCCGGGCGGCGACGGCGACGGTCGGCTCCCCCCGCCCCGCTCCACCGGCGAGCTCCGCGTAGGAGACCTTCGGCACCGCGATCTGCAGGTCCACGCGGTCGAGCAGCGGGCCGCTGAGCTTGCCGAAGTAGGACCGGCGGGCCCGCGGGGTGCAGGTGCAGTCGGCCCCGCGGCCGCCGGACCGCCCGCACGGGCACGGGTTCGCGGCCAGGACCAGCTGGAAGCGGGCCGGGTACACGGCCGAGGCCACCGACCGGTCGATCGTCACCCGCCCGCTCTCCAGGGGCTGGCGCAGGGCGTCGATCACACCGCGGTCGAACTCCGGCGCCTCGTCGAGGAACAGGACACCCCGGTGGGCCCGTGATGCGGCGCCAGGGCGCGGGATTCCCGCGCCGCCCCCGAACAGGGCCGCCGAGGAGACCGTGTGGTGCGGGGCCTCGAAGGGCGGGCGCCGGATCAGCGCCGTGCGCCGGTCCGCGGCCCCGCCGAGCGAGTGGACCGCGGTGACCTCCATGGCGGCGTCGTCCTCGAGGTCGGGCAGCAGGCCGGGCAACCGTTCGGCGAGCATCGTCTTGCCGGACCCGGGCGGGCCGACCATCAGCAGGTGGTGCCCGCCCGCGGCGGCGATCTCCAGGGCCAGCCGACCGTCCTCCTGACCGGCGACGTCGGCCAGGTCGGGGGCGGCCCGCTCTGAGGAATCCGGCTCCGTCCCGTCCGGTGCCGGAACGTGCGGGGCCGGACCCCTCGGGGCCGGGCGGCGCAGCCCCGCGGGATCGGCGCCGGCGGCTACGAGCACCTCGGCGAGGCAGCCGAAGCCCGCCACCTGCGCCCCGGGCACCAGGGCGGCCTCGGCGGCGTTGGCCTCGCAGACCACGATCCGCTCGTGCCCGGCCCGCACCGCCGCCATCACCGCCGGGAGGATGCCGCGCACGGGGCGCAGCGCCCCGTCCAGGCCGAGCTCGGCGAGGAACACGGAGCGGCCGGTGGCGGGCACGTCACCGGCCGCCTGGAGGGCGCTGAGCACGATGGCGAGGTCGAAGAGGGAGCCTCGCTTGGGCAGGGTCGCGGGGGTGAGGTTGACGGTGAGCTTGCGCGGGCTCAGTGGCATGCCGCTGTTGCGCGCTGCGGCCCGCAACCGCTCCCGGGCCTCGTTGAGGGCCGCGTCCGGCAGGCCGACGATCGAGAACGCCGGCAGGGTCTGGCCGATGTCGGCCTCGACCTCGACCATCGCCCCGTCGAGCCCGACCAGGGCCACCGCCCAGGTGCGCGCGAAGCCCATCACCGGGCCCCTGCCCGATGTTGAGATCGACGGGAGTGGATGCCGACGGCGAGGGCGCTGCCGGAGCGGGCACGGCCGGGGTCAGCAGGTGGATGCGGGCGGCTGGAGCGCATGCCCCTCATGCTGCAGGGGGCCGCGCCCTCGACGCGGAGCCGGTCTGCCCCGCTGTGGAGGAGACCCGCAGATCAGGCCGCGTCGCCCGTGCTGGGGAGCGAGGATGCGGGTGCGGGCGATGCCGCGGCCGACGCCGAGGGGGTGGGCTCCGGGGCGGCCTGGGTGACCGGCGCCCCGGCGGCCGGAGCCATGACCGGATCGACGGGCGCCGGCTCCGGGGACTGCGCGGGCGGGGACTGCGCGGGTGGGGACTGCACAGGCGGCGGCGGCGGCGGGGGCGGCGGCGGTGTCTGTTCCGGCTCCGGCTGCGGCTGCGGCTGCGGCTGCACCACCGGCGGGCTCGTCGGTGCGGTCGTCGGCAGGGGCAGCGGTTTCACCACGGGCGTGCAGGCCGCATTCCAGGCCGCCTGCTGCACCGGCCCGGACGGCTGCGCGGCGTCCGAGCAGTCGGGCACGTACACGGGATCGGGTCCGGGCTCGGCTGCGGGCGGCTGCGGAGGCTGGGCGACGGGCTGGGCCGGGGCCTCTGGCACCGGATCCGCCACGACCTGCTTGCGCGGCGCTGGGGAGGGCGCACCCGCCCGGTACTGGCGCTGGGCGGGCCCGTGGCCGACGGGCGCCGGGCCGAGTGCACGCTCGTGCGGGTACGGGGACAGCTCGACGTCGTCGAAGGTGCGCGGCAGGCGCTCGAAGTCACCGATCATGAGCTCGCGGCCCTCGACCCCGGCCGGGACGACGCCGGTGTACTGGGTGATGAGCGCGTGGGTGCGGGCGTCCAGCCCCGCTCCCTCCTCGGCGTCGAGGGCCGTGCCGTCGGCACGCCAGTACCCGCCCTCGAGGGACCGGTCGGGGTCCCACTCGGAGAGGACGTCGGCGGCCGGCTGGAAGGGGAACTGGCCCCCCTCGTGACTGATCACCTTGAGGTCGTCGATGTCCACGGCGCGCGTGCCCTCGGTGTTGTCGACGTGCAGCTCGACGTACGTGACGGGTTCGACGTGCAGGTCCTGCCGCAGCTGCTCGACCTCGTCGTCCGGTGCGGGCACGGTCGGCAGGTCGAAGGTGATGACGGCGCCCTCCTCCGTGGTGAGGGCGTAGGGTCCCTGGCTCAGTCCGCTCGGGGCGGTGGTCACGGTCCCCGGCTGCGCGACGATCTCGGGCTCGGCGGCCTTCAGCGCGCCGCACCCCGTGGTGGCCAGCGCGAGGACCGCGGCGAGGGTCGCGGCACGACGCGCGGGGGCGAGCGGTCCCGCAGCGACCACAGCACACCTCCGTCGTTCTCCCGGTCGTCGACGGTTCCACAGTGGCACGTCGCGCGAGGCATGTCACGCCTGGCCCGGGCGCGCCGCGTCTCATTCGATCTGCTGCAGCACCTCGATCTCCGGGACCTCGCCGTGTGCAAAAGTAATTGCAACGGCATCGACCCTGATCACCGCCGGGTCCCGCTGATGGACCCTCGCCCAGGCCGCCGCGAGGCGGTGCAGCCGCACCGTCTTCTCGCGCGTAATGGACTCGAAGGGATGCCCGAAACGATGGCTGGAGCGAGTCTTCACCTCCACGGCGACGAGCCATCCGCCGTGCTCCGCGACGACGTCCAGCTCGCCCCGCAGGCCGTCCCGGGAGGGCACGGCACGCCAGTTGCGGTCCAGCACGCGGTAGCCCAGGCCTGCCAGGTGCACGGCCGCGAGCCGCTCACCGCGCGCTCCCAGTCCCCCGGACACGTGACACCTCCTGCTGCGCCTCGGTCCGCGGCGTGCCGGACCGGGATCCAGTATGGCCGGCGACGGCCGGCGGCGGAAGCGGGACCGGCGCGGTGTGCAGAGCGGGTCGGGATGCCGCGGGATCCTGCAGCCCGAGCTCAGGGAGCGGCGGGGTCCTCCGGGGTGGGGCCGGTGGCCGCGGGCACGGCGAAGGGGTCCGCGTGGGCGAGCTCCTCCACGTTGACGTCCTTGAAGCTCATCACGTGCACGTGCTTGACGAACCGTGCGGAGCGGTAGACGTCCCACACCCACGCGTCCTTGAGCTCGACGTCGAAGTAGAGCCCGTTGCGGGTCTCGACCGGATCGATCCGCACCGAGTTGGCCAGGTAGAAGCGGCGGTCGGTCTCCACCACGAACTGGAACAGACCGGCGACGTCCCGGTACTCGCGGTAGAGCTGCAGCTCCAGGTCCGTCTCGAAGTTCTCGAGTTCTTCGGCGCTCATGTCGTCTCGTCTCCGCTCGCGCTGGGTCGGGTGGCGGCCGTCGGCCCGGTCAGCCGCCAGCTCAGCCGGTGGTGGGGCGTGGGTCCGGCCTCCTCCAGGGCCGCGCGGTGGCCCGCGGCACCGTAGCCCTTGTTGCTGTCCCAACCGTACTGCGGCCAGGCGCCGGAGAGCTCCCGCATGATCCGGTCCCGCTCGACCTTGGCCAGCACGCTGGCCGCGGCCACGCTCGCGCACGTCAGGTCGGCCTTGACCCGGGTGACCACGGCACCGGCCCAGGCGGGCTCGTCCGCGGGGGCGGAGGCGTCGAACAGGGACCGCTCCCCCGCCGGCGAGAGCCAGTCGTGCCGGCCGTCCAGGAGCACGACGTCGGGCGCCGTGCCCTCCCGGGCGGCGGCCGCCAGGGCCCGGTGCCCGGCGAGGCGCAGCGCGGCCGTCAGCCCGAGGCCGTCGATCTCCTGCGGGGACGCGTGGCCCACGCCGCCGGCCGCACACCAGGAGCGGATCCGCGGGACGAGGGCCTCGCGCCGGGCAGGACTCAGCAGCTTGCTGTCCCGCAGCCCGGGGATCCCGCGGACCGTGCCGGGGCGCAGGACGACCACCCCGGCCGTGACCGGGCCGGCCAGGGCGCCGCGGCCGACCTCGTCCATCCCGCCCACGAGCCGGGCACCGGCGTCCTGGAGGGAGCGCTCGACGGCGAGCCCGGGCGCCCGTCCCTGCGGCCCGGCCGGGCGCCGGGAGGCTCCCGGCTCAGGAGCCACCTGAGGACCCGTCCGGGACGTCCGCGAAGACGTCGTCCGGGTTCTGCAGCCACTGGAAGCGGTCGAGGGGCCAGGCGATGACGAAGGCGGTGCCCACGACGTCGTCGTGGCTGATGAAGGCGCTGTTCTCCACGAGCTCCGAGAAGTGGACCCGCGAGTCGGCGGACGCGTCGCGGTGGTCGCCCATCACGAAGTAGTGGTCCTCCGGGACGACGACCTCGAACGCGATGTCCGAGGGGGCGGACCCGCGGAACAGATAGGCGTCCTGCTCCTCCAGGGCCTGCCCGTTGACGGTGATCCGCCCCGAGCCGTCGCAGCACACGACGCGGTCCCCGCCGACGCCGATGACGCGCTTGATGAGGTGCTGGTCGGTGCGGTCCGGCAGGACGCCCACGAAGGCGAGGGCGTCGTAGACGGCGTCCGCCGGGCCGCCGCCGCTGTCCGGCTGCACGGGCAGCCAGCCCTTGGAGTCCTCGAAGACGACGATGTCCCCCCGCTCGAGCGGGCCGAACGTGGGCTCGACGACGTTGACGAAGATGCGGTCGTTCAGCTGGAGGGTGTTCTCCATCGACCCGGAAGGAATGTAGAACCCGCGCACGAGCAGGGTCTTGACGACGAAGGCGATCAGCACGGCCCAGACCAGGACGAGGACGACCTCCCGGACCGAGCCCCAGAACGTGTCCGGGCGCTCCTGCCGGGACGACCCGCCGCGCGAACGCCGCCCCCTGCTGCGCAGGGACGACGAGCCCGGCTCCTCGCCGGCTTCCGCGGACGAGGAGGCGGCGGGCTCGAGCGGTGCCGTGGAGGCCGCCGGGGCGGGAAAGCCTGCGTCGCCGGCGGCGCCCGGGGACTCGTGCGGCCCGCCGTCGCCGGCGGGCGGGGTCCTGTCGTCCAATGCTCTCGTCCTTCCTGGGCGGGCGCGTGCAGGCGTCCGGGTCCGGATCCGTGGGGATCGCGTCAGAGCTGCCCGGCCCGGTCCAGGGGCCAGAGGACAGCAACAGGTTCTCCGATGACCTTATCCGCTCGGACGAGTCCGCCACCGGGCGCGCCGAGCAGACTGCGCGAGTCGACCGACACGGAGCGGTGGTCGCCCATCAGCCAGAGCCGGCCCTCGGGGACCACGGCGGTGAACTCGACCTCGCTGGGGCGGTCCCCTGTGAAGACGTAGTCCTCGGCGAGCTCCTCGCCGTTGACCACGAGGTGCCCGGAGGGTCCGCAGCAGGCGACCGTGTCCCCCGGCGTGCCGATCACCCGTTTGAGGTACACGCTGTCGGAGCCGGCGAGCCCGGTCCACCGGCCGACGGCGTGCAGGGCCCGGGCGGGCCAGGGGTCCTCGCTGTGCAGCGGTGCGAAGCTGCCGCGGCCGTCGAAGACCACCAGGTCGCCGCGCTCGGGCTCCGCCCCGGCGCGGAGCTTGGTCACCAGCACGCGGTCCCCCGGTTCGACGGTGGGCTGCATCGAGTCCGAGCCGATCCAGTAGACGTCCGCGACGAAGGCGCGGAGCAGCCCGGCGACGAGCACCGCGACGAGCAGGGCGAGGACGACGGAACGCCAGCCCCGAGCACGGGGCTGGCGTTCTCGCCGCACGGCGTGGGACCCGCTGGTGTGCGGGTCCCGCGCACGGGTTCCGGTGGGCACCGGGGCGCGCGCTGTCCTACTTGGCGGACTTGGCGGACTTGACGGACTTGCCCGACTTCGCGGACCTGGCCGTGGTGTTGTCCCGCTTCTCGCGGATGCGGGCGGCCTTGCCGTGGCGGTCGCGCATGTAGTACAGCTTCGCGCGGCGGACGTCACCGCGGGTGACGACCTCGATCTTCTCGATGACCGGGGAGTGCACCGGGAAGGTGCGCTCCACGCCGACGCCGAAGGAGACCTTGCGGACGGTGAAGGTCTCGTGCACCCCGGCGCCCTGGCGGCCGAGGACGAAGCCCTTGAAGACCTGGACGCGGGAGCGGTTGCCCTCGACGATGTTCACGTGCACGTTGAGGGTGTCGCCCGGACGGAAGTCGGGGACATCGCTGCGCAGGGACTTGGCGTCGAGCTGGTCGAGGATGTTCATGGTGTTTCTCCTGGTGAACGCCGCAGGTCGCTCACGTGGGTCGGCACGGATCCGTGCTGCGCCCCGGTCGGAACCCGGGGCGGGTGCGGAATCCGCAAGACGTGGTGACCGGGGCTCCGATGGGGGTGTCCCGGGTGTCGTGCTGTTGGTCGCTCATCCCCCTGCGGCGGGGGCGTGCCCAGCAGACACAGCTGGTCATTATGCCACAGGTGACCCGGGCGCGTCTCCCCCGGTGCTGTCCTCGCGCAGCACCCGGCTGCCGGCCACGGTCCAGCCCGCCTCGGCGAGGACGGCGCGGTCGGCGCGGTCGAGGCCTGCGGGGTCCAGGGCCGCGACGAGGTCGGGGCGGCGGGCGGCGGTGCGCTGCAGCTGGCGGTCCCGCCGCCAGCGTGCGATCCGGCCGTGGTGGCCCGAGAGCAGGACATCGGGCACGGGACGGTCCCGCCACAGCGCGGGCTTGGTGTAGACGGGGTACTCGAGCAGCCCGTCGGAGTGCGACTCCTCCACCAGCGACTCCGGGTTGCCGATCACGCCCGGCACGAGCCGCCCGATCGCCTCGACCATGGCGAGCACGGCGACCTCCCCGCCGTTGAGGACGTAGTCCCCGAGGCTCATGGGACGGACCTCGAAGTGCCCTCGCGACCAGTCGACGACCCGCTCGTCGATGCCCTCGTAGCGCCCGCACGCGAACACGAGGTGCTCCCGCAGCGCGAGCTCGCGGGCGGTGGCCTGGGTGAAGACCTCGCCGGCCGGGGAGGGCACGACCAGCACCGGCCGCTCCCCCGGGCCGTCGGCCGCCGCGGGGGAACGCTCGAGCGCGGCGCCGAGGGCGAGGGCCCACGGCTCCGGCTTCATGACCATGCCGGCGCCCCCGCCGTAGGGGGTGTCGTCAACCGTGCGGTGCCGGTCGGTGGCGAACCCGCGCAGGTCGGTGACCGTCAGCTCGAGCAGCCCCTGCTGCCGGGCCTTGCCGATGAGCGAGAGGTCCAGGGCGGAGAGGTACTCGGGGAAGATGCTGACGACGTCGATGCGCATCAGCGTCCGCCCTCCGGGCTGCCGGGCTCGGGCGTCCCCTCCTCGAGGCTGAGCTCGAGCAGCCCCGGCGGCGGGGTGACGACGACGAAGCCGCCCTCGGGGTCGACCACCGGCACGATCTCCTCGACGAAGGGCAGCGCCGCCCCGCGGCCGTCCTCGTCCAGGACGATCTCGAGCAGGTCCTGCACGGGCATGGTGCGCAGCCCCGTCACCACGCCGATCCGCGGCCCCGTGCCGTCCTCGGGCCCGGTGCGGACCTCGAGGTCGACCAGCTCGTGCTCGTACCACTCCTCGCCCTCCGGGTCCTCGTCCTGCGCCTCGGCGAAGAGCAGGGTGCCGCGCAGCGTCTCGGCGCCGTTGCGGTCGGGCACCTCCTCGAGGGCCACGACGAGCACGGACTTGTTCCAGCGCGCCCGGCGCACGGTGACGGCACCCTGCGGGGCGAGCGGGGAGGACGGCTCGATCAGCAGCCGGGCACCGGGCGCGAAGCGCTCCTCGGGGGCGTCCGTGAACAGCTGCACGGTGACCTCCCCGCGGATGCCGTGGGGCTTGCCGATGCGGGCGACCTGGACCAACATGTGCGCTCCTGGGGTTGTGCGGCCGCGAGGCCGGGGTCGGGTGCCGACGGCGCGGGGCCGTCAACGCGCACGGTCCCCGCATCCGGTGCGGATGCGAGGACCGTGCGGGCGGCGGGACCGGTCGCCTCGGCGGACCGGTCCGCCTCAGCGGGTGCGGCGGTCGGTGTCGACGACGTCGATCCGGACCGGGCCGTCCTCGGCGAGCGCGCCGATGACGGTGCGCAGCGCCTTGGCCGTGCGGCCCTGGCGGCCGATGACCCGGCCGAGGTCGTCGGGGTGCACCCGGACCTCGAGGGTCTCCGCCCGGCGCCCGCTCTTGGAACGGACGTCGACGTCATCGGGGCTGTCCACGATCCCGCGGACGAGGTGCTCCAACGCGTCGGCGAGCACGACTACTCGGCCTTCTCGGCGTCAGCCGCGGGGGCGTCGTCGGACTCGGTCTTCTCGGCCTTGGGGGTGATCGCCTCGGGGACGATCACGGAACCCTTGTCCGGGGCGACGAACTCGGCCTTGGCCTGGGGCTGCTGGAGGGTGCCCTCGGCGCCCTCCAGGCCCTTGAAGGTCTGCCAGTCGCCGGTGACCTTCAGGATGGCGGCCACGGCCTCGGACGGCTGGGCGCCGACGCCGAGCCAGTACTGGGCCCGCTCGGAGACGACCTCGATGTAGGAGGGATGCTCGGTCGGGTGGTACTTGCCGATCTCCTCGATGACGCGGCCGTCGCGCTTCTTGCGGGAGTCGACGACGACGAGACGGTAACGGGGATCGCGCATCTTGCCCATGCGCTTGAGACGGATCTTAACAGCCACTGGAGTGGACTCTCCTGGTTCTTGGATGATGTGAACGCCCTGGTCCCGCTCCCGTGGGGCGGGCCGGTCGCAGGGGTTCTGTGGACACGAGAAACGTGCGGCGAGAGGGACCGCACGCATCGAGTACCCGTCCAGTATGCCAGACGCGGTCAAGTCCGGCGCCCACCGGCGCGCGGCCCCGTCCGGCGCCCCGCCACGGCCAGGGTCACGGCCGGGCTCACGGCCCGGGTCACTGCTCGAGGCGTGCGGCCTCCCGCCAGCCCAGCGACCGCCCGCCCTGGAACACGGCGCGCTGGTAGATCCGCTCCCCCGCGCGCAGCAGCACCCAGGCCGCGCCGAGGGTGACGGCGAGGGACAGCGCGGGCTGCCACCACGCCACGTCGCCGCCGAGCATCCGCACGGGCATGGCCACGGAGGCGACGACGGGCACGAAGGAGGCGGCCGTGAGCCACGTGCCCTCGGCGTAGAGGCCCACGAACAGGGCGCCGACGAGCACGGTCATGATCGGCCCGGTGCTGGTCTGGAGGTCCTCCGAGCGGGAGGCCAGGGAGCCGAGCACGGCCCAGACGGAGGCCTGCGCGGCGAAGCCGGCCACGAAGAAGGCCAGGAACCAGCCGGAGGCCGCGAGCACCCAGCCGACGTCTCCGGCGAGACCCGCGACGTTGACGCCCACGAGGCCGACGACGGCGTAGAGGCCGATCTGCCCGAAGGCGAGCAGGCAGTTGCCCAGCACCTTCCCGTAGAGCACCTGCCGGATCGGGACGGCGGCCGCGAGGATCTCCACGACCCGGTTCTGCTTCTCCTCCAGCACGGAGTTGGCGATGGCCATGCCGAAGACGATCGCGGCGAGGTAGAACAGCAGCGCGAACACGAGACCCATGGCGAGGCGCACGGGCCCGCGGTCCGGCCCGCCGGTGAGCAGCTCGGTGCGCACCTCGGCGCCCGCCGTGAGCTCCGCGGCCGTCGTGCCCGCCGCGCGGGCGTTCGCCGCGAGGGTCGCGTCGGCGACCGCCTGCTCCAGCACCCGGGCGAGGCCGGGGTCGACGCCGTCCCGGCCGACCACCGTCCAGCCGTCGAGCCCGCGCAGCAGCGCGGCGTCCGCCGACTCGGCGGCCACGGCCGCCCGCGCGGCGTCGGCGGAGCCCGTGCCGTGCACGGTCAGGGTGTCGTCCCCCTCGTCGGCCAGTGCCTGGGCGGCCCGTGCCGTGACGGGCGCCGCCTCCGGGCCGGCGGTGGCGACGACGTGCTCGGCGGCCCGGCCCCCGAACAGCGCGGAGGCGGCGATCGAGGCCGCCACGAGGAGCACCGTGACCGCGGTCGAGAGCAGGAAGGAGCGGTCGCGCAGCTTGACCGAGATCTCGCGGGCCGCGACGGTCCACCACGGCCGGTCGGCCGGCGGGCGGGGGCTCACCGCGTCACCTCGCGGTAGACGTCGGCCAGCGCGGGCACGATCTCGGAGAACTCCACGAGCCCGCGCCGGACGGCCTCCTCGAGCAGACGGTGGCGCGCGTCGCGGTCGTCGGCGAGCTCGAGCACCGCGGTCGGGCCGTCGACGTCGACGACGTGCACGCCGGGCAGGCCGCGGACCCAGCCGGTGTCCTGCTCGCAGCGCAGCCGGTGCCGCCGGGGGCCGGCCCGGCGCAGGTCGTCGACGGCGCCGGCGGCCAGGACGCGGCCGCCGGAGAGGATGACGAGGGAGTCGCAGAGGCGGTCGACGAGGTCGAGTTGGTGGCTCGAGAAGAGCACGGGCACCCCCCGGGCCGTGCGCTCCCGCAGCAGCTCGACCATGGCGTCCACCGCCACGGGGTCGAGGCCGGAGAACGGCTCGTCCAGGACCAGGGCGGCGGGCCCGTGCAGCAGGGCGGCGGCCACCTGGACCTTCTGCTGGTTGCCCAGGGACAGGGACTCCAGCCTGTCCCGGGCGCGCTCGGTCAGGCCGAAGCGCTCCAGCAGCCGGGTGGCCTCCGCCAGCGCGTCGCGGCGGGTCATGCCGTGGAGCCGGCCGAGGTGGCCGAGCTGGTCGAGGACCGCCTGCCGGGGATAGAGCCCGCGCTCCTCGGGCATGTAGCCGAAGCCGGCGCGGTCCGCGGCCGTGATCGGCCGCCCGCCCCACAGGACCTGCCCGGCGGAGACCCGCAGCACGCCCATCAGCATCCGCATGGTGGTGGTCTTGCCCGCTCCGTTGGCCCCGACGAAGCCGGTCATCCGGCCGGGCTCCACGGTGAAGGAGACGTCGTCGACCACGGTGCGCCCCCCGAACGAGCGGCTCAGCCGGCGGGCCTCCAGGACGTCGCCGTCGGGGCGGCTGCGGGCGGCGTGCGCCGCGGGCGTCGTGGTGGTGCTCATGGGCCTGGGTCCTCTCGGCCGGGGCCCGCCCGCAGGGGGCCGGGCGGCTCGGCTCCAGCTTAGGAAGTCCGGGGCTCCGGCGGATCCCCACCCGGGGGGAGCCGGGCCCCCGGTCCGGCGGGCGGGACGTCCGTCCCCGGGCGGAGCCCGCTCAGCCGGCCAGGCCCGCTCGGTGCGCGAAGACGACGGCCTGCACCCGGTCCCGGGATCCCGTCTTGGCGAGGATGTTGGACACGTGGGTCTTGACCGTGGCCGCGCCCAGGAACAGCCGCTGGGCGATCTCCGCGTTGGAGAGCCCCTCGCAGACCAGCCGCAGGACCTCGTGCTCGCGCTCGGTGAGGGACGCGACGATCCGGCGCTGCTCGGGGTCGGCCGGAGCGGGCGCGGGCTCCGGCGCGGCCGGGGACGCGTCGGCGGTCAGGGCGCGGATCACGCGCAGCGTCGCCTCCGGGGCGAGCAGGGCGTGGCCGCCCGCGACGGCGCGCACGGCCTCCACCAGGTCGTCCGGGTCCGCGTTCTTCAGCAGGAAGCCGCTGGCACCGGCGGCGAGCGCGTCGAAGAGGTAGTCCTCCCGGTCGAAGGTCGTGACGATCACGACCTTGGCGCACCCCGTCCCCACGATCCGGCGGGTCGCCTCGATCCCGTCCATCACCGGCATCTGCACGTCCAGCAGGGCCACGTCCACCGCCCCGTCGCGGGCCGCGGCGACGGCCTCGGCGCCGTCGGAGGCCTGGGCCACGACCTCGATGTCGTCCTCGACGGACAGCACCATGGCGAAGCCGGAGCGGACGAGGGCGTGGTCGTCGGCGAGCAGGACGCGGATCATGCTCCCGATCCTCCCACCGACCGCTGCCCGCCGGCGGCAGCCCCGTCCGGCGAGCCGTCGACCGGCAGCGGGCAGCGGACCCGCACCCGCCAGCCCGGCCGGCCCGAGCGCGGCCCGACCTCCGCCTCCCCGCCGTGCAGCCGGACCCGTTCCCGCAGCCCCTGCAGACCGAACCCGGTGCCTGCGGTGCCGCTGCGGGGCGAGCCGCCGTCGAGCACCTCGAGCTCGAGCCAGGGCCCCTCCGGGCCGCGCCCGGTGCGCAGGACGAGCGACGCCGTGGTCGCCGTGGAGTGCCGGATGACGTTGGACAGGGACTCCTGGGCGCACCGGAACACGGAGAGCCCGAGGCCCGGCGGGACCCGTGCCAGGTCCCCCGGCACGTCCTCGACCGTGCGCACGGTCACCGTGAGACCGTTCTCGGCGTGCCGGCGGGCCAGGGCGGGGATGTCGGCCAGCCCCGGGTCGGGCCGGCGCCCGGCCGGGGCGCTCCCGCGGGCGTCCTCGTCCTCCGCGCGCAGGACGCCGAGCAGCTGGCGCATCTCCCCCACCGCCGTCCGGCTGGACTCCTCGACGGTGCGCAGGGCGGCCGTGGCGGCCGGGGGGTCCCGGTCCAGCACCTTGCGGGCGGCGCCGGCCTGGATGCCGATCACCGAGACGTGGTGGGCGACGACGTCGTGCAGCTCCCGGGCGATGCGCAGCCGCTCGTCGACGACGGCGCGGCGGGCGATCTCCGCGGACTGCTCCCTGATCCGCTCCGCCTGGGCGGCCAGGCGGTGCCGCTGGAGCGCCGACCGCCACGAGGCCCGCCCGGCGAGCACCGCCCCGCCGAAGTAGACGACGTTGACGAGCCCGGAGTGCAGCTGGACGGCCAGCAGCTGCGGGATCGGCCCGTCCACGGGCTCCTGCACCTCGACGATCTCCGCGTAGGCCCGGGTGATCGTCAGCTCCACGACCAGCCACAGGGCCATGCAGCCGATCACCACGGACAGGGCGGTCAGCATCGCGCCCCGGTTCCGGGTCCAGGCCACCGCGGCGTACAGGGCCGCGAAGTAGGCGACCTGGTAGGCGAGGAGGAAGGCCGCCGCGATGCTGATGTAGTAGAAGGCGAAGAACAGGACGGAGGACACCAGCAGCACGCCGACGGGGAAGCGGCGCCGCACCGCGAGGGGGAGGATCAGCGCGCTGACGCCCACGTACATCCCCCACGGCTCCTCCGTCTCCGGCACCCCCGCGTAGCTGTGCATCAGCACGGCGCTGAACAGCGCGACCAGCAGGAAGACGGCCGTGCCCAGGACGTCGTTGCGCTGCTGCGCCGCCGTGGGGCCGGGCCGCTCCCAGAACGGGTCCTGGGGGTCGTTCAGCCACGCGGCGACGCGCTCGGGGAACGGGGGGCGCCGGGCGTCGGCGACCGGGGCCGGGTCGGTGACCGCGTGGGCCGCGGCGCCGTCGGCCGTCCCGCGGGCGGCGCCGGTGTGGTCCGTGGCGGATGGAGTGTGCACGCGACCACGCTAGCCCGACGGGGCCCGGGCCGCGGTCCGTCGCCCGGGGGAACCCGCGGGAGGCGGCTCAGCTGCGGTCGAGGCCGAAGAACCGACGCCAGCGTGCGCGCGAGCCCGTCCCCGGCACCGGGGACGGGCCAGTGCGCAGGGCCTCGGTCGCGACCACCGGGGACTCCCCCGCAGGAGTCGCGCCGGAGCGCTCGCCGGTGCGGCGGTGGCGGGCGCCGCGCAGCGCGGCGTAGTAGGCGCTCTCGGCGGCGGCGTCGGCGAGCAGCGCCGCCGAGAGGGTGCCGAGCACGCGCGCCCCGGAGCCGCCGCGCCGGGCGGCCCCGGCGAGGCCCACCCCGAGGGCGGTCTCGGTGCCGGCGAGGGCCAGCAGCAGCTCGGGGCGGCGGACGAGGGCGCGCTGGTACCGGGCGAACAGCCCGTCGCCCGTGGGTGCGATGGTGAGCCCGTGCATCAGCGCGGAGGCCACGGCCGCGGGCTCGTAGTGCTCGGCGCCCTCCAGCTCGGTGATCTCGCGGCGGCCCTCCACGACCTTCGCGGCCAGCACGGGCAGGCCCAGCAGCTGCAGGACCGACTCCAGGACCAGGTCCGTGGACTCGCCCAGGACGTAGTTGCGCAGCCGGTTCACCTCGGCCGGGTCGAGGTCGAAGACCGAGGCGACGGACTCGGTCTGCAGCTCGGAGGTGCTACCGGAGCACAGCCGGACGAGGTCGCGCTCGAACCGGGCGGCCGGGGTCTCCTCGACCTCGACCGCGACCCCGCCGGCGGGCCGCCACTCCGGACCCCACTCGAGGGCGCACACGGCGTCGGCCGCCTCGAGCTCGGTCACGGACGCGGGGTCCTCCCCGCCGAGCAGGACCTCGAACGAACGGGTGGCGCCGTCCGAGGACAGCGTCACGGCCGTCTCGGCGAGCCCGGTGCGCACGGTCCAGAAGTCGACCTCGGCGTCGAAGACCACCACGGACCAGCCGTGCCGGGAGACCGCGGTGAACCCGGTGCCGGACAGGGCGGCGAGCACGGGCAGCTCCGGGGCGTCCAGGTGCACGAGCAGCACCCGGCGCAGGCCGGGGTGCTCGGGCTGCAGCTGGTGGCCGGTCGCGCGGGCGAGTGCCCCGGCGAGCTCGTCGAGGGTGCAGCCGGCCTCCACGGAGCCGTCCTCGGCCGCGCGCGCCAGCCGGCCCCCGGCGTCGGCCAGGAACATGAGCTGCGTGGCCGAGGGGCCTTCCGCGTAGGCGCTGATCAGGCGGTGCTCGGCGATGACCGTGCGCATCCCCTCGCCCGTGGGCCGCGGATCCTGGCCCTCCGGGGCGGTGGCCTCCGTCGCACGGAGCACCGTGGCGGGGACCAGGTCCCACGCGGAGGTGGGGGACGCGATGTCGTCGGCGGGGAGTGAGGTCATGCCGTCCATGCTACGCCGTCGACCCGGCCGGGCCGGGGCCGGGACCGGCGCCGGGCCCGGCCGGGGACCGCTCAGCGGGGGCCGTCGACGAGCTCCCCGGTGGTCCCGTCCTCGAGCGCGGCCAGGGCCTGGCGCAGGCGGTGGGCCAGAGCCGGGCGCAGGTAGGACTCCAACTCCCCCGGGGCCACCCAGCGGTGGCTGAGCAGCTCCTCCTCCTGGACCGTGATGGGCGTGTCGGCGTCGAGCACGCCGCCGTCGTAGACGAAGGAGACCGAGTCCCCCCAGATGCCCATGGCCACGCCGTGGGCCACGACGAGCAGCCGGCCGGGGGCCAGGTGCAGGCCGACCTCCTCGACGACCTCGCGGAAGCACCCGGTGCGGGGGTCCTCCCCCGCCTCCACGGTGCCGCCGGGCACGGTCCAGTCCGACTTGTAGTTGGGCTCGACGAGCAGCACGCGCCCCTCGGGGTCGCGGATGAGGGCCTCCGCGGCGAGCCGGCGGGTGGGCAGGGAGTCCACGAACTTCTTCAGCTCGGGCTCGGAGAGGTAGGAGCTCATCGGGACCTCACTTCTCCAGGAACTTCTCGAAGCCCTTGGGCAGGTTCAGGTCCGCGGGGTCCGGCTGGGCCTGGCCGGCGCCGAACGCCGAGCCGGCGGGCGCCTTCTGCTTGCGCTGCTGCTCGAGGGCCGCGTTCTCCTGCGCGCGCTTGGCGGGGTTGCCCGAGCGGGAGCCGCCCTTCTTCGCGGAGCCCTTGCCCTTGCCCTTCTTGCCGCCGCCGGCGCCCGCACCGGCCCCGGGCATCCCCGGGATGCCGCCGGGCATGCCCGGCACGCCCTTGCCCTGGGCCAGCCGCTTCATCATCTTCTGCGCCTGGGCGAAGCGCTCCATGAGCTGGTTGACCTCGGAGACGGTCACCCCGGAGCCCTTGGCGATGCGGGCGCGGCGGGACCCGTTGATGATCTTCGGCGCCACCCGCTCGTGCGGGGTCATGGAGCGCACGATGGCCTCGACGCGGTCGATCTCGCGCTCGTCGAAGTTCTCCAGCTGCTCGCGCATGCCGGCGGCGCCCGGCATCATCATGAGCATCTTCTTCATCGAGCCCATCTTGCGCAGCTGCTGCATCTGCGCGAGGAAGTCCTCGAAGGTGAAGTCCTCCTGGTCGGTGAACTTCCGGGCCATCTTCTCGGCCTCGGCCCGGTCCCACTGCTTCTCGGCCTGCTCGATCAGGGTGAGGACGTCGCCCATGTCGAGGATCCGGGAGGCCATGCGGTCCGGGTGGAACTGCTCGAAGTCGTCGACGTTCTCGCCCGTGGAGGCGAACATGATCGGCTTGCCGGTCACCGAGGCCACGGACAGGGCGGCGCCGCCGCGGGCGTCGCCGTCGAGCTTGGACAGGACCACGCCCGTGAAGTCGACGCCCTCGTTGAACGCCTGGGCCGTGTTCACGGCGTCCTGGCCGATCATCGCGTCGATGACGAACAGGACCTCGTCCGGCCGGACGGCGTCGCGGATGTCGCGGGCCTGGGTCATGAGCGCCTCGTCGATGCCGAGGCGGCCGGCGGTGTCGACGATGACCACGTCGTGCAGCCGCGCGCGGGCCTGCGCCACGCCGTCGCGGGCGACCTGGACGGGATCGCCCGTGGGGTCGTCGAACTCGGAGGTGGTGCCCGGGTGCGGGGCGAAGACGGGGACCCCGGCGCGCTCGCCCACG
Organism: Kocuria sabuli; assembly: GCF_040981185.1. Classification (NCBI taxonomy): domain Bacteria; kingdom Bacillati; phylum Actinomycetota; class Actinomycetes; order Micrococcales; family Micrococcaceae; genus Kocuria; species Kocuria sabuli. The sequence continues at coordinate 161,764 of NZ_JAVHZE010000001.1, forward strand.
ACCTGCAGCTGGGTGACCGCGTTGGGGCGCTGGAGGTCCGAGGCCACGAGCAGGGGACGGTGGCCCTGGCCCTTGAGCCACTTGCCGAGCTTGCCGGCGAGGGTGGTCTTGCCGGCGCCCTGGAGGCCGGCGAGCATGATGATCGTGGGGCCGGTCTTGGCCATCCGGATCCGGCGGGTCTGGCCGCCGAGGATGTTCTGCAGCTCCTCGTTGACGATCTTCACGACCTGCTGGCCCGGGTTCAGCGCCTCGGAGACCTCGAGCCCGAGGGCGCGCTCCTTGACCGCGGCGGTGAACTCGCGCACGACCGGGACGGCGACGTCGGCGTCGAGCAGGGCCCGGCGGATCTCCCGCACGGTGGCGTCGACGTCCGCCTCCGTCAGGCGGCCCTTGCCTTTGAGGTTCTTGAAGGTTGCGGTCAACCGGTCGGACAGTGAATTGAACACGGGTCGAAAGCTGCTTTCGTCGAGGGAGGCGGCCGGTGCGCCGCGGCCTGCGCCGCGGGCCGCGGCCCGGCCCGGTGTGGCGGGTCAGTGTCCAAGGTTAGCAACTCCGGGCGGTCGCGGGCCCGCCGCCGTCACGGTCCGGGGACGACGGCGGCCGGCCCCCTCCCGCGGGAGGGGGCCGGCCGCCGGGACGGGAGGGCTCAGAGGGCCGTCTCGTCGCGCTCCCCGGTGCGCACCCGCACGGCGTGGTCCACGTCGGTGACCCACACCTTCCCGTCACCGGCGCGGCCGGTGTTGGCGGAGGAGACGATGACGTCGACGATGTCCGTGGCCTGGTGGTCGTCGACGAGGATCTCGACCCGGACCTTCTCCAGCAGGTCCACCGTGTACTCCGCGCCGCGGTAGACCTCGGTGTGCCCGCGCTGCTGGCCGTAGCCGTGCACGTTCTGGACCGTCATGCCCTGGACGCCGTAGGACTCGAGCGAGGACTTGATGTCCTTGAACTTCTCCGGGCGCACGATCGCGGTGACGAGTTTCATGGTGGAGCTGCCTTTCGTGGGGGTGGGAGGCGTCGGGCGTCTGCGCACGGCTCAGCCGCGCACCGGCTCGGAGCGGCCCGGCTCGAAGGACGTGGCGCCCTCGCCGGCGGTGTGCCGGCCCGGGGTGAAGGAACCCGTGGCGTCGCCGGCCAGGGCGTAGCCGGACTCGGCGTGCTGGGTGATGTCGATGCCGTCGATCTCGTCGCGCTCGGTGATCCGGAAGCCGATGGTCCTGTCGATCGCGAGGGCGATGACGAAGGTCAGCACGGCGCAGTAGAGCACCGAGACGAGCACCGCGACCACCTGGGTGAGCAGCAGGCCGAAGCCGCCGCCGTAGAACAGACCCGCGGTGCCCTCGGAGGGCAGCGCCACGAAGCCCAGGGCCACGGTGCCGACGATGCCGGAGACCAGGTGCACGCCGATGACGTCCAGGGAGTCGTCCATGCGCATCCGGTACTTGAGGCCCACGGCGAGCGCCGAGCAGATCCCCGCCACGAAGCCGATCACGATCGCCCAGACCGGGGAGACGTTGGCGCAGGCCGGGGTGATGGCCACGAGCCCGGCCACGGCACCGGAGGCGGCGCCCAGGGACGTGGCGTGCTGGTCGCGGATGCGCTCGGTGAGCAGCCAGCCGAGCATCGCCGCGGCGGGCGCCACGAGGGTGTTGATCCAGATGAGCCCGGCCTGCTCCGCGGTGCCGGCGGCACCGGCGTTGAAGCCGAACCAGCCGAACCACAGGATGGCGGCGCCGAGCATCACGAGCGGCAGGTTGTGCGGGCGCTGGCTCGGGTCCTTGCCGAAGCCCTGGCGGGCGCCGACGATCGTGATCAGGACCAGCGCGGCCACGCCGGCGTTGATGTGCACCACGAGCCCGCCCGCGAAGTCGATGGCCTCGCCGAGGACCGAGCCCACGGCCCCGTCCTCGGTGAGCAGCCCGCCGCCCCAGACCATGTAGGCCAGCGGGGCGTAGACGAGGGTGGCCCAGACGGGCACGAAGACGGCCCAGGCGCCGAAGCGGGCGCGGTCGGCGATCGCCCCGGAGATCAGGGCGACCGTGATGATGGCGAAGGTCCCGCCGTAGGCGGCGCCGAGCAGGTCCTCGCTGCCGATGAGGTCGGCCAGGGCGAAGGAGGGCACCGGGCTGCCCGTGATGCCGCCCAGGAGCGGGTCCCCGCCGCTCATCGAGTAGCCCCACAGCACCCACACAACCGAGACGAAGGCGATGGAGATGAAGCTCATCATCATCATGTTCAGGACGCCCTTGGCCCGGGTCATCCCGCCGTAGAACAGGGCCAGCCCCGGGGTCATGAAGAAGACCAGGGCTGCCGCGACGATCGTCCACACGTGTCCAGCAGTGATTTCCACGATGTGCACCTCTCTCTCAGGGTTGGTTCGGTCACCGGTGCCACTGGCCCGTTCCCCGCGGGGCCGTCCGGTGCTCACCGTTCCTTGTCGAGTGTCCGAGAGAGATGTTTCGTCCGTCCCCGCCCCGGGTTGCGGACATGTTTCGCGCCCGCCGCGATGATGACGTGCGTGTAAACTGCGGCGGGCGCGTGGGTCGTCGGGGGGACGGATCAGTCGAGCAGGGCGTCCACGAAGCTCTCCGGCTCGAAGGGCGCGAGGTCGTCCGGGCCCTCGCCGAGGCCGATGAGCTTGACGGGGACCCCGAGGCTCTTCTGGATGGCCACCACGATGCCGCCCTTGGCGGTGCCGTCGAGCTTGGTGAGGACGATGCCGGTGACGTCCACGGCCTCGGAGAACACCCGGGCCTGCGTCATGCCGTTCTGCCCGGTGGTCGCGTCGATGACGAGCAGGACCTCGTCGATGACGGCGGCCTTCTCGACCACCCGCTTGATCTTGCCGAGCTGGTCCATCAGGCCGGCCTTGTTCTGCAGCCGCCCGGCGGTGTCGATCATCACGACGTCCGCCTCCTGCTCGATGCCGGCGACCACGGAGTCGTAGGCGACGGAGGCCGGGTCGGCGCCCTCGACGTCGGAGCGCACCGTGGGCACGCCCACGCGGGCGCCCCAGGTGGAGAGCTGGTCCGCGGCCGCGGCGCGGAAGGTGTCGGCGGCGCCGAGCAGGACGTCCTTGTCCTCCGCGACGAGCACGCGGGCCAGCTTGCCCACGGTGGTGGTCTTGCCGACCCCGTTGACGCCGACCACGAGGACGACGGCGGGGACCGGGCCCTTGCGGGACACGGCCAGCGACCGGTCCATCGTGGGGTCCACGAGCTTGACGAGCTCCTCGCGGAGCATGGCCTTCACGTGGGCGGGGTCGTCGGTGCCCTCCACCTTGACCCGGCGCTGGAGCGACTCCACGAGCTCCGTCGAGGCGTCCGTGCCGAGGTCGGCGAGCAGCAGCGTCTCCTCGACCTCGTCCCACACGTCCTGGTCGATGCGGTCGCGGGAGAGCAGGGCCAGCAGGCCCTTGCCGAGGACGTTGTTGGACCGGGCCAGCCGGCCGCGCAGGCGGGCCATCCGGGACGCCGCCGACTCGGGCCGGTCCAGCTTCCGGCGGGTGTCCGCCGGCGGCGCCGGCGCGGTGCCGGGCTCCAGGTCCCCGGGGGCCTCGACGGGACCCCCCTCGAGGTCGTCGGCGTCCCGGGTGGAGGGGTATCCGCCGCGGGGTGCCTTGGGCCCGCGCAGCAGCACGAGGCCGAGCAGACCGAGGACCACGACGGCGATGAGCACGTATGCGAGAACGGGTATCGAATCCACGTCCCCCACTTTCTCACACTGCTCCCGGCCCTCGCCCGGCGGCGGCGGGGTCCCGCGTCCCAGGGGGGTCCTAGACTCGACGGGTGCCCGTTCAGCCCTCCGCCCCCGCGCCCGAGCGCGACCGCGTCCCCCAGCAGATCACGGTGCTCATCTCCGCCGCCTTCGTCATCGCGATCGGCTACGGGATCGTGGCGCCCGTGCTCCCCCAGTTCGCCACGACCTTCGGGGTCGGGGTGGCCGCGGCCTCCGCCGTGGTCAGCGTCTTCGCCCTCGCCCGCCTGTTCTTCGCCCCGGTGGGCGGGCGGATCCTGAACCGGATCGGCGAGCGGCCCACCTACGTGCTGGGCGTGCTCATCGTGGCGCTGTCCTCGGCGGCCACCGCGTTCGCCGAGACCTACTGGCAGCTGCTGCTGTTCCGGGGCCTCGGTGGGATCGGGTCGGTGATGTTCACGATCTCGGCGATGGGCCTCATCGTGCGGCTGGCCCCGCCGCGGATGCGCGGGCGGGTCTCCGGCTACTACGCCTCGGCGTTCCTCGTGGGCGGGGTGCTGGGACCGGTGGTCGGCGGTCTGCTCGCCGGGCTTGGGATGCAGGCCCCGTTCCTCATCTACGCGGTCGCCCTGCTCGTGGCGGTGGCCGTGGTGCACTTCCGGCTCAAGGACGAGGTCCTCGGGACGGGCAAGGACCGGAGGAACCAGCCGGTGATGACCGTGGCCGAGGCCCGCCGGGTGGGCGCCTACCGCTCCGCGCTCGTCTCCAGCTTCGCCAACGGGTGGACCGCCCACGGCATCCGGGTGGCCCTCGTGCCGCTGTTCGCGGTCGCCGTCCTCGGGGCCGGTCCCGCCGTGGCGGGCCTGGCCCTGGCCGTCTACGCGGCGGGCAACGCGCTGGCCCTGCCGGTCACCGGCCGGCTGACCGACCGGTACGGGCGCAAGCCGCTCGTGCTCACCGGGCTCCTGGTCAACGGTGTCGCCACCATGGGCCTCGGCCTGGTCCAGGACGTCCCGTGGTTCGTGGTCCTGTCCCTGGTGGCGGGCATGGGCTCCGGGACGATGAACCCCGGCCAGCAGGCCACCGTGGCCGACGTCATCGGACCGGACCGGGCCGGCGGGCCGGTGCTGGCGCGGTTCCAGATGAGCGCCGACGCCGGCCAGATCCTCGGTCCCGTGGTGGCCGGCGCGCTCGCCGACGCCGCGGGCTTCGGCTGGGCCTTCGGCGTCTCGGGGGCGCTCGTGCTGCTGGCGGCCGGGGCGTGGCTGCCCGTGCGCGACACCATGGAGCGGCCCGGCGCCGTGGCCGCGCGCCCGGCCGCGCCGTAGCCCTCCGGGATCAGCGCAGCTCGGCGAGCCGCTGCCCGACCACGGTGGTCACGCCGTCGCCGCGCATGGCGACGCCGTAGAGGGCGTCGGCGATCTCCATGGTCCGCTTCTGGTGCGTGACGATGATCAGCTGCGAGGTCTCCTGCAGCTGGCGGAAGATGCTCAGCAGCCGCCCGAGGTTGCGGTCGTCGAGGGCCGCCTCGACCTCGTCCATGACGTAGAAGGGCGAGGGGCGGGCCTTGAAGATCGCCACCAGCAGCGCGATCGCGGTCAGCGACCGCTCCCCGCCGGAGAGCAGGGACAGCCGCTTGATCCTCTTCCCCGCGGGACGGGCCTCGACGTCGATGCCGGTGCCGAGCATGTCCGTGGGGTCGGTCAGCCGCAGCCGGCCCTCGCCCCCCGGGAAGAGCGTCGCGAAGACTCCCTCGAACTCGCGCGCGGTGTCGGCGTAGGCCTCGGTGAAGACCCGTTCCACGTGCTCGTCCACCTCGCGGAGGATGCTGCGCAGGTCCTGCCGGGAGCGCTTCAGGTCCTCGAGCTGCTCGGCGAGGAAGCGGTGCCGCTCCTCGAGCGCCGCGAACTCCTCCAGCGCCAGCGGGTTCACCCGGCCCAGCGAGGCCAGCTCCTTCTCGGCGCGGCGCAGCCGCTTCTCCTGCTCGGCGCGCACGAAGGGCGCGCCCTCCGCGTCCCCGGACGAGACGTCCTGCCCGTCGCCGGGGCCCTCCGGTCCCGCCGGGCCCGTCCCTGCCGTGGGGTCCGTCTCTGCTGTGGGGTCCGTCTGTGCCGCGGGGTCCGGGATCGGCAGGTGCGGCCCGTAGTGCTCCACGAGCGCGTCCGGCGTGAGGCCCAGCTCCTCGAGGGAGCGCTCCTCCAGGGCCTGGATCCGGGCGCGCTGCTGGGTCCGGGCCAGCTCGTCCCGGTGCACGGAGTCGGTGAGCTCGGCGACCCGGGCGGCGAGCCGGTCGTTCGTGGCCCGCAGCTCCGTGAGCTCCGCGTCCAGCCCGGCGCGCACGGCCTCGGCCCGGTCCCGGTCCCGGGCGGCGGCGGCCACGGACGCCTCGATGCGCAGCAGCATCCGCTCGGCCGCAGTGAGCACGGCCTCGGCGGTGCGGGCCTGGAGCCGGCGGCGCTGCGCCCGGCGCTCGGCCTCCTCCCGGGCCCGGTGCTCCGCGGCGGCGGCCCGCTCCTGGGAGGCGGCCCGGCTGCCCAGGGCGCGGGCCTGCTCCTCGAGGGAGCGCAGGGCCAGCCGGGCCTCGGTCTCGGCGGTACGGGCGGCCGCGGCGGTGCGGTGCCGCGCGTCGCGGCGGGCGGCGGCCTCCAGCTGGGCGTCCTCGGTGTCCTCCGTGCCGAGGTCCTCGGCGGCCTCGAGCCGCTCGACGACCTCGCGCAGCCGCTGCTGCTCCCCGGCCAGGTGACGGTCCGCGGCCGCGACCTGCTCCCGGAAGCGGCCGGTCTCCGCCTCGGCGGACTCCAGCACGGCCCGGACCCGGGCCAGCTCGGAGCCGGCCCGCTCGGCCGCGCGCTCCGCGGAGCGGGCCGCCGCCGCGGTCTCCCGGGCGCGCTCGCGGGTGGTCCCGCGCAGCTGCGCGGCCGTGCTCGCCGCGGCCCGGGCCCGGTCGAGGGACGCGGCGAGCCGGGTCTGCTCCTGCTCGGCGCGCTCGGCGGCGGCGCGGGTCTCGAGCGTGCCGGCGGCCTCGGCGGCCCCGCCCCAGGCGCTGGAGGCGGTGAACACGTCGCCGTCGCGGGTCACGGCGGTCAGCTCCGGCCGAGCGGCCACGATCCGGGCCGCCGTGGCCGGGTCCTCCGTGAGCACGGTGCCGGCCAGCAGGGCGCGGACCGCGGCCGCGCCGCGGACCGCGCCGTCGTCCCCGGCCGCCGCCCCGGCGCCGGGGACGAGGACCGCGCCGGCGGGCCGGACCCCGGGCAGGTCCGGGACGGCCGGGGCCGGTGCGGCCGGGCCGGGATCGCCGGCGACGAGGAGGTGCACCCGGCCCACCCCGTCACCACGCAGGTCCTCGAAGACCGAGACGGCGGCACCGTGAGAGCGCACGGCGAGAGCCTCCGCGAGCGGGCCCAGCGCGGCGGTCACGGCCCGCTCCCAGCCGGGCTCGACGCCCACGAGGTCGGCGACGGCGCCCTGCACGGCGTCCGGGTGCCGCTCCCGGACGGCCTCCGAGCCGTCGGGCTGGCGCAGGCCCGCCCGCAGGGTCTCGGCGCGGGCCCGCTGGGCGTCGTGGGCGCGCAGCAGCTCCTGCGCGGCGTCCTCCGCCTCCCGCGCGGCCGCGCGTGCGTCGCCGGCCGCGGCCTCCGCCTCCTCGTGCTCCGCGCGCGCCCGTCCGGCGGCAGCGGCCGCGTCCCGGGCGGCCAGCGCGAGGCCGTCGGCCTCCGTGCCGGCCCGCGCCCGGCGCTGCCCGGCCTCCGCGTGGGTGGCGTGCAGCCGGGAGAGCTCGTTCTCGGCCGCCTCCACCCGGGAGCGGGCCGCCGTGACGGCGCCCGTCAGCCGGGCCAGGCCCTCCCGCCGGTCGGCGGCGGCCCGGAGCAGACCGGTGACCTCGGCGTCCTGGGCGCGCGCGGCGGCCTCGGCGTCCTCCCGGTCCTGGACGGCCGCGGCGAGCGCGTCCGTGGCGGCCTCGACCCGGCCCAGGAGCCGCTCCAGCTCCTCCCGGGTGCGGGCGGCCTGGGCCGCGAGCCGCTCCGGATCACGGACCGGCTCGGGCGGCTCGGCCGCCGGGCCCAGCAGGCGGCGGCGCTCCGCGGCCAGCGAGGCCAGCGAGCGGTAGCGCTCCTGCACCGCGGTGAGCTGGTACCACGTGTCCCGGGCGGCGTTGAGCGCGGGGGTCGCCTGCGCGGCGCGGGCCTCGACGTCGGCCTGCCGGGCGCGCCCGGCGCCGAGGCCCTGCTCGGCCTCCGCCCGCTCGGCGCGCAGCCGGCGCTCGAGGTCGTCGTCGGCCGCGAGGGACGTGCGGGCCCGGACGAGGTCGTCGGCGAGCAGCCGGGCCCGGGCGTCGCGGACATCGTGCTGGATCCGCTGGGCGCGGCGGGCCACCCGCGCCTGCCGGCCCAGCGGCGTGAGCTGGCGGCGGATCTCCGCCGTGAGGTCCTCGAGCCGGTCCAGGTTGGCCTGCATCGACTCGAGCTTGCGCAGCGTGCGCTCCTTGCGGCGGCGGTGCTTGAGGATCCCCGAGGCCTCCTCGACGAAGCCGCGGCGCTCCTCGGGGCTCGCGTGCAGGATGCGGTCGAGCTGGCCCTGGCCCACGATGACGTGCATCTCGCGGCCGAGCCCGGAGTCGGAGAGCAGCTCCTGGATGTCGAGCAGCCGGCAGGCCCGCCCGTTGACGGCGTACTCGGAGCCCCCCGAGCGGAAGAGCGTGCGGGAGATCGTGACCTCGGAGTACTCGATCGGCAGGGCGCCGTCGGCGTTGTCGATGGTCAGCGAGACGTGGGCGCGGCCGAGCGGGGCTCGCCCGGCGGTGCCCGCGAAGATCACGTCCTCCATCTTGCCGCCGCGCAGCGACTTCGCGCCCTGCTCCCCCATGACCCACGAGAGGGCGTCCACCACGTTGGACTTGCCCGAGCCGTTGGGCCCGACGACGGCGGTGACCCCGGGCTCGAACTCGAACGTGGTGGCCGAGGCGAAGGACTTGAACCCCCGCACGGTCAGGGTCTTCAGGTGCACGGGCGGCCGGTCTCCTGGAATGGGGAAGCGTCGGGGGGTCGCATCCACTGTACTCGGGCGCACTCCCGCGGCGGCGGCACCGCCCGCCTGCGCGGCGGCCGGCGGAAAAGGTAAGCCTACAGAGAAACGCGGGGGTCCGAGCGCCGGTCCCGGAACCGGCCGGTAGACTGACCGCGACCAGCACGACCTGCCCTCCCCGTGACCGCGCCCCTCGGGCCCCGGACGGGGTCGTCGGCGAGCCCCTAACGAAAGCCAGAGACCTTGACCGGTAATTCCACGATCCGTCACCAGAACGCCGCCCTCCTGGCCATCACCAAGGTGGAGGCCGACGAGGTGGTCCCCTCGTCGCGGTCCGACGAGATCCTCGAGGAGACCTTCGCGAGACTCAAGATGCCCAAGGGGCTGCTCCAGCGGCTGGCAGGTGTGAACGAACGGCGCGAGTGGGCGCCGGGACGGCACTTCTCGGACGGCGCCGTGGAAGCGGGGGTGGCAGCGATGGAGCAGGCCGGTGTCCGCCCGGACCAGGTCGGGCTGCTGATCAACGCGTCGGTGACCCGCGACGGCTACGAGCCCGCGGTCTCCGTGGCCGTCCACCACCGGCTCGGCCTGTCCCCGTCGGCCCTGAACTTCGACGTGACCAACGCCTGCCTGGGCTTCGTCAACGCCCTCACCATCGCCTCGTCGATGATCGACTCCGGCGCGATCGAGTACGCCGTGGTGATCGCCGGGGAGGACCCGACCCCGTGGCACCGCGAGACCTACGAGCGACTGCAGGCCCCGGACGTCACCCGGGACCAGGTGGTGCGCGAGTTCGCCACGCTGACCCTGGGCTGCGGCGCGGCCGCGGCCGTCGTCGGCCCCACCGACCGGCACCCCGAGGGGCACCGCATCGCCGGGTCCGTGGCCCGCTCCGCGACCCAGCACCACGGGCTGTGCATCGGCGGCTTCGACGGCATGTACACCGACGCGACCGGCCTGCTCAAGCACGGGGTGGGCCTGCTCGTGGACGCCTGGCACGACGCCCACGACGACGGTTGGGACTGGACCGACATGGACCGCTACATCGCCCACCAGGTCTCCACGTCCCACACCAACAAGCTGCTCGAGGACGTCGGGATCGACCCGGACCGCTTCCCGCTGACGTTCCCGTTCTGGGGCAACGTGGCGGCCGCCGCCCTGCCGATGACCCTCGCCCTGGAGGCCGAGCAGCTCGAGGCCGGCCAGCGCGTCCTCCTCCTGGGCGTCGGCTCGGGGCTGAACTCGACCTACATGGAGATCGACTGGTGATCCCCCGGCGCTGAGCGCCGCCCGACCGCACCCGCCCGACCGCAGCCGACGAGGAGCCCACGACCATGGCACGCAGACGACCGTCCACGACCCCCCAGCACGAAGGGCCGGACGCGGCGCGGCTGCCCATGACGGAGGTGCCCCTGCCCGGGGTGGACCCGGCGTGGTCCCGCACGGTCACGGTCGCCTCCACCGCCCCCGTGGAGCCCGTGCCCGGCCGGCGCCGCCGCTGGCACCTCCTGGACAACGCGGGCTCGCTGGAGGCCGCCGGGCTCACCCCCCGCGGGACGGTGCTCGCCGTGCACGGCAACCCCACCTGGTCCTACCTGTGGCGGGACGTGCTGGCCGCCGGCCTCGACCCCGACAACCCGTGGCGGGTCGTGGCCGTGGACCAGCTCGACATGGGCTTCTCCGAGCGGACCGGGCTCTTCCGCCGTCTCGACGACCGGGTCCGGGACCTGGCCGACCTCACGGCCGAGCTGGGCCTCGACGACGCGACGACGCCGGTGGTGACCCTCGCCCACGACTGGGGCGGGCTCGTCTCCGCCGGCTGGGCGCTGGAGCACCCGGCCGTGCATCGCGGGGTGGTCCTCACCAACACCGCCGTCCACCACGACAGCTCCGAGGAGATCCCCGCCTCCCTGCGCCTGGCGCTGGCCCCGGCCGCCCACGCCCTGCTCACCGAACGGACCACGGCCTTCCTCGACGTCGCGCTGGCGCTGGCGGACCCGTCGCTGCCCCCCGACGTCCGGGCGGCCTACCGCGCGCCCTACGCCACGAGCGCCCGGCGCGAGGCGATCCGCAACTTCGTGGCCGACATCCCGATCCCCGCGGACCACCCCTCCCACGCGCGCTTCGAGCAGATCGCCGCCGGCGTGGCCGGCCTCGACGTCCCCGCCCTGTTCCTGTGGGGCACCGGGGACCCGGTCTTCCAGGAGCGCTACCTCCAGGACCTCGTGCGGCGGATGCCGCACGCCGACGTCCACCGCTACGAGGGCGCCCAGCACCTGCTGCCCGAGGCGCGGGACATCGCCGGCCCGGTCATGGCCTGGCTCGCCGACCGCTTCGGGACCGGCCCCACCCGGCGGGAGCTGCACCTGCAGCGCCGCGCCACGGCCCGGGGCGCCCACGTCCCCTTCGCCGCGGAGCTCGACGAGCGGCGCGCCGACCTCGGCCCCGCCGTGGTCGACATGGCCCCCAGCTCCGGGGCCACGGGGCCGCGGGCCGGCGTGGCGCCCGTGCGGGCGAGCCTGAGCTGGGCCGAGCTGGCCGACCGGGTGGACCGCCTCGCTGCCGGGCTGCTCGGCATCGGCGTGCGCCCCGGGGACCGGGTGAACCTCATGGTCCCGCCCGGCTCCGAGCTCACCGCGCTGCTCTACGCCTGCCTGCGCGTCGGCGCCGTCGTCGTCGTGGCGGACACCGGGCTGGGCCCCAAGGGCCTCACCCGGGCGCTCAAGGGCGCCGGACCGGACTGGCTGGTGGGCATCCGCAAGGCCCTGGTCGCCGGGCGGGCGCTGGGCTGGCCGGGCACCCGGATCTCCCTGGAGCGCCTCGACCCCGTCTCCCGCCGCGCCCTCGGCGTGGCCCACGACGTCCCCGGTCTGCTGGAGTCCGCGCCCCGCGCGGACCTGCCCGCCCCGGACGCCGACGCGGACGCCGTGGTGCTGTTCACCTCCGGGTCCACCGGGCCCGCCAAGGGCGTGGTCTACACCCACCGGCAGCTCTCCGCGATGCGGGACGCCGTGCGCGGGACCTACGACCTGACCGCCGGCACAGGCCTCGTCGCGGGCTTCGCGCCGTTCGCCCTGCTCGGGCCCGCGATGGGGACCACCTCGGTGACCCCCGACATGGACGTCACCGCGCCGAAGACCCTGACCGCCCGTGCCCTGGCCGACGCCGCGTCGGCGATCCGGGCGACGGCCGTGTTCCTGTCCCCGGCCGCGATCACGAACGTCCTCGCCACCCAGGACGAGCTGGACACGGGCCAGCGGCAGGCCCTGGCCCGTGTGGAGCTGGTGCTCTCCGCCGGGGCCCCGCTGCCGGAGCCGCTGCTGGAGCGCCTCCAGGAGCTGGTGCCCGCCGCGACGCTGCACACCCCCTACGGCATGACGGAGGGCCTTCCCCTGACGGACGTCACCCTCGGCACGATCCGGCAGGCGAGCCGGGACGGCGGCGCGGCGGGTGCCGCCGTGGCCGGGGCGGGCAACGGCGTGTGCGTGGGCACCGCGGTGCACGGGGCCGAGCTCGGGGTCACCGCCCTGGGCGCGGACGGCGTCCCGGGCGACGAGGTCACCACCGGGGCGGGGGTCACCGGCGAGATCGTCGCCCGCGCCCCGCACGTCAAGGACCGCTACGACCGGCTGTGGGCCACGGAGCACCTCAGCACCCAGCTGCCCGGCTGGCACCGCACCGGGGACGTCGGCCACTTCGACGCCGCCGGGCGGCTGTGGGTGGAGGGCCGCCTCGCCCACGTGATCGTGGCCGCCGGGGGCGTGCTGACGCCCGTCGCCGCCGAGCACGCCGCGCAGGCCGTGCCCGGGGTCGGCCGGGTCGCCGTGGTCGGCGTCGGCCCGGTGGGCCGGCAGGTGCCCGTGGCCGTCGCGGAGACCGTCCCGCCCGCTGCGAGGCCGGGCCCTGCGGACCCCCTGCTGACGGGCGCCGTGCGGGAGGCCGTGCGGGAGGCCACCGGCATGGACCTCGCGGCCGTGCTCGTGCTCCCGGAGCACCCCACCGACATCCGGCACAACTCCAAGATCGACCGAGCCCTGCTGGCCGGGTGGGCCGACGCCGCCCTGGCCGGAGGAAGGATCAGGAACCCGTGAACGGCAAGCACCGCAAGGACGGTCCGCACGACGACGAGGTCCCCTCCTACGACGCCTCCGTGGCGGAGGGCGCCCCGGCGGCCGGCACCGGCAGCCACGAGGTCGAGCGCGGCCCCCGGGAGCTGAGCGGGCAGGGCCGCACCGTGCTCGTCACCGGCGCCTCCGGGATGCTCGGCGAGCACGTGGCCCGGCTCCTGGCCGCCCGGAACTGGACGGTGCGGCTGCTGCAGCGCCGGCACGCCTCCCTGGCCGACCAGCCGAACGTGGAGGAGGTCCTCGGCTCCGTCACGGACCCCGACGCGGTCGCCCGCGCGCTGGAGGGCGTCGACGACGTCGTCCACCTCGCCGCGAAGGTCTCCTTCGCCGGGGACTGGGACGAGTTCGTGATGACCAACGTCACGGGCACCCGGGTGCTCCTGGAGACGGCGAAGCGCGCGGGCGTGGACAACGTCGTGTTCGTCTCCTCCCCCTCGGTCGCGCACACGGGCGTCTCCATCGTGGGCGAGCCCGCCCGCCCGGCCGACCCCGTGCACGCGCGCGGCAACTACGCCCGCTCGAAGGCCGCGGCGGAGCTGCTCGCGCTCGAGGCGGACGGCCGGCAGCTGCGGGTCACGGCCGTGCGCCCCCACATCGTCTGGGGCCCCGGGGACACCCAGCTGGTCGAGCGCGTCGCGGCGCGCGCCGCCCGGGGCCGGATGCCGCTGCTGGACCACGGTGCCGCCCTGATCGACACCACCTACATCGACAACGCCGCCGAGGCGATCGTGCGGGCCCTGGAGCGGATCGAGTGGGCGCACGGGCAGGCGCTCGTGGTCACGAACGGCCAACCGCGCACCGTGGGCGAGCTGATCTCGGGCTTCTGCCGTGCGGTGGGGGTGCAGCCGCCGACCCGCCGGGTCCCGGGAGCGGTGGCCCGCCTCGCCGGCACGCTGATCGAGAAGGTCTGGGCCGTGCGGCCGGGGACCGACGAGCCGCCGATGACGGCGTTCCTGGCCGAGCAGATGTCCACGGCGCACTGGTTCGAGCAGCAGACCACCCGCGAGGTGCTCGACTGGACGCCGACCGTGACCGTCGAGGAGGGGATGCGGCGGCTGGCCGAGTACTACCGCACGCACCCGCTGGGCGCCCACGACGCCCCGGTGCCCGCCACCGGCTCCACGGCGGCCGACCGGGGGTGACCCGCCCGCCCCGCCACGCGCCTGCTCAGAAGCGGGCGTTGCGGGGGGCGCGCTGGCAGACCGGGCAGCGGTAGGAGGAGCGGTTCATGAACTGCTCGCGCACGATCAGCGCCGTCCGCCCCTCCGCCGCGCACCGGGGGCAGGTCTTCCCGGACCGCCCGTAGGCGTTGAGGGAGCGGAAGAAGTAGCCCGACTCGCCGTTGACGTTGACGTAGAGGGAGTCGAAGCTCGTCCCCCCGGCCGCGAGGGCCCGCTCCATGACCGCCCGGACCGCCTCGAGCACGCGGTAGGTCTCGGGGCGGCGGAGCGTGTCCGTGGGGCGGGCCCAGTGCAGGCGCGCCTGCCACAGCGCCTCGTCGGCGTAGATGTTGCCGATCCCCGAGACGAGGGCCTGGTCCAGCAGGGCGCGCTTGAGCCCGGTGCGGCGCCGGCGCAGCCGGTCGTGCAGGCGGTCGGCGTCGAAGGCCGGGTCCAGCGGGTCGCGGGCGATGTGGGCCGCGCGGGCGGGCACGGCGGGCAGCCCGGTGGCGGAGCGTCCGCCGGGGGCCCCGTCGTCGGTGGGCACGAGCCGGTCGAGGAGCATCCCGCCGAAGATCCGCTGGTCCACGAAGCGCAGCTCCGCCGGGGTGCCCGGGCGCTCGGAGAGACCCAGCCGCACCTTGAGGTGCTTCTCCGCGGGGAGCTCGGCGTCCTTGACGAGCAGCTGCCCGCTCATCCCGAGGTGGACGAGCAGGGCCTCCTGCGGCTCGGCCGCGTCCGGTCCGGTCAGGAGCAGCCACAGGAACTTGCCGCGGCGCACGGCGTCGGTGACCACGGCGCCGTCGAGCTCGTGGGCGAAGGAGACGGGCCCGGCCTCGTGCCGGCGCACCGAACGGGGGTCGAGGACCTGCACGGCCTCGACCCGGCGGCCCACGACCCAGCGCTCGACGCCACGTCGCACGACCTCGACCTCGGGCAGCTCAGGCACGGCCGGCTCCCGTCCCGGGTCCGGGCACCACGATGGGTCCGGGCACCGTCACGGGCTCAGGCACCGCCCCGGGCGACCAGGGCCGCGTAGGCCTGCGCCGCGGCGGAGCGCTCGGCCTCCTTCTTAGTGGTGCCCGTGCCGGTGCCGTGGTCCTTGCCGCCGACGAGCAGGTGCGCCTCGTAGCGGCGGTCGTGGTCCGGGCCCGTGCCCTCCACGGCGTAGCGGACGGGACCCAGGCTGCGGGCCGCGGCGAGCTCCTGGATCTCGGTCTTCCAGTCCCGGCCCTCGCTCATCACGAAGCCGTCCTCGAGCAGCGGCACGATCAGGCGCAGCACGAACACGCGCGCCGCCTCGAGCCCGGAGCACACGTAGACGGCACCGATCAGCGCCTCCATGGTGTCGGCGAGGATCGAGGCCTTCTCGTGCCCGTTGGTCCGCACCTCGCCCTTGCCCAGGCGGATGTGCGGGCCGACGTCGAGGGAGCGGGCGAGGTCGGCGAGGGTGCGCGTGCTCACCACGGCGGAGCGGATCTTCGCGAGGTTGCCCTCGGAGTCGTCCGGGTAGCGGTGGAAGATCTCGTCGGTGACCGCCAGGCCCAGCACGGAGTCGCCCAGGAACTCGAGCCGCTCGTTGTGGCCCTGCCCCTCGTGCTCGTACGCGTAGGAGCGGTGGGTCAGCGCAAGACGAAGCGTCCCGGCGTCGATGTCGACGCCGAGACGCTCCAGCAGGTCCTGAGGGTTCGCGGTGGAGTTCACCGTGGTCAGGCGTCGGCCACCTTGCGGCCCTTGTACTCCAGGAACAGCGCGGTGCCCGCGGAGTCGGTCACGACCTTGGCCTGGTGCGGCAGGCTGTAGGTGACCTTGCCGTTCTCGACGGTCTTGACCAGCTTCGGCGCGGTCGCCTTCCACTGGGAACGGCGTGCACGGGTATTCGCACGGGACATTTTCCGCTTGGGAACAGCCACGGCTATCTCTCTTCTCTCGGTTCGGTCGTCTCGGTCGAGGTGTCCTGCTCGAGCAGCCCGGACAGGGCGCTCCAGCGCGGATCGAGCACCTCGTGGTGGTGTCCCGGGTCGTCCTCCAGGCGCGCGCCGCACTGGGCGCACAACCCCTGGCAGTCCTCCCGGCACACCGGTTGGAACGGCAGCTGCGTGATCACTGCGTCCCGAAGCATGGGTTCGAGGTCGATGGTCTCGTCCTGAACTTCATACATCTGGTCGTCCTCGGACTCCTCCCCACCGTCGGTGGTGGCGTCGAAGACGTAGAGCTCCTGCACATCGACGTCCAGATCATAGTCGATCGGGTCGAGGCACCGGCTGCACTCGCCGTGGATGACCACGCCGGTCGTGCCGGAGACCAGGATCCCGTCGTGGACGGATTCCAGCCGGAGGTCGAGGTCGATGTCCGAGCCCTCCGGGGCGCCGATGAGTGCGTTGCCGAAGTCCTTCGGCGCGGGCACAACTTCCTGCAGGCGTCGCATCGTCCCCGGGCGGTGCTCGAGGTCCCTGATACCGATGGTGAGGGGGGCACTGTTCTCGCGGCTGATGACTGACTCCTGGTGAAATTCTGACCGACAGACCATGTTAGCGCGCCCTGCCGCCCGTTCTCAAACGGGGCGCGCCCCGGCCCGCGGCCGCGGCACCGTCCGGCTCAGCCCCGGAGGGCGCGCAGCACGGGCTGCGGCACGAACCCGGAGACGTCCCCGCCGAGGCCCTGGACCTCCTTGACGAGGGTCGAGGACAGGTGCAGGAACCGCGGGTCCCCCGGCAGGAACACCGTCTCGACCGGTGCCAGGTGGCGGTTCATCGTGGCCATGGGCACCTCGTAGGCGTAGTCCTCCCCCGAGCGCAGCCCCTTGACCAGGGCCACCGCGCCGCGCTGCGCGGCGTACTCCGCGAGCAGTCCCTCGCCCATGGGCTCGACGACGACGCCCGCGATGCCCGCGAGGCTCTCCCGCACCAGGGCCAGCCGCCGGCCGGAGTCGAAGCGGTAGCGCTTGTGCGGGTTCGTGGAGACCGCGACCACCACCTCGTCGAAGAGGGCCGCGGCACGCGCGACGACCGCCACGTGGCCGTTGTGGATCGGGTCGAAGGAGCCGGGGCAGATCGCTCGGTGCATGGGCCCCATCCTAGGCACGCCGCCGCGGGACCCTAGACTGGCGGCCATGGACGCCAATGCCGCCGCCACCGCCCCGCCCGGCTCCCCCTGGAAGCGCATGGCCCGCGGGGGCGGCCTGCTGACGAGCACCGGGGAGCTGTCCGGGACCGTCTTCGAGGAGATGTCCCGGCTGGCCGCCCGGACGGGGGCGATCAATCTCGGCCAGGGCTTTCCCGACGTCGACGGCCCGCCCGAGATGCTCGACGCCGCCGCGGCCGCCCTGCGCGGCGGCGGCAACCAGTACTCCCCGGTGGCCGGGATGCCGCAGCTGCAGGAGGCCGTCGCCGAGCACCAGCGCCGCTTCTACGGGATCGAGCCGGACCCGGCCACCGGCGTCCTGGTGACCGTGGGCGCCTCCGAGGGCCTGGCCGCGAGTCTGCTCGCGTTCCTGCGCCCCGGCGACGAGGTCGTCACCTTCGAGCCGCACTACGACCTCTACGGCGCGGTGGTGGAGTTCGCCGGCGCGCGGCTGGTCACGGTCCCGCTCGAGCCCCCGCACTTCTCCCCCGACCTCGACCGCCTCGCGGGGGCCTTCGGGCCCCGCACCCGGATGGTGGTCCTCAACGACCCGCACAACCCCACCGGCACCGTGTTCGACGACGCGGCCCTGTCCCGGGTGGCCGAGCTGGCCGCGGAGCACGACTGCGTGGTGGTGACCGACGAGGTCTACGAGCACCTGCGCTTCGCCGGCGGCCACCGCCCCCTGGCCGCCCGGCCGGGGGCCTTCGAGCGGACCCTCACCGTCTCCTCGGTGGGCAAGACCTTCTCGGCCACGGGCTGGCGCGTGGGATGGGTCAGCGGACCGGCGCACCTGGTCGGCCCGGTGCGCGCCACCAAGGCCTACCTCACGCACAGCGCCGCCACTCCCCTGCAGCTCGGGGCGGCCGCGGCGCTGGGCCTGCCCGACGCCTTCTACGACCGGCTCACCGAGGACTTCCGGCGGCGCCGCGACGTGCTCGTGCAGGGGCTGGCGCGGGCGGGCGCCGAGCCGTTCGAGCCGCAGGGCACGTTCTTCGTCGTGGCGGACGTCCGCGCACTGTGCGAGCGCCACGGGGTCGGGGACGCCACGGCCCTCGCCCCCGTGCTGGCCGAGGGCGCCGGCGTGGTGGGCGTGCCCGTGCCGGCCCTCGCCTCGGCCGCGCACCGGGACCTGTACACGACCTGGATGCGCTTCTCCTTCGGCAAGCGGCTGGACCTCCTGGAGGAGGCGGGGCGGCGCCTGGCCCGCTGAGCGCGGGGCCTGCGTCACACACCTCGGCAGCCTTGGCACCGGTGTGCCGGGTGGCTGGCGTGGTGCGCACCCGCGGTCCCGACGGACGCTGCCGAGCACGGCGGGTCGGCGGTCGGAGACGACCGCCGTTGTCAGCAGGGTCGGATTACCGCCGGACTCGCGCAGACCGGCGGCCGGCCCGTCCTCAGGAGTGTTTCCGAAGGGGGAACCATGCCAGCAGGCCAGGGCAAGAACATCCGGCGCGTCACCAGCGTCGACGTGATCCGCAGCAGACAGGGCGAGGGTGATGCCGGGTCCTACACGTTCGAGCTGACGCTCGACGACGGCGTGGAGGAATACCTGCTCGTCGTCCCGGAGAGCGAGGCCAGCACCGTCGCCCGGCTGATCCAGCACAGCAGCTCGATCCAGCTGGACAAGAACACGGACGACCTGATCTTCGAGAAGTACGCGGACTGAGCCGGTCCCCGCACCACGACGACGACCGCCGCTGCTCCGGCAGCGGCGGTCGTCGTCGTGGTGGACGCGGCCGGGTCGCTCAGACGGCCGCCCGGCGCCCCAGGGCCCGGTAGTCGAAGCCGGCGGCGGTCCACCGCTCGGGGTCGAGCACGTTGCGGCCGTCGAGGATCTGCGGAACGGCCACGAGCGGCTCCAGCTGCTCGGGGGTCATCGTCCTGAACTCGCCCCACTCGGTCAGCAGCAGGACGACCTCGGCCCCGGTCACGGCGGCCTCGAGGGAGTCCACGTAGTCCAGGCGCGGGTAGCGCTTGGCGGCGTTGGCGTTGGCCTTGGGGTCGTAGACGGCGACCTCCGCGCCGATCGAGTGCAGCCGGGCGGCGATGTCCAGGGCCGGGGAGTCGCGGACGTCGTCGGAGTCCGGCTTGAAGGCCGCCCCGAGCACGGCCACGTGCTTGCCCACCACGGAGCCGCCGAGCATCTGGGTGACCGTCTCCACGGTGTGGCCGCGGCGGCGGACGTTGATGTCGTCGACCTCGGCGAGGAAGCGCACCGACTGCTCCACGCCCAGCTCCGCGGCCCGCGCCCGCAGGGCCCGGATGTCCTTGGGCAGGCAGCCGCCGCCGAAGCCCACGCCGGCGTTGAGGAACTTGCGCCCGATCCGCTCGTCGAGCCCGATCGCGTCGGCGAGCGTGCGGATGTCCCCGCCGACCGCCTCGGTCAGCTCGGAGAGGGCGTTGATGAAGGAGATCTTCGTGGCCAGGAACGCGTTGGCGGCGACCTTCACGAGCTCGGCGGTCTCGAAGTCGGT
This sequence comes from Kocuria sabuli, assembly GCF_040981185.1. NCBI lineage: Bacteria > Bacillati > Actinomycetota > Actinomycetes > Micrococcales > Micrococcaceae > Kocuria > Kocuria sabuli. Next base: position 181,369 of record NZ_JAVHZE010000001.1, read on the forward strand.
GACGATCAGCGGGACGCCCGCGTCCAGCTGCCGGGCGTAGACCCGGCGCATCACGGCCTCCGCGGCCGCGTCCTCGGCGCCCAGCACCATCCGGTCCGGGGTCAAGGTGTCCTCCACCGCGTAGCCCTCGCGGAGGAACTCGGGGTTCCACACCAGGGACACGTCCACCCCGTCGCGGGCGGAGGCCTTCGCGAGGTCGGCCAGCCGGCGGGCGGAGCCGACCGGGACCGTGGACTTGCCGGCGATGACGCAGTCCTTCGTGGCGGCCGCGGCGATCGAGCCGACGGCGGCGTCCACGTAGCGCATGTCCGCCGCGAAGCTGCCGGAGCGCTGCGGCGTGCCGACCCCCACGAAGTGCACGTCGCCGAAGGCCCCGGCCTCCTCGTAGCTGGTCGTGAAGCGCAGGCGCCCGGACTCCACGTGCGTGCGCAGCAGCTCGCCCAGGCCCGGCTCGTGGAAGGGGAGCTCACCGCGGGACAGGGCGTCGACCTTCTGCGGGTCCACGTCCACGCCCAGGACCTCGAAACCCATCTCCGCCATCGACGCGGCGTGCGTGGCCCCCAGGTAGCCCGTTCCCAGAACCGTGATCTTCATGGACGTCCTCCGTCTTTCCCGGGCCGCCGGGCCCGTGCTCGATGTTGCCTGTCGCATCTTGTCAGGGCGGGACCGCGCAGCGGCGCAGGCGCTCAGCGCGGCGCGCCGGGCGACGGCGTGGCGTCCGTCTCGGCGAACCACGTGGCGGTCTCCCCGTGCCGCTTGTGCTCGAAGCGGCGCAGGCCCTCCGGCCAGGCCGGCTCCGGCGAGCGCGACGAACGCTCGACCACGACCACCCCGCCCGGCCGCAGCCGGCCCGCCAGCGGCGCCAGGGTGGCGGTGAGCTCCGCCTCGCCCAGCGGATAGGGCGGGTCGGCCAGCACCAGGTCCCACGGCCCCTCGCCGGGCTCGGCCAGGTAGCCGGCGACCGTGCCCTGGTGCACCGCCACGACGTCGCCGCGGCCCAGGGCCCGGTGCACCACGGCCGCGTTGGCCCGGCAGACCCGGGCGGCGGGCGCGTGGCGCTCCACCAGGGTCACCGCCGCCGCGCCGCGGCTGGCGGCCTCGCAGCCCAGCGCCCCGGAGCCTGCGAACAGGTCCAGGACCCGGGCGTCGTGGAGCATGCCCCAGGCCTCGAGACGGGCGAAGAGGGACTCCTTCACCCGGTCGGTGGTGGGGCGGGTGCCCTGGCCCGGCACGGACTGCAGGCGCAGTCCCCCGGCGGCCCCGGCGATGATCCTGCTCATCCTCGTGCTCCTCCCGTCCTCGGCCGCACCGGGCTCAGCCCCGGTCCAGGAACGCCTCGGCGTCCGGGTCGAGGTAGCGTTCGATGGCCTCGGCGAGCTCGGGGTGCTCGTCGAGACCGGGGTCGGCGCCGAGGACGGCGACGGCGTCCCGGCGGGCGCGCTCGATCAGCTCGGCGTCGTCGAGGGCCCGCAGCAGCCGCAGGGTGGAACGGCCTCCCGACTGCGCCGCGCCGAGGATGTCCCCCTCGCGGCGCAGCTCGAGGTCGGCCCGGGCGAGCGCGAAGCCGTCGGTGGAGCCGGCGACCACCTCGATCCGCTCCCGCGAGGGGTGCTCGGCGGGGCGCCGGGTCACCAGCAGACAGGTCCCGGCGTGCCCGCCGCGCCCGATCCGGCCGCGCAGCTGGTGCAGCTGGGAGATGCCGAATCGGTCGGCGTCCACGATCACCATCAGCGTGGCGTTGGGCACGTCCACGCCCACCTCGACCACGGTGGTGCAGACCAGCAGCTGCACGTCGCCCGCCGCGAAGTCCTCCATGAGGCGGGTCTTGCGCACGGCGTCGAGCCGGCCGTGCAGCACCTCGGCGCGCACGCCCTCCAGCACGGGCTGGCGCGCGACCAGCTCGGCCAGCCACGTCACGGAGGCCATCGGCGCCTCGTCCTCCTCGTCCGCGGCGGCCGCCGCGCGGGCGGACTCGGCCAGGGACCCGGGGGGCGGGGGCTCGTCGTCGTCGCCGATCTTGGGCGCGACCACGTAGACCTGCCGGCCCGCGTCGATCTCCTCGCGGGCGCGGCGCCACAGGCGCTGCTCCCAGCCCGGGTGCTCCACGAGTCCCACGGTGTGGGTGGCGATCGGCTGCCGCCCGGCCGGGAGCTGGTCGAGCACGGAGACGTCGAGGTCGCCGAAGACGGTCATCGCCACGGTCCGCGGGATGGGGGTCGCGGTCATCACGAGCAGGTGCGGGGGGCGGCCGGCCTTGTCCCGCAGCCGGTCGCGCTGCTCCACGCCGAAGCGGTGCTGCTCGTCCACGACGACGAGCCCGAGGTCGGCGAACTGGACGACCTCCGAGAGCAGCGCGTGGGTGCCGATGACGATCCCGGCCTCCCCGGAGGCGATCTGCAGCAGCGCCCGCTTGCGCGCCGCGGCGCCCATCGACCCGGTGAGCAGCACGACCTGCGTGCCGTCGGGGTCCCCGCCGAGCTGCCCGCCGTGGGCCAGCGGGCCGAGGGAGCGCAGCACGGAGCCGTGGTGCTGGCCGGCGAGCACCTCGGTGGGCGCGAGCAGCGCCGCCTGCGCACCCGAGTCGACGACCTGGAGCATGGCCCGCAGCGCCACCAGCGTCTTGCCGGCGCCGACGTCGCCCTGCAGCAGCCGGTTCATGGGACGGGTGCCGGCCAGCTCCGCCGCGAGCTCCTGCCCCACGGCGCGCTGGCCGGCGGTGAGCTCGAACGGCAGGGCCGCGTCGAACCTCGCCAGCAGCCCGTCCGGGACCCCCGGGCGCGCGGTGGTCGGGTGGGCGGCGAGCTCGGCCCGGCGGCGGGCCAGCGCGCACTGGAGCAGGAACGCCTCCTGGTAGCGGAAGCGGCGGCGGGCCTCGCCGTGGGCGCGCGTGTCCCGGGGCCGGTGCACCTGCCAGTAGGCCTCCTCGAGGCCCATGAGCCCCTCCCGCTCCCGGACCTCCTCCGGCAGCGGGTCCGGGACCGCCGCGAAGTCGACCACCGGCAGCAGGGAGTGCACGGCGCGGGCGATCTTGTCCGTGGTCAGCTTGGCGGTGGCCGGGTAGATCGGGATGGGGCGGCCCGCCCGCTCCTGCGCGCTCTCCCCGGCCTCCGGGGCGTCCGGGTCCAGGATCGCGTAGTGCGGGTTCGTCATGGTCACGGCGCCGTTGTAGAGCCCCACCTTCCCGGAGAACAGGGCGTGCGTGCCGGGGGGCAGGTCCTTGGCCGCGGTCCAGGCGTTGAAGAAGCTCAGCCGCATCGTGCGGCCCGGGGCGGGGTCCCCGTCCTCGAACAGGCGCCGCGGGTCCGAGGAGACGCGGTCGGTGATCACCACGTCCGTGATCGAGCCCCGCCGGGAGCGCATCTGGCGGGTCGACGTGGAGACGACCTCGGCCACGATGGTCACCTGCTGGTCGATGCGCAGCTCCGAGAAGGGGGTGAGCTCGCCGCGGGGCATGTACCTGCGCGGGAAGTGGTCGAGCAGCTGCCCGATCGTGCCCACGGACAGCTGCCGGGCCAGCTGGTCGGCCGTGGAGCGGCCCAGCAGCCGGGCCAGCGGCTGGTCGAGCTCGGACACCGGGCCGGGGAACGCCCCGCCGCCGTGGGACCGTGCCATCTCAGGCGCGCCTCATCCGTCCGCCTCCGAGAGGGAGGTCACCGTGAGGTTCACGGCCCTGCCGCGGGCGCCGATCACCGCGAGCGCGTCCTCGGGGCGCTCCACGTGCACGTGCACGCGCCACCGGTAGCCGTCCCCCGTCTCCGTCACCGCGCTCATGATCACGCTGGTGCCCACCTCGCTGAGCTCGTGGCGCAGTTCCGCGGCGTCGAGGGGGGACAGCTCCACGGTGCACATCACCTCCACGCCGCCGTGCACGGCGTGGGGGGCGTCGAGGCCTCCCTCCGCCCGTGCGGCGGCGGAGTCGATCAGCCGGTCCAGGGCCACCTCGTCGCCGGCGTCGTCCCCGCCCACCGTGCGGGCGAGCGCGTCGAAGACGACGAGCATGCCGAGCGCCCCGGCGTCGACCGTGCCGGTCTCGCGCAGGACCTCGAGCTGCTCGGGGGTGGCGAGGACGGCGGCGCGGGCGGCGGCGCTGACCCCGGCCAGGAAGTCCTTCAGCTGCTGGTTGGACCCGTCCTCCACGTCCTGCGGGACCGGGACGGCCGCGACCGCCTCCAGCACGGAAAGCATGGTGCCGGCCACCGGGTCCGAGAGCACGCTCCAGGCCCGCACGTGGCCGTTGTGCAGGGCCAGGCGCACGGACTCGGCGGTCATCCGCGTCTGGCCCTCGAGGGACTGGCCCACGGCGGTGAGGAACACCGAGAAGAGGGTCCCGGAGTTGCCGCGGGCCTCCTCCAGGGCGGCCTGCCCGGCGAGGGAGAGCAGCTCGCCCACGTCGCCGGTCTCCAGCACTCCGGCGGCCTCGGTCGCGGCGCGCACGGTGGCCGCCAGGTTCGTCCCGGTGTCGGAGTCCGCGACCGGGAAGACGTTGAGGGCGTTGAGCACGGGGCTGTGGCGCACGAGATCGCGGTGGGCCAGGTCGAGCCACCGCCGCATGACGGCCGCGTTCGATCCGATCCTATGGTTCAAAGTGATCCCATCCTTCACCGACCGGGTGCCCGAGGCCGAGGTGCGGCGCTCGTCCGTCGAGCAGCACCCGGGGGCGGGTGCGCCCGTGCCCCGGGGGCGCGGGCGCACACGAGCCTATCGCACGGAAGGGCCCGGGCAGGGGGACGCCCGGGGGAAACACCGCGAGCAGACCGTGGTCCTCGCCGCCGGCGAGCGCCCAGTCACGGGGGTCCGTCCCGAGCAGCCGGGCGGCCGGTTCCAGCGGCTCGGCCAGCGCGGCCAGGGCCGCGGCGTCGAGGTCCACCACGACGTCGCTGGCGGCCGCGATCCGGCCGGCGTCGCGCAGCAGCCCGTCGGAGAGGTCGATCATGGCCGTGGCGCCGGCGCGGGCGGCCGCGGGGCCGGCGGGCACGGGGGCGCACGGGCGCAGCTGCGCCTGCGCCAGCGCGTCGAGGAGCTCGTCCTGCCCGGGGCGGTAGCGGGGGTCCTCGAGCAGGGCGACGCCGGCGGCCGCGCGGCCGGTGCTCCCGGCCAGGGCCACCACGCCGCCCGCGCCCGCGCCGGCGCGGCGCACCGGTTCCCGGCCCTCGAGGTCACCGGTCACGGTCGCCGTGACCGACAGCTCCCGGCCGGCGCCCAGGTCCCCGCCGACCACGGCGCAGTCCTGGGCCCCCATGGCCTCGCAGCCGGCCGCGAGGCCGCGGGCGAAGTCCTGGGGCCAGGACACGGGAGTCTGCGGGGGCAGGGTCAGCGAGACGACGAGGGCCGAGGGCACGGCGCCCATCGCGGCGACGTCGGCGAGGTTCTGCGCCGCGCACTTGACCCCGGTGTCGTAGCCCGTGGTCACCACGCCGCTGGGCCAGGACAGGCGGAAGTCCTGGTCCTGGACCTGGGTGTCGGTGCTGATCACGTACCGGCCGTCCGGGGCCGCGAGCACGGCGCAGTCGTCACCGGGGCCCAGCAGCACGTGCTCGGCGGGCCGGGCGAGCAGCGGCAGCACGCGCGCGAGCAGCTCCGCCTCCGAGAGCTCCCCGACCGTCGGCACCGCCGCGGACGGGGCGCGGGGCAGGGGCGGGTCCGCTGGGGGTCGGCTCATGGCGCTCATCCTAACGACGGGCCCGGACGCGGGAACGGCGCCGGCCACGGATTACGCTGGGGGCATGCCCCTGCTCCCCCCGCCCCGCCCTGCCCGCGCCGTGCTGGCGGCGGGCGCCCTGGCCGCGGTCCTGACGGGGTGCACCCCCGCCGTCACCGTGGACCCCGCCGAGAACGCCACCGACCCCGGGTGCGCCCCGGCGATGCTCGCCGTGCCGGAGGTCGTCGGCGAGCACGAGCGGCGCGAGACCACGAGCCAGGCCACCACGGCCTACGGCGACCCCACGGCGGTGGTCGTGCGCTGCGGCGTGACGCCCCCCGGGCCGACCACGGATCCCTGCTCCTCCGTCAACGAGGTCGACTGGCTGGTCCGCCAGGACGACGAGGGGACCACGTGGACGGCCACCACGTACGGCCGCGACCCCGCGGTCGAGGTGGTCTTCGACAGCACCGCCGTGGCGTCCTCCACGCTGCTCGTGGAGCTGGGCCCCGCGGTGGAGCAGATCCCCGCCGACCGCCGGTGCCTCGACCTCGAGGACGCCGCCACGGGGCTGTGAGCGCGGGCCGGACGGTCGTCCTCACCGCACGACGCGGTGGCGCAGGAGGACGGCGCCGCCGGTGAAGCGGCGCTCCTCCAGCAGCTCGAGCTCCCGGCGGACGCCCTCGGGGAACAGCCGCGGGCCGCTGCCCACCAGCACCGGGACGACGTAGGTCCAGCACTCGTCCACGAGCCCCGCCCCGAAGGCGCGGGCCGCCGGCCTCGGCCCTGCCACGCTCACGTCGCGGTCCGCGGAGGCCACGAGCTCCCGGACGGCGGCGGAGTCGAAGCTGCGCTCCAGCCGGGTCCGCGGAGCCGTGGGCGGGTCGAGCGTCGTGGAGTACACCACCTTCTCGGCCGCCTGCCAGATGCCCGCGTACTCCCGCTCCGGGCCGGGCGGGCCCTCGCCCACGTCCTCCCAGTAGCGCATGACCTCGTGCATCCGGCGTCCGTACAGGTAGGTGCCCACGGAGCGCTCCTGGTCGTCGATGAACCGGTGCAGCTCCTCGTCGGGCCTGGCCCGGTCGAAGCGGCCGTCGGCGTCGGCGACCCGCCCGTCGAGCGACGCGATCATGGAGTGGAGCAGTCCGGCCACGTGTCACCTCCGGGATGGTTCCGCTCCGACTGTCTGCCCCCGCTCCCGCCCGCCGCAAGCACCGGCGCACTGTGACGGGCCGGCCGGCGCACCGGTTCCCCCGCGTGCTCACGGTCACTATCGTGGGAGCCCCGGCCCGGCCGGGGAACGTCCGCACGGACCACAGCGGTGCCCCGCAGGCACCCGTCGAGCACAGGAGGACGAGTCGTGACGACCGCACGAGAGATCATGACCCCCGGCGCGGAGTGCATCGGGGAGAACCAGAGCCTCGAGGAGGCCGCACGGAAGATGCGGGACCTCGACGTCGGGGCCCTGCCCATCTGCGGGGAGAACAACCGGCTCCAGGGCGTGCTCACCGACCGCGACATCGTGGTCCGGTGCCTGGCCATCGGCACCGACCCGCGCGCCGTGAAGGCCGGGCAGCTGGCCCAGGGGAAGCCGGTGACGATCGGTGCCGACGACAGCGTCGAGGCGGCCGTCGACACCATGCAGGCGCACCAGGTGCGCCGTCTGCCGGTGATCGACGGCCACGACCTCGTCGGGATGATCAGCCAGGCCGACATCGCACGCCACCTGCCCGAGGACCGCGTCGGGGAGCTCGTGGAGCTCATCTCCTTCGGCTGAAGGCCGCCCGGGACGCCCTCCGTGGCGTCCCGCGGCCTCGTCGGGACGGACGGTTGTGCCCGGGCCCGCCGGTCGGGCTACCATCGGGGCCTTCCCCGGCACGGGCCGCGGCGGAGCGGGAATAGCCCCGTCCGCCGCCGGGTTGTGGCGTGGACACCGCACCCACCGCACCATCCGCAGGAGGAGACCACCCGTGGCAACCGATTACGACGAGCCCCGCGTCAAGCCGGAGGACGAGCCCACCAACGAGTCGCTCGAGGTGATCCAGGCCCAGCGCAGCGCCACCACGCAGAGCCCCGCGATCGACGTCGACGACGCGGACACCGCCGAGGGCATCGACCTGCCCGGCGCGGACCTGTCCCAGGAGGAGCTGCTGATCCAGGTGGTGCCCGAGCAGGAGGACGAGTTCACCTGCATGTCCTGCTTCCTGGTCCGCCACCGCAGCCAGCTCGCCCGTGAGAAGGGCGGCGCGAAGTACTGCCTGGAGTGCGAGAGCTGATCTCCCCGCGGCACAGCGCGCTGCGCCGCCGCCCGGTGCCTGCGCCTCATGTCGTCACGTAGCTGTTCGCCCTTGCTAACAGTGTGATCCGGGCCATAGTTAAGAGCACAGCAGGTCTTCGGTCGGGGGTCCCGGCTCCGTCGAACGGGTCCACGTCCCGTCCGGGCCGAACGACGAGCAGCACGGCGTGTCCGTCGTGTCCGCGCGGGGGTGCGGAGGCGACACCGAGGGGCCCGTGCGGCGCGCTGGCGGTCCTGGGGTGGGCCCGGACCGACGACGGACGACAGGAGACGCATCGACATGACTGCTACGAGAAAGCTGGTGGTCGCCGGTTCCTCGACGACCGTGCTGGTGGGAAGCCTGTTGCTGGGCGCCCCGACCGCCGTCGCCGCACCGGCCGACGCCCTGCCGGTGGAGGCCGCACCGGTCGAGACTCCGCAGGACGCCGCCGTGCCGGTCGAGGCCCCGCAGGACGCCGCCGCTCCTGCCGTGGCGGTGCCGCCCGCCCCGGTCGAAGCACCGGAGCCCGCACCCACGGACCTTCCTGCCGCCGAGCCCGCAGCGGCCACCCGCCAGGTGGCCCCGCCCACACCCGCCGCGCCGGAGCCCGCACCGCTCGAGGTCCCCGTGCCGGAGCCCGCAGCCGCGGGTCTGCCCGCTGACGAGCCCGCAGCGGTCACCGCCCCGGTGGCCCCGCCCGCACCCGTCGTGCAGGAGGCCGCACCGCTCGGGGCCCCGGCGCCCGCAGCCGCGGGCCTCCCCGCCGCCGGTCCCGCGCCGGTCCCGGCCGCCGCCCCGGTGGCACCGCCTGCGGTGCCGGAGCTCGTGCCCGCGGGGGGCGCCAACTCGGGCCTGAACGTGGACACCTTCCTCACCGCGGCACCGCTGGAGCAGCCGGCCGGGGCCGGGGTGCTCACCGCGCTGCTCGCGGCGGCGGTGGCCCTTCCCGGTGCGCTCGCGCTCCGGGCCCGTCGGCTCGGGCGCACCCGCGGCTGAGCCGCGGCCCGTGCCGGTGCCGCCCGCGGGCGGCACCGGCACGGCGACCACCGCACGGGCGCCGGCAACGGGGCGGCGCGCAGCAGCACCCGACGAGCGGCGCACCGGGGACCGGGACACCGGAGGACAGGACAGCATGGCCACGAAGACCCTGCCGGCGCGGTCGCGCCGGGGACCGGGCGGACCCGGGGACCCGCTCGCCCGCCGCGCGGCCGTGGTGACGATCTGCGCCGCCGTGGCCTGGGTGGCGCTCATGAACCAGTGGTTCCTCGCCCAGGAGCTCTTCGGGCACAGTCCGCGGGCGGCGTCACCGCTGCACCTGAGCATCGACGCCGTGGGGTTCGAGGCGGACGTCCTGCCGTACCACCCGACGGACGACCAGCTCTCGGAGGCGTCCCTGGTGCCTCCGCAGACCTACAACGGCTACTGGCTCACTCCGTACGGGATGCCCGGCGCGGGCTCGGCGAACACCACCTACATCGCCGGGCACAGCTACGACCGGATCGAGCTGCCGTTCAACAGGCTGAGCGAGCCGGGGCTGGCCGGGGAGCGGCTCGAGGTGGAGACGGTCGACGGGACCCTCGACTACGTGGTCGACTCGGTCACGACCTACGAGAAGGACACGCTCAAGGACAGCGAGATCTGGCAGATCGTGCCCCACCGCATCGTGCTGATCAGCTGCTACACGCAGGACGCGGTCGGCAGGAACGTCGTGGTCACCGCCTCGCCGGCCCGGGCACCCTAGGGCGCCGCCGGCGCCGGCCGGCGGGCCGGGCTCAGCGCAGGCCCACCGGTCGGTCCATCGCCAGGCAGAGCAGCTCGTCGATCAGCCGGGGGTAGTCGAGCCCGGACTCCGCCCACATCCGCGGGTACATGGAGATCGGGGTGAAGCCGGGCATCGTGTTGACCTCGTTGATGAGGACGCGGCCCTCGGGGGTGTAGAAGAAGTCGGCGCGGCACAGCCCCTCGCCGTCGAGCGCCTCGAAGGCGGTCACGGCCCCGGCGCGGATCGCGTCGGCCGCCTCCTGGGGCAGGTCGGCGGGGCAGCTGAGCCTCGCGGAGGCCTGGGAGACGTACTTCGCCTCGAAGTCGTAGAACGCGTGCTCGTCGACGATCTCGATCTCCCCCGGCATCGAGGTGCGGGCGGGGTCGGCGCCGCGGCCCTGGAGCACGGCGCACTCGATCTCCCGGCCCACGATCCCGGCCTCGACCACGAGCTTGCGGTCGTGCTCGCGGGCGGCCGCGATCGCGGCGTCGAGCCCCTCGGGCCCGTCCACCTTGGTGATCCCGAACGAGGACCCGGCCCGGGCCGGCTTCACGAACACGGGGAAGCCGAGGGCGGCGATCCGCTCGCGCACGCCCGCGGGGTCGACCGCCCACTGGCGGTCGGTCACCACGGTGTAGGGCCCCACCTCCATGCCGGCGGCCTCGAAGGCGAGCTTCATGAAGTGCTTGTCCATGCCCACCGCGGAGGCGGTCACCCCGCAGCCGACGTAGCGCAGGTCCGCGAGCTCGAGCAGGCCCTGGAGGGTGCCGTCCTCGCCGAAGGGACCGTGCAGCAGGGGCAGGACGACGTCGATGTGCCGGTCGCGGGTCACGGTCTCGCCGCGGGGACCGGCCTGGCGCACGATGAGCTCGCTCTCCCCGACCTTCAGCGGCAGGCTCACGAGCTCCTCCCCCACGGGCAGCTCGGCGATGGGGTTCTCGTCGAGCAGCCGCTCCAGCTCCTCCTGCGGGCAGAGGAACCACTCGCCGGTGGTGGAGATCCCGACGGTCACGACGTCCCACTTCTCCCGGTCGATGGCGCGCAGGACCCCGCGCGCCGTGATGAGGGAGATCGAGTGCTCGCTGGAGCGCCCGCCGAAGAGCACGGCGACGCAGGGGCGGGGGGTCATGGGGCGGTCCCTTCGGATTTGATCTCGCGGCCCAGCAGCAGCGGGGCCAGGTCGTCGACGGTGATGTCCTCGCGCAGGATGGCCGAGACGGCCTCGGTGATGGGCATGTCGACGCCGTGGCGGCGGGCCAGGGCGAGCACGGCCGGGGCGGACCTGATGCCCTCGGCGGTCTGGGTCATCTCCTCCTGCACCTCGGCGAGGGTCTTGCCCAGCCCCAGGAGCCGGCCCGCCGTGCGGTTGCGGGACAGCGGCGAGGAGCAGGTGGCCACGAGGTCGCCCATGCCGGCGAGGCCGGAGAGCGTCTCGAGCCGGCCGCCCAGGGCCAGGGCGAGGCGGGTGGTCTCGGCGAGCCCGCGGGTGATGATGGAGGCCTTGGAGTTCTCCCCGAAGTGGCGGCCGTCGGCGATGCCCACGGACAGGGCGATGACGTTCTTGACCACGCCGCCGATCTCGGTGCCCACCACGTCGGTGTTGGTGTAGGGGCGGAAGTAGCGGGTCCGGCAGGAGTGCGCCACCCAGCTGGCGAGCTCCGTGGTGGGGGCCGCGACGACGGAGGCGGTGGGCTGCTCCTCGGCGATCTCCATGGCCAGGTTCGGCCCGGAGAGCACACAGGTGCGCTCCCGCCAGTGCTCGGGTCCGCGGCCCGTGGCCCGGCCGAGCTCCTCGGCGACCACCTCGCTCATCCGCAGCCCGCTGTCCCGCTCGAGGCCCTTGGCGAGGGAGAGCACCACGGTGTCCGCCCCGAGGTGCTCGGCGACGGCGGCCAGCTGGGAGCGCAGGAACTGGGCGGGCACGGCGAGCACCACGAGCCCGGCCCCGCGCACGGCGGCGGCGAGGTCCCCGGTGACCTCCAGGCGCTCGGGCAGCCGGATGCCGGGCACGTAGCGGTCGTTGACGTGGGTGCGGGCCACGTGGCCCATCGCGGCCGCGTCGCGCCCCCAGAGGACGACGGTGCGCGCGGACGGCTCGTGCCGGGCGTGCGCGTCGGCCCGGGCGCTGTCGGCCAGGACCTTGGCGAAGGTGGTGCCCCACGACCCGGCGCCGAGCACGGCGATCTTCCGGGGGCCCTCGGCCGGACGGGTCCCGGCGGGCTCGGGGTCGGCGGACGGCGTCACAGGCGGCCTCCTCGGCGGCGGTCCCACAGGGCGGGCGGGGCCTCGGCGCCGCGCAGCGCCGCGAGCTCGCGGGTCAGGGCGTGCATGATCGCGTCGGTGGCGTCCTCGAGCCGGGCGGCGTGGCGCCCCGCGGGGTGGGCGAGGCCCGGGGCGTCGTCGCGCCACGGCGTGAGGTCCACGGGCCGGCCGATCCGCACGCGCACGTCCTTGCGCGGGAAGAGGCTGACGGCGAGCCGCCCGGAGGACGGCGCGCGGTCCAGGACCTCCTGGTCCCCCCAGTGCGCCAGGGGGACGACCGGGGCTCCGGTGGCCAGGGCCAGCCGGGCGGCGCCCGTGTGCCCGGTCATCGGCCACCGGTCGGGGTCGTGGGTGAGCGTTCCCTCGGGGTAGATCACCACCGCGCCGCCGGAGGCCAGCTCCGCCCGGGCGGCCGTGAGCGCCGCCCCGGCGTCGGCCGAGCCGCGCAGCACGGGCACCTGGCCGGTGGCCCGGAGCACCGGACCGACCACGGGCGCGCGGAACAGCGGTTCCTTGGCCAGGAACCGGGGCATGATCCCGTTGTCGTAGAGCGTGATGGCGACGGTCAGCGGGTCGAGTTCGGTGAGGTGGTTGGGCACCACGATGAACCCGCCCTCGGCGGGGAGGTGCTCCGCCCCGGTCCAGCGCAGCCGGGCCACGAGCCGGTAGGCCGGCTTGACGAGCCCCGCCAGTACGCGGAACAGGCCGCGGTTCGAGATGCGGCTCACCGGCGGGCCCGGCTCACTCGCCGTCGAGCTCGAACGACGCCCCGAGCCCCGTCAGCTTGTCGGTGAAGTGCTCGTAGCCGCGCTTGATCAGCTCGACCCCGGTCACGTGGGAGACCCCGTCGGCCGCGAGGGCGGCGATCAGGTGGGAGAAGCCGCCGCGCAGGTCGGGGATGTTGATCTCGGCGGCCCGCAGCGGGGTCGGCCCGGAGATCACGGCCGAGTGGACGAAGTTGCGCTGGCCGAACCGGCACGGCACGGAGCCCAGGCACTCGCGGTGCAGCTGGATCGTGGCGCCCATCCGGTTGAGGGCCCCGGTGAAGCCGAAGCGGTTCTCGTACACCGTCTCGTGGACGATGGACACGCCCTTGGCCTGGGTCAGGGCGACCACGAGCGGCTGCTGCCAGTCGGTCATGAAGCCGGGGTGGACGTCCGTCTCGACGATCAGCGGGTTGAGGTCACCGCCGGGGTGGTAGAAGCGGATGCCGTCCTCGGTGATGTCCAGGCCCCCGCCGATCTTCCGGAAGGTGTTGAGGAAGGTCATCATGTCGGCCTGCCGGGCCCCGGCCACGAAGATGTCGCCGCCGGTGGCGAGCGCGGCCGAGCCCCAGGAGGCCGTCTCGATCCGGTCGGGCATGGCCCGGTGCCGGTAGCCGGTGAGCTCGGGGACGCCCTCGATGCGGATCACGCGGTCGGTCTGGACCGTGATGATCGCGCCCATCTTCTGCAGGATCGCGATCAGGTCCATGATCTCGGGCTCGGTGGCCGCGCCCCGCAGCTCGGTGTGGCCGTCGGCCCGGGTGGCGGTGAGCAGCACCTGCTCGGTGGCGCCGACCGAGGGGTAGGGCAGCTCGACCTTGGCGCCGTGCAGCCCGTGCGGGGCGCTCATCCGGATGCCGGACTCGAGCTTCTCGACCCGGGCCCCGAAGTGGCGCAGCACGTCCAGGTGGTAGTTGATGGGCCGGTCGCCGATCTTGCAGCCACCGAGGTCGGGGATGAACGCCTCGCCGATGGCGTGCAGGAGGGGTCCGCACAGCAGGATCGGGATCCGGGAGTCCCCCGCGTGGGCGTCGATGTCGGCGTGCCGCGCCGTGGTGACGTTGGACGGGTCCAGGGAGAGCCGGCCGTCCTCACGCCCCACCTCGACCCCGTGCAGGGACAGCAGGTTGGTGACGACCTGGACGTCCTTGATCTCGGGCACGTTCGCCAGGACGGACGGCGTGGACCCCAGGAGGGCCGCCACCATGGCCTTGGGGACGAGGTTCTTGGCACCTCGCACGGTGACCTGGCCGGACAGGGGAACTCCGCCCGTGATGTGCAGTGCGCTGCTCATGAACTTCCGATCTGCTGTTGCCGGACCACTCCCGAGCGGGAGCGGCACCCGTACAGTGTAGGTTCCCCGGCGAGGCGCACCGCACAGGCGGTGTCGTGCGTGTCCGGGACAGCGTCCGGCCCGGCGGGCCGTGGGGGCTCCGCCGGGCCGGAAGAGGGATGCCGGGACGTCAGGTGCGGGCGGGCAGCGTCGTGGGCTTGAACGCGGGGCGGCGGGCCTCGTAGGCGGTGATGTCCTCCTCGCGCTGGAGGGTCAGCCCGATGTCGTCCAGGCCCTCCATGAGCCGCCAGCGGGTGTAGTCGTCGATCCGGAAGGGCACGGTCACCGTGTCGCACGTCACGGTGCGGGCCTCGAGGTCGACCTCGATCTCGGTCCCGGGCCGCTCCTCGAGCAGCTTCCACAGCAGCTCGACGTCGGACTGCTCCACCTGCGCGGCCACCAGGCCCTGCTTGCCGGAGTTGCCGCGGAAGATGTCCGCGAAGCGCGAGGAGATGACCACGGCGAACCCGTAGTCGCGCAGCGCCCACACGGCGTGCTCGCGCGAGGAGCCGGTGCCGAAGTCGGGCCCGGCCACGAGCACGGAGCCGTGCCGGTAGGGCTCCTGGTTGAGCACGAAGTCCTCGTTCTTGCGCCAGCCGGCGAACAGGGCGTCGTCGAAACCGGTCTTGGTGATCCGCTTGAGGTAGACGGCGGGGATGATCTGGTCGGTGTCCACGTTGGACTGCTTCAGCGGGACGCCGACGCCCCGGTGCGTGCTGATCTTCTCCATGGGAGGGCCTTCCTGGGCTGCGGGACGGGGGCTCACGCGCCGGCCGGCGCGAGGCCGGTCGGGGCGGTGGCGGGCTCGAGGTCGGACGGGGAGGACAGGGTGCCGCGCACCGCGGTGGCGGCGGCCACGACGGGCGAGACCAGGTGGGTGCGCCCGCCCTTGCCCTGCCGGCCCTCGAAGTTGCGGTTCGACGTCGAGGCGCACCGCTCCCCCGGGGCCAGCTGGTCCGGGTTCATGCCCAGGCACATCGAGCAGCCCGCGAAGCGCCAGTCGGCGCCGAACTGCTTGAACACCTGGTCCAGGCCCTCGGCCTCGGCCTGCAGCCGCACCTTCGCGGAGCCGGGCACCACCATCATCCGCACGCCGGCGGCCTTGCTGCGGCCCTTGACGATGTCGGCCGCGGCCCGCAGGTCCTCGATCCGGGAGTTGGTGCAGGAGCCCAGGAACACGGTGTCCACCGGGATCTCCTTCATGGGGGTGCCGGCGGTGAGACCCATGTACTCCAGGGCCCGGAGGGCGTTGGCCTTGTCGTTCTCGTCCCCGACGTCCTCGGGGTCGGGGACGGCCTGGGACAGCGGGACGCCCTGGCCGGGGTTGGTTCCCCAGGTGACGAACGGCTCGAGCTCGTCGGCGTCGAGGAACACCTCGGCGTCGAAGACGGCGTCCTCGTCGGTGCGCAGCGTGCGCCAGTACTCCACGGCGGCGTCCCAGTCGGCGCCCTCGGGGGCGTGGGGGCGGCCCTGGACGTACTCGAAGGTCGTCTCGTCCGGGGCGATCATGCCCGCGCGCGCTCCGGCCTCGATGGACATGTTGCAGATGGTCATCCGGGCCTCCATGGACAGCGACCGGATGGCCGAGCCCCGGTACTCCAGGACGTAGCCCTGCCCGCCGCCGGTGCCGATCTTGGCGATGACGGCCAGGATGATGTCCTTCGCGGAGACGCCCGGGCGCAGCGTGCCCTCGACGGTGATCGCCATGGTCCGGAACGGCGCCAGCGGCAGCGTCTGGGTCGCCATGACGTGCTCGACCTCGGAGGTGCCGATGCCGAAGGCCAGGGCGCCGAACGCGCCGTGGGTCGAGGTGTGGGAGTCGCCGCAGACCACGGTCATCCCCGGCTGGGTGAGTCCCAGCTGGGGGCCCACCACGTGCACGATGCCCTGCTCGGCGTCGCCGAGCGGGTGCAGGCGCACGCCGAACTCGGCGCAGTTGGCCCGCAGCGTCTCGATCTGCTTGCGGGAGGTGTCGTCGGCGATGCGGGAGAAGATGTCCTGCGTGGGGGTGTTGTGGTCCTCGGTGGCGATGGTGAGGTCCGGCCGGCGCAGGGGCCGGTCCGCCAGCCGCAGCCCCTCGAAGGCCTGCGGCGAGGTCACCTCGTGCAGCAGGTGCAGGTCGATGTAGAGCAGGTCCGGCCGGCCGTCCTCGCCCTGGCGCACGAGGTGGTCCGCCCAGACCTTCTCGGCCAGGGTGCGCCCGCCCGCGCGCCCGGAGGCCGGGGCGGGAGTCGTGGAGGGGGTGGAGGACTGGTAGTCCGGCATGGCGGATCCTTCCGTGCTGCCTGTGCGAGGTCGTTCCACCATGGTCGCGGGCGGGATTCGGAGGTGGCCAGCTCTGCGGCTTGCTTCTCACATTCTGAGACGCCAATATCAGAGCATGGACACATCAGGACACATGGACCCGTCGGGCGCCCCCCTGGGCACGCCGCTCGGGGGGCAGGGCACCGGCGAGGCCCTGCTGCTGAGCTCCTCCGCGTCCCCCAGCGGGGTGGGGGTCGTGGACAAGGCCTCGATGATCCTCGACGCCCTCGAGGCCGGCCCGGCGTCCCTGGCGCAGCTCGTGAGCGCCACCGGTCTCGCCCGGCCCACCGTGCACCGGCTGGCCGTGGCGCTCGCCCACCACAGGTTCGTGGGCCGGGACATCCAGGGCCGCTTCGTCCTGGGGTCCCGGCTCGTGGAGCTGGCCTCCGCGGCCGGCGAGGACCGGCTGATCGCCGCCGCGGGCCCCGTGCTCGTGAACCTGCGGGACGCCACCGGGGAGTCGGCGCAGATCTTCCGCCGGCAGGGCGACTGGCGCGTGTGCGTGGCCTCCGCCGAGCGGCCGATCGGGCTGCGGGACACGATCCCCGTGGGCACGCAGCTGTCGATGAAGGCCGGCTCGGCCGCGCAGGTGCTGGTCGCGTGGGAGGACCACGACCGGCTGCTCGAGGGCCTGCGCCACGCGCGGTTCTCCGCCACGGTGCTGGCCGGGGTGCGGCGCCGGGGCTGGGCCCAGTCGCTGGGCGAGCGGGAACCGGGCATCGCCTCGGTCTCCGCCCCCGTGCGGGGCCCGTCGGGGCGCGTGATCGCGGCGGTGTCGATCTCCGGGCCGATCGAGCGGCTCACCCGCCAGCCCGGGCGCCTGCACGCGGAGGTCGTGGTGCAGGCCGCCCGCCAGCTCACCGAGGCGGTGCGGGCCACCGTCCAGTAGCACCGTGCGCCGGCCGGCGGGGCTCAGCCGCGCAGCACGGCGAGCGCCTCCCGGAAGGCGGCGAAGGTCCCGAGCTCCGCCCGCACGGGCTCGACGACGGTGCGCCGCCCGGCCTCGCCCACCGACGCCCGCAGCTTCCGCCGCACGGTGCGCTCGCGCAGCCGGGCGCCGAAGCCGGCGAGGATCCGGCCGGTCAGGGCGAGGAAGAGCCCCGCCACCACCCCGGCGAGCACGAGCAGCGTGGGCACGGGCAGCGGGAACCCCTCGACGTAGGGCGGCGGGGGCACCGGGACCTGGAACCACTCGAGCAGGAACAGCACCAGCAGCCAGACGAGGCCGCCCACCACGGCGAGCATCGCGATCCACTGCAGCACGTCGAAGACGAACCACCACCAGGAGCTCCTCCGCGCCCGGAAGTCGGTGCCGGCGATGGCCTGGTCGATCGCGTCCGGCAGCCGGGTCTCGTGGGCGCGGGCGGCCTGGCGCACCGACCGGGTCCACGGCTCGGCGGCGCCCGCCGCGGCGTCGTGGGCGAAGGTGCGCACCGCGGAGTCGGCGGCCGCGCGCTGGGCCGCGCCCATCGGCGGCAGCGACGTCCGGTTCACCTCCGGGTTCACGGAGTCCCCGCGGTCCAGGTTGAGCCGCCGCATCGGGTCCTTGCGGAACTTCAGCAGCCACCGGGTGGCGATCCACCCGGTGTGCCCGGTGGCGTGCAGGGCGTAGGACCTCCCGGCGGCGCGGGCGATGCCGGGCACGTTGGCGGCCTGGGCCAGGCCGTCGGTGAGCCTCTCCTGCGCCTGCTCCGTGATCCCGGCGGGCTCGCCCTCGCCGGAGGCCCGCGCGAGCCGTTCGGCGGCGTCGGTGACGTCGGCGTCGAGGCGCGCCCCGGCCGCCGCCTTCGAGTCCGCCACCTGGCGGATCCGGGAGCGCAGCGCCTCGACGCCCTCCCCCGTCACCGCGGAGACGGCCACGGGCTTCGACAGCCCGGTGGTGGGCAGCCCGTCCTGGGCCACGAGCTCGGCGAGGGACGCCATCACGGCGGGAACCTCGGCGGCGGGCAGCCGGTCCACCTGGTTCATCACGACCATGGTGACCGCGCCGTGCCGGGCGAGCGGGGCGATGAACTCCTGGTGGATGATCGCGTCCGCGTACTTCTGCGGGTCCACGACCCACACCACCACGTCGACCATCCCGACCAGCCGCTGCACGACCGTGCGGTGGTGCAGGCTGACCGAGTCGAAGTCCGGCAGGTCCAGCAGGATGAGACCGCCCGGTGCCTCGGGGGCCGGCCCGCCCGCGATCCGCTCCCTGACGCGGCTCCACCGCCCGGTGTCCTCCTGCCCGGTGGGCAGGGGCGTGTCGACCCGGTGGCGCTGGGAGACGTCCAGCCAGTCCAGCAGGGCCTCGCTGCCGGGCTCCCCCCAGACCGCGGCCAGCGGCTCGGAGGTGGTGGGCCGGCGGGCGGCGGCGCGGGCGATGTCGCGGCCCACCACGGCGTTGAACAGCGTGGACTTCCCGGAGCCGGTGGCCCCGAAGAAGCCCACCACGGTGTGGTCGGCGGACAGCGAACGGCGCTCGGCGGCGCGGTCGAGCACGGTGCGGGACACCGTCACGGCCTCGTCGTCCAGCCGCCCCTCGGCGAGGTCCGTGGCGCGGGCGAGCGCGGACAGCCGCTCGGACAGGGTCGGGGACGGTCGGCGGGAGGGGCTCACCGGTCCTCTCCCAGGGCCCGGCCGGCGGCGCGGATGCGCTCGGCCACGGCCTTCAGCTCGTTCGCCTCCGGGTGCCCGTCCAGGACGTCGAGGCGCCGCAGGAACACGCCCGCCTGCTCGTCCAGCAGGGTGTGGATGCGGGACTCGAGGTTCCGGCGGGCCTCCTCGGCCATCCGCCGCACGGCGTCCTCGCCGAACACGGCCTCGAGCAGCTTGGTGCCCACCACGCCGGAGCCGCCGGCGATGCCGACCTCCAGGCCGGTCAGCCCGCCCGTCATGGAGAACACGCCGATCATCAGCACGACGGTCAGCGCGTTGACGCCGAGCGACATGGCCCGCGCCTTCGTGCGCTTGTCCGCGCCCTCGCGCTGGATCAGCTCCATGAGGTCGCCCTGCCAGGCCCGGACCTGCGCGGCCGCGCGCTCCCGGAAGTCCGGGGGCAGGGAGCCCAGGTCGGAGCCGCCCAGCAGCACCCGGCCGGCCGTCTCGTCCTGCCAGCGGCGCTCCGCGGTCTCGGACGCGCGGGCGGCCTCCTCGACGATGACGGTCTGCAGGCCGGTCTCGATGGCCTCCTCGACCTGGACCTCGGGGGCCGGCTTGCCGCTGAAGAAGGCGGTGAGACGGTCCCGCGCCCGTCCGATGCCGGCCTCGAGGCTGCGGAAGAACTCGCCGGTGCCCACGAAGTCCTGCCAGCGGGCGAGGACCTCGCCGCGCAGCAGGGTGCCGTCCCGGGTCGAGTCGATGACGGCGGCCAGCGCCTCCTCGAAGGCCCGGTCCACGTCGTGGCGCAGCTGCGCCTCGACCCGCTGCTGGGAGAGCACGGCGTCGCCGGCGGCGTCGGTGCGCTCGGCGATGGAGCGCACCGCGCCACCGAGGGTCCGCCGGGCGATCTCCGAGCGCGAGGCCGCGTCGCGCCCGAGCTCGGCGAGGAAGTCCGTGACCGGGTCGACGACGGAGGGCGGGAGCATGCCGGTCTCGTTGAGCGGCGACTCCGGGACCACGAACACCGGGGCCTCGCCGAGTCCCTGGCCGTCGAGCATCCGGCGGAGGTCCTCCTCGATCTCGGCCTCGAGCCCCGGCGGGACTCGGTCGAGGACCACGGCCACGGTGATGTCCCGCGCGGCGGCCTCCACGAGCAGCCGCCACGGGACGGCGTCCGCGTAGCGGTTGGCGGTCGTGACGAACAGCCAGAGGTCGGCGGCGGCGAGCAGCTGACCGGCGAGCCGGCGGTTCTCGTCGGAGATCGAGTCGACGTCCGGGGCGTCGAGCAGGGCGACGCCCTCGGGGATGCGCGGCTCGGCCAGGAGCACGAGGGCCTGGCCGTCCGCGGTGCCCGGCAGCGCGGACGGGGACGCGGTGTCCGCGGCGGTCGAGCCCGGCGGGGTGACCTTCCGCGCGTGGATGCGGCTCAGGTGCGGGAGCACCCGCTGCGTCGAGAACGCCTCCGCGTCGCGCGGGTGGTGCACCAGGATGGGCTGGCGGGTGGTCGGGCGGATCGCCCCGGCGCGGGTCACGGGGTGGCCCACGAGCGCGTTGACCAGGGTGGACTTGCCGGCGCCCGTCGATCCGCCGACCACCGCGAGCAGCGGGGCGTCGAGGGAGCGCACCCGGGGCAGGACGTAGTCGTCCAGCTGGGCGACCGCCCGGTCGATGTCCTCCCGCTCGTGCAGCACGTTGGTCGTGGACAGCGGGAGGCTCGACTCCGAGAGCAGCCCCCGCGCGTCCTCGAGGGCCCTGAGGATCTCTGTCTGATCGGTCACCCGCTCATTGTGCCAGTCAGTGTGCTGTGCATCTACGGGCGCCCCGCCGGTCCGCGGGCCCCCACTCCGGGCGCACGTCAAGGCCTTCGTGCTCCGCGCGACCGGGGTGCCCCGGGGCCTGGTCCCCGGGACCGGTCAGCGGCTCGACTCCCGCAGGTGGTCCGCCGCGTAGGCGGCGAAGGTCTCCTCGGGGGTCTCCTCCGCGGAGACGAAGTCCTCCCGCAGCTTCAGCCCGAGCTGCTCCAGGGCCAGGCCCAGGCGGCGGGCGCTCCGGCGCACCTGCGGGTGGGGCGACGCCACGGCGCGGTCGCGCAGCTCGAGCGCGTAGGGCAGGTGGTGGGCCAGGGAGAGGTCCGGGTCCTCCTCCTGGAAGTAGTAGGTCTCGCCGTGCTGGGTGAAGTCGATCCGGGCCTTGGCCACCTCGGCGGCCAGCCCGTCCAGCACCCGGGCCGCCGTGACGGGGTGCTCCTCCACGATCCCGTCCGCGTAGTCGACCTCGGCGAGGAACTTCAGTTCGAGCGCCAGGGAGCGGCGGCGGGACAGGGGCGGATAGATCTGGGTGAACCAGGTCAGGGCCGCCGTGAGCAGGGCGAACCCGGTCAGCGCCTCGAGCGGGGTGGCCAGCCGGATCCAGGGGTTGGTGGCCACGACGTCCCCGAAGCCCAGCGTCGCGAGCGTCACCAGCGAGATGTAGAGGGCGCCGACGACGTCGGGGTAGTCGGCCGGGTCCACCCCGGGCGAGTACGTGAAGCCGCCGGGGACGTGCGGCAGGTAGACCAGCGCCCAGCCCACCCCCTGCAGGAGCACCCACAGGACGACCACCGTGATCATCGACCCCGGGCCCACGGCGGAGCCGAAGCGGTGCCCGGTGCGCCGGGAGATCCACCAGATGCCCGCCTGCACCCGGCCCCCGAGGGCGCCCGTGCCGCTGGGGTGCAACAGGCTGTGGTACATGTCCCAGAGGCCCACCAGGACGATCGCGATCCCCAGCAGCGTCGTCAGCACGTCCACGTCGTGGCTCCGTTCCCGCTCGCGCTCCGCTTCCTCCGTGACCCTACCCGGTGGCACCGGTGGGCGCCCGTTCTTGCCCCGAGGACCATCAGCAGGGTTACGGTAGGCACGCACGGCCCGGAGCGGCGCCGCGCCTCCCCCGACGCCCGCGGAAGGACGCCCATGGACATCGACCTGGTGCTGGCCCTCTTCGCCGGTGCCGTCCTGCTGATCTCGGCCTTCTCGTCCCTGCTGCAGCGGATCAGCCTCCCCGGCCCCCTGCTCGCCCTGGCGTTCGGCGCGCTGATCGGCCCGCTCGCGCTGGACCTCGTCCGGATCGAGGACTTCGGCCTGCCACCGGGCACGCTGCTCGAGCAGGCCGCGCGGATCACCCTGGCGGTCGGGCTGGCCGGGGTCGCCCTGCGGCTGCCGCACGGCTACTGGCGGCGCGACGTCCGCTGGATCACCGTCATCATCGGCCTCGGCATGGCGCTGATGCTCGCCGTGGCCGCCGGCGTCCTGTGGGCGGCGCTCGGGGTGCCGTTCCTGCTGGCGCTGCTGCTCGGGGCGGTCCTCACCCCCACCGATCCGGTGGTCACGACCCCCATCGTCACGGGGTCCCTGGCCGAGGAGAAGGTCCCCGAGCGGGTCCGGCACAACCTCTCGGCCGAGAGCGGGCTCAACGACGGACTGGCCTATCTCTTCGTCCTCCTGCCGGTGCTGCTGCTGACGGCACCGGACCGGGCCTGGCACGAGCTGCTGACCAGGGTCCTGCTGTGGGAGGTGCTCGGCGCCGCCGTCTTCGGGTCGCTGACCGGCTTCCTGCTGGGCAAGCTCTTCGTCCTCGTCCGCCGGCACGGGCTCATGGAGGAGAGCTCCTACCTGGCGTTCGTCGTGCCGCTGGCCCTCGGGGTGCTCGGGACCGGCAAGCTGCTGGGCACCGACGCCCTGCTGGCCGTCTTCGTCGGCGTCGCCGTCTTCGGCCAGGTGATCCCCCAGCGCGACGAGGCGCAGGAGGACAAGGTCCAGGACGCCGTCGCCCGGCTGTTCCTGTTGCCGGTCTTCGTGCTGCTCGGCACGGCCCTGCCGGTCGCGGAGTGGGCGCGGCTGGGCTGGGTGGCCCCCGTGGTCGTCGCCGCCGCGCTGCTGCTCCGCCGGCTGGTCGCCCTGTGGGCGCTGCGGCCGCTGCTGCGGGGCGTGCACGACCGGTCCGAGACGTTCTTCCTGAGCTGGTTCGGGCCCATCGGCGTCTCCGCCCTGTTCTACGCGACCCTCGCGGAGCGGCACACCGGCAACCACGAGATCTTCGTCCACACCACCCTGGCCGTCACCCTGTCGGTGCTGGTCCACGGACTGTCCACGGCCCCGCTGAGCGCCTGGCTCCAGCACCGGGAGCCGGAACGGAAACAACAGGAGGAGACCATCCCATGAGCGAGTCCCGCACCGTCCCCGTCGCCCGCCCGGGAGGTGGTCGCCGTGTGGTTTGACGGCTGGCCCCAGATCGTGCGCATCATCCTGGTCGGCGCGGCGGCCTACGCCGCGCTCGTCGTGTGCCTCCGGGTCTCCGGCAAGCGCACGCTCGCGCAGCTCAACGTCTTCGACTTCATCGTGACGGTGGCCCTCGGCTCCACCCTCGCGACCGTCTTCCTGAGCACCGACGTCTCCTGGGCGGAGGGCTTCACCGCGTTCGCCCTGCTGGCCGGGCTGCAGATGCTGGTGGCCTGGATCTCGACCCGGTGGCCCCGGGCGCGGGGGATCTTCACCTCGCAGCCCGCGCTGCTGCTCGCGGACGGCGAGATCCGCCACGAGGCCCTGCACCGGAACCGGCTCACCGAGTCGGAGCTGCGCCAGGCGGTGCGGATGCAGGGCACCGGTGACCTCTCCCAGGTCCGGGCGGTCGTGCTCGAGACCAACGGCAAGCTCAGCGTCATCACGTCGAGCAAGTACGGCGACGGGTCCGCGCTCGAGGACATCCGCGGGATCGAGGCCCTGGGCGAGGACGAGCGGCGGGAGCCCGCGTGACCGAGGGTCCGGGCATCGGGCCGAGCGCGCGGTGGGCCCCGGGCCGGGAGGTCAGGAAGCCGCGCGGACCCGGGCGAGGGCGTCGACGGCGCGGATGAAGCCCAGGTGGCTGAAGGCCTGGGGGAAGTTCCCCGCCAGCCGTCCGCTGACGGGGTCGTACTCCTCGCCGAACAGGCCCAGGTCGTTGGCGTAGCCCGTGAGCTGGTCCAGCAGGGCGCCGGCGTCCTCGGTGCGGCCGCTGCAGGCGTACTGCTCCACGAGCCAGAACGTGCAGATCAGGAAGGGGTACTCGTCCCCCTCCAGACCGTCCAGCCCGGCCCCGGTCCGGTACCGGTGCAGCAGCCCGTGCTCGTCCTGCAGATCGTTCTCGATCCGGGCCACGGTCCCCAGCATCCG
Organism: Kocuria sabuli; assembly: GCF_040981185.1. NCBI lineage: Bacteria > Bacillati > Actinomycetota > Actinomycetes > Micrococcales > Micrococcaceae > Kocuria > Kocuria sabuli. The sequence continues at coordinate 205,477 of NZ_JAVHZE010000001.1, forward strand.
CGGGTCGTCGTAGGCCACGAGCCCCGTGTGCGGCAGCTGCAGCAGGGAGGCGTCCACCTCGGTGCTCTCGTAGGTCTGGGTGAAGGAGTCGAGCTCCTCGTCGAACCCACGCGCCATGATCTCCTCGTGGAGCCGCGCCCGCAGCGTCCGCCACTGCGCCACGGGTCCGTCGAACCCGTGCTCCTCGACCGCGCGGATGCCCTGGTCGAAGGCCGCCCACATCATGGCCCGCCCGTGCACGAAGAACGCCGGCTCACCGCGCATCTCCCAGATCCCGTGCCCGCGCCGGTCGTAGTTGTCCTCGCAGAAGCGCAGCAGGTTCTTCTGCAGCCCCCAGGAGAACTCGTCCTCCTCGATCCCGGCGTCACGCAGGGCGGCCAGGGCGAGCATGACCTCCCCCACCACGTCGGCCTGGTACTGGCCCACGGCCCCGTTGCCGACCCGCACCGGGGTGGAGCCCTCGTAGCCGGCGAGGTGGCCGAGCTCGGACTCGTCGAGCTGGCGCTCCCCGGCCACTCCGTACATGATCTGCAGGTCGTCGGGGTGCCCGGCCACGGCCCGCAGCAGCCAGTCGCGCCACAGCAGGGCCCCGTCGGTGAAGTCGTGGGCGACGAGCGTCTCGATGGTCAGGGCGGCGTCCCGCAGCCACGTGTACCGGTAGTCCCAGTTGCGCATCCCGCCGAACTCCTCGGGCAGGGAGGTCGTGGGCGCGGCCACGATGCCTCCGGTGTCGCTGTTGGTCAGCGCCCGCAGCACCAGCAGCGAGCGCAGCACGGTCCGGCCGTGCTCCTGCTCCGCGTCCACGCGGGCGGACCACTGCCTCCAGTACTCCAGGGTGCGGTCGAGGGCTTCCTGCGGGTCCTCCGGGGTGGGCGGGTACTGGTGGGACAGGTGCCACGTCAGCACCCAGTCCAGCGATTCGCCCGCGGACAGCGGGAACACCCCGCTGAGCCGGTCGGCGACCGCCCCCTGGTAGTCGTCGGGGTGCCCCTTCGGGGAGGCCTCGTGGCGCTCCTCCATCCCGGCCTGCGGCTTGTGCTGCTGCGCGTCGTGGGGGTGCAGCAGCGGGCCGGCCAGCAGCAGCCCGTCCGGGCCCGCCACCGACAGCAGGCCGTGGCGGGCGGTCCCCTCCGGCTCGACGCGCCGGGTCCAGGGCTTGGCCCGGTTGTAGTCGAAGCGGATCCGCAGGTCGTGCTCGACCTCCACCTGCCCCTGGGTGCACTCGACCCGCCGGATCAGATCGGCCTGGTCGCTGCCCGGAGGCAGGAAGTCGGTCACCACGAGCGTGCCGGTGGGGGTGCGCCAGGTCGTCTCGAGCACGAACGTGCGCGGCAGGTACCGGCGGTGCGCGACCTCGCCGTCCACGGCGGAGATCCTCCACCGGCCGTCCTCCGGGGTGCCGAGCAGGGCGGCGAACACCGACGGGGAGTCGAAGCGCGGGAAGCACAGCCAGTCGACGCTGCCGTCCCGCGACACCAGCGGGCCGGTGTGCAGGTCCGACAGCAGGGCGTAGTCCTCCAGCGGTGTGGATGCGTGCTCGGCGGCCCGGTCTCCCATGGCCCCATTCAACCAGTCGTGCCCCGCGACACCCAGAGCCGGGCGGCGTAGCGTGCAGGCATGGAGACGGACAGCGGCCAGGAGAACATCGGAACACTCGTCGTCCTCGGCGCCACCGGCGACCTCACCTCCCGGCTGCTGCTGCCGGGACTGGGCCGGCTGCTCACCGAGCAGCCCGACCGCCGCATCACGCTCATCGGGGCGGACCTGCCCGCCCTGGACGACGACCGGTGGACCCGCACCGTCCGGGAGGCCTTCGACACCGTCGAGGCCACCGGCGCGGCCGTGGAGCACGCCCTCGCGCACACCGGCTACCTCGTCACCGACGCGAGCTCCCCCGAGGATCTGCGGCGGCTGCTCGGGGCGGCCGACGGGATCCCCGCCCTGTACTTCGCCCTGCCCCCGGCCGTGACCGCGCGGGCCGTGCACGCCCTGCACCAGGTGCCGCTGCCCGAGGGCACCATGCTGGCCCTGGAGAAGCCCTTCGGTGTGGACCGTGAGAGTGCGGCGCAGCTCAACCGGCGGATCACCGCCCTGGTGCCGGAGGACCAGATCTTCCGGGTCGACCACTTCCTCGGCAAGTCCACCGTGCTCAACGTGCTGGGACTGCGCTTCACCAACCGCTTGTTCGAGCCGCTGTGGAACCGCGACCACATCGAGTCCGTGGAGATCGTCTACGACGAGGAGCTGGGTCTGGAGAACCGCGCCGGCTACTACGACCGCGCGGGGGCGCTGGTGGACATGATCCAGTCCCACCTGCTGCAGGTCATGGCGCTGGTCACCATGGACGCCCCGGTCTCGATCGAGGCCGCCGACCTGCGGGCCGTCAAGGCGGAGGCCCTGCGGGCCGTGCGCCCCTGGGCCGGCGACCCCGTCCGCGCCGGCCGGCGCGCCCGCTACACCGCCGGCACCGTCGACGGACGCCGTCTGCCCTCCTACGCCGACGAGGACGGGGTGGACCCGGCGCGCGGGACCGAGACCCTGGCCGAGGTGACCCTGGAGGCGGCGACCTGGCGGTGGGCCGGGGTCCCCTTCGTCCTGCGCTCCGGAAAGGCCCTCGACCGGGCACGGCGGGAGGTCGCCATCACCTTCCGCGACGTGCCCCGCGTGCCCGCCGGCCTGGACGGACGGATCGAGCCCACCGTGCTGCGCCTGTGCCTGGGGCCCGACGGCATGGTCCTGGAGCTCAACGTCAACGGCCCCGGCGACCCGTTCGTGGCCGACCGTGCCCGGTTGGAGACCCGGTTCGGCGCCGGCCGGCTCAACCCGTACGGGGAGGTCCTCCACGGCATCCTCGGGCGCGACCCCACCCTGTCCATCCGCGCCGAGGGGGCCGAGCACGCCTGGCGGGTGGTCGACGGGATCCGCGCCGCCTGGCGCACCGGCCGGGTCCCGCTGGAGGAGTACCCCGCGGGCTCGGCGGGCCCCCCGACGTGGCGCTCCACCCATCCCCGGGACTGAGTCCCCGGCGCCCGTGCCACCGGTCGGGACCGACCGCACGGCCCCGGCCCACGCTCCGCGCGTTGCCTGCGCCCCGGGGGGGGTGGCAGGAGGCGTCGGACCGTGAGACCGTGTGGAGCACCCGGGGCGGGCAGGCCCGCGACGGCGGCACCCGGTGGAGGAGGAGCGCCCCGGCGCGGCACCCTCCGCGGCGGGGCCGGCCCAGCCGATGCCCGTTCGGACGACGGACGAGGGAGCGCACCATGCAGATGGGACTCGTAGGACTGGGCAAGATGGGCGGCAACATGCGCGAACGGCTGCGCCAGGCCGGGCACACGGTGATCGGCTTCGACACCGACCCCGAGCTCTCCGACGCGGCCAGCCTCACCGGCATGGTGGAGCAGATCGACAGCACGCCCCGGGTCGTGTGGATCATGGTGCCGGACACGGTGGTGGACACCGTGATCGACGAGCTGGCCGGTGTGCTGGGCGAGGGCGACGTGCTCATCGACGGTGGCAACTCCCGGTGGACCCACGACGGTCCCCGCGCGGAGAAACTGGCGGGCCGGGGCATCGAGTACCTGGACTGCGGGGTCTCCGGCGGCGTGTGGGGGATCACGCAGGGCTATGCCCTCATGGTGGGCGGGGACGACGGCACCGTGGCCAAGGTGCAGCCCATCTTCGAATCGCTCAAACCGGCGGGCGAGTTCGGCTTCGTCCACGCCGGCGAGCACGGTGCGGGCCACTTCGCCAAGATGGTCCACAACGGCATCGAGTACGCCATCATGCAGGCCTACGCCGAGGGCTGGGAGCTGCTCGAGGCCGCCGGTCACGTCCGCTCGGTGCGGGAGACCTTCAACTCCTGGCGCGAGGGATCGGTGATCAAGTCCTGGCTGCTGGACCTCGCGGTGAACGCGCTGAACGAGGACGAGCACCTGGACGGGCTCAGGGGCTACGCCGAGGACTCCGGCGAGGGCCGGTGGACGGTCGAGGCCGCCCTGGACCTCGCCGTGCCGGTGCCCAACATCTCCAACGCCCTGTTCGCCCGGTTCACCTCCCGGCAGGACGAGGCCCCGGCGATGAAGATGATCGCGGCGATGCGCAACCAGTTCGGCGGGCACACGGTCCGGGACGTGGACGCCGCCCCCGAGCACGTCGAGTCCGCCCCCGGCGAGGAACCGGCCCACCCCGCGGAGCAGTAGGCGCGGTCGTCCCCGGCGGGGTCGGTCCGTGCCACGGCCCGGACGGGGCCGGAGGGGCCCGTCCTCCGGACGGGCCCCTCCGTGTCGCCGGGTTCAGCCCAGGGAGCTGATCAGGTCGGCGCAGGCCTGTTCGCAACGGCGGCACGCCTCCGCGCAGACCCGGCAGTGCTCGTGCATCTCGGCGTGCTGGGCGCACTCGTCGCCGCAGGCCTTGCAGGCCGCCTGGCAGGCCTGGAGCACCGTGCGGGTGAGATCGGCGTCGTAGCCCGTGTGCCGGGAGAGCACGTTGCCGGTGGTGGCGCAGATGTCCGCGCAGTCCAGGTTGGTGCGGATGCACTTGGTCAGCTCCGCGACCATGTCCTCGGACAGGCACGCGTCCGCGCAGGCCGTGCAGGTCTGGGCGCACTCGAAGCACGCGGCGATGCACTCGGCCAGCTTCTGCTGGTCCACCCCGCCGAGGTCCTTCGGGTAGGTCTCGAGCATCGATGTCACATGGGTCATGGTCTCGCTCCTTCGTCCGATCGGCGGCCGGTCGCGGCCACCCGTCCTGCGGTGCTGGTCCGGGCGCGTGGGGTGCCGCGCCTCACAGGACCGACGGTAACCTGTTCTTTTCGCCGGATGAACCCCGCCGGCCTGAAGATTCGATGAAGCCCGCGGGCGGCCCGGCGGACGGCGTCGGCCCCGTGGCGCGGGGCGCGCCACGGGGCCGTGGTCCTCGTCGCCCCGGGCGCAACGGGGCCGTGCGGACCTACTCGCCGAAGACGGCCTCGGTCACGTGGGTGGGCTTCTCGTACTGCCGCTCCGGGAGGCTGCGCAGGGCCTCGAGGATCGAGTCGTCCGCACCGGAGTCCTGGGCCTTCTGCACGACCTCGTCCTTGCTGACCGGGTAGTCCAGGCCGCTGAGGTGCTTCTGCAGCTCGATGGGGTCGGGCTTGTCGGACATGGGGGCTCCTTGTCGTCGCGAGGTCTCGTCCTGCCGGTGCGGCAGGACACGGACAGTTCCAGTCTGTCAGCCTGCTTCCCGTCCGTCAGCCCCGCCGCGGGTGCCGGGCACGGGCCGCGGCGCCCTCACGGACCGGGGCGGCCCTCCTGGTCCAGGATGCGCAGCCGTTCCCGGTACTCCGCCTCGGTGAGCTCGCCCCGGGCGTGGCGTTCCAGCAGCCCGTCGCGGGCCCGGCGCAGTCCCAGCCGGGTGCGCGCCCGGCGGCCCCACCGGGTGTTGCCCCCGTAGCGCAGCACGAACCAGCGCACGAGCCGGATCACCGCCCACCCGGCGGTGAGGAGCAGGAGCACCCAGGACACCGCTTCCCAGCCCTGGAAGGGCGTCAGTCCCAGCACGACCACGGTCCCACCGATCCCTCCGACGTCGTCCCCCGCGCCTCGGTGTGCTCCGCCGCGGGGCGGACGATGGCGTGAGGCTACCAGCTGCCCCCGACGTCGTCGCGGGTGAGAGCACGGATCCCGTCGAGGATGGCCCCGTGCACCCGGGGATCGCTCAGGGGCAGGAAGTGCCCGCGGGTCCCGAGCTGGACGTTGCGCGCTCCCTCCAGCCGGCTGCCGCCGGGGATGTGCGGGTCGAAGCGGCCGTAGATGGAGACGATGTCCCGGTTCACCGCCTGGTGCGTGGTCAGCGCGGTCAGCTCCGGGGAGTGCGGCAGGAACACCCGGATCGTGGACAGGGGCAGCAGCCGGGCCAGCTCGGACCCGGAGAACGGGGTGTTGACCGCCACGAGGCCGTGGATCACGGCGCTGCCGTTGTGGTGGGCCAGGAGCTGCTTGCCGATCAGCCCGCCCTTGCTGTGCGCCACCAGCACGCACCGCTCGAGGCCCGCCGCGCGCAGGTGCGCGTCGACCAGCCCGGCCATCTCCTCGATGGTGCCGGTGTTGAACTTCAGGTCCTCGACCACGTGGACGTCGTGCCCGTGCTCCCGCAGCAGACCCGCCACGGGCAGCAGGAAGGTCCACGACTCGTAGATGCCGGGGATGAGCACGACCGGTGTCCGGGCCGGGTCCGCCGGGGCCCGGTAGTGGGCGGGGTCCCACCGGCCGAGGAGCCCGGCCGCCTGCCACCGGAGCGCGTAGGCGTAGTCCTGCGCCCAGGCGGCGAGGTTCGCCCCCGCCTCGGTCACCCGGTGCGGGATCACGCCGGGACGTCCGGACGGTGAGCGGGTCGGCAGGCGTCGAGGAAAGGGGCGCATGCTGCGGCGAGCTCCTTCGGGTCGGTGTGCTGGGCGTTGTGCGGGGCGCCGGGGAGCTCGAGGAAGCCGGCGTCGGGGGCCTCCCGGGCCAGGCGCAGCGCCCAGTCGCGGGGTGCGATGGGGTCACGCTCCCCCCGGACGACCAGCCCCGGGGCCGCGCAGCCCCGGATGTCCTCCTCGACCCGGTCGGCGAGCATGTGCCGGGTCGTGCGGAGGTAGCGGAGCGGGCCCATCCGCAGGTAGTCGCGCAGGATCACGGCGTTGGTCGGCAGCGGCTCGCGCAGCGTGTCCCGCAGCAGCCGCCACGCCTGGCCCGGCAGGCTGCGGGCCCGCGGGTCCACGGTCGGCCCGATCAGGACGTAGCCGGAGCACAGCCCCGGATGGTCCTTGACCGCGTCCACGACGATCTGGCAGCCCATGGAGTGGCCGACCGCGACGGGCCCCGACAGCCCCAGCGCCGCGATCGCCCCCGCGGCGGCCTCCCCCAGCTCGGGCACCGAGAGGGGACGCCGCGGCTTCGGGGCCGTCCCGTAGCCCGGGAGGTCGAGCGCGTACACGTCCCGGGTGGCGGCCAGCTCGTCCGCGAGGCGCAGCAGGTAGGCCCCCGACATCCCGATGCCGTGCACGAGGACCACCGGCGGCAGCGCAGGGTCGAAGGTCCCGCGCACGTCCACCGCGTGGGGCCCGACGACGACGCGTCGCCGCTGGAGCGCGGGGTGCCGCCGGACCCGCCCGGGCCGCGCCGCGCGCCGTCCTGCGGCGGCCCGGCCGGGGCCCGGGCTCTCCGCGCTCCCCCCGGGGGCGGCGCCGGCGCTCACCGGTGGGTCGCCTCGACGGCCGACCGCACGACGTCGTGCGGGTCCTGCCGGGCGGCCCAGGCCTCGCGCTGGCGCCGGGCCCCGGTGCCCTCCCGGAGCACGTCCGCCGCCACGCCGGTCACGAAGTCCTGCTCGCCGAGCTCCTCGAGGGCCGGGCGCACGTGCTCGAGGAGCTCGGCCACGACGTCCGCCGCGGGCGCGGGTGCTCCGGAGGCCGGGCTGACCAGCGCTCCGTCGAGCCCTGCGGCGCTGGCCTGCCACGACCACGCGCGCAGCTGTCCCACGCCGGTCCGCGGGGCCGGGACCCCGGCACGCCACTGCCCGGCCGCCGTCTCGACCAGGGCACGGGCCAGGGCCGCCAGCGCCGCGGTGTGCTCGGCCTCGAGGCAGACGTCCGCGATCCGGATCTCCACGGTGGGGTACCGGGCGGAGAGCCGGGCGTCGAAGTAGAGCATGCCGCGGTCCAGGGCCGCCCCGGCGCGGAGCAGTGCCTCGCACCGGCGCTCGTACTCCCCGGGGGTGCCCAGCAGCTCGTCGGGGCCGGCCGTGGGCCAGCGCGTCCACGTCTGGTACCGGTAGCTGCCGTAGCCGGTGTCCAGTCCGTACCAGAACGGCGAGTTCGCGCTGAGCCCCAGCAGCACCGGCAGCCAGCCCCGGATCCGGTCCAGCACGGCGACGCCCTCGTCGGGACCGGAGATCCCCACGTGGACGTGCAGCCCGCAGGTCAGCTGCTCGTCGGCGACCGCGCCGTAGCGCTCGCGGAGCCAGCGGTAGCGGGGACGGGGCACGAGGTGCGGGCGGTCCGGGAAGACCGGTGACGCCAGGGCCACGGCCCGGGCGCCGGCGCGGCGCGCGGCGGCGTCGACCAGGGTCCGGCCCTGGCGGATGACCGCGAGCTGGTCCGCGACCCCGGTCACCGGCGGCCCCGCGACCTCGATCTGCTCCTGCTGCAGCTCGGTGCTGATCCGGTGCCCGGACGGCTCGGGAGGCCGGTCCTGGTCCCCCACCACGCCGCGGCTCAGCGCCACGGGCTCGAGGGTCCCGGCGTCCACGAGGAGCAGCTCCTCCTCCACGCCGAAGGTGCGGCCGGGTCCGTCGGTCCCGGCCGGGGCTGGGTGCGGGGGCATGCTGAGCACCTCCATCCGAGGTCGGGGGCCCCGGCGCGGGTGCGCGCGCCGGGGTCTGTCACACGGTGTCGTCGAGCACTTCGGAGCGTAGCACCCGGCTCCCGGCGGCCGGAGGGCGCGGGCCGCCCCCGCCGCGGAGGCACCGGCCGCCCCCGTCCGGGTCGGTGCGGGGAGTGCTCCCGGACCGTCCCGTGGGAACGGTGCACGGGGGCGACGCGGACCGTGCTGCGGCGGCCGGTGCTCGTGCGGGTCGCCGTGGTCCAGGCTGTCCCCGTCCTTCCCCGCTGCGGTGCGCTGCGGTGTCAGTGGACCTCGACGCCGCCCGTCACGACCGCCTCAGCTCCCCGAGCATCGTCGCCATCTCCCGGATCTCGGCCTCCTGGGCCTCGACGACCTCGCGCGCGAGCTCGACCGCCTCCGGGTTGGCCCCCTGCTCCACCTGGTCGCGGGCCATGTCCACGGCACCCTCGTGGTGCTGGGTCATCTGCTCCAGGTACAGCACGGCGGCCTCCGGCCCCTCCCCGGCCTCCCGGAGCCGGTCCATCCCTTCCTCCTCGACCATGCCGGAGCCGTGACCGCCGTGGCCGCCGTGGCCGGCGCCGGCCGGGGCGTCCCAGGCGGTGAGCATCGCACGCATCCGCTCGATCTCGGGCTCCTGGGTCCGCGCGACCCGCTCGGCGAGGTCCCGGACGTCCTGCGGGACGCCGTCCTTGCCGAGCAGCACCTCGCTCATCTGCACCGCCTGCTCGTGGTGGGGGATCATCATCTGCGCGAACATGACGTCCGCGTCGTTGTGCTCGGCGGAGATCTCCGCGGCGGCCCCGGAGGCCGGCGCGGTCCCGGAGGCCGGCGCGGTCCCGGTCGGTGTCGTCTCGGCCGAGGGGCTCGCGCTCCCGGAGGCCGGCGTCGCCGCCTCCTGGCCGTCGCCGCAGCCGGCGAGCGCGAGGGCGGCCGCGAGGGCCAGGGCGGAGAGGGTGGTGGTTCGTCGCACGGTGTGTCCTTCTGTTGTTCTCTCGGTGGTGGGGAAAGGGTCCGCTCAGTGGGCGGGGACGGCAGGGGGCCGGGCCCCGGCACGCGGGGCCTCCGCGGCGGCCGGGTGGGCCGGGTCGAGGTCGAGCCGGCGCAGCAGCTGGGCGTTGAGGGCCACGACGATGGTGGAGAGCGACATCAGCACCGCCCCGACCGCCGGGGACAGGACCACCCCGGCGGGCGCCAGGACGCCTGCGGCGAGGGGGACGGCGACCACGTTGTAGCCCGTGGCCCAGACCAGGTTCTGCAGCATCTTGCGGTAGCTGGCCCGGGAGAGGTCGATCATCGAGAGCACCGCCCGCGGGTCGTTGCCGGCCAGGACCACCCCGGCGGACTCCATGGCCACGTCGGTGCCGGCCCCGATCGCGATCCCGACCTCGGCGCGGGCCAGGGCCGGGGCGTCGTTGACGCCGTCGCCGACCATCGCGACGGTCATCCCCCGGGACTGCAGCTCGGCGACCTTGGTGTCCTTGTCCTGCGGGAGCACCTCGGCGAAGACCTCGTCGATGCCGAGGTCGGCCCCGACCGCGTCGGCGACCGGCCGGGCGTCGCCGGTGATCATGGCGACCTTCACGCCCAGCTCCTGCAGGGCGGCCACGGCGGCACGGGACTCCGGGCGGACCGTGTCCTCCAGGGCCAGGGCGCCGATGACCCGCCCGTCGCGCAGCACGTGGAGCACACCGGCGCCGCGGTCGCTCCACCCGCGGGTCGCCCCGGCGAGCGCGGCGGGAGTGGACACGCCCCGCTCCCGGAGCAGGTTGGGCCCGCCCACGGTGATCTCCGCCCCGTCGACCGTGGCCGCCACGCCGCGGCCGGTGGCGGCGGTGAACCCGGTGCCGCGCAGGGGCCTCCGGGAGGCCTCGGGGTGGGCGGCGGCGGCCGCGACGATCGCACGGGCCACCGGGTGCTCGCTGTCGGACTCGGCGGCGGCGGCCAGGGCCAGCAGCTCGCCCTCCGTCGTCCCGGGGGCCGGGGCGGCGCCGGTCACGGCGTGGGCGCCCTCGGTGAGGGTGCCGGTCTTGTCGAACAGGACCACGTCGATGGTCCGCATCCGCTCGAGGGCCAGGCGGTCCTTGATCAGCACCCCGGAGCGGGCGGCGCGCTCCGTGGAGATGGCGATGACCAGGGGGATGGCCAGTCCCAGGGCGTGGGGGCAGGCGATGACCAGGACGGTGACGGTGCGCACCACCGCGTCCCCGGGGCTGCCGAGCAGGGTCCACGCGACGGCCGTGAGGACCCCGGCGGTCAGGGCGAACCAGAACAGCCAGGCGGCGGCGCGGTCGGCCAGGGCCTGGGCCCGGGAGGAGGACTCCTGGGCGGCGGCGACCATCCGCCGGATGCCGGCCAGGGCGGTGTTCTCCCCGACGGCGTCGACCCGCACGCGCACGGTGTTGTCGGTGGCCACGGTGCCGGCGACCACGGTGTCCCCCACCGTGCGGGACACCGCCGTGGACTCGCCCGTGATCATCGACTCGTCGAGCTCGGCGGTCCCGGCCACGATCTGCCCGTCGGCCGGCACCCGCGCCCCCGGGCGGACGAGGACGACGTCGCCCACGGCCAGGTCACCAACGGGGACGGTCGCGGTGCCGCCCTCGAGGACCTTCTCGGCCTCGTCCGGCAGCAGGGCGGCCAGGGCGTCCAGGGCGCCGGAGGCCGCCCCGAGGGCTCGCATCTCCATCCAGTGGCCCAGCAGCATGATCACGACGAGCAGGGCCAGCTCCCACCAGAAGTCCAGGTCGAACCCGCCGATGCCCAGGGACGTCGCCCAGGACGCGACGAAGGCGACCGTGATGGCCGTGCTGATGAGCAGCATCATCCCGGGCTGCTTCGAGCGCAGCTCGGTGAGTCCGCCGCGCAGGAACGGGGCCCCGCCCCAGAGGTAGATGACGGTGCCCAGCACCGGGGAGATCCAGGCCGAGCCCGGGAACCCGGGGACGTGGTAGCCCAGCAGGTGGGCGACCATCGGGGAGAAGATCACCACCGGGACCGACAGCCCCAGCGAGATCCAGAACCTGGTCCTGAACATCGCCGTGGAGTGCCCGGCGTGCTCGCCGTGGGTGTGGACGGTGTGCTCCTCGTCGACCGCCGAGTGGGCGCGGTCGTGCGGCACGGCCTGTCCGTGCGTGTCCGCGTCGGCGTGGTGGCCGCCGTGGGGGGCCGGGTGGTGGGCGTGCGGGGCGCTCATGATGCTCCTTCCGCAGGTGGGTCGTGCGGGCCGGGACCGGCGCCGCGGCCGGCAGTGCTCCCGCTCGCCGGTCGGGCTCGTTCCCGATCTCGAAAATATACCCCCTAGGGGTATTTATCAAGGGTGTGGGACGGTGCTCGGCGCCGCCGTCCCCGGCGGCGCGGTGTGCCGGACGGGCAGCACCACGCGGAACTCCGCGCCCCGCCCCGGACCGGCCGAGGCGGCGTCGAGCGTGCCGCCGTGGGCCTCCACGAGGGCGCGGGAGATGGTGAGCCCGATGCCGGAACCGCCGTGCTCCCGGTCCCGGGCGGTGTCCCCGCGGTAGAAGCGCTCGAAGACGTGCGTCAGCTGCTCGGCGGCCATGCCCTCACCGGTGTCGGCGACCCGGAGCACCACGCCCCCGGGGGCGTGCGGTGCCGCGCCGAGCACCACGTCGCCACCGGGCGGGGTGTGGCGCAGGGCGTTGGAGAGCAGGTTGCCCAGCACCTGACCCATCCGCTGGCGGTCCACGGGCAGCACCGCGGCGTCCGTGCCGTCGTCGACCCGCAGGCCCACCCCCTTGGCGGCGTAGGCCTCCCCGGCCGCGTCGGCCGCCGAGCGCAGCAGCTGGGCCACGGGCACGGGTGAGCGGTCCAGGACCATGCGCCCCTCCTCGGCACGCGAGACGTCGTCGATGTCCTCGACCAGCCGGGTGAGCCGGGCCAGCTGCTCGGCCAGCACCGCACCCGTGCTCGCGTCGAACTCGGTGACGCCGTCCTCGAGGCCCTCCAGGTAGACGCCGAGCACGGACAGGGGCGTGCGCATCTCGTGCGCGAGGTCGGAGAGCATGCGCCGCCGGACGTCCTCGGTCCGCTCCAGTTCGGCGGCCATCGTGTTGAACGCGGACGCGAGCGCGTCGACCTCGGCCCCGGCGCCCATGGCCGGGACCCGGGCGCCCCAGCGGCCCCGGGCCAGGGCCTGCGCGGCCCGGGTGAGCGCGTCCAGCGGGCCGCGCAGCCGCCGTGCCAGGGACGCGCTCACGGCCAGCGCGCAGGCCAGCGCGGTGAGCAGGGCGACGCCGACCGTCCACAGCCCGGCGTCCCGGTAGGCCCGCTCGAGGTGCATCAGCTGGCCCGGGTCGGGCTCGGCCCCGGCGCGCAGGAGGTGCTCGTGGAACAGCGGGGGGCCGGCGAGGGAGGCGGCCGCCGCCGCGGCGAGCACGCTCGCCAGCACCACGAGCAGCTGGGCGAGCAGGAAGCGGGCGGTCAGCCCGGGCTCGCGCCGGGCCGTCACCGCACCGCCATCCGGTAGCCGACGCCGCGGACGGTCTCCACGTAGCGGGGCGAGGCCGGATCGTCCCCGAGCTTGCGGCGCACGTGGGCGATGTGGACGTCCACGAGGTGCTCGTCGCCCACCCAGGCCGGGTCCCACACCACGTCGATGAGCCGGCGGCGGGACATCGCCTCGCGGGGACGCAGGGCCAGGGCCGCCAGCAGGTCGAACTCGGTGCGGGTGAGGGCCACCCGCACCCCCGCCACCCGCACCTGCCGGCCCGCGAGGTCCACCTCCAGGTCACCGTGCACGTGCGGCGCACCGGCGTCGCCCCGGCGGGTCACCGTGCGCGGGCGCCGCATGACCGCCTGCACCCGCGCCACGAGCTCGCGGACGCTGAACGGCTTGGTGATGTAGTCGTCGGCGCCGGTGGCCAGCCCGGCGAGCCGATCCTCCTCGTCCCCCCGGGCCGTCAGCATCAGCACGTAGCACTCCGAGAAGGTCCGGATCCGCCGGCAGACCTCGATCCCGTCGAGTCCGGGCAGGCCCAGGTCGAGGACCACGACGTCGGGGGCCCCCGCCCGCGCCGCCTCCAGGGCGGCCGGGCCGGTGTGCGCCTGGGCGACGTCGTACCCGGCGCGCACCAGGTAGGACGCGACCATCCCGGCGAGCGCCTTCTCGTCGTCCACCACCAGCACCCGTCCGGCCGCCACACCGGCGTCCTCGACACGCGTTCCCATGGCCCCAGTCTCCCCCGGACCGGCCTGCCGGCGGCCCGGATCGCTCCGCAGCGGGCGGATCTTCGTCAATTCTTGAGCATCCGCGCCGGTCCGCTCGCGGAAGCACCGGAGCCGTCCCGGTTTGCGACGGCACCGACAGGCCACTTAGTATTTCAGGGCGCCCGACGGACAGCAGGCTGACTACTTGGTCGGCCGGATGGCGGAGGGCGCGGCAGCCGGCCGTCCCCCGAAGGAGCGCACCACGTGCAGCGCAAGATCTCCGTCCTCGTCGAGGTGGACCTCGACGGCCGGTACGTCCACGTCCACGTCACCGGCGCCCTGACCGCGGTCAACCAGCAGGGGCTGCACCCCGTGCTGCGGCGGGCCCGAACGATGCTCCCCGCGGCGACGGTCAGCCTGGACCTCACCTGCGTGCGCGAGCTCGACCCCCGGGCCCTGGAGCTGCTCCGCCGGACGGTCGAGCACGAGCCCGGCCTCGACGGCGCCGTGCAGATCCGTGTGCCCCAGGAGGCGCCCGCCGGAGCGGCGGCCACCGCACTGGCCGCCCGCCGCCGGCTGCGGAACGAGGTCCTGCAGCGCCGCTCGGAGAGGCTGCCCGTTCCGCTGCCCGGGCCGGCACTGAGCGCGGCCTCCTGACGGGTCTGCCGGCTCCGCGCCGCAGCGGCGGGCTGTCGCCGGGCGCAACGTTGCCGTGACTTGCACCGGCGGGTGCGAAGATTGACGGCAGTGCAGGCATCATCCTGAGCGCGGTCGCACCGGGGGGCCGGGGATGAGGGGCAGAACGGCGGAACGCATGAACGACCACCCCACGAGAGACCGGGCCGCCGAGACCACCGGCGGGCTCGATCCCCGCCGCTCGGCCGGGCGGGTGGTCGCCGTCGACGCCGCCCGCGGTCTGGCGCTCGTGGGACTGACCGCCGTCCACTTCCTGCCCAGCGCCTACCAGGAGAACAACCGGCCGACGCTGTCGTGGCTGCTCTTCGCCGGGGACTCCGCGGCGCTGTTCGCCCTGCTCGCCGGGGTGGGCCTCGCCTTCGTCTCCGGTGGGCGCAGGCCCCGCCGGGGGCAGGACCTGACCGCCGTCCGAGCGGGGATCGCCGTGCGCGCCCTGCTGATCATGGCGATCGGCCTGACGATCGGCTACCTGATGCCCGCCGAGCCTCCGGCGACCGGCATCCTGGTCCACTACGGCGCCTTCTTCCTGCTGGCCCTGCCCTTCCTCGGCCTGCGCGTCCGGACACTGCTCGTGTGCTCCGCGGCCTTCCTGCTGCTGGGACCTCTGCTGATCCACTGGCTGGGCGATCTGGTGCCGGAGCACACGGACGCGAACCCCACCTTCGCGAACCTGTTCACGGAACCCGCCGCGGTCTTCTGGCAGCTGCTGCTCACCGGCGCGTACCCGGCCGTGACGTACCTGGCCTACCTGCTGGCGGGTCTGGCCGTCGGCCGGCTCAACCTCAAGAACCTGCACGTCCAGGCCCGGCTCCTGGCGGCCGGCCTCGGTCTCGCGGCGCTCGCGAAGCTGCTCTCCTGGGTGCTCCTCTACGGGGTGGACGGCTACAACGTCCTCCTGTACAGCATCGCGTCCCTGACCCGGGCCGATCTCGACCACATCGTCGTCTTCGGCCCGGACGGAGCCCTGCCGACGAACACCCTGTGGTGGCAGGTGCTCACCGCCCCGCACGTCAACACGCCGTTCTCCGTGGCATGGAGCCTGGGGGTGAGCCTGGCGGCCCTCGGCGCCCTCCTGCTCCTCGGGCGGCAGTCCGGCACGTGGCTGCTCCCCCTGGCCGCCATGGGCGCGATGACCCTCACCCTGTACACGGCGCAGCTGGCCCTGCTCTCCACCGAGGTCCACTACAGCAGCCCCCTGCTGTGGTTCGTCGCCTGCCTGGTCGTCTCCGCGCTCGTGGCCCTGGCCTGGCGCCACGCCTTCGGCCGGGGGCCGCTGGAACGGGTCGTGGCCGCGGCCGCGCACGCCGCCACGCGCGCCGTCGCCGACCGTGCGAAGCCCCGCGACCCCGGCCCGCCGCGCAAGCCCCTCGGCTGAGCCGGCCGCGTTCCCTCCCGGCCGGGACGCCCCGTGCACGCGAGACCCTCCCACGCCGCGGCCGTTCACGCTGGACGCTGAAACGGACCGCTGGGCGGTCACACCCCGCCCCTGATCCGTTACCGTGACAGCAGCGCCGCCCGGCGCCGGCAGGCGGAGCCTCCGCGTGCCGTGGACCTCAGGAGGAACTATGCCGAAATCCGTCGTCAGCAAGGCCAGCACCGTCTGGAACGGCGATCTCTTCAGCGGCTCGGGCAGCACCAGCCTGGCCGGCTCGGGGCTGGGCCCCTTCGACGTGGACTGGAAGGCCCGCGCGGAGGAGGGTCCCGGCCCGCGGACGAGCCCCGAGGAGCTCATCGCCTCCGCCCACGCCACCTGCTTCGCCATGGCGCTCTCCAACGGCCTGGCGCAGAACGACACCCCGCCCACCCGGGTGGACAGCAGCGCGGAGGTGACCTTCGTGGCGGGCGAGGGCATCACGGGCATCGCGCTCACCGTCCGTGCGGAGGTCGAGGGTCTCTCGGCCGAGGACTTCGCCCGCCTGGCCGAGGACGCCAAGGCGAACTGCCCCGTCTCCCAGGCCCTGTCGGTGGACATCACCCTGGACGCCTCGCTGGCCTGACCGGCCGTCCCCGCCGGGCCGGGCGCGACCCGGCCCGGCGGGGGTCTCACGCCCGGCGGCGTGCCAGGGCGCGGCCGAGGTCCTCGTCCAGCAGGTCGGTGTTGATGGCCGTGCCGGTCTTGAGCCCGGCGGCGGCCGCCGCGAGGACCTGGGCGTGCAGGTCCGTCACGTTGCCGGCTACGTACACGCCCTCGACGTTCGTGCCGCCGGTGGGGGCCGAGGGCACGCAGGTGCCCGCGACGTGGCCCTTCTCCTCCTCCTCGGCCGTCTCCAGCCCGAGGGAGTCGATGAGGTCCGAGCGCACCGTGAACCGGGGCACCACGACCACCGCGCGGCACGGCACCAGCTCGCCGGAGGCGAGCCGCAGCCCGCAGATCCGGTCCTCCGCGAACTCGATCGAGGACACCTCTCCGGTCGTGTGCCCGATGCCGAGGGCCGCCAGCTGCTCGCGCTCCTCGTCGTCCGGGTCGGGCGCCCGGTGCTGGACGAACGTGATGTCGTCGGTCCACTGCCGGAACAGCTGCGCCTGCTGCACAGCGGTGGGGCCGGTGCCGAGCACGGCCAGCGGCTGGTCGCGCCACTCCCAGCCGTGGCAGTAGGGGCAGTGCAGGACGTCGTGCCCCCACCGCTGCGCCACGCCGGGAACGTCCGGCAGCTCGTCGACGAGTCCGGTGGTGATCAGCAGCCGTCGCGCCCGCACCGACCGGCCGTCGTCGAGGGACACCGTGAAGCGGTCGCCGTCCCCGGACTCCTCCTCGGCGTGCGCGGAGACCACGGTGCCTTCCACGACGTCGGCCCCGTAGCCGGAGACCTCCGCGCGCCCGTCGGCCAACAGGGCGCCGGGGGCGTCACCGTCCCGGCCGAGGTAGTTGTGCATGTGCTCGGCGGGATCGTTGCGCGGCGCCCCGGCGTCCACCACCAGGACGGTGCGGCGCGCGCGGGCCAGGCAGAGGGCCGCACCGAGGCCGGCGGGTCCCCCGCCGACGACCACCACGTCGTAGCGGTTGTCCATCACGTCCTCCTTCGTCCGGCCGGACGGCGCCGCCGTCCCCGGTCCGGGTGGTGCGGGGTGCTCAGCGGGGCTGGGCCGGGTTGAAGGGCGTGCCCTGGGACGGCGGGTTGATCGGCGGGCCGGACGTCTCCGGGGAGACCGGAGAGCCCTGGCTGGACCGGGAGACCTCGGGGGCCTCGGTGGGCACCGCTCCGCTGGTGTCCGCGCCCTGGCGGACGGCCTCGAGACGGTGCTCGAGGACCTGGACGACGGGCAGCCGGTTGCCGTGCGCGCGCTCGTAGGCGAGGAGCTGCTGCAGGCCGGACTCGTCGAGGCCGGTGATCTTCGAGCCGAGCACGCCCACGGGCAGGTGGTCGTAGTCGGGCAGCGGGAGGTCGTCGTGCTGAGGGATGTCGTTCACGTCTGCTCCTTCGGCGGTGGGCGCCGGAACCCCGGCGCCGGTCCTGCAGTGTCCTGTCACGGTAACAGGCCCGGAAGAAGAGAGTAAGGGTGCTTCCATCTTTGCCGGCGGGGACCCCGGGAACGGGAGAAGCCCCCCGGACCGTCCGGTCCGGGGGGCTTCTGCTGGTGACCCCAGCGGGATTCGAACCCGCGTTACCGCCGTGAGAGGGCGGCGTACTAGGCCGCTATACGATGGGGCCGTAGCACGTCCGGCCCGCGGTGACCCGCGACCGGACTCGTACACTGTACCAGGTCCGTGCGGTTTCCCCGAACGGGGCGCCCTGCTCCGGGCGGGCGGCGGGCGCTCCGGGCCCGGACGTGGAAGAACCCCCGGACCGTGTGGTCCGGGGGTTCTCCGCGGTGTGACCCCAGCGGGATTCGAACCCGCGTTACCGCCGTGAGAGGGCGGCGTACTAGGCCGCTATACGATGGGGCCCTACTGATCGAGCGATCAGCGCTGGGATACCAGGACTCGAACCTAGAATGACGGTACCAGAAACCGTAGTGTTGCCAATTACACCATATCCCACTGTCGTCGCCGGTTCCTGCGGTTTCCCGCACCGATCGGCGCAACGCAAGAAAACTATACCGGCCTTCGGGCGGGGCGGCAAATCGAGGTCAGTCGCAGTAGCGCCGCTCCAGCTCGCGGCCCATCCCCCGGCGGGCGGCCACCGCCGCGAGCACCCGGAGCAGCGGCCCGAGCCACCGGTAGAGGCCCGGCAGGTGGATGTCGGTCCACTGCATGAGCAGGGCCGTGCGGAGCAGACTCCGGGGCCTGCCGTCGCGGCGCGTGCGCCCGTCGCGGGCGAGCCCGTACAGGGCGGTCAGGCCCTTCTCGTAGCAGGCGGGCGCCGGGCGCAGCTCGACGACGAACCGGGCCGGCGCGGCGGCCGGGTTCGTCCACCGGAACAGGTGCTCCTCCGGGACCTCGACCTCGCCCCCGGGCCCGAGGTCCCGCACCACGTGCCCCACCTGGACCCGCAGGGTCCCCTCGAGGACCCGCAGGTGCATCGCGATCCGGTGGTGGTAGTGGGCGAGCACCTCGCCGCCGGGGTCGACCTCGACGTGGAGCAGGGCGTGCTCGCCGCCCGTCTCGGCGCCGGTGCGCAACCAGGTGATCGTGTCCCGCTGCACGGGGTTGCGGTGCTGCGGGCGGCCGGCCCGCAGCGCCGTGATCTGTTCGTCGGTGATCCGCTCGCCGGTCCGGTCCATGGTCATCGCCCCCTGCGTCCAGGCTACGCCGCCGCGCCCGGCCGCGCTCGGATCCCCTTCCCCGGTGACGACGCCGGCCCGGCCCACCTCGTGCGGTGGGCCGGGCCGGCGTCGTCGGTGCGGGAGCTCAGCCCAGCTGGGCGGCGAGCGAGCGGATCCGGGTCAGGGAGGAGTCCTTGCCGAGGATCTCCAGGGACTCGAACAGCGGCGGGGAGATCCGCCGCCCGGACACGGCCGTGCGGACGGGGCCGAAGGCCAGGCGGGGCTTGATCCCGAGGCCGTCGACGATCGCCTCGCGCAGGGCGGCCTCCAGGCTCGCGGCGCTCCAGTCCTCGAGGGGATCCAGTGCGCCGAGGGCGGCTCGCAGGACGTCGCCGGCGGAGTCCTTGAGCTGCTTGCGGGCGTCGTCGGCGACCTCGATCGCGTCGTCGGCGGTGAACAGGAACGAGAGCAGCTCGGGGGCCTCGCCGAGCAGGTTCATCCGCTCCTGCACCAGCGGCGCGGCCTCGTCGAGGATCGCGGCCTCGCGCTCGGTGAGGGTCTCCCCCAGCACGCCCGCCGCCTGCAGGTACGGCACCAGCCGGTCGCGGAAGTCCGCGGGCTCGAGCATCCGCACGTGGGTGCCGTTGATCGCCGTGGCCTTCTTGAGGTCGAAGCGGGCCGGGTTCGCCAGGACGTCGTGGACGTCGAAGTGCGCCACGAGCTGCTCCACGGAGAAGACGTCCTCGTCCGCGGACAGGGACCAGCCCAGCAGGGCCAGGTAGTTGAGCAGGCCCTCGGGGACGAACCCGCTGTCCCGGAGGTGGAACAGGCTGGACTCCGGGTCCCGCTTGGAGAGCTTCTTGTTGCCCTCCCCCATGACGTAGGGCAGGTGACCGTACTCGGGCACGCGCTGCGCGACGCCGAGTTCGACGAGGACCTGGAACAGGGCGATCTGGCGCGGCGTGGAGGAGAGCAGGTCCTCGCCGCGCAGGACGTGGCTGATCTCCATCAGGGCGTCGTCCACGGGGTTGGTGAGCGTGTAGAGCGGCTGGCCGTTGGCGCGCACCACGACGTAGTCCGGGATGGACCCGGCCTTGAAGACGATCTCGCCGCGGATCATGTCGCGGACCACGATGTCCTCGTCCGGCATCCGCAGCCGCAGCACCGGCTCGCGGCCCTCGGCCCGGTGGGCCGCGACCTGCTCCTCGGTGAGGTCGCGGTCGTAGTTGTCGTAGCCCAGCTTGGGGTCGCGGCCAGCGGCGCGGTGGCGGGCCTCGACCTCCTCCGGGGTGGAGTAGGCCTCGTAGACCGCCCCGTGCTCCAGCAGCCGGGCGGCGACGTCCCGGTAGACGTCCAGGCGCTGGGACTGCCGGTACGGGGCGTGCGGGCCGCCGGTCTCCACGCCCTCGTCCCAGTCGATGCCGAGCCAGGCCAGGGCCTCGAGGAGCTGCTGGTAGCTCTCCTCCGAGTCGCGCTGGGTGTCGGTGTCCTCGACGCGGAACACCATCGTCCCGCCCGTGTGCCGGGCGTGGGCCCAGTTGAACAGCGCGGTGCGGATCAGCCCCACGTGCGGGGTGCCGGTCGGGGACGGGCAGAAGCGGACCCGCACGGGCGAGGACGTGGCGGTGGCGGTGGCCGGGGGAACGGGCTTTTCGGTCATGGCTCTTTCGGGGAGTCGGTCGGTGCGTGGGCGGGGCGGGGCGGCGGCCGGGGTGTCAGCGGCGCAGGACGGTGGGCAGGACGCCGATGCCCTCGACCTCCACCTCGATCCGGTCGCCGTCGTCGACGATGCCGACGCCGGCGGGCGTGCCGGTGAGGATCACGTCCCCGGGCAGCAGGGTGAACGCCTGGGAGACGTAGGAGACGAGGAACGGGACGTCGAAGACCATGTCCCGGGTGCTGCCGTCCTGTTTGGTCTCGCCGTTGACGCGGCTGCGCACGGCGAGCGCGGAGGTGTCGAGGTCGGTCTCGATCCAGGGACCGATCGGGCAGGCGCCGTCGAAGCCCTTGGCGCGGGCCCACTGGTTGTCGGTGCGCTGCACGTCGCGGCCGGTGAGGTCGTTGGCGGCAGTGTAGCCGAAGACCACCTCGGGCACGCGCTCCACGGGCACGTCCTTGCACATGCGCCCGATCACCACGGCGAGCTCCGCCTCGTAGGAGACCTCCTCGGTCCACGACGGCAGGGTCACCGGGTCGCCCGGGCCGGCCACGGAGGTGTTGGGCTTGAAGAACAGCATCGGCGAGGTGGGCAGCTCGTTGCCCAGCTCCGCGGCGTGGTCGGCGTAGTTGCGCCCGACGCACACGATCTTGGAGCGCGGGATCACCGGGGCCAGGAGCCGGACGTCGGCGATCCCGTGGCGCTGCCCGGTCGGATGCACCCCGGTGTAGAAGGGATCGCCCGCGAGGACGGTGACCGTCTCGGCGCCGGGCGCGCCCTCGACCGCGCCGAAGTGGATCTCGTTGTCGACGGTGAACCTGGCAATTCGCATGGCCCCAGGCTATCCCACGGCCCGCACGACGACGCGCGGCCCCCGGCGGGGCCGCCGGGGACCGCGCGGTGCCTCAGACCAGGCGGGTGAGCCAGCCGTGCGGGTCCTCGGCGCGGCCGGTCTGGATCTCCAGGAGCTGCCGGCGCAGGTCCATGGTGACCTCGCCCGGCCGGGCGTCCTCGTCCCCGATGGTCTCCTCGGCCGAGACGAGCCGGCCGATCGGGGTGATCACGGCGGCGGTCCCGCACGCGAAGGCCTCGGTGATCGTGCCCGTCCGCCAGCCCTCGCGCCACTCGTCGAGCGTGAAGCGGCGCTCCTCGACGGTCATCCCACGGTCCTCGGCGAGCTGGATGATCGACTTGCGGGTGACGCCCTCCAGGATCGTGCCGGTGAGCTCGGGGGTCACCAGCGTGTCGCCCCCGCGGACGAAGAACACGTTCATGCCGCCGAGCTCCTCGACGGCGTCCCCCCGGTCCCGGTCCAGGAACATGACCTGCTGGCAGCCGTGGGCGTCGCCCTCCATCTGGGCGACCAGCGAGGCCGCGTAGTTGCCGCCGCACTTGGCCGCGCCCGTGCCGCCGCGCCCGGCGCGGGCGTAGTCGCGGGAGAGCCAGATGTCCACGGGCTTCACGGCGCCGCCGAAGTAGTTGCCGGCCGGGGAGGCGATCACCGAGTACAGCACCCGCCGGGACGGGCGCACGCCGAGGAAGGCCTCGGTCGCGACCATGAACGGGCGCAGGTACAGGGACTCGCCGTCCCCGTCCGGCACCCAGTGCTCGTCCACGGCCACGAGCTCGCGCAGGGAGTCCAGGAACAGCTGCTCGGGCAGCTCCGGCAGGGCCAGGCGGCGGGCGGAGCGGTTGAGCCGGGCCGCGTTGGCCTCGGCCCGGAACGTCCACACGGAGCCGTCCGCGTGCCGGTAGGCCTTGAGGCCCTCGAAGATCTCCTGGCCGTAGTGGAGCACCGCGGCGGCCGGGTCCAGGACCAGGGGTCCGTAGGGCTCGATCCGGGGGTCGCTCCAGCGCCCCGTCCCCTTCTCGACGTCCCCGGACCAGTCGATCCGGACCATGTGGTCCGAGAAGCTGGTGCCGAAGCCCGGGGCGGCGAGGATCGCCGCTCGCGCCTCCTCCGGGACCGGGTCCGGGTTGAGGTGGCGGGCGAAGGTGGTGGGCTGAGTGGTCACTGCGTCTCCCTGCGAGGTCGACCCCGTGGCGACCGGCACGCGGGGCGGGCGGATGGTTCCGTGCCCCAGCCTATCCCCGGGGCGCGGGCGGACGGCTCAGGCGAGGGCGGCGAGCACGCCGTCGCCCACCTGCGCCGTGCTGCGGGACTCGTCGCCGTGCGCGGCGAGGTCCTGCTCCACGGCGGCCTCGATCCGGGCGGCCAGCTCCGGGTGGCCGAGGTGCTCGAGCATCATGGCGGTCGCCAGGATCGCCGCGACCGGGTTCGCCAGCTGCTGCCCCGCGATGTCGGGCGCGGAGCCGTGGACGGGCTCGAACATCGACGGCGCGGTGCGGTCAGCGTTGATGTTCCCCGCCGGGGCCAGGCCGATGCCGCCGGTCACCGCGCCCGCGAGGTCGGTGAGGATGTCGCCGAAGAGGTTGTCAGTGACGATCACGTCGAAGCGCGCCGGGTCGGTGGTGAGGAAGATGGTCGCGGCGTCCACGTGCAGGTAGTCGACCGTGACCTCCGGGAACTGCGCGCCGATCTCCTCGACCAGCCGGGAGTAGAGCCGCCCGGCGTTGACGAGGACGTTGTGCTTGTGCACCAGGGTGAGCTTCCGGCGCTCGCGCCCGGCGGCCAGCTCGAAGGCGTAGCGCACGAGCCGGCGGACGCCGTGGGCGGTGTTGAGCGAGACCTCGGTGGCGATCTCGGCGTCGGTGCCGGCGCGCAGCCGTCCGCCGTTGCCGGCGTACGGGCCCTCGGTGCCCTCGCGGACCACCACGAAGTCGATGTCGCCGGGCCGGGCGAGCGGGCTCGTGGTGCCGGGGTAGAGCTTGGACGGGCGCAGGTTGACGTAGTGGTCGAGGCTGAAGCGCATCTTCAGCAGCACGTCCCGCTCGATGATGCCGGAGGGCACCCGCCGGTCCCCGGGAGCCGCCCCCACCGCACCGAAGAGGATGGCGTCGTGGGCCCGCAGCTCCTCCAGCGTCTGCTCGGTGAGGGTCTCCCCCGTCTCCAGCCAGTGCTGGGCGCCGAGGCCGAAGCGCCGCTTCTCCACGGTGACGCCGGCGGCCGCGGTCACGGCGTCGAGGACCCGCTCCGCCTCGGCCACCACCTCCGGGCCGATGCCGTCGCCGGGGACGACGGCGATCCTGAGGTGGGCGGGGGCTGCTGCGGACGTCGACTCGCTCATGGGCCCAGGATAGGAGGCGCTTGCGCATCCATCCACGGACCGGACCGTCGTCTCACATGGCGGACAGCCGGACGGCTCAGGCCTGCAGCGCCGCCGGCTCCTCGTAGCGCGGGAACACCGGCGCCGGCGGGGGCAGCGGGGTCCCGGCGGCCAGCGGCGCGCCCAGGGCGGCGAACAGCCGGGCCTCGCCCTCGGGCTGGCCGAGCACGTCGAGCAGGCGCGCCGCCGCGTCCGGCATCACCGGCTGCACCAGCACCCCGACCGTGCGCACGACCTCGAGCGTCACCCAGAGCACCGTGGCCATCCGCTCCGGGTCAGTCCTGCGCAGCTTCCACGGCTCCCGGGCCGTGAAGTACCGGTTGGTCTCGGCCACCACCCGCCAGATCAGCTCGAGCGCCCGGTGGAACTGCTGCTCGTCGAACTCCGCGCGCACCGGCTCGTAGAGACCGGCCGCGGCGTCGAGCATCGCCCGGTCCTCGGGGGTGAGCTCCCCCGGCACCGGTACCCGGCCCTCGCAGTTCTTCGCGACCATCGACAGCGAGCGCTGGGCCAGGTTGCCGAGGTCGTTGGCGAGGTCGGAGTTGATCCGGTTCCTGATCCCGTCGTGGGAGTAGCTGCCGTCCTGGCCGAAGGGCACCTCGCGCAGGAGGAAGAAGCGCAGCTGGTCCAGCCCGTACTCGGCGACCAGGGCGTGCGGGTCGATGACGTTGCCCACGGACTTGGACATCTTCTCGCCCTGGTTGAACAGGAACCCGTGGGCGAAGACGCGCTCGGGCAGGGGCAGCCCGGCGGACATCAGGAAGGCCGGCCAGTACACCGCGTGGAAACGGGCGATGTCCTTGCCGATCACGTGGGCCGCGGCCGGCCAGTACCGCCGGAACAGCTCGGAGTCGGTGTCCGGGAAGCCGGCGCCGGTGAGGTAGTTGGTCAGCGCGTCCACCCACACGTACATCACGTGGTCCGGGTCGCCGGGCACGGGCACGCCCCAGTCGAAGGTGGTGCGGGAGACGGACAGGTCCTCCAGGCCCGAGCGCACGAAGGAGGCGACCTCGTTGCGCCGGGTCTCGGGGTGCACGAAGCCCTGCTGCTCGTAGAGGGCCAGGAGCCGGTCCTGGTAGGCGGAGAGGCGGAAGAAGTAGGACTCCTCCTCCGTCCACGTGACCTCCGTGCCGGTGCCGGCCGAGTAGCGCAGGCCGTCCTCGCGCAGCTCGGTCTCGTCCTCGGCGTAGAAGGCCTCGTCGCGCACCGAGTACCAGCCGGCGTACTTGCCGAGGTAGATGTCCCCGGCCTCCTCCATGCGCCGCCAGATGGCCGCCGACGCCGCGTAGTGGTCGGCGTCCGTGGTGCGGATGAAGCGGTCGTAGGAGATGTTCAGGGCGTCGTCCATCTCGCGGAAGCGCGCCGAGTTGCGGTCCGCGAGCTCCCGGGCCGTCAGGCCCTCCTTCTCGGCGGTCTGCTGCATCTTCTGCCCGTGCTCGTCGGTGCCGGTCAGGAAGCGGACGTCGTAGCCGTCCAGCCGCTTGAACCGGGCCATGACGTCGGTGGCGATGACCTCGTAGGCGTGGCCGATGTGCGGGGTGCCGTTGGGGTACGCGATGGCCGTGGTGATGTAGTACGGGGTGCGGTCGGAGGAAGTCACGGTTTCCACTCTACCGACCGCCGGGAGGCTGCGGCTCCCGGCCCGTGGGTGCCACGATGGGCAGGACAGCCGGCACCCAGCCCCAGGAGGACACCGTGCGCAGCGAGCTCTTCGCCCAGGACAACTTCGAACGCCAGAGCCAGGAGCGCTGGACCCTCCAGTCCCCCCGGATGCTGCGGGTGGGCCTGGGCCCGGACGTGATCGCCACGAAGGGGTCGATGGTCGCCTACCAGGGACGGATGGGCTTCCGGCACGAGGGCGCCGGCTCCATCGGCAAGCTCATGAAGAAGGTGCTCAGCAACGAGGACGCCCCCATGATGCGCGTCTCGGGCGAGGGCGAGGTCTTCTTCGCCCGGCAGGCGCGCAGCGTGTTCACCGTGCTGCTGGAGGGCGAGGGGATGACGGTCAACAGCTCGTCCCTGCTGGCCTTCGAGGACTCCCTGTCCTGGGACATCCGCCGCGTGGGCGGGGCCGGGCTGATGGCGGGCGGGCTGTTCAACCTCGAGCTCTCCGGGCACGGCATGCTCGCCCTGTGCTCGGACGGGGCGCCGATGATCCTCGACTGCGCGAGCCAGCCCACGTATGTCGACCCGCAGGCGGCCGTCGCGTGGTCGTCCAACCTCGTGCCGGGGATCCAGAACGACGTGTCGATGGGCTCGCTGCTGCGCGGCGGCTCCGGCGAGTCGTTCCAGCTGGCCTTCTCGGGTCCCGGCTTCGTCGTGGTCCAGCCCTCCGAGGGCGTCCCCGTGGTGCGGCAGGGCTGAGGTCCTGCCGCACGACGACGGCGCCGGGCCGCCTCCCGGTGGGGAGACGGCCCGGCGTGGTCGTGCGGAGCGGTCGCGGATCAGCGGGCCGCGGTGCCCTCGACGTAGTCGGCGTCCGGGGAGGTCCAGGCGAAGAGCTTGCGCAGCTCGCGGCCGGTGACCTCGATCTGGTGGGACTCCTCCTTCTCGCGCAGCTTCTTGAACTCGGGACCGCCCTGGTCCTGGTCCTCGATGAAGCGCTTGGCGAAGGTGCCGTCCTGGATGTCGGCGAGCACGGCCTGCATGTTCTCCTTGACCGCGGGGCCGATCACGCGGGGGCCGGAGACGTAGTCGCCGTACTCGGCGGTGTCCGAGATCGACCAGCGCTGCTTGGCGATGCCGCCCTCGACCATGAGGTCGACGATGAGCTTGAGCTCGTGCAGCACCTCGAAGTAGGCGATCTCCGGCTGGTAGCCGGCCTCGGTCAGGGTCTCGAAGCCGTACTGGACCAGGTGGGACACGCCGCCGCACAGCACGGCCTGCTCGCCGAAGAGGTCCGACTCGGTCTCCTCGGTGAAGGTGGTCCTGATCACGCCGGCGCGGGTGCCGCCGATGGCCTTGGCGTAGGACAGGCCCAGCTCGAGGGCCTTGCCGGAGGCGTCCTTCTCCACGGCCACGAGGGCGGGCACGGCGCGGCCGGCCTCGAACTCGCGGCGCACGGTGTGGCCCGGGCCCTTGGGGGCGACCATGACGACGTCGACGCCCTCGGGGGCCTCGATGTAGCCGAACCGGATGTTGAAGCCGTGGGCGAAGAACAGCGCGTCGCCCTGCTGGAGGTTCGGGGCGATGGACTCGGCGTAGACATGGCGCTGGACCTGGTCCGGGGTCAGGATCATGATGACGTCGGCTTCCTCGACGGCGTCCGCGACCGTGAGGACGCGCAGGCCCTCCGCCTCGGCCTTCGCGCGGGACTTCGAGCCCTCCGCGAGGCCGATCCGGACGTCCACGCCGGAGTCGCGCAGGTTCAGCGCGTGGGCGTGGCCCTGGGAGCCGTAGCCGATGACGGCGACGGAGCGGTCCTGGATGATCGACAGGTCGGCGTCGTCGTCGTAGAAGATCTCTGCCATGGGGTTGTCTCCTTGAAGCATGGGTGGGCGCGGCGGCGGCACCGCCGCGAGGTGGTTGGGGTGTCTGTGGGCCGGCGCCCGCGGGCACCGCCGCCCGGGGGCGTCAGTGGCGCAGGGCGCGGTCGCTCATCGACTTGGGACCACGTCCGAGGGCCAGCGTACCGGCCCGGACGATCTCCCGGACGCCGAACGGCTCCAGGATGTCCAGCAGCGCCCGGAGCTTGTCCGGGGCGCCGGTGGCCTCGATGACGAGCGACTCGGTGGAGACGTCGACAACGGTGGCACGGAACAGGTCTGCGGCTTGGGTGACCTGCAGACGGGTCGCGGCGTCGGCGCGGACCTTGACCATGATGTGGTCACGCTGCACCGACGAGTCGGGGACGAGCTCGACGATCTTGATCACGTTGATCAGCTTGTTCAGCTGCTTGGTGACCTGTTCGAGCAGCTCGCCCTCGGCGTCCACCACCACGGTGATGCGGGAGACGCCGTCGAGCTCCGTGGGTCCCACGGCGAGCGAGTCGATGTTGAAGGCACGGCGCGCGAACAGCCCGGCCACCCGGGTCAGCACGCCCGGCTTGTCCTCGACGAGCACGGAGAGGGTGTGTCGGCTCATGGGTCAGTCCTCCTCGTCCCACTCGGGGGTCATGTTGCGGGCGATCTGGATCTGGTCGTTGGACACGCCGGCGGGCACCATCGGCCACACCATCGCGTCCGCGGAGACCACGAAGTCGATCACCACGGGGCGGTCGTTGATCTCGAGGGCCTGGCGGATGACGTCGTCCACGTCCTCGTCCCGGGTGCAGCGCAGCGCGGCGCACCCGTAGGCCTCGGCGAGCTTGACGAAGTCCGGCACCATGATGCTGTCGTGGCCGGTGTTCAGGTCGGTGTTGGAGTACCGGCCGTCGTAGAACAGGGTCTGCCACTGGCGCACCATGCCCAGCGAGGAGTTGTTGATCACCGCCACCTTGATCGGGATCTTGTTGATCGTGCAGGTGGCGAGCTCCTGGTTGGTCATCTGGAAGCAGCCGTCGCCGTCGATCGCCCAGACCGTGCGCTCGGGCTGGGAGACCTTCGCCCCCATCGCGGCGGGCACCGCGAAGCCCATGGTGCCCAGGCCGGCCGAGTTGAGCCACTGGCGGGGCCGCTCGTACCGCACGAAGTGCGAGCTCCACATCTGGTGCTGGCCCACGCCCGAGACGTAGACGGCCTCGGGGCCGGTCAGCGCGGAGATCCGCTCGATGACGTGCTGCGGGGAGCCCAGCCCGTCGGCGGGCTTGGGGTAGCCCAGCGGGTAGGTCGACCGGAGGCTGCTCAGGGTGGTCCACCACGAGGAGATGTCCGGGGTTCCGCCGCGCTCGAACTCCTGGCGCACCGCGGCGACGAGGTCCGGGATGATCTCCTTCACGTCGCCCACGATCGGGACGTCGGCGGTGCGGTTCTTGGAGATCTCCGCGGGGTCGATGTCGGCGTGGATGATCCGGGCCGTGGGGGCGAAGGTCTCCAGGTGGCCGGTGACGCGGTCGTCGAAGCGCGCGCCCAGGGTCACGAGCAGGTCCGCCTGCTGCATCGAGTAGACGGCCGGCACGGTGCCGTGCATCCCCGGCATCCCGAGGTTCTGCTCGTGGGAGTCGGGGAACACGCCGCGGGCGGTGAGGGTGGTGACCACGGGGGCGCCGGTCAGTTCGGCCAGCTCCATGAGCTCGGCCGCCGCGTCGGCGCGCATCGTCCCGCCGCCCACGTAGAGCACGGGCCGCTGGGCCGCCGCGATGAGCCGGGCGGCCTCCCGGATCTGCTTGGCGTGCCCGCGGGTCACGGGCCGGTAGCCGGGCAGGTCCATCTGGGGCGGCCAGGAGAACGTCATGGTGTCCTGCTGGGCGTCCTTGGCGATGTCCACCAGCACGGGGCCGTGCCGGCCGGTCGAGGCGAGGTGGAAGGCCTCGGCGAGCACGCGCGGGATGTCCCGGGCCTGCGTCACCAGGTAGGAGTGCTTGGTGACCGGCATCGTCATCCCGACGATGTCGGCCTCCTGGAAGGCGTCCGAGCCGATGACCTTGGACGAGACCTGGCCGGTGATCGCGACCATCGGGATGGAGTCCATGTGCGCGTCCGCGAGGGCCGTGACGAGGTTCGTCGCCCCGGGGCCGGAGGTCGCGATGCACACGCCCACCCGCCCGGAGGCCAGGGCGTAGCCCTCGGCGGCGTGGCCGGCGCCCTGCTCGTGGCGGACCAGGATGTGGTTGATCTTGTCGGTGTCCATCAGCGGGTCGTAGGTCGGCAGGATCGCACCGCCGGGCAGACCGAACACGTCGGTCACCCCGAGCTCCTCCAGGGACCGGATGACGGCCTGGGAGCCGGTCATCTGCATGGGCGGCACGGTGTTGCCGGGGCCGTGCACGGCCGGGGCAGCCGGGACGACGTGCTCGCGCGCCCCCGGAGGCCGGTGATCGGCGGCGGTGTCGACCCGCTTGGTGGCCATCAGCGCCGGGCTGATCGGCTGTCCCTTGCTCATGTCACTGTCCTTCTGGTGTCGGTGGTTCTGTTCCGGCCCCGGGGCGCACCCCCCGGTGGCGCCGGGCAAGAAAAAAGGCCCTCGCTGCACCGGGAGGTGCGACAGGGCCCGTGCGCTCGACCGGTCGTCGGCTCAGGCCCCGCGTCCGACGAGGACGCGTACCGTGAGCTTGACGACACCGTGGCTGAGTTGCATGGCTCCATGCTCTGCCCCGCGCCCGGCAGTGTCAATCTACGGACGCCCCGTCCCACGATGTGAGACAGGGCAGGACCACGGTCTCCGCCGCCCGCTCCGCCGGCACGCCGGGCCGCCTCCCCTGCTGACGGCGCAGGGGCCGCCGCCCCGGCGCGGACGGACGGCGCCCGGCCCCCGACGGGCAGCCCCCGACGGGCGAGTGCAGGGGGGCCGCCGGGCGAAATGGACATGCCGTCGCGAAGTGGTAGAGTACTTTCTCGTTGCGAGGCGGAGCCCGGCGGAAGCCGGTCGGCCCGATTCGGCCCCCGGGCCCGGTCGTGCTAGTGTTCTTGCCGCACCACCTGCGCCCCTAGCTCAATTGGCAGAGCAATTGACTCTTAATCAATGGGTTCTCGGTTCGAGTCCGAGGGGGCGCACCACGGAAAGGCCCTGTCGCGGAAAGCCGCGGCGGGGCCTTTCGTCGTCCCCGGAACCGGCCGCACCGGACGCCGTGAGGTCGACGCGGGGAAGCCCGTGCCGGGGACCCGGCCCCGGGCACGACAAAACCCGGGGTCCCTGAGGTACCCCGGGTGCCCCGGAGGAGCCACGGCCCTGTGGCTCCTCACGAGCAGGCTCCTCACCCGCACGGTGGTGCTGGGTCGGCGGAGCCGTGCCGGCCCCGCCCCGTGGTGCTCCGCCCCTCCCCGCGCCCGTCCGATGCCCGGAGGTGCGGGCGGGCGCGGCCGGCTCAGGTCGTCGTGTCGCCCTGGGCCACGGCCTCGCGCTCTCCCTCAGCGGGCTCCTCCACGACCTCCACCGGGACCGCGTCGGCGGAGCCGGCGTCGGTGACGGTGCCGTCGGGCTGGACCCGCAGCTTCCAGCGGGCGCCGCCGAGCGTGGTGATGATGTCGGCCAGGGTGCGGCGCAGGCTCTCGTCGGTGAGCAGCCCGTCGCCGACCAGGTCGTCCTCCAGCTTGGTGGCGGCCTCGAGGATGTGCTGTCCCTCGGGCGTGATGGACACGAGGTGGCTGCGCCGGTCCCGGACGTTCTTGGAGCGGGTGACGTGCCCGTGCAGCTCGAGCCGGTGCAGCGTCTTGCCCATGGTCTGCGCCTGCACCCGGACGCGGTGCGCCAGTTGGGCCTGCGTCATGCTCCCCGCCGTCTGCAGGACGTCGAGGGCCATGACCCCCGCGTGGGTCACACCGAGCGTGGCCAGGCGCTCGTTCCAGGCGTGCTCCACGAGGCGAGCCGCCGTGGAGAGCAGTCTGTTGGTCGGCCATTGAGTGGTGAAAGGCATGAAAAGCAGTCTACCGATCCCGAACACGGAATACAGCATCATGCTAAGCAAACTTATGAGCATTTCTCTGCACGTGAACAGGCGGTGGCCGACAGACCGCTGCCGGAGGGCCCCGGGCGGCCCCCGGGAACCGCCGGTAGTCTTTCGTCGTCCGGGCACCGCTCCGACGGCACACGGACACGCACCGACCACCGCACCGACAGCACGGAGGAACCGCTCATGGCAGCACGACTCGAACCGGGCCGACCGGCCCCCGACTTCACCCTGCCCGACGCCGAGGGCCGGCCCGTCTCCCTCGCGGACCACCGCGGGCGCCGCGTGGTCGTCTACTTCTACCCGAAGGCCGCCACCCCCGGCTGCACCACGCAGGCGTGCGACTTCCGGGACAGCCTGGAGCGCTTCGCCGCGGACGGCTTCGCCGTCGTCGGCATCTCTCCCGACCCCCCGGAGGCCCTGGCGCGGTTCGCCGCCGACGAGTCCCTGACCTTCCCCCTGCTCTCCGACGCCGACCACCGGGTGGCCGAGGCGTACGGGGCCTGGGGCGAGAAGAAGAACTACGGCAGGACCTACGAGGGACTCGTGCGCTCGACCGTGGTGGTCGACGCCGACGGCACCGTGGAGCTCGCGCAGTACAACGTCCGGGCGACGGGCCACGTGGCCAAGCTGCGCCGCGACCTCGGCCTGGAGGCCTGAGACCGGGGCCCTGAGGATAGGATGGACGGGGGCCCGAGCGGGCCCCTCGGCGCGAGTGGTGGAACTGGCAGACACGCAGGATTTAGGTTCCTGTGCCCTGACGGGCGTGCGGGTTCGAGTCCCGCCTCGCGCACCGGACGGCCCTCCCGCCCCTTCCCGGGGCCGGAGCCCGACGACGCCCACGACCACACCCACGACCACCTGCCGCGCGACGCGGCGGAGCACGAAGGACCCATGGCGCCCAGGCGAACCCCCCGACCCGCGGCCGCCCTCGCGCTCGCCGCGGGGCTGCTCGCCCTGAGCGCGTGCTCCGCCGACGGCCGGGCCCCCGGACCCGAGGCCTCCCGGTCGATGCCGGAGGCCACGTTCGTGTTCGCCAACGCAGCGGCGGCGCCCACCCTGGACCCGGCCACGACCAGCACCGTGGAGACCTCGCGGATCGCCGCCCAGATGCTCGAGGGCCTGGTGCGGGCCGACCCGTCCACGGGCGAGCCGGTGCCGGCGCTGGCGACGTCCTGGGAGCGCTCGGCGGACGGGCGCTCCTACACCTTCGAGCTGCGCGACGGCGTGCGCTTCCACGACGGCACGGCCCTGGACGCGGCCGCGGTGTGCGCGAACTTCGAGCGCTGGGAGTCCCACGCCGCCGACGGGGCCCGGACCTCCTTCGCGACGGTCTTCCGCACCGCCACCGGCGGGTCCCTGTACGGGGCCTGCACCGTGGAGTCGGACTCCTCCGTGGAGCTGTCCCTGACCTCCGCGCGCACGCCCGTGCTCCGGGCCCTGACGCAGCCGGCCTTCGGCATCGCCTCCCCGGCCGCCCTGGCGTCCGGCACCCAGGGCTCCCACCCCGTGGGGACCGGGCCCTTCCGCTTCGAGTCGGGGGACGGGACCCGCCTGGTGCTCAGCGCCAACCCGGACTACTGGGGCGAGCTCGGGGACATCGGCACCCTCGAGTTCCGCACCGTCGCCGAGCCGGAGCTGCGCTACGTCGCGCTGCGTTTGGGGCAGGTGGACGGCTACGACCAGGTGGGCCTGGACTCCTTCGCCCCGCTGGCCCGGGAGGGCGTGCAGGTCTTCCAGCGGGACCCCTACTCGGTGTCCTACCTGGGCATCAACCAGAACGTGGCCCCGCTCGACGACCCGGACGTGCGGGCGGCGATCGCCTCCGCGGTGGACCGGGGGGCCATCGTGCGCGAGCACTACCCCGACGGCACCCGGGTGGCCGACCAGTTCCTCCCGGCCCGCTTCGCGATGGACGGGACCGACCTGCAGGTGCCCGCCTACAACCCGCAGCGGGCGAAGGAGCTGCTCGAGGCCTCGTCCTACGACGGCGAGCCGCTGCGCTTCTACTACCCGCGCAACACCTCCCGCACCTACATGCAGGAGCCCGAGAAGATCTACGCCGACATCGCGGCCCAGCTGGTGCGGGCGGGCTTCGTGATCGAGCCCGTCCCGGTGGACTGGTCGGACGGGTACGTGCAGCAGGTCCAGGACCCCGACGGCGACCACGCCCTGCACCTGCTGGGCTGGAACGGCGGCTACCGGGATCCCGACTACTTCATGGGCGCGCTCTTCGGCGCCCCCGACGGCGAGTTCGCGATCGACGACCCCTCCCTGTTCGGCGCGGTCGACCGCGCCGCCGCGCTGCCGGACGGCGAGGAGCGCTCGCGGGCGTACGCGTCGATCAACGACCGCCTCTCCCGGGTGCTGCCGGCCGTCCCCCTGGCCCACCCCATCTCCGCCGTGGCCGTCGGCGGCTCCGTCACCTCCTTCCCGCTGACCTCCACCGGCTACGAGGACTTCAACCAGGTCCGGCTCGCCCCGGCGCCCTGAGCGGGGTCGGCGGGCGCACCCGGTGACATTCGGGGAACGTCCGGGCGTGGCGCTAGTCTGAGACCCGACCACTCACCGGCGCGGCGTCAGCGCCGGGCCTTCAACGGGAGCATCGACTGTGACATCACCTCAGGCAACGGAATCGACCGACGTCCTCCTGATCGGGGGAGGCATCATGAGCGCCACCCTCGGCGTGTTCCTCAAGGAGCTCGAGCCGCAGTGGGACATCACCCTGCTGGAGCGCCTGGACCAGGTCGGCGCGGAGAGCTCCAACGTCTGGAACAACGCCGGCACCGGGCACTCCGCGCTGTGCGAGCTCAACTACGCCCCGCAGGCCGCCGACGGCTCCGTGAACCCGGCCAAGTCGCTGAGCATCAACGAGCAGTTCCAGCTCTCCCGGCAGTTCTGGGCCTCGCTCGTGTCCGAGGGCAAGCTGCAGGACCCGCGCACCTTCATCAACCCGGTGCCGCACATGTCCCTCGTCTTCGGCGACGCCCACGGCGACTACCTGCGCCGCCGCTACGAGGCGCTCCAGCCCAACAAGCTCTTCGAGCGCATGGAGTACACCGAGGACCGCGACCGGATCGCCGGGTGGGCGCCGCTGACCATGCACGGGCGGGGCGCGGGACGCGTGGCCGCCTCCTGGTCCCCCGAGGGCACCGACGTCGACTTCGGCGAGCTGACCCGGCAGCAGGTCGCCCACCTGCAGGCCCGGGGCGGCGAGGTGCGCTACGGCCAGCAGGTCGTGGACCTCGACCGGCAGAGCGACGGCACGTGGGTGGCCCAGGTCAAGAACCGGATCAACGCCGAGGGCCACCGGCTCATCCGGGCGAAGTTCGTGTTCGTGGGGGCCGGCGGCGGCGCCCTGCCGCTGCTGCAGAAGTCCGGCATCCGTGAGGCCAAGGGCTACGGCGGCTTCCCGGTCTCGGGCCTGTGGCTGCGCAACACCGACCAGGACGTGGCCTCCCAGCACAACGCCAAGGTCTACGGCCAGGCCTCCGTGGGGGCCCCGCCCATGTCCGTGCCCCACCTGGACACCCGGTACGAGCACGGCCGGCGCGCCCTGCTCTTCGGCCCCTACGGCGGGTTCAAGCCGAACTTCCTCAAGCAGGGCTCGTTCCTCGACCTGCCCCTGTCCGTGCGCCCGCACAACCTCTACCCCATGACCCGCGCCGGCCTGGCCAACCTGGACCTCGTGAAGTACCTGCTGAGCGAGCTGGCCAAGACCAAGGGCCAGCGCGTCGAGGCCCTGCAGCAGTTCTACCCGACGGCGGACGGCTCGCAGTGGGAGCTGGTGGAGGCCGGCCAGCGCGTGCAGGTGATGAAGCGGGACAAGGAGAAGGGCGGCGTGCTGCAGTTCGGCACCGAGCTCATCACCGCCGCGGACGGCTCCATCGCCGGCCTGCTGGGCGCCTCCCCGGGGGCCTCGACGGCCGTGCCCATCATGCTGAACCTGCTCGCCAAGTCCTTCCCGGCACGGATCTCCGGGTGGGAGAGCCGGCTCAAGGAGCTCATCCCCTCCTACGGCGTGACGCTCAACGACCACCCGCAGCTCGCGGACGAGGTCATGGGCCGCACCGCCCAGGTGCTCGGCATCGACTGAGCCCGCACCGACCGGCTCGGCACGCGCGGCAGGGCCCCGGACCGGACGGTCCGGGGCCCTGCCGCGTCCGCACCGCCTCCGGTACCCGGCACCGGGGGTCCCGGTGACCTGTCGGTCGGCGACGGTACGCTGAGGAGCGTCCGCTCCCGTCCCCTCCGGAGCGCCGTCGCCCGTCCCTCCCCTAGGAGCACGCGTGTTTCTCCTCGCCCGCGCCTCAATGGCCAACCGCGCCCTGATCGTGCTCATCACGGTCTTCGTGGCCGTCTTCGGCGTGCTGAGCATGCGCTCCATGAAGCAGGAGCTCATCCCGTCGCTCGAGATCCCCGCGATCAGCGTGGTCTCGGTGATGCCGGGCGCCTCCGCCGAGGTCGTCGACGAGCAGGTGGGCCGGCCGCTGGAGCGCGCCCTCAACATCGTGGAGGGCCTGGAGACCTCCACCTCCACCTCGCGCAGCGGGCTGTCCAACATCCAGCTCGGCTTCGAGTACGGCACCGACCTCGACCGGGCCCGCAACCAGGTGGAGCGGGCCATCTCCAACGTCGGGACGCAGCTGCCGGACGACGTCGAGCCCGCCGCCTTCGCCGGCTCCGTCGCGGACTTCCCCATCGTCTTCCTCGCCGTGTCCTCCGACGAGGAGCTCAGCTCCCTGGCGGCGGACCTGGAGCGTCTCACGGTCCCGGACCTGCAGAAGATCGAGGGGGTGCGCTCGGCCGAGGTCAGCGGCGGACCGGAGCAGGTCGTCTCCATCGTGCCCGACCGGGCCGAGCTCGCCCGCGCCGGGGCCACCCCCGCCGACATCCGCACCGCCCTGGAGGAGAGCGGGGGGCTCGTGCCCGTGGGCGCGGTGGACGACGGCGCCACGACCGTCCCCGTCCAGGCAGGCTCCCCGCTGGACTCCCTCGGGGCCGTGGAGAACGTCCCCCTCCCGCGCTCCGAGGACGCGCCCGGGACGGGCGGGACGACCACGATCGGCGACGTCGCGGCCGTGCGGCTCGCCGACCAGGACCAGACCTCGATCACCCGCACCAACGGGGAGCCGACCCTCGCGCTGTCCGTCACGAAGACCCCGGACGGGGACACCGTGGGGATCTCCCACGCCGTCGGGGAGATGGTCCCCGCCCTCGAGGAGGACCTCGGCAACGGCGCCCGGATCACCACCGTCTTCGACCAGGCGCCCTACATCGAGCAGTCCATCGAGGACCTCACCGTCGAGGGCCTCCTGGGCCTGGCCTTCGCCGTGCTGGTCATCCTGGTGTTCCTGGCGTCCCTGCGCTCGACCCTGGTCACCGCGATCTCCATCCCGCTGTCCCTGCTCGCCACGTTCGTCGGCATCAGCGCCCTGGGCTACTCGCTGAACCTCCTGACCCTCGCGGCGATCACCCTGTCCGTGGGGCGCGTGGTGGACGACTCGATCGTCGTGATCGAGAACATCAAGCGCCACTACGGGACCGTGGACCTGCGCACCGACCCCGCCGGCGCGAAGCGCCGGGCCATCCTCGGCGCCGTGCGCGAGGTCGCCGGGGCGATCACCGCCTCGACGCTGATCACCGTGGCGGTGTTCGTACCCATCGCGTTCGTGGGCGACGTGACCGGCGAGCTGTTCCGGCCGTTCGCCCTGACCACCACCATCGCCCTGCTCTCCTCCCTGGTCGTGTCCCTCACCATCGTGCCGGTCCTGGCGTACTGGTTCCTGCGCGACCCCCGCCTCGCCCGGCGCCGCCGCCGGGAGACCGGCGCCCGGTCGGCGCCCTGGGGCCCCGGCGCGGCCGAGGCACCGACCCGGATGGCCCGGGGCTACCTCCCCGTGCTGCGCGGCACCCAGCGCCACCCGTGGGCCACCCTCGGGGCGAGCGTGCTCGTGCTCGGCGGCACGGCCGCCCTGCTGCCGGTGCTGCCCACGAACCTGCTCGGGGACACCGGGCAGAACACGATGACGATCGAGCAGGAGCTCCCGGCCGGGACCGCGCTGCAGGTGACCTCCGAGCAGGCGTCCCGCACCGAGGAGGTGCTCGCCTCCACCGGGGGCATCGAGGACGTCCAGGTCACCATGGGCACCGGGGGCGGCTTCTCCGCGTTCCTGCCCGGCAGCGGCACCAACAGCGCCACCTTCTCCGTGACGACGGACGCCGAGGTCGACCAGGAGCAGCTGCGCCGCGACGTCGGCGAGCAGCTGGACGGGCTGGACGGCGCCGGCGAGTTCTCGGTTCAGGGTGCCCAGGGGTTCACCAGCAGCGACGTGGAGATCTCGGTCAGCGCCCCGGACCAGGACACGCTGGCCGCCGCCGACGCGGCCGTCGTCGAGGCGATGCGGGAGCTCGACTCCGCGGGCCAGGTCACGAGCAACCTCGCGGCGACCCAGCCCACCGTCGTCGTCACGGTCGACCGGGCGGCCGCCGCCGAGCGGGGGCTGACCGAGGAGCAGGTCACGGGCTCGCTCGCCGGCACGGTCAACCCCCTCCCGGCCGGGTCCATCGACCTCGACGCGAACTCGGTGGCCGTCACCATCGGCGAGGGCCGCGCCGTCGAGGACGTCGACGCCCTGCGGGGCCTGCCGGTGCCCACGGCCGGCGGGCCCGTCCCCCTCGAGGACCTGGCCGAGGTCGAGGAGACCCTCACGGTCGAGGCCATCACCTCGAGCCGGGACCAGCGCACCGCGACCGTGGCCGTCACCCCGGCGGGAGACGACCTCGGCGCCACGAGCACCGCCGTCCAGGAGGCCCTGGGGGCCCTGGACCTGCCGCAGGGCGCGGCGGCCGAGCTGGGCGGGGCCGCCACCGAGCAGCAGAGCACCTTCCGCCAGCTGGGCCTCGCCGTGCTCGCGGCCATCGCGATCGTCTACGTGGTCCTCGTGGCGACGTTCAAGTCACTGGTCCAGCCCCTGATCCTGCTCGTCTCGATCCCCTTCGCGGCCACGGGCGCGGTGCTCGCGCTGCTCGCCTCGGGGGTGCCGCTGGGCCTGGCGTCGCTCGTGGGCGTGCTGATGCTCGTGGGGATCGTGGTGACCAACGCGGTGGTGCTGATCGACCTCATCAACCAGTACCGGGGACGGGAGCACGCCATGGCCCTGGAGGACGCCATCGAGCGGGGCGCGACCCGCCGGCTGCGGCCCATCGTGATGACCGCCCTGGCCACCATCCTCGCGATGACCCCCATGGCGCTCGGCGTCACGGGCCAGGGCAGCTTCATCTCCCGGCCGCTGGCCGTGGTGGTGATCGGCGGACTGATCTCCTCGACGCTGCTCACCCTCGTGCTGGTCCCGGTGCTGTACCGGCTGGTGGAGGCCCGCAAGGAGGAGCGGCACCGCCGCCGGGAGGAGCGGATCGCGGCGCTGTCCGGCCCGGCGGGATCCTGATCGGCACGCCCACGCTCCCGGGACGGGACCGCCGCCCCGCCCTCACGGGCCACCACCTGCCGCGCCGACCCCGGGCCGAGGACGTGGTCGACGGGGGCGCAGCTCCCGCATCCAGCTGCGGCAGGTCCCCTCGGCGTCACCCGTGCGCACTTTCGTGGACGTTCGCACTCGAAAACAGGGATGGGCGCACGGAAGGAACCCTGTCCCCCGCACGCACGACAAGCGCGTCGTGGCTGGTCATGCGGCACAACCGGCGCCGGGATCGGCCGGAGCCCGGCCGGACACCGGGGGGAAACCCCCGAAAGGGGGACACCCTCGCCCGAGCCGCCCATGTAACTCGGTCGTAGCATTAAGCCGTGACCCGCAGAGAAACAGATCGAGTGCAGAACAGCGCCGACGCCTGGGAGGCCCTCTTCAGGGCCCAGGTGACGGTCATGCGGCGTCTCCAGCGCCAACCCGAGTTCGCGGAGCTCTCGGCCCGCGAGTACGACGTCCTGTTCAACCTCTCCCGTGCCGACGAGGCCGGGATGAGGCTCAACGAGCTCAACGAGTACGTGCTGCTCACCCAGTCGAGCCTCAGCCGGATGCTGGAGCGCCTGGAGCTGAAGGGGCTGGTGCACCGGTGGCAGGACCCGCAGGACCTGCGGGGCCTGCGGATCCGGCTGACCGACGCCGGACGGACCATGCAGGCGCAGATCGCCGAGCAGTTCCGGCTGCACGTGCACGAGCTGATGTCCGCCGGCCTGGACCCCGAGGAGCTGCGCATCCTCACCCGGCTCGCCGACCGCCTCCGGGAGGCCGTCAACTCCCTCTGACCCGCCCGGGCCGTCAGGCGGGCAGCGGGAGGACCACCCTGACCTCCGGGTCCTCGGGCACGTCCGCGGAGGACTCCGCGGCGACCCGCATCTCCCCCAGCGTGATCTGCCCCTGGAGGGTGGTCAGGAACGCCGTCTCGGAGGCGTCGGCGCCGGTGGCGATCCGCACGAACTCCGACCGGGGAGCGAGCCCGGTGGCGTCCAGGACGTACCACGCGCCGTCGTGCCACGCCTCGACCACCGCGTGGAAGTCCATGGGGGACAGCCCGGGCGCGTAGACCGACACCAGCCGCGCCGGGACCCCGAGCGCCCGCAGCAGGGTGATCAGCAGGTGGGCGTAGTCCCGGCAGACCCCCTGGCGGGTGAGGAAGGTCTGCACGGCCGTGTCCGTGGCCGTCGACGAGCCCGCCACGTAGTCCAGGTTCTCGTGCACCCAGTCCCGGACCCGCTGGAGGGTCCCGTACCCACCGCCGCGGGCCCCCGGGAAGAGGGCGTCGGCGGTGCCGGCCATCTCGTCGAACGGGCAGAAGCGGCTCGGGCGGGTGTAGCGGACCACGTCGACGGGCTCCGCCGGCGGCGGGGCTCCCGCGCCGTCGAGGGTGAGCTCGTAGGAGACGGTGCACCGTGTGCCGCCCGGCACGCGGGCCAGGTGCAGCCGGGTGCCGTGCAGGTCCTGGGCGGTTTCGAGCGGAACCTCCCGGCCGTCGGCGCGCAGGCTCAGGCGCTCCCCGGGATGGGGACGCCCGCCGGCCCGGGCGGCGGCGAGCGAGAAGACCGCCAGGTGATCGGTCTCGGACGCGAAGTCGACCTCCGCGGAGACGGTGCGCCGGGTGGTGGGCACGAGGGGCCTCCTGATCAGGTGGGATGTCGGCCGGACCCGCGGTCCGCCCGGACCATTGTCGCCCACGGACGCGATCGTCAGTACACTGATCCACGAGACATCCCCCATATGCCCCCGCCGCCGGCCGGAGCTCACGCCCCCACCCGGCGGCCGACCCCGAAGGACGCGCAGCATGGCCCAGGACACCACCCAGGACAGCCGGTCCAAGGAGCGCACCGCCCCGGACCCCGAGGACAGCCGCAAGCCGGACAGCCCGACCGAGCTGAGCAAGCCCGCGTGGGGCTACATCCTCAAGCGCTCGCTCTCCGAGTTCTCCAAGGACGACTGCACCGACCTCGCCGCGTCGCTGACGTACTTCGCGGTGCTCTCCCTCTTCCCGGCCCTGCTGGCCATCGTCTCCCTGCTCGGCGTGTTCGGCCAGGGCGAGGCCACGACCCAGGCCATCACGAACTTCCTCAGTGACTACGCGCCGGCGGCGCTCGTCGACCTGCTCCGGGAACCCATCAACAACCTGACCACCAGCACCGGCGCCGGGATCGCCCTGTTCACCGGTCTGCTCGGCGCCCTGTGGACCGCCTCCGGCTACACCGGGGCGTTCGGCCGGGCCATGAACCGGATCTACGAGGTCGAGGAGGGCCGGCCGGTCTGGAAGCTGCGGCCGATGAACATCCTCGTGACCCTGGTCCTGGTGCTCGTCGTGGTGCTGATCATGCTCATGCTCCTGCTCTCCGGTGGCATCGCCCAGTGGGTGGGCGACCTCATCGGGCTCGGCACGACCGCCGTGACCGTCTGGAACATCGCCAAGTGGCCGGTCGTCGTCGCGCTGGCGATCGTGCTCATCGCGATCCTGTACTACTTCACCCCGAACGTGGAGCAGCCGAAGTTCCGCTGGATCAGCATGGGCTCGATCGTCGCCCTGATCGTGGCCGCGCTGGCCGCGGCCGCGTTCACCTGGTACGTGATCAACTTCGCCTCCTACAACGCCACCTACGGCATCATCGGCTCGGTCATCATCCTGCTGCTGGGGCTGTGGATCATCAACAACGTGCTGCTGCTGGGCGCGGAGATCGACGCCGAGGTCGAGCGCGGCCGCGAGCTGCAGGGCGGGATCAAGGCCGAGGAGACCATCCAGCTGCCGCCGCGGGACACCCGCCAGATCGACAAGCAGGAGAAGAAGGAGGAGAAGCTCGTCGACCAGGGGCGCAAGCTGCGCCTCGAGCACGAGCACATCGACTACTCCTCCGGGGAGGACTCCGGCGACTCCGACGGCGCCGGGACCTCCGGCAAGGGCGGCTCCTCCTCCGCCTCCTGATCCGGGACCGCCCGGCCCCCTGGAGCTCGAGGAGCTCCGTGGGAACCGCAGCGGCGGACCCGTGGTGCTGAGCCACGGGTCCGCCGCTGCGGCGTTCCCGGGGCGGGTGCGCACGGACGCGGCCCACGACCTCGAGGCCGCGGGCTCTCCCCCGGCGGCGTGGGCCTGCCCGGGCACGGCCCGCGCGGCGGGTCGCCGTGGCTCTCCGGAGCAGCACCGGGGCCCCGATGCCCCCCTGCCGTGCTTCCCTAGACTGGGAGCGGGGTTCCGGACCGGAACCGTCATGTCGTCCGCAGAAAGGACCGTGCCCCATGCACGAGGTCAGAGCAGTCGTCGTCAAGGCGAAGAACGAACCGGCCACCCTGGAGACCATCCTGGTGCCGGACCCCGGGCCCGGGGAGGCGCTGGTGGACGTGCTCACCTGCGGGGTGTGCCAGACGGACCTGCACTACAAGGTCGGGGCGGTGGGCGAGGACTTCCCCTACCTCCTCGGCCACGAGGCCTCCGGGATCGTGTCCGCGATCGGTGAGGGGGTGACCGAGGTGGCCGTCGGGGACAAGGTGATCCTCAACTGGCGCGCCGTGTGCGGCGAGTGCCGGGCCTGCCGGAAGGGCCGGCCCTGGTACTGCTTCGCCACCCACAACGCCACCCGGAAGATGACCCTGGCCGACGGCACCGAGCTCTCCCCCGCCCTGGGCATCGGTGCCTTCGCCGAGAAGACCCTGGTGGCCGCCGGCCAGTGCACGAAGATCGAGGGCGAGCTGCAGGAGCACCAGTACGCCGCCGTGGGCCTGCTCGGCTGCGGGGTGATGGCCGGGATCGGGGCCGTGCTCAACACCGCCGGCGTCCAGCGCGGGGAGTCGCTGGCCGTGATCGGCTGCGGCGGCGTCGGCACCGCCGCGATCGCCGGGGCCGCCCTGGCGGGCGCGACCACGATCGTCGCGGTGGACATCGACGACGAGAAGCTCGAGACCGCCCGGCGGTTCGGGGCCACCCACACGGTCAACAGCAGGCAGCAGGAGCCGGTGGCCGCGATCCGGGAGCTCACCGACGGGTTCGGCGCCGACGTGGTGATCGACGCGGTCGGCATCGCTCCCACCTTCCGGCAGGCGTTCGAGGCCCGGGACCTGGCCGGGCGGATGGTGCTGGTCGGCGTCCCGGCCCCGGGCACCACCTGGGAGATCCCGCTGGACCAGGTGTTCGGCCGCGGCGGGGCGATCAAGTCCGCCTGGTACGGCGACACCCTGCCGTCGCGGGACTTCCCGATGCTGGTCGACCAGTACCGTCTGGGCCGGCTGGACCTGGACGGGTTCGTGAGCGAGCGGATCGGCATCGAGGAGGTGGAACCGGCGTTCGAGAGGATGACCGCCGGCAAGGTCCTGCGCTCCGTCGTCGAGATCGCCCCCGCCGCCGGGGCCACCCGATGAGCGCCCCCGGCCCCACTCCCGGCTCCACCGGCGAGGGACCCGTGCCCGACCCGGCCGCGGCGGCCCACGACGGGGACGCCCTTCCCGCCCGGCAGCGGACGTACCCGGACGACCACGGGGCCGTGCCGACCCGGCGGGCCACCGGCCCGGTGCGGGTGGAGCGGCTGGTCACCGCGGGGACGTTCTCCCTGGACGGAGGCACGTGGGAGGTGGAGAACAACGTCTGGATCGTCGGCGACGACGAGCAGTGCGTGGTCCTCGACCCCGCCCACGACCCGCAGAAGGTCGTCGAGGCCGTGGCGGGACGAGACGTCGTGGCGATCCTGCTCACCCACGCCCACGACGACCACATCCGCTCCGTGAAGGAGGTCGCCGGCCAGGTCGGCGGGAACATCCACCTGCACCCGGCCGACACGATGCTGTGGGAGCAGGTCTACCCGCACACCGCCTTCCACGCCGAGCTGGCCGACGGGGACGAGTTCACCGTGGGCGCGGTCACCCTGACCGTGCTGCA
This sequence comes from Kocuria sabuli, assembly GCF_040981185.1. Lineage (NCBI taxonomy): Bacteria > Bacillati > Actinomycetota > Actinomycetes > Micrococcales > Micrococcaceae > Kocuria > Kocuria sabuli. Next base: position 249,067 of record NZ_JAVHZE010000001.1, read on the forward strand.
CACCCCCGGGCACTCCCCGGGCTCGGTGTGCTTCTCCGCCCCGGACCTGGGCGAGTCCGGGATCCTGTTCTCCGGGGACACCCTCTTCGCCGGCGGACCCGGGGCCACGGGACGCTCGTACTCGGACTTCCCCACGATCGTCGGCTCCATCCGGGACCGGCTGCTCACCCTGCCGCCGGCCACGGAGGTGCTCACCGGCCACGGGGACACCACCACGATCGGGGCCGAGGCCCCGCACCTGCAGGAGTGGATCGACCGCGGCCACTGAGCCGCCCGCCGTCCCGCCGGGCCCGGCACCGGGCCCGGCGGGACTCAGGCGTCGTCGAGGGCGGTGCGCCGCCAGCGGTGGACGAAGCCCAGGGCGCTGGCCAGCAGGAGGGCCGCGGAGCCGACGGGTAAGAGGGCCGCGCTCCGGTAGCCCCACGACTCCCCGAACCATCCGGAGAGGACGAGGCCCACCGTGAGCCCCACGCTCATCGCGGCGGTCATCACCGTGGTGAGGGCCGTGACCCGGGAGCTGGGCGCCACCAGCCGCGCGATCTCGTAGACCGCCACGAGGCTGGGACCGGTGGTCAGCCCGACCATCGCCAGGACCAGCACCATGCCCACGGAGTCGTCCGGGAGGGTCAGGAGCATTGAGGCGAGCACCGCTGCGGCGGACGCTCCCACCCAGCGGTTCCAGAGCCGCAGCTCCTCCGTGCGGGCGGAGGCCAGCACCGCTGCGCCCGCCGAGGTCAGTCCCGTGACGGCGTAGAGCCAGCTGACCGACACCACCGCGTCCACGGAGGTCGCGAAGACGACGACGGCGCCCAGGATCGAGCCGAGCAGCGCGCCCAGGGCGCCCATGCCCACCACGGGGAGCAGCCGGAGCTGCGTGATCCGGCGGCGGCGGCGGCGGGCCGCCCGGGTGAGCCCGGGCGGGACGGGGTCGCGGAAGTGCAGGGCCCTGCGCGGCAGCCGGGCGGAGCAGTGCAGCAGGAACACCGTGGTGCCCGCGAGCGTGAGGGCCGCCGCGAGCGCCAGCACGGCGGCCGGCCCGAGCGTCACGACCACGAGGCCGGTGATCGCGGCGGCCAGGACCGTGGCGAGGGAGTCCATCACGCTCTCGTGGCGCAGCGCCGTGTCGAAGAGGTCGGGCCGGGAGTCCCGCTCGAGCAGCGACCACCAGCGCAGCCGGCAGACCACGCCCATCTGCGGCAGGACCAGGCCGGCCAGCAGGCACGGGAGCGCGAGCCGGGCGGCGTCGGCGTCGGGCGCGGCGGAGGCCCCGGGGAGCAGCCGGACGAGCCACCAGACCGCCACCGGGTTGGCGAGGGTGAGCAGGGCGAGCCCGACCTGGCGCCCCCGCCACGAGGCGGCCGCGCCCATGGCGAGGCCGCACAGGGCCGAGCCGAGCGTCACCGCCCCGGCGCACAGGGTGCCGAGCGCCGGTGACCCGGAGATCAGGGCCACCGTGGTGAGCACCCCCAGGGGCACCATGGTCTGGGGCAGGCGCACGAGCAGGGTCAGCACCGGGTAGAGGGCGCCGCTGACGGCCGCGAGCTCGCGGGAGTCGGCCAGCGGCGAGCGGGTGGCCATGCTGATCCCGCCGAGCGGTTCGGGGGCGCGCGTGCTGCTCACGAGGGGCTTCCGGTTCCTTCCGGTGGGGGCCGGGGCAGGGCACCAGCCTAGTCCCGGGGCTCAGCCGATGACGGAAAGCGTCGACCCCCGCGGCGAACGGTGCACCCGGATCTGCTGGGGGATCCGCGACTTCATCTCCTGGACGTGGGAGACGAGCCCGATCACCCGCCCGCGCTCGCGCAGTCCGTCGATGGTGTCCATGACCTCCTCGAGCGTCTCCTCGTCGAGGCTGCCGAAGCCCTCGTCCACGAACAGCGTGTCGATCTCCACGCCGCCCGCCTGCGCCTGCACCACGTCCGCCAAGCCGAGGGCCAGGGCCAGGGAGGCCATGAACGTCTCCCCCCCGGACAGGGACTCGGTCCCCCGGCGGGCGTTCGTCCACGCGTCCTCGATCTGCAGGCCCAGCCCGGACTTGCGCCCGCCGTCCTTGGCGTCCGTGTGCACGATCCGGTAGCGGCCGCCCGTCATGCGCTCCAGCCGGACGGAGGCCGCGGCCGCGACCTCCTCGAGCTGGGCGGCCAGCACGAACGAGTTGAGGGTCATCCGCAGCGCGTTGTCCGAGGAGGTCGCGTTGGCGGTGTCGGCGAGGCCCCGCAGCACGGCCGCTCCGGCGGCGGTCGCGACGGCCGCGGCGTCGGCCGTCGCAGCCTCCGCGGCCAGGGCGGCCAGCCGGTCGAGCAGGCCCGCGAGCCCCGCGAGCCGGCCGGTGCTCCTGTCCCGCTGCGCCCGCAGGTCGTCGAGTCGGGTCTGCGCCGCCGCCAGTTCGTCCGGGGTGGGCGCGGGCGCGCCGGAGCTCTCCTGCCCGAGCACCGCGGCGAGCTCGGGGGCCCCCAGCCCGGCGGCCACCCGCAGGACGCGGGCGTCGGCGTCGTCGACCCGCTGCTGCCGCTGCCCGGCCTCGGCGGGGGTGAGAAGGGCCGCGGAGAGCTCGTCCTCCCCTGCGAAGGACGACTCCGCCAGGGCCGTGGCCAGCTGCGCGCCGGCGTCCTCGGCCGCGTGCCGGGCGCGCTCGTGCCGGTCGTGCGCATCGGCGAGTCGGGACAGCGCGGCGACGAGCCGGTGCACGGCCGCCTCCTTGCCCGAGAGGTCCCCGAAGCCCCCGGCGGCGGCGCTCAGCTCGGCCGCCAGGGCGCCGTGCTGCGCCACGGTCCGCTCAAGCCGGGCCCGCGCCGTGGACAGCGCCACCTCGCTCCCGTGCCGGTCCTGCTCCGCTCGCTCCCGCGCCGCCTGGACCCGGTCCAGCCCGGTCCGGGCCCCGGTGAGCTCGCGCTCGGCCGCGGCCGCGGCGTCCGCCGCCGCGGCGGCGTCCCGGGCGGCCGACTCCGCGCCGGGGAGGTCGTCCGTGGCGCCGCCGGCCCGGAGGCGGACGACGGCGTCGTGGCTCGCCTCGTGCTCCCGGCGCGCCGCTTCGGCCCGTTCCGCGGCGGCGTCCCGGCGGGCCAGTGCCGCCCGCAGGGCCTCGTCGGTGACGGCGGCCGCGTCCCCGGTCTCCGCGGGGGCAGGGTGCTCGGCGCTGCCGCACACCGGGCACGGCGCGCCCGCCTCGAGGCCGGCGGCGAGCAGCCCTGCCGCCTGCTCGAACCGTCGCTGCTGGAGCAGCTCGGACTCCCGGGCCGTCGTGCGCCGCGCGTGCTCGGCCTCGCGGTAGTCCTCCCGGTGCCGGGTCTCCCGCGCGCCGGCGGCCCGGAGCTCCCGCGAGGCCGTCAGGACCGCGGCGGCGTCCGCGGCCGTCCGGGCGAGCTCGGCGGCGCGCTCGGCGCGGGGGGCGAGCTCGGCGGTCCGCCGGAGCAGGGCCTCGCGCTCGACCGCCAGGAGCGCGGCGCGCTCCTCGTGCTCCGCGCGGGCGCGCTCGGTCTCGGCCACCGCGGTCCGCAGGGCGGCGGTCTCCTCCACGAGCCGGGCGAGCTCGGGCTCGCGCCGCCGGGCCTGCCGCACCGCGGCGAGCGCCTGGTCGGCGGCCGAGCGCAGGCCCGGCGAGGGGGCCCCGTGCCCGGCGAGGGTCTCGCGGAGGGACGTCCCGTGCTCCGCCGGCAGCGCGGCCGCGGCTGTGCGCAGGATCTCGTCGGCACCGAGCTCCCCCACGACCGTGGCCAGGTCCTCCCCGGCGGCCGCGAGCCCGTCGTGGGCCCGGCGCCGGGCGTCCAGGACCACGCGCAGCGGCACCGCGGCCCGGTGCCGCTGCAGGGCGGCGCGGTCCTGCTCGGTCCCGGGCCGCAGCTGCTCGAGCTCGGCCTCCTCGGCCCGCAGTCCGTCGAGGCGCTGCCGCAGCCGCTGCTCCTCCCGCAGCCCCGCCGCGTGCCGCTCGGCGTCCGCGAGCCGGGCGTCGAGCTCGCCGTGGGCCGCCAGGGCCCGGGACTGCGCCGCGAGCACGCGGGCTCGTGCCGCGGCGACGGCCGAACCGGCGGCGTCCGGACCGGCGGCATCCGGTGTGCCGCCCCGACCGGGGTCGAACTGGCCGGGATCGAACTGGCCGGGGTCGCCGTCCTGGCCGGGGTCCGGGTCCGGCGGCCCGGCGGGGTCGAGCCCGCGCAGCTGCACCAGCTCCCGCTCCGCGTCCCGGACCAGCCGGGCCACGTCAGCCGCCGCGGCCTCCGCAGCCGCCCGGGCGGCCCGGGACCGGGCGGCCAACTCCTCCTGGACGCGCTCGTAGAAGGCCGTCCCGAAGAGTCTCTTGAGCACCGCCTCGCGGTCGCCCGAGCTCGCGCGCAGGAACTCCGCGAACTCCCCCTGGGGCAGCAGGATCACCTGGGTGAACTGCTCCACGGACAGGCCCACGACCTCGCGGACCTGCTCCCCGACGTCGTCGAGCCGCGTGGCCCGGGACACCCACGCGCCGTCGTCGCCGCGCTCCATCAGCAGGGCCTTGGGCTGGCGGACGGCCGTGCCGGAGGCGGCCCGCGCCGACGGCACCTCCCAGTACGGGGTGCGCGTGAGCCGGAAGCGGCGGCCGGCCGCCGTGAACTCGAGCTCGACCTCGGGCGCGGCGGTGGGCCCCGCGTGGTGGCTGCGCAGGGCGTTGCGGGCCCGTCCGCCGGGCACGGAGCCGTAGAGGGCGAAGCACAGGGCGTCCAGCACGCTGGTCTTGCCGGCGCCGGTGACACCGTTGAGCAGGAACAGCCCGGACGCGTTGAGGGGTTCGAAGTCGATGCTCTCGTGCCCCGCGAAGGGCCCGAACGCCGTGATCTCCAGGCGGTGCAGTCTCATGCCGGCGCCTCCCCGGCGCGGACGCTCTCCACCGCGGAGCCCAGCACGCGCGCCTCGTCGTCGGCCACGGGGCGGCGGCGGACGTGCTCGTAGAAGGCCGAGCACACCTCGAGCGGGCTCTCGGCGCGCGCCACCCGGGCCGCGTAGCTGCGGTCCCGCTCCGGCGGGGCGCCGGCGGGCTCGAAGCGCAGCTCGAGGGTGCGCGGGAAGCGGGAGCGGACCGTGTCCATCGGGTGCGGCGGGCGGTGCTCGTCGGTCAGCACCACCTGGCAGAGGGCGTCCTCGTGCACGGCGAGAGCGGGGTCCGCGAGCAGTTCCGCGAGGGTGCCGCGCAGGCGGGCGAGCCGGTGGCCGTGCCGGTGGTCGAGGGCGCGGGCCTCGGGGGCGGCCCCGGGCTCCAGGTCCACGAGCCAGGCGCCCTTGGCGTGCCCGGCCTCGGAGAAGGAGTACGCCACCGGGGAGCCGCTGTAGCGCACCGTGTCCGTCACGGCCTGGCGGCGGTGCAGGTGGCCCAGGGCCGTGTAGTCGGCCCCGGCGAAGACGGACGGCGGGACGGTGCCGAGCCCGCCCACGTTGAGGTCGCGCTCCGAGTCGGACTCGGCCGCCCCGGACGCGAAGGTGTGGGCGAGCACGACCACGGCCACGGGCCCCGGCAGCTCCGTGCGGCGCCGGGCGGCGTCCGCCCGGACGCGGTCCAGGGCGGCGGCCGTCACGGAGGGGTGGTCGGGCTCGGCGTCCAGGGCGCCGGCGACGGCGCGCGGCTCGAGGTACGGGACCCCGTAGACGAGCACGGTGCCCCCGGCGGGGTCGGGCAGCACCACGGGCCGGTCGACGTCCTCCACCCGGGTCCGCAGGTGCACGCCGCCCGGCTCCAGCAGCGGCCCGCCGAAGCCCAGGCGCGCCGCGGAGTCGTGGTTGCCGCTCGTGAGCACGAGCCGGGCGCCGGCGGCCCGCAGGTCGGCCAGCGCCCGGCCCAGCAGTTCCACGACCTCCGCGCGGGGCTGGGCCTGGTCGTAGACGTCCCCGGCGACCAGCACGACGTCGACGCGGTGCTCACGGACCCAGCCCGTCAGCTCGTCGAGCACGGCCCGCTGCACCTCCAGGGTGCCCTGGCCGTGGAACGAGCGGCCGAGGTGCCAGTCGGAGGTGTGGAGGAATCGCATGCGGTCAATCTAGCGGCCCCGCCGGACACGGCAGGACCGCGGCTCACGGCTGGTGGGTGGGGTCCTCCGGGCGCGGGTCGCCCGGGACCGCGGCGTCCGCCGTGCCGGCCTCCGCCCGGGCGGCGTCCGCCCGGGCGCCGGGGCGCGGGCGGGTGAGGCCCGCCGCGCGGTGGGCGAGCCCGGCGACGAGGCCGCCGAGCAGCGGCGCCGCCCAGAAGAGCCACAGCTGCGGGAGGTGGGACGCCCCGGCGACCACGGCGGCCCCGGAGGAGCGGGCCGGGTTCAGCGATCCGCCGTCGAACGGCGCGGTGATCGTGAGCAGGAAGGCCAGCGCCGCGGCCATGGCCACCGGGGCGAGGACGGCGTTGGCGCGGGGCGCGGTCGAGCCGAGCACCACGAGGGCGAGGAGCGCGGTGGCGACGAACTCGACCAGCAGCACGGTGGTCCACCCCGCCTGCGAGCTGGAGTTCGCGCCGAAGCCGTTGGAGACGGCCCCGAGCACCTGGGCGGTGGTGGCGGCGTCCAGCAGCGTCATCAGCACCGCCCACAGGACGCCGGCGGCGCTCAGCGCGCCCAGCACCTGGGCCACCACGTAGCCGATCGCGGGCACCGGGGAGGTGCGCCCCGCGACGACCGCGGCCAGCGTCACCGCCGGGTTGAAGTGCCCGCCGGAGACGTGGCCGAACGCGACGACCGCGGCGAGCAGGCCGAGGCCGAAGCCCAGCGCGGAGTCCACGACCTCGGTGGCGAACATGCCCGTGCCCAGCCCGGCGAAGACGAGCAGCGCCGTGCCCCCGAACTCCGCGGCCCACCGCGCCGGTGCGGAGGGGCCCGGCCCGGCCTCCGGGGCCGGGTCCTTGCGGGCGGCGGCGGGCACGGGGGCCGCGATGCCGGCCGGCGCCGGGGCCCGGTGGCCGCCGGGGGTGCCGGAGGGGCTCCCGGCGGGGGTGCTGCCGTGCGCCGGTCCGTCGGCGCCGGGGCGCGCGGCGGGGCCGTGGACGTTCTCGGTCATCGGGTTCTCCTCGGAGGGTCGTGCCGGCACGGGCGGGCGCCGTGGCGGTCAGGGGGCGCCACCCGTGCCATGCAACCACAGACGCCCGGGGGGCCCGGCAGGACGCTCCGGTGCGGACCGGCCGCCGACTACACTGACCGCATGCCCGCACCCCTCCTCCGCCCCGACGCCGGCCTGGACCCCGCCTGGCCCGAGTACGCCGACTCCGTGCGCGCCGCCCTGCTGGGCGGGGCCCTCGGGGACGCGATCGGCTACCGGGTCGGGACCGACCCGTACCCCCGCCTCGCCGAGCGCCACGGACCGGACGGTCTCGCGGGCCTCGACGGGACGGACGGCCCCGCGGCGCGGCTGCAGATCTCCGACGACACCCAGCTGACCCTCTACACCCTGGACGCCCTCCAGGAGGTCGTCGAGTGGGCGAACGACGGCCAGCCCGCCGACGAGACGGCCTGCCTGTGGCTGGCCTACCTGCGCTGGCTGCGCACGCAGGACGTCCCCTACCCGGCGGAGGCGCCGCGGCCCCTGCCGCGCCGCCTCGACGACTACGAGGTCCTGCACGCCGTCCGCGGACCGGGCGGCGCGGTGCTGGAGGCGCTGCGGAGCGGGCGGATGGGCGAGGTCGAGCGGCCGCTGCTGCCGGACGCCAAGGGCTGCGGAACGGTGATGCGCTCCGCCCCGTTCGGCCTGCTCCCGCACGTGGGGTGGCGCACCCTCGCGCCGCTGGCGATCAACGGGGCCGCGGTGACGCACGGGCACCCCGAGGCGCAGACCGCCGCGGCCGTCTACGGGTTCACGGTCCACGCCGCCGTCCGGGCCCGCAGGGAGGGCACGGAGCGGCCGGTCGCCGCCGCGGTCGCGGCGGCCCGCGAGACCGCCGGGAACCTCACGCGCCCGGTCGCCGAGACCCTCGCCCGGCTCGACGACGCCGTGCGCGCCGCCGAGCGGGAGGCCCTGGCCCCCGACGCGCTCACCGGCCTGCTCGGCGAGGGCTGGACGGCGCCGGAGGCGCTGGCCGTCGGGCTCTACGCGGCCCTGCGCGCCGAGGTCGAGGACGCGGCGGCCGCGGATCCGCAGTCGGTGTTCCGGCGCGCCGTGAGCCTGGGCGCGGCCCACGGCGGCGACTCGGACTCGACGGCCGCGATCGCCGGGGCCGTCACGGGCGCCGCGCTCGGGACGGCCGCGCTGCCCCCGGGGTGGCTCGCCGCGCTGGACGCCCGGGACGCGGTGGCCGAGGCCGCCGAGCGCTGGCTCAGGGAAGTCGGGGCGCCAGGCGCCTGACGCTCAGGCCGGAGCCGGCGAGCAGCGCGCCGACCGTGCCCGCCCCCGAGCGGCGTACGAGGTCCACCACGATCCCCGCGCACGCCCGGGCGTCCTCGAGGGCGTCGTGGTGGCGGTCCAGCGGGACCCCGGCGGCCTCGGCCGCCCGCGGCAGCGCGTAGGACGGCAGGTCGTAGCCGCGCCGGGCCAGTGCCAGGCTGCACGCGTAGGCCAGCGGGGCGTGGCGGGTGCCCGTCTCCGCGCAGGCGGCGCGGATCACGCCCATGTCGAAGGCCGCGTTGTGCGCCACGACCAGCTCGTCGGCGTCCTCCTCGAGGATCCAGTCCTCGATCCGCGGCCACAGCTCGTCGAAGACCGGGTGGTCCGCGACCGTGCGCTCGGTGATCCCGTGGATCCGGACGTTGCCGGGGTCGAAGTCGGCGCAGGTGCGCGGGGGCCGCATGTACGCGGAGCGCTCCTCCACCACCACCCCGCCTCGGACCCGGACCAGTCCGACCGCGCAGGGCGAGCCGATGAAGCGGTTGGCGGTCTCGAAGTCGATCGCGGTGAAGTCGAGGGAGGACGCGGCGGACGGGGACGCGGCGGCGGTCGTGTCAGCGGTCGTGTCGGGGGAAGCGGAGAACGGCACCGGAACAGCCTACTGCCCCGGCTCAGGCGGAGACGCCGCGCAGGTTGGTCTCGATCCAGTCGTCCGCCCGGGCGATGGACTGGTTGACCTGGGCGGTGTCGAGGTCGTGGTGCAGCGCGTACGCGACGGCCTGCAGCGGGAAGGTCCGCGCGTGCAGCAGCGCCCGCTCGTAGACCGCCTCGGACACGGCGGCCCGCAGGACGTCCCACCCGTACCACAGCCCGAGGGACGCGGCGTCGTGCGCGGGGTCGGAGAGGCAGGCGTGGTCCCAGTCGATGACGCCGGTCAGCTCCTCCCCGTTCCAGAGCATGTTGTGGCCCATGAGGTCCCCGTGCACCAGGCTGGGGGCCACCGTCGGCAGCGCGGCGAGCTCCGTCACGGCCTGCAGCGCGGCGTCCTGGTTGCGGGGCAGCAGCCGCGGGATGACCTCGTCGATGAGCACGTGCCGGCGGCGGTGCCCGCCCCAGTGCTGGCCGGGCCGGTCCAGGTACCGGGCGAAGCCGGAGGCGTCGACCTCCGCCAGCTCGGTCAGCACCCGGTGCAGCGCGGCCGGGTCCCCCTGCCCGGGCGGGTGCGGGAACCCGGGCAGCCAGGTGAGCCCCACCCCCGTGTAGCCGTGCGAGAACACCACCCCCGTGAGCGGCCGGGGGGTCGCGAACGAGAAGCGGGGCAGCCGCCGCAGGACCTCCGTGCGCCGCTCGACGTGCTCGCAGACGGTCGCGTTCTTGGCGATCCGCACGGAGATCACGTGCCCCACGTTCACCACCACGTGGGCGGACCCGCCCGCGTGGACCTCCCACTCGCCGCGGTCGGAGCGCATCCCGGCCTCGGCCAGGACGGCCTCGACGGCGCCGGCGAACGGCAGGTGGTGGAGCGACGACCAGGGCATGGGCAACTTCCTCGGTCCGGGCGGGTCAGTCGGGGACGGCGGCGGCGTCCGCGCGGAGCGCGGCCACGAGGTGCGGGAGCAGGGCTCGCATGGCGCGGCCCCGGTGGCTGACGGCGTTCTTCTCCGCGCGCGTGAGCTGGGCGACGGAGCGGTCGGAGCCCTCGGGGAGCAGGACGGGGTCGTAGCCGAAGCCGCCGTCCCCCACCGGTGCGCGCAACAGCGTGCCGCGCAGCACCCCGGTCTCCACGTGCTCCCGCCCGTCCGGGGTCGCGAGCGCGGCGGCGCACACGAACTGCGCGCCGCGGTGGGCGTTGGGGATGTCGGAGAGCTGCTCGAGCAGCAGCCGCAGGTTGGCGGCGTCGTCGCCGTGCCGCCCGGACCACCGGGCGGAGAAGATCCCGGGGGCCCCGTGCAGCACGTCGACGGCCAGGCCGGAGTCGTCGGCCACGGCGAGCAGCCCGGTCGCGGCGGCCGCGGAGCGGGCCTTGAGCAGGGCGTTGGCCTCGAAGCTGGTGCCGTCCTCGATGACGTCGGGGGCGCCCGCCGCGGCGGCGTCCACCACGAGCCGCTCGACGTCCGCGCCGGGCAGCGCGGCGGCGATCATCTCCCGCAGCTCGGCCAGCTTGCCGGCGTTGTGGGTGGCCAGGACCACGCGGGCGCCGTCGTGCTCAGGCACCGTCCCCCTCCCGCAGGGTCTCCACCTGGATCTGGGTCAGCTGGGCGCAGCCCGCGAGCGCGAGGTCGAGCAGGGCGTCCAGCTCGTCGCGGTCGAACGGGGCGCCCTCCGCGGTGCCCTGGACCTCCACGAAGTCACCGGAGCCGGTGACGACCACGTTCATGTCGGTCTCGGCCCGCACGTCCTCGACGTAGGGGAGGTCGAGCATCGGCACGCCGTCGATGATCCCGACGGACACGGCGGCGACGGTGTCGGTGAGCGGCTGGGCGCGCCGGGCGATCAGGCCCTCGGCCCGCGCCCAGCTGACGGCCTCCGCGAGCGCCACGTAGGCGCCGGTGATGGCTGCGGTGCGGGTGCCGCCGTCGGCCTGGAGGACGTCGCAGTCGAGGACCACGGTGTTCTCGCCCAGGGCGGAGAGGTCGATGACCGAGCGCAGGGACCGGCCGATGAGCCGGGAGATCTCGTGGGTGCGCCCGCCGATCTTGCCCTTCACGGACTCGCGGGCGGAGCGGGTGGAGGTCGCGCGCGGGAGCATCGCGTACTCGGCGGTCACCCAGCCGCGGCCCTCCCCCTTGAGCCAGCGCGGGACGCCCTCCGTCACGGAGGCGGTGCACAGCACCCGGGTGCTGCCGAACTCGATGAGCGCGGAGCCCTCCGCCTGCTGGGACCAGCCGCGGGTGATGGTGATGGGTCGCAGCTCGTCGGGCGAACGGCCGTCCGCCCGGATCGCCCCCGGGGTCGAAGGGGCCTGCGCGGTCGTGTCGACGGGGGAATCCATGGGCTCCACCTTACCCCTCGGTCCCGGGCGGGGACCCCTGTCCCGCAGCGGTGGGGCTCACGGTCCGACGGCGGCCGCGGGACGGCCGCTGCTGTGCCGGACGATGCGGTAGGTGTGGGCGGGCTCGGCCAGGCCGATGGGCCCCTCGAAGACCTCCCCGGCCTCCTCGAGGGCCAGCGCCGGGGAGTTCCAGACGGGCAGGTGGGTGAGCAGCAGCTTGCCGGCGCCGGCGTCGCGGGCCGCCTCGGCGGCGCACCGGCCGGTGAGGTGGATGCCGCGCAGGGCGTCGTCGCGCCCCTCGTGGTAGGCGGCCTCGCAGAGGAAGACGTCGGCGTCGCGGGCGGCGCGCACCAGGGCGTCGCACGCGTCGGTGTCCCCGGAGTAGGTCAGGGTGCTGGGGCCCAGCACCCCGTCGTAGTCGATGCGCAGGGCGTAGGGCTCGGGGGTGGGGTGCTGGACCAGGTAGGGCGTGACCGTGAACGGCCCGATCCGCACGGGCTCCTCCGGCGCCCAGGCGTGGAACTCGAACTCCCCGTGCATGCCCGGCTCGAGGGGCAGCCCGTGGGTGTTGCTGAGGTACTCGTGGATCCCGGAGGGCGCCCACAGCGGGATCCGCGCCCCGCCCCAGCCCCGCGGGTCCCACTTGACCGCGACGTGCAGCCCGGCGAGGTCGATGCAGTGGTCCGGGTGCAGGTGGCTGACGAGCACGGCGTCGATGTCGTGCAGGTCCAGGTGGCGCTGCAGGACGCCCAGGGCGCCGTTGCCCATGTCCAGCAGGACCCGCCAGGTCCGACCCTCGGCGTCCTCGCCGCTGACCAGGTAGCAGGACGCCGGGGAGTCCGGACCCGCGAAGGATCCGGTGCATCCGATGATGGTGAGTTTCATGGGCCAAGGCCTTCCAGGGGATCCGGTGGGACAGCGGCCGCTCCGGCCGCGGGGGCTGCTCAGGGAGCGGGGGTGCCGGAGCCCCCGATCATCTCCGGGGTGATCCGCGCGAGCGAGCCCGTGGGGAACTGCTCCGCCACGGAGCTGGTGTGCCGCACGCGCGCCACCTCCGGGCCCAGGAACCGCCGGGCGAGGACCTCGAAGGTCGCGGCGTCGCCGGTGGCGAGGAACTCGTGCCGGGCGGGCCGGCCCGGCTCCCGCTCGAGCCCGTGCCCGACGAGCGCCCGGTAGACGTCCTTGGCCGTCTCCTCCGCGCTGGAGACGAGGGTCACGGAGTCGCCCATGACGTAGGAGATGACGCCGGTGAGCAGGGGGTAGTGGGTGCAGCCGAGGACGAGGGTGTCCACGCCCGCGTCCTTGAGCGGGTCCAGGTAGCCCTGGGCCGTGGCGAGCAGCCCGGGCCCCGTGGTGACGCCCGCCTCCACGTAGTCCACGAACGCGGGACAGGCCACCGAGTCGATGCTCAGGTGGGGGGCGGCGGCGAAGGTGTCGTCGTAGGCGCGGGAGCCGACCGTGGCCTCGGTGCCGATCACCCCGATCCGGCCGTTGCGGGTCGAGGCCACCGCGCGGCGCACCGCCGGCTGGATCACCTCGACCACCGGGATGCCGTAGACCCGGGTGTAGCGCTCGCGGGCGTCGCGCAGGACCGCGGCCGAGGCCGTGTTGCAGGCGATCACCAGCAGCTTCACGCCGGAGTCCACGAGCTCGTCCATGATCCGCAGGGCGTTCGCCCGCACCTCGGCGATCGGCAGCGGCCCGTAGGGTCCGTGCGCGGTGTCGCCCACGTAGACGATCTCCTCGTGGGGCAGCTGGTCGATGATGGCGCGGGCCACGGTGAGCCCGCCCACCCCGGAGTCGAACACGCCGATGGGTGAACCGGGGTTGGGGCCGCGCGCGGCGCGGCCGCCGGACCCGAAGACGTCGTCATCCTGCATATCGTCAAGAGCCTAGTGCCGGGCGTGCCGCCGCCCCAAACCCCGCCGCTGCCGTGGCGCCGTGATCAGCGTCACGGTGCCGATGCACCCGGGCCCCCGGGTGCGTCGTCCCCGGTCAGCCCCGGGGCAGGTCGTGCAGCAGCGCCTCCATGAGGGTCTCCTGCAGCCACGAGACGAAGTTGTACAGCAATGACATGTAGGCCTCGACGTCCTCGATCGCGGACCAGTCGTCGTAGCGGCCCACGCGCTCGGCGTCCTCCTCGCTGCGGATCTCCAGCCGGTCGGCCAGGACCAGCCGGACGTCGTTGAGCGCCCGGCCGAAGGCCTGCGCCTGCTCGGGGTCCAGCCGCACGGGCTGGGCCTCCAGCGCCAGGGCCGCCTGCCGGAGCGCGCCCATCTTGGCCTCCCGCAGCCCCCGCTCGGTGTAGCGGCGGAACTCCGCCGCCCGCTCGGGGTCGGGGCTGGCGTCGGGCAGCAGCCTCCGCAGGGCGGAGTCCTCCGGGGCGGAGGCGTCCGCGGACACGCCGAGCATCCGCTCGAGCGGGTCCTCCGAGACCGGCTCCTCCGGCGCCAGGGTCTGCGCCACGTCCGCGAAGAGCTTCTGCAGCAGCTCCTTCTCCGCGTCCTCGAACCGGGCGGTGATGCCCTTCCGGGTCGACCGGAACCCCTGCGCCATCAGCGGCCCCCCGCCTGCTCGAAGGTGGCCCACAGCCCGAACCCGTGCATGGCCGCCGTGTGGGTCTCGGCCTCCTCGAGGGAGCCGCTGGCCACGACGGAGCGCCCCTGCTGGTGGACCTGCAGCATCAGCGCCCGGGCCTTGTCCTCCGGGTAGCCGAAGTAGGAGCGGAACACGTAGGTCACGTAGCTCATGAGGTTGACCGGGTCGTCCCAGACCACCACGTTCCAGGGGCGTTCGGTCGCCGCGGACGCCGACGTCTCCCCGGCGGTCCGGGTGCCGGTCTCCGGGTGAACGGTGGCCGCGGCGCGGACGGCGGCGGAGAGGGTGGAGTGCATGGTCCGTCCATCGTAGCGAGTCCGGCGGGCCGGGCGCACCGGCGGCGTCGCTAGAGTGGTGCCCGTGAACCAGCGCAGCCACCGGTGGGCCCCGCCGCCCACCTCCCTCATGACCGACCACTACGAGCTCACCATGCTGCAGGCGGCCCTGCACTCGGGCACCGCGCACCGGCGCAGCGTGTTCGAGGTCTTCGCCCGGCGGCTGCCGGCCGGGCGCCGCTACGGCGTGGTCGCGGGCACCGGGCGCCTCCTCGAGGGCCTCGGGAACTTCTGCTTCGACGACGAGCAGCTGCGCTTCCTCGCCGGGACGGGGGTGGTCAACCGCTCCACCCTGGACTACCTGGCCGACTTCCGGTTCACGGGCTCGATCTCCGGCTACGCCGAGGGCGAGGCCTACTTCCCCTCCTCGCCGGTGCTCGTGGTCGAGGCGTCGTTCGCGGAGGCGTGCGTCCTCGAGACCTACATCCTGTCCGTGCTCAACTACGACAGCGCGGTGGCCTCGGCCGCGTCGCGCATGGTCGGCGCGGCGGCGGGCCGTCCGTGCATCGAGATGGGCTCGCGCCGGGCCCACGAGGAGGCCGCGGTCGCGGCGGCGCGCGCGGCGGTGATCGGCGGCTTCGACTCCACGTCGAACCTCGAGGCCGGCTACCGCTACGGGATCCGGACCGTGGGCACGGCCGCCCACTCCTTCACCCTGCTGCACGACAGCGAGGAGGACGCCTTCCGCGCCCAGCTGCAGTCGATGGGTCGCGGCACGACCCTGCTCGTGGACACCTACGACGTCGAGACCGCCGTCCGGAAGGCCGTCGAGCTCGCCGGGCCCGAGCTGGGCGGCGTGCGCCTGGACTCCGGCGACCTCGTCACCCAGGCCGCGTGGGTGCGGGGCCTGCTCGACGAGCTCGGCAACCCGGACACCCGCATCACCGTCACCTCGGACCTGGACGAGTACGCGATCGCCTCCCTCAACGCCGCGCCGGTCGACGCGTTCGGCGTGGGCACCCGGGTGGTCACCGGCTCCGGCGCCCCCACGTCCTCGATGGTCTACAAGCTCGTGGCGCGGGAGGACTCCTCCGGCGAGCTGCAGCCCGTGGCCAAGGCCGCCACGGGCAAGGTGTCGGTCGGCGGGCGCAAGCACGCCCTGCGCCGCCGCGACGAGCACGGCACCGCCACCCACGAGATGGTCGGGATCGGCCGGGCCCCCCTCGATGACGGCGACGACCGCCCCCTGCTCCAGGAGTTCGTCCACCGCGGCGAGCTGCTCGACGGGTGGACCGGGCCCGCTGGCGTGGACCGGGCCCGGGCGCGGCACACCGCCTCCGTGGCCGAGCTGCCCCGCTCGGCCCGGCGGCTGAGCGAGGGCGACCCCGTCATCCCCACCGTGGTCGGGCCGGAGGCCCCGGCCTGAGCCGGCGGCGCACCGACCCGGCCGGACCCCGTCCGGCCCCGACCAACCCGACCGGACCCGAGCCGAGGAGGAACACCATGAGAACCGCACTGATCGTCGTCGACGTGCAGAACGACTTCTGCGAGGGCGGGGCCCTCGCCGTGAGCGGGGGCGCCGAGGTGGCCGCCGCCGTGTCCGAGCACCTCGAGAACCACCACGGGGAGTACGCCGCCGTGGCCGCCACCCAGGACTGGCACATCGACCCGGGGGCGCACTTCTCCGACGAGCCCGACTACGTGCACTCCTGGCCGGTGCACTGCGTGGCCGACTCCGCCGGCGCCCACACGCACCCGGACCTGGACACCGACTGGATCCAGGCGTGGTTCCGCAAGGGCGAGCACGATGCCGCCTACTCCG
Source organism: Kocuria sabuli (assembly GCF_040981185.1). Lineage (NCBI taxonomy): Bacteria > Bacillati > Actinomycetota > Actinomycetes > Micrococcales > Micrococcaceae > Kocuria > Kocuria sabuli. The sequence continues at coordinate 265,010 of NZ_JAVHZE010000001.1, forward strand.
GCTTCGAGGGCCTGCTCGCCCCGGACGCGGACGTGCCGATGGGCGACGACGAGGACGTGGACGACGAGCCCGACGTCAGCCTCGACGACTGGCTGCGCGAGCACGAGGTCGAGGCCGTGGAGATCGTGGGCCTGGCCACCGACCACTGCGTGCGGGCCACCGCCCTGGACGCCGTCGAGGCCGGCTACGACACCCGGGTCCTCGTGGACCTCACCGCAGGCGTCGCCGGGGAGAGCACGGCGCGCGCCCTGCAGGAGATGGCCGACGCCGGGGTCGAGATCGTCCGGTCCTGACCGGCCTCCCCCGCCGGACACGGCGGCGGCCCGCATCCCACCGGGTGCGGGCCGCCCGGCCGTCACTTGCGGCCGACGAACCAGTCCTGCAGCTTCTTCACGCGGGCCTGCAGCTGCGCCTCGTTGGCCTGCGCCACCGGGGGGCCGCCGCACACGCGGCGCAGCTCGTTGTGCACCATGCCGTGCGGGGTGCCCGTGCGCGAGGCCCAGGCGGAGACGTTCTTGGACAGGGTCGCGCGCAGCTCCTTGAGCCGCCGGTGGTCGGGCACCGCCGCCGGCTCCGGGGCCGGCACCGATCGCCGGCGGGCGTGCTGGGACTGCCGCTCCCGCAGCAGCGCCGAGACCTGGTCCGCCTCGAGCAGGCCCGGGATGCCCAGGAAGTCGGCCTCCTCCTCGGAGCCCACCGCCACGCCGCCGCCGAACGCGCCGCCGTCGAAGAGCACGCCGTGGAAGGACGCGTCGGAGCCGATGGCCTCGAAGCGGCCCTGCGCGAGCGCCGCGGACGCCTTCTCCTCCCGGTTGGCCTCCTCGAGCAGGTCGTCGTCCCAGCCCTCCTCCATCGGGTCGGCGGGCAGCCCGGTCTCCTCCGCGGCGGGCCTGTCGAGGGCGTGGTCCCGCTCGGCCTCCATCTCGTTGGCCAGCTGCATCAGCGCGGGCACGGACGGCAGGAACACGGACGCGGTCTCCCCGCGCTTGCGGGCGCGCACGAAGCGGCCGACGGCCTGGGCGAAGAACAGCGGGGTGGACGTGGACGTCGCGTAGACGCCCACGGCGAGGCGCGGGACGTCCACGCCCTCGGAGACCATGCGCACGGCGACCATCCAGCGGCTCTCGCCCGCGGAGAACTCGTCGATCCGGTCGGAGGCGCCCTTGTCGTCGGAGAGCACCACGGTCGGGTTCTCGCCCGTGATCCGGCGCAGCTGCGCGGCGTAGGCCTTGGCGTCCTGGTGGTCCGTGGCGATGACCAGCGCCCCGGCGTCCGGCACGGTGCGCCGGACCTCCGTGAGCCGCTGGTCGGCGGCCTGCAGGACCGAGGGGATCCACTGCCCGTTCGGGTCCAGCGCGGTGCGCCAGGCCTGGGCGGTGATGTCCTTGGTGAAGCCCTCGCCGAGCTCGGCGGCCATCTCCTCGCCCGCGCTCGTGCGCCAGCGCATCTGCCCCGAGTAGGCGAGGAAGATTACGGGCCGGACCACGTGGTCCTTCAGGGCGTCGCCGTAGCCGTAGGTGTAGTCGGAGGTCGAGCGGCGGATGCCGTCCCCGTCCTCCGCGTAGCGCACGAACGGGATCGGTGCGGTGTCCGAGCGGAACGGCGTGCCGGTCAGCGCGACCCGGCGGACGGCCGGGTCGAAGGCCTCCTGCAGTCCGTCGCCCCAGGTGAGGGAGTCGCCGGCGTGGTGGATCTCGTCCATGATCACCAGCGTGCGGCCCGCCTCGGTCCGGGCCCGGTGCAGCAGCGGCTTCATGGCCACCTGCGAGTAGGTCACGGCCGCGCCCAGGTAGTCGCGGCCGTGGGAGCCGTCCGCGTTCTTGAAGTTGGGGTCGATCGCGAGTCCCACGCGGGCGGCGGCGTCCGCCCACTGCCGCTTGAGGTGGTCGGTGGGGGTCACCACCGTGATGCGGTTGACGGTGCCGCGGTCGAAGAGCTCCTTGGCCACCCGCAGCGCGAAGGTCGTCTTGCCCGCGCCGGGAGTCGCCACGGCCATGAAGTCCTGGGGCTGGGTCTCGAAGTAGCGCCGCAGCGCCTCCGCCTGCCACGCGCGCAGCTTGGGGGCGGTGCCCCACGCGGCGCGGTCGGGATAGGCCGGGGGGAGGTCGGCGGCGGCGCCGAACAAGGACAGCTGGTCGTCCTGGGACACGGTGACGACGTCCTTTCGCTCGTGGTGCCGCTGCCTGGCGGCCGCGGCGGATGACGGGGGGCGCGGCGGCGGGCCACGCAAAAGCGCCCGCCGGCGGCGGGCGCTTCGGCGGAGGGTCCGTGCTCAGCCCTGGTCGTCGCCGCGGTCGTTGCTCGGGCGCAGGCCCTCGTAGATCTCCTTGCAGGTGGGGCACACGGGGAACCGCTGCGGGTCCCGCCCCGGCACCCAGACCTTGCCGCACAGCGCGATCACGGGCTCGCCGGAGAGGGCGGACTCCATGATCTTCTCCTTGCGCACGTAGTGCGCGAAGCGCTCGTGGTCGCCGGGCTCGTGGAGCTCCCGGGTCTCCTCGCGCTCGATGGTGGTGGTGCCGCCCGCCGGCTGCGCCGGATCGGTGCCGTAGGGGCTGTCGTCCAGCCCGTTGCTCGGGGTGCCGGTGGTCGAGGCTGGGAAGGAGTGCATGGGCGCCACTTTACCCCGTCGCCGTCGCCGGGCGCGCGTCCGGGGCCGGCTCAGCGGAACCGGGCGACCTCCTGGAGCAGCTCGGGCGCCCGCCGGTCGTACCAGCGCCCGCCCACGACGACCCCGAGCCAGCACAGGAGCGGGCCCAGCAGCACCCCGGCGACCAGCGCCCCCCACCCCCACAGGGCGCTCCCCCCGGCCGCGTGCACGACCAGGGGCACCGCCGCGGGCAGCGTGAGGACGAGCATGAGGCCGAGGGCCACGAACTGCACGAGCACGTTGAGCACCGTGAAGCCCTCCGGGGTCTTGAGCGGGGAGGCCCCCGGCGGTGCCACCGGGTAGGTGTAGCGCGCGGACATCACCGAGGCCAGGCCGCAGCCGCCCAGGAGCGCGAGCACCGTGGTCCCGAGCAGGCCCGGCAGCAGGCGCCAGTGGCCCTCCATCGCCAGCGGCAGCAGCAGCCCGGCGGCCGACAGCGGCACCGCGACCACGAGCAGCGCGAGCACCCGCCCCGCGCGGTCGTGCACGCCCCGCACGCCCGTGAGCAGGTGCAGGTGGACGGCGGTGTTGTCCGAGGACACGTCCGCGGAGATCGTGTAGGCGAGCAGCGCCGCGACCATGGGGCCCAGGGCGTGGAACAGCACGTTGGGCCCGCCGGGGTCGCGGACCAGCCACAGCAGCACGGCGAGCGCGGGGATGACGAGCAGCCCCGCCGAGTAGCGCGGGTCCCTGAACCAGTAGATCAGGCACCGGGCCGCGACGGCGGCCCAGGGGCGCGGCGGCAGCCGGTCGAACAGCCCGGCGTCGGAGCTCTCGCTGGAGGCCGCGCCGCGCTCGCCGGCGGTGCTGGTGAGGGCCCGCTGCTGGGCGACGCGCCAGGCGAGCACGAGGGCGAGCACGGTCAGCGCCGTTCCGGCGAGCCGGGCGGCGGCCTGGGCCCACTGCCCGGCCGCGACGTCCGCGGGGACGGCCCAGACGGCGCCCAGCGGTGTCCAGGCCAGCACCCCGGCGTAGTCCGGGAGCCGTTCCCACACGAGCTCCAGCCCGCTCACGAGCCCCGCGAACAGGGGGCCGAGGAGCACCAGGCCCACGATCGCGAGCACCGACAGCAGCTCCGTGAGCCGGCGCCGGCGGCTGAGCCCGATCGCGAGCGCCGTGACGCAGCGGGAGCCGGTGAACAGCAGCGCGAGCGCGAGGGGCAGGCAGACGAGGGCCGCGAGGACGGCCGCCCCCGAGGACCGCCACGAGAGCACCGACCCGGCCAGCGCGAGCGCCGTCAGGGCCCCGGGGACGCCGACGAGCGCGCCGAGGAGCTGCCCCCACTGGACCTGGCCGACCGTCAGCGGGAAGAGGGCCAGCCGGGCCGGGTCCAGGGTCGCGTCGGCGCGGGAGGCGAGCACGGGCACCAGCCACCAGGCCAGGGTGGCCGCCGAGCCGGCGAGGACCAGCACGGTCCGCACGAGGCTGAGGTCCTGCTCCCCGAGCAGGAACAGCCCCACGAGCGACGAGACCAGGAGGAAGAAGAAGTACGCGGCGCCCAGGACGGTGCCCACGAGCACCCAGGTGCTGCGGGTGAGGGTGTTGAGCAGGATCCTCGCCTTGAGGGTCACGAGGCGGCGGGCCAGGGCCGCCGTGCCCGCCCGGCCGGGGGGCGCGCCCTGCGGGTCGGGCGCGAGCCCCGGGCTCACTCCGGGCGCAGCCACGAGAGCCCCTCCCCCGTCTCCCGGCGCCCGCCGACCAGCTCCACGAAGCGGTCCTCGAGCGGGGCCCCGGCCCGCACCTCGTCGACCGTGCCGGCGGCGAGCACGCGGCCCCGGTCCATGACCGCCACGTGGTCGCACATCCGCTGCACCAGGTCCATGACGTGGCTGGAGACGACGACGGTCCCCCCGGCGGCCACGAAGCCGTGCAGGATCTGGCGGATGTTGGCGGCCGAGACGGGGTCCACCGACTCGAACGGCTCGTCGAGCACGAGCAGGCTGGGGGCGTGGACGAGGGCGCCGGCGAGGGCGATCTTCTTCGTCATGCCGGCGGAGTAGTCCTGGACCTGGGTCCCGGCGTCGCCGAGCAGGTCCATGGCCTGCAGGAGGTCCTCGGTGCGCGCGGCGACGACCTCGCGGTCCATCCCGCGCAGCAGGCCGGAGTAGGTGACGAGCTGTCGGCCCGTGAGCCGGTCGAACAGGTGCACGCCGTCGGGCAGCACGCCCATGAGCTGCTTCGCCCGGCGGGGTTCGGCCCACACGTCCACGCCGGTCACCCGGACGGCCCCGGCCGTCGGGCGCAGCAGGCCGGTGGCCATGGAGAGCATGGTCGTCTTGCCGGCGCCGTTGCGGCCCACGAGGCCGAAGAAGGACCCGCGGGGGACGTCCAGGTCGACACGGTCGACGGCGACCTTGGCCTCCGGGGTGCCGGGCCGGCCGAAGACCCGGACGAGCCCGCGCACGCTCAGCGCGGGGTGCCCGCCGGGCGGGGCGGAGCGGTCCGGCGCCGGGGACGGGGCCGGGGCGTCGTGCAGGGGCGGCTGGTGGCTCATGCCTCCAGCGTAGGCAGGCGGCTCACGGGACGCCTCCGGCGCGCGGCGGACCCCGGTGCCCCCGGCCCGGGACGGGCTCCGCCGGACGGCGGAGCCGGGGCGCGGGCCCGCGAGGCCGGGCCGGGACGCGGGCTCAGAAGAGGGCGCGCATCAGGGCGCCCCGCGCGGTGACCACCCGGGGGTCCTCGGCGCCCACGACGTCGAAGAGCTCGAGCAGGCGCCGGCGCACGGTGTCGCGGTCCTCCCCCGCCGTGCGGCGCACGAGGTCCAGCAGCCGCCGGAAGGCGTCCTCGACGTGGCCGCCCGAGACGTCGAGGTCCGCGACCGTCAGCTGCGCCGCGACGTCGTCCGGGGCGGCGGCGGCCTCGGCGCGGACCGTGGCCGCGTCCAGCGGCAGCACGCGCTGCAGGAGGTGGACCTGGGCGAGGGCGAGCTTGGCCTCCCGGTCCCCGGGGTTCTCGGCGATCGCCCGGCGGTACGCGGCCTCGGCGGCGTCCAGGTCCCCGGCCTCGAGGGCGTCCGCCGCCTCCTGGTGCAGCGGGGGCAGCGGCTCGGGCTCGTCGGCGCGCACCGGGTCCACGGTCCCGGAGATCCCGTTCTGCTCGGCGAGGCCCAGCAGCTCGTCCAGGAACTGGGCCACCTGCTCGGCCGGGACGGTGGAGTTGAACAGCGGCACGGGCCGCCCGCCCAGCAGCGCCACGACCGTCGGCACGGACTGCGCCTGGAACATCTGCGCGATCTCCGGGGAGGCCTCGGCGTCCACGGAGGCCAGCAGGATCCGCCCGCGGTAGCGGTCGACGACCTGCTCCAGGGTGTCCGCGAACGCGACCGACTGCTCGCTGAAGCGGGCCCACAGCGCGAAGACGACCGGGACCTGGGTGGAGAGCTGGGCGACGTCCTGGAAGTCCGCGGTGCCCACCTCGCGGCGGTACCCGCCCGTGCCGGGCGCGTCGGCGGGCGCGGTGGCCGGGGCGCCCGCGCCCAGGTCCACGGCTCCCCGCACGGAGGCCGGCAGCGCGGGCTCGGGCTGCGGGGCGGGCTCCGTGGTGCTGCGCGGCTGCTGGTGCTGGAACTCGTTCACAAGCGTCTCCTGGTGACTCGGCGGTGGACCCGGCCGGCCGCGAGGGGCCGGGGATCCGGGTCGGTGGCGGTGCGGCGGACGCCGCGGGTCTACCCCCGATTATCGACGGCGGGCCGCGGCTCGGCCACCGGCGCGGGCCGGTGTACGCTTCCGGCGTGACTGCGGCCCGGCCGGACGCGACGGCGGAGGCGGGCCCGCGGCGCGCCCGCAGACCGCACCTGGAGCAGCCATGACGCCATCCGAGCCCGGGCCCGCGCCGGGGGCCGAACCGCCCCGGCGGAGGCGCTCCCCGGCACGCGCGCGCCGCGTCGAGGCCGTCGACCGGTTCCTGCGGCCGCTGCCCGGGGCGCGCCCGCGCCGCCGCTTCGAGGTGCCGCCCGAGCGCGGCGAGCGCCCGGTCCGGCCGCCGGGTCCGCCGCCGGGGCTCGCCCGGCCCGTGCAGACCGGCTTCCTGCTCGCCGTGGGAGTGGGTCTGGCGCTGCTCGGCTGGTGGGTGCTCGCGAACGTCGGGCCCCTGGTCGGCTGGGTCGTCACGGCCACGTTCCTCGCCCTCGGCCTCGAGCCCCTCGTGCGGTGGCTCGAGGCCCGCTCGCTCCCACGCCCGGGGGCCGTGGCGCTCGTGGTGCTGGGCCTGGCCGGTGCGCTGGCCGCGCTGATCGGCTTCGTGGTCCCCCGGATCGTGGCCGAGGCCGCCCAGCTGGCGGCGCGGATGCCCGGGCTCGTCGACGACGTCCTCGGCTCGCGGACCTTCGCCGAGCTGGACGAGCGCTTCGGGGTGCGCGGCTCCACCGAGCAGTGGCTCCAGGTCCTGGGCGGGAGGGTCGGCGCCGACGGCGACCTCCTGGGCGGGGTCTTCGGCGGGGTGCTGGGCCTGGGCACGGTGGTGATCCACGCGGTGGCGGGGACCCTGATCGTGCTCGCCCTCACCCTCTACTTCCTGTTCTCGCTGCCGGTGATGACGCAGTGGGCCTACCGGCTGGCCCCGGCCTCCCGCCGCGCCCGGGTCCAGGAGCTGGGCGACCGGATGGTCCGCGGGGTCGGCAACTACGTGGTGGGCCAGGCGTGCGTGGCCCTGCTCAACGCCGCGGTGGCGCTGACGCTGATGCTGCTCACCGGGGTGCCGTTCGCGGCGCTGCTGTCCCTGGTCGTGGCGCTGCTCGCGTTCGTCCCCCTCGTGGGCGGGGTGCTGGCGGGGATCCTGGTCTCGCTCGTGGCGCTGACCGCGGGCTGGGGGACGGCCGTGCCCTACGCGATCGGCTACTTCGCCTATCTGCAGGTCGAGGCCTACTTCGTCTCCCCGCGGATCATGCGCCGGGCGGTGGCCGTGCCCGGCGCCATCGCCGTGATCTCCGTGGCCGCCGGCGGGGCGCTGTGGGGGGTGCTGGGGGCGCTGATCGCGATCCCCACGGCCGCGGCGGGACTGATCCTGGTGCGCGAGGTGTTCGTCCCCCGGCAGGACCGGCGCTGAGCCGCCGGTGCGGCCACGACGGGGCGGCGCTCAGCGGCGGGTGCGCCAGCAGCGCTCGTGCCAGTGCCGGCGGTCCTCGAAGGCGCTGCGCGAGCCCAGCAGGGAGTCCTGCTGCCACACGACGAGGTGGGGGGTCCCCGGCGGGATCGCGCGTCCGCAGCCGGGGCAGGAGTATGTCTTGACGGCGTTGGCCGGGCGCACGTGCCGGACCATCCAGTCCCCGTCGGGGGCGCGCTCCACCGTGGGCGCCGGCTCCAGGACCCGCTCCACGGACCACGCCTCCCGCCCCGCCCCGCGCTGCCACTTGCTGGCGCGCGCACCGGCGGCCGGGCCGCCGGACCGGCGGCCGCGCGAGGAGTGGTTGGAGCGTGGCACGGCGACATCCTCTCACACGGGCCCCGGCGCCGGAGGGCCGGGGCGTTCGTTAGGCTGGACCCCGTGCGTCTCGTCATTGCCGATTGCTCCGTCGACTACGAAGGGCGTCTGCGCGCCCACCTGCCCGCGGCCTGCCGTCTGCTGCTCGTGAAGGCCGACGGCTCCGTGCTCGTGCACTCGGACGGGGGCAGCTACAAGCCCCTGAACTGGATGAGCCCGCCGGCACGCCTGCACGTGGGTGAGCCGGACGCCGAGCTCGCCGCCGAGGGGGTGGTGCAGACGTGGACGGTGCAGGCCGCCAAGAGCGACGACCGGCTGGTCATCCAGGTCTTCGAGATCCACGAGGACGTCTCCCACGAGCTCGGGGTGGACCCCGGCCTGGTGAAGGACGGGGTCGAGGCGGATCTGCAGCGCCTGCTCGCCGAGCAGATCCACCTGCTGGGCGCCGGGCACACCCTCGTGCGGCGGGAGTACCCCACGGCGATCGGTCCGGTGGACATCCTCGCCCGCGACGCCGGGGGCGCGACCGTGGCCGTGGAGCTCAAGCGCCGCGGGGACATCGACGGCGTCGAGCAGCTCACCCGCTACCTGGAGCTGCTCAACCGCGACCCGCTGCTGGCGCCCGTGCGCGGGGTGTACGCCGCGCAGCAGATCAGGCCGCAGGCCCGGGTGCTCGCCGAGGACCGCGGCATCGCCTGCCTGACCCTCGACTACGACGGGATGCGCGGGGTCGACGACATCGACGCCCGGCTGTTCTGAGCCCGGCGGCCCCCGCCGCGGGGTCACGCGCTGAGCGAACACTTCGTGCGGCCCGATGATCAGCAGGCGAACAACGTTGACCGGCCCCGGGGGATGTGTGAAGCTGAACATGTTCTTCGTTCCATGTTTTGCATGCTCGCAGAACGGGTAAGCGAGCGTGATGTTCGACCTGGACCACGACCTCCGCCCCGTGTGGGGAGGGGTTGCGGCCCGCGGCTCATCTCGTCCTACCGCCCTCCCGTGCACGACCTGTGCACACGTTTCGCACCATCTCGCAAGGAGAGATTTCATGGCCCAGGGCACCGTCAAGTGGTTCAACGCCGAAAAGGGCTTCGGCTTCATCACCCCCGACGACTCCGACTCGGACGTGTTCGTCCACTACTCGGAGATCCAGTCGGGCGGCTTCCGCACCCTCGAGGAGAACCAGCGCGTCGAGTTCGAGATCGGCCAGGGCCAGAAGGGTCCGCAGGCCACCGGCGTCACGCCCATCTGATCCGCCTCCGGCGCATCGGTTGAGCGAGAGCCCCGCACCCGTCCCGGGTGCGGGGCTCCTCCGTGCTCGGGTACCCGCCCTCAGTACGGGGAGCCCACGAGGTGGCGCTCGACGGCGGCGCCGGCCGCCGCCAGCTGCTCCACGAAGTGCTCGTAGCCGCGGTCGACGTGCTCCACGCCGTGCACGTCGGTGGTGCCCGCCGCCGCCATCCCCGCGATCACCAGGGCCGCGCCCGCCCGGATGTCCCTCGCCTCCACCGGCGCCCCGGAGAGCACGGGCGTCCCGGCGACGAGGGCGTGGTGGCCGTCGAGCCGCACGCTGGCCCCCAGCCGCTCGAGCTCCGCCGTGAAGCCCCAGCGGGCTTCGAAGACGTTCTCGGTGACCATGCCCGAGCCCTCGGCGACGGCGTTGAGCGCCACCACGAACGGCTGCAGGTCGGTCGGGAAGCCCGGGTAGGGCAGGGTGGAGACGTTAATGGCACGGGGGCGCGCCGGTCCGGCCACCACGAAGCGGCCGTCGTCGGTGTCCACGCGGCACCCGGCCGCGCGCAGCTTGTCGAGCACCACCGCCAGGTGGGCCGGTTCCGCGCCCTCGATCCGCACGGTCCCCCCGGTCACGGCGGCGGCGAAGGCCCACGTGCCGGCCACGATCCGGTCCGGCACCGTCCGGTGCTCCACCGGGTGCAGGGACGCCACGCCGACCACCGTGACGGTGCTCGTGCCCAGCCCCTCGATCCGGGCGCCCATCCCCTGCAGCATCCGGCCGATGTCCACGATCTCCGGCTCGCGCGCCGCGTTCTCGACCACGGTGGTGCCCTCGGCCAGGGTCGCGGCCATCATGAGGTTCTCCGTGGCCCCCACGGACGGGTAGTCCAGGCGGAAGTGCGTCCCGCGCAGGGCCTGCGGCACGGAGGCCACCAGGTAGCCGCGCTCGATCTGCAGCACCGCCCCCATCGCCTCGAGGCCCGCACGGTGCATGTCCAGGCCGCGGGAGCCGATGGCGTCCCCGCCGGGCAGGGCCACCTCGGCGACGTGGCAGCGGGCGACCAGCGGGCCCAGCACGGAGATCGACGCGCGCATGGCCCGGACCAGGTCGTAGTCCGCCTGGTGGTGCAGCACCGCGGGGACGTCGATCCGCACGGTCTGCTCCACCCGGTCGTAGGCCACCGCGCAGCCCAGGCGGCGCAGCAGCTCCGCCATGATGGTCACGTCCTGGATCTCCGGCACGTTCGTGATCGTGGACTCGCCCTCGGCCAGCAGCGCCGCGGCCATCAGCTTGAGCACGCTGTTCTTCGCCCCGGAGACGCGCAGCGTGCCCTCGACCGCGGTGGGCCCGTGCACGACGATCTTCTCTTCCATCCACTCTCCTGAGCGGTCTCGGCCGGGCACCGCGTCGGGCCCCGGGTACGGCCGCGGCCTCCGCACCGGTGGTGCGGAGGCCGCGGCTGTGCGTGGTGCGCGGGGACGGGCCCCGCGCGGTCGGTCCGGGTCAGGCGGCGGCGCTCGCGAGCTCCACGTTGTCCGCCACGATCGTGACCCGGTCGTTGTCGACGAACACGAACCCGGAGTCGATCGTGCCCTCGAGCCGCGAGCCGTCCAGCGGGTCCAGTGCGAAGCCGCCCGGCCGGAGCAGGCCGGCCACGGCCTCGTGCCCGGGCAGGATACCGATGTCGCCCTCGGAGGTGCGGACCCGCACCATCCGGGCCGTACCGGTCCACACGGCCTGCTCGAGGGAGACGATTTCGACGATCATCTCGGCCATGGCTACTTGCCGCCGGTCCGGGTCTTGATCTCGTCCCACTTCTGCATGACGTCGTCCAGGCCGCCGACGTTGTAGAACGCCTGCTCCGGGACGTGGTCGAACTCGCCCTCGGTGATCTTCCCGAACGCCTCGATGGTCTCGGCCAGCGGGACCGTGGAGCCCTCGACACCGGTGAACTGCTTGGCGGTGTAGGTGTTCTGGGAGAGGAACTGCTCGATCCGGCGGGCGCGCGAGACGACGACCTTCTGCTCCTCGGAGAGCTCCTCGACGCCGAGGATCGCGATGATGTCCTGCAGCTCCTTGTTCTCCTGCAGGATCGACCGGACGCGGATCGCGACGTCGTAGTGCTCCTGGCCCACGATCTGCGGGTCGAGGATGCGGGAGGTCGAGGTCAGCGGGTCGATCGCCGGGTAGAGGCCACGGGACGCGATGTCGCGGGAGAGCTCCGTGGTCGCGTCCAGGTGGGCGAACGTCGTGGCCGGGGCCGGGTCGGTGTAGTCGTCGGCGGGCACGTAGATCGCCTGCATCGAGGTGATCGAGTGGCCGCGGGTCGACGTGATGCGCTCCTGGAGCACGCCCATCTCGTCCGCCAGCGTGGGCTGGTAGCCCACGGCCGAGGGGATGCGGCCCAGCAGGGTCGACACCTCGGAGCCCGCCTGGGTGAAGCGGAAGATGTTGTCCACGAACAGCAGGACGTCCTGGTTCTGCACGTCGCGGAAGTACTCCGCCATGGTCAGACCGGTCAGGGCCACCCGCAGACGCGTTCCCGGCGGCTCGTCCATCTGGCCGAACACGAGGGCGGTGTCCTTGAGGACGCCCGCCTCCTCCATCTCGACCCAGAGGTCGTTGCCCTCACGGGTGCGCTCGCCCACGCCGGCGAAGACCGAGGTGCCGCCGAAGTTGCGGGCCACACGCGTGATCATCTCCTGGATGAGCACGGTCTTGCCCACGCCGGCGCCGCCGAACAGGCCGATCTTGCCGCCCTTGATGTAGGGGGTGAGCAGGTCGATCGACTTGATGCCGGTCTCCATCATCTCCGTGGAGCCCTCGAGCTCCGCGAAGGACGGGGCCTTGCGGTGGATCGGCCAGCGCTCGGTGATCTCCAGGGAGGAGGTCTCGACGTCGAGGGCGTCGCCGAGCACGTTGAAGATGTGCCCCTTGACGACGTCGCCCACCGGCACGGAGATCGGTCCGCCGGAGTCCTTGACCTCGGTGCCGCGGACCAGGCCGTCGGTCTGCTGCAGCGCGATCGCGCGGACCATGTTGTCGCCCAGGTGCTGGGCGGTCTCGAACGTGATCGTCCGCGGCTCGCCGTTGAGCTCGTACTGGGCCGTCAGGGCGTTGTAGATGCCGGGAACGGCGTGCTCCGGGAACTCGACGTCGACGACCGGCCCGATGACCCGGGCGATGCGGCCCGTGGCGCCGCCCGAGACCGGCTGACCGGACTGTTCGCTGATGGTGGCAGTCATTTCTCTCACTTCACTTTTTCGTGGTGGTCAGTTGCTGGATCGCCGGGCCGGCCCGTCACAGGGCCTCGGCGCCGCTCACGATCTCGGTGAGCTCGGTGGTGATCTCCGCCTGGCGGGCGTTGTTCATCAGGCGCGTGTACTTCTTGATCAGCTCGTCGGCGTTGTCGCCGGCCGCCTTCATGGCCTTCTGCCGCGCCGCGAGCTCGCTCGTGGCAGCGTGCGAGAGGCTGGCGTACAGGCGGGCGTCGATGTAGCGCGGCAGTACCGCGTCGAGGAACTCCTCCGGGCCCGGCTCGAACTCGAAGGTGCTGTCCGGCTCCTCCAGCTCCTCGAACTCCTGGGCCACCTCGTCGGTCAGCGCGTTGGCGTCCACGACCTCCAGCGGCAGCAGGCGCAGCACGCGGGGCTCCTGGACGACCATCGACTGGAAGGACGTGTAGACCAGGTGGATCTCGTCCACGCCGCCGTCCTCGTACGGGGTCTCCAGGTCCCCGACCAGCACCTCCCGCAGCTCCCGCGCCCGTTCCGGGCGGGCGCTGTCCGTGTCGCCCGTCCAGTTGCGCTCGTACGGGCGGCTGCGGAAGTCGAAGTACGCCTGGCCCTTGCGGCCGATCAGGTAGACCTTGGTCTCCGTGCCCTGCCCGTGCAGCAGCTCGAGGAGGCCCTCGGCCTCCTTGAGCACGTTGGACGAGTAGGACCCGGCCAGACCGCGGTCCGAGGTCATGATCACCACGGCCGCCCGGCGCACCTCGTCGGCCCGCGTGGTGAGGACATGGGAGACGTTGTGCTGGGTGGCGACCTGTGAGACCGCCCGGGTCAGCGCGTTCGCGTACGGACGCGCCGCCAGCAGACCCTGTCGGGACTTGTTGATGCGCGAGGTCGCGATCATCTCCATGGCCTTGAAGATCTTCTTCATGGACTTGGTCGACGCGATCTTGTTCCGGTAGACCCGAATCTGCGCTCCCATGTGACTTCCTTTCGTCACCGTGTCCGGTGCGCCGCCGCGGCGGCGCACCGGACCGACCGGTTACTTCCTGACGATCCGTTCCTGGTCGACCGCGGAGGCGTCGATGGCTTCGTGCTCCTCGTGCCCCGGCTCGATGCCGTGCTTGGTGCCCCGGAAGTCCCGCTTGACCTCGGCCACGGCGGTCTCGAGGGCGGCGACCGCGTCGTCCTCGAGCTTTCCGGTGCCCACGATGGAGTCCATCACGTTGGTGGTCCGGCGGACGTGGTCCAGCAGCGCCTGCTCGAAGTCGAGCACGTCGGCGACCTCGACCTCGTCCAGGTGGCCGTTGGTGCCGGCCCAGATCGACACGACCTGGTCCTCCACGGGGTACGGGGTGTACTGCTTCTGCTTCAGCAGCTCCATCAGGCGCGCGCCGCGGGTCAGCTGCTGGCGCGACGCCGGGTCGAGGTCCGAGGCGAACATCGCGAAGGCCTGCATCGAGCGGTAGGAGGCGAGCTCGAGCTTCAGCGTGCCGGAGACCTTCTTCATGGCCTTGACCTGCGCGGCACCGCCCACGCGGGACACCGAGATGCCCACGTCCACGGCGGGACGCTGGTTGGCGTTGAACAGGTCCGACTGCAGGAAGATCTGGCCGTCGGTGATCGAGATGACGTTGGTCGGGATGAACGCCGAAACGTCGTTGGCCTTCGTCTCGATCATCGGCAGACCGGTCATCGACCCGGCGCCCAGCTCGTCCGAGAGCTTGGCGCAGCGCTCGAGGAGGCGGGAGTGCAGGTAGAAGACGTCGCCCGGGTAGGCCTCACGCCCCGGCGGGCGGCGCAGCAGCAGCGAGACCGCGCGGTACGCCTCGGCCTGCTTGGACAGGTCGTCGAAGACGATGAGGACGTGCTTGCCGCCGTACATCCAGTGCTGGCCGATGGCCGAGCCGGCGTAGGGGGCGAGGTACTTGATGCCCGCGGCGTCGGATGCGGGGGCGGCGACGATGGTGGTGTACTCCAGCGCGCCGTTGTCCTCGAGGGTCTGGCGCACGCCCGCGATGGTCGAGGCCTTCTGCCCGACCGCCACGTAGATGCAGCGCACCTGCTTGTTGACGTCCCCGGACTCCCAGTTCGCGCGCTGGTTGAGGATGGCGTCGACGGCGATCGCCGTCTTGCCGGTCTGGCGGTCGCCGATGAGCAGCTGGCGCTGGCCACGGCCGATCGGGATCATGGCGTCGATGGCCTTGATGCCGGTCTGCAGCGGCTCGTGCACCGACTTGCGCATGGTCACGCCGGGGGCCTGGAGCTCCAGGGCGCGGCGGCCCTCGGACTCGATGGGGCCGAGGTCGTCGAGCGGCATGCCCAGCGGGTCGACCACGCGGCCCAGGAAGGCGTCGCCCACGGGCACGGAGAGGACCTCTCCGGTGCGCTGGACCTCCTGGCCCTCCTCGATGCCGCGGAAGTCGCCGAGGATCACGACGCCGATGTCGCGGGTGTCGAGGTTCTGGGCGAGACCGAGCGTGCCGTCCTGGAAGCGCAGCAGCTCGTTGGCCATGACCGAGGGCAGGCCCTCGACGCGCGCGATGCCGTCGGAGGCGCTGCTGACGCGGCCGACCTCGGTTCGTTCTGCGGTGCCGGGCTCGTAGGACGCGGCGAATTCGCTCAGCGCGCTACGGACGTCGTCGGCATTGATGGTGACTTCGGACATGTCCTGTCCCTGCTCTCCTAGTTCGTGATCACTGCGTCGGCGGTGACCGTGAGTCCATTGTCGTGGCGGAAGACTGGGCCGGTCCACCGGCCGGTGCCGTCCGGCCGGAGGGGCGCTGGCCCCGCCACGGCGGCGTGCGCGCCTCGGCTCAGGCGCCGATCCGCTGGCGCAGCGCGTCGAGGCGGGCCGCGACGGAACCGTCGATGACCTCCTCGCCCACCTGCACCTTGAGGCCCCCGATCAGCGCCGGATCGACGTCGACCGTGAGCTTGAGGTCCTTGCCGTACAGCGTGTTCAGCTGCTGCTGCAGGCGGGCCCGCTGCTCCTCGGTCAGCGGCCGGGAGGTGCTCACGTGGGCGATCCACCGCTGGCGGCGGGCCGCGACCGCCTCGGCGAAGCGCTCGACGAGGCGGCCCACCAGGGCCCCCCGCGGCGAGAGCACGGCCTGCTCCAGGAGCAGCTGCGTCTCCTCCGAGGCGCCCGGGCTGAGCCGTCGCGTGAGCTGGGTCTTGGCCTCCACGTCCGCGCGCGGGTCGCTGAGCGCCCGCTGCAGCCCGTGGGAGCCGTCCAGCACCGTCTTGAACGCGATGAGCTGGTCCACGACCTGCTCGAGGCCCTCGAGCCCGCCGCGGTTCTCGGCGGACGCCGCGGTGAGGACCACCCCGGCGTGCTCGAGCCCGTCAGCGAACTCGAGGTCGTCGCTCCAGCGCCGCCCGGTCATCGTGGCGACGATCTCCACGGCGTCCGGGGAGACCTTGCCGGTGAAGAGCCGGCGGGCCACCTGCGCCCGGTGCTCCCCCTCGTAGGAGGGGTCGACGAGCGCCCGGCGCACCGCCCCGTTCTCGTCGAGGACGGCCAGCACGGCGAACAGCTCGCGGACGAGCGCGGGGCTGGCGGAGCCGGCCCAGCGCTCGACCTCGGCCGTGGCCTGCTGACGGTATTCGTTCGCTGCGTCTGCCATTACCGAGCCGCACCCGCGTTCCGCTGCTGCTCCGACTCGAGGTCGGCGAGGAAGCGGTCGACCACGCGGCCCGCCCGGGCGTCGTCGTCGAGGGTCTCGCCCACGATCTTCGCCGCGAGCGTCGTGGCCAGGGTGCCCACCTCGTTGCGCAGCGACACCACGGCGGCCGAGCGCTCCGCCTCGATGGTCCGGTGGGCGTTCTCGGTGATGCGCGCGGACTCGGCGTTCGCCCGGTCCTTGAAGTCCGCCAGGATCTTCTCGCCCTCCAGGCGGGCCTCCTCGCGGATCTTCTGAGCCTCCAGGCGCGCGCTCTCGAGCTGCTGGTTGTACTCGTCACGGGCGGCGGCGGCCTCGGCCTGCGCGGCCTTCGCCTTCGCGAGACCACCCTCGATGGCCTCCGTGCGCTCCTGGTAGACCCGCTCGAAGGCCGGCACGACGAACTTGACGACGAGGAAGAGCAGGATGAGGAACCCGATGAGGGTGATCGCCATCTCCCACACGTTGGGGAAAAGGGGGTTCGCCCCTTCCTCGGCTGCCAGCAACAGTGTCATGTTCGCGATTCCTGTTCTCTAGGAAGGACTTGTACTTGGGAAGCCACTCAGCTGATGAAGGCGAGCACGAAGCCCAGAATCGCGAGTGCCTCGACCACGGCGAAGCCGAAGAACAGCATCGGCTGCAGCACGCGCTGCGACTCCGGCTGGCGGGCGACGGACTGCATGTACGCGGCGAAGATCAGACCCACGCCGATACCACCGCCGATGGCAGCCAGACCGTAACCGATAGCACTGAGCGAACCAGTCATGAGGGGTGTTTCCTTTCTAAGTGCCCGGGGGCCGGGCGTCGTAGCCGTGTCGGCTCTGAACTATTTGGAGGATGGACCAGGGGTGCCCGGCGGAGCCGGGCGGGGTCTTCGCTCGGGTCAGTGGCCCTCTTGCAGGGCGCCCTGGACGTAGACGGCGAAGAGGAGGGTGAAGATGTAGGCCTGGAGGACCTGGATCAGGATCTCCAGGAAGTAGATGAAGACGCCCAGCACGGTGGAGCCCACGGAGACGATGCTGAGGATGCCGCCGTTGGTGAGCAGGTAGGCGGTCATGGAGGCCGCCACCATCAGGGCGAGGTGGCCCGCGAACATCGTCGCGAACACACGCAGCGCGTGGGTGACCGGGCGGATGATCAGGTTCGAGAGGAACTCGATCGGGATGAGGAAGATGTACAGGGCCTTCGGGACGTCCGGCGGCATGGTCATCTTGCCCATGAACCCACCGAAGCCGTGACGCTTGATCCCCATGAACACCCAGGTGACGTAGGCGATGCCGGCCAGCACGTAGGCGGAGCCCGCGTGGGAGAGGGTCGGCAGCTGCAGCACCGGGATGGAGCCGAAGAGGTTGTTCACCAGGATGAAGAAGAAGAACGTGAACAGCAGCGGGACGTAGGGGCGGAACTCCTTCTCACCGATGATGTCCCGGCCGAGGTGGTTGCGCACGAAGCCGTAGCCGCTCTCCCCGAGGTACTGGGCCTTCGAGGGGACGAGCGCGTGGCGACGGATCGCCCACATGAAGAAGCCTGCGATCAGGACGACCGAGAGGAGGACCAGCAGCATCTGCTTGCCGAACTCGAAGGTTCCCAGCTCGAAGAACGGAGGGAGGTGCATCTCGTCCACCGTCGGGGCGGTGAACCCTCCGGTGGCGGGGAGCATGAGGGCGGCGTTCAATGCGGGTCCTTTCTGCAGTGCTCTGGCCGGTGGTCACGGTCGGGGCGCCGAGTCCGGGCCGGACTGGTGCGGGTTGTCAGGATCTGCTTCGTCGGAGGCCTGGCTGCGACGGAGCCCCTCCTGCATGTGGAGGTACACGACGTAGATCCCGGACGCGGCACCGATGCACGCACCCAGGACCACGATCCACCGGGTTCCCAGCACGCGATCCGCACCCCACCCTACCAAACTCCAGAACCCCATCCCGATCACCACGTAGAGGAGTGTCGTGACCCCTCCGGACAGCCCGCCGGCCTCCACGAGCTCGCCCGCGGTCCGCAGTCCGCGGCGGTGCGCGGCCCCCCCGGCACCGCTCGCGGCACCGCTCCCCCGGTCGCCCGCGGGGCCGGTCCCGGGTGGTTCCTCCGGGTCGTCGCCGCCGGTCCGGTCCCGGTCATCCGCGCTCATGCTGCTCGTGCCTCCTGTCGTCGTGCCCGGCCTCGCGCCGGGCGCGCAGCACCGGCTCCAGGGCCGTCCGGGTGCGGCGCGCGCCCGAGCGCGCGGCCAGGGCCAGGGAGCCGGTGAGGGCCACGAGCACGCCCCCCGCGAGCCAGCCCGGGGACAGCCAGGACGGGGCGGGGACCGTGAGCAGCACCCAGCCGAGCACGAACACCTTCAGCACGTAGCTCAGGGCCAGCGCGGGGGCGGCGACCGGGCCGGCGGCCCCCGCGGTCACCCGGGCCACGAGCAGGGTGACCAGGTGGCTGGCGGCGATCAGCCCGGCGCCGAGCAGGGCGCTGAGCGCTGCCCCGCTCACCGCGCGGATCCCGTCCGGCGGCGTGCGCCCCGGTGAAGCAGCAGTTGCGGCAGCACGAGGTAGAGCACGAGCACGGCCAGGACGAACGCGCCCGCGAGGACCGTGGCCGTGGGTCCGGTGCGCAGGCCCAGGACCGAGACCACGCTCACGAGGACGGTCACGGCCGTGACCACGAGCGCGGAGCCCACGTGGGAGAGCCCGGCGTCGGTCAGCCGCTGGTAGACGTGGGAGCGGTGCGGCCGGGACCAGTCCTCCCCCGCCCGGACCCGGCGGAGCAGGGTCACGGCGGTGTCGGCGACGTAGACGGCCAGCGGGGGCAGGAGGTACTCGACGTAGACGCCGGAGAGGAACGCGGCCACCGCGATGCCGGCCAGCGAGCCGCCCAGCAGGTAGGAGCCGACGTCGCCGAGGAAGACGGTGCCGCGGCCCAGGTTCCACGGCAGGAACCCCGCGAAGCCGCCGGCCACGGCCAGGCCGGCGGCGACCATCCAGGTCAGGTCGTTGGAGGCGCCGGCCCACGCGTAGAGCAGGCCGGCCGCCAGCCCGTGCAGGCCCGAGATCCCGTTGATCCCGTCCATGAAGTTGGCCATGTTGACGTAGGCGGCGATCGCGAGGGTGCCCACGGGCAGCCACCACGCCGAGGTGCCGAGGACGCTCACGAGGACGGCCGTGGCGGTCAGCCCGATGCCGAGCTGGGCGGCCAGGCGCGCCCGCACGGACACGCCCCGGTAGTCCTCGGCCCAGCCCAGGGCCGCGCACAGCCCGGCCACGGCCAGCACGACGAGCGCCACCGACCGGTCGACCTCGACCGCGCCGCGCAGCAGGGCGAAACCGTAGGCGAGCAGCACGGCCACGGCCACGGCCAGGCCCATGCCGCGGACCACCGTGCGGTGGTGGGAGGAGCGCTCGTTGGGCACGTCCAGCACGCCCCAGCGCGCCAGCAGCGGCTTGACCACCAGGGGCAGCAGCAGGCTCAGGACGAGGGCGGGGGCGCCGACCGTGAGGGCCAGCTCCCCGAGCCGGCGCAGCTCCTCCGGGGCGGGGGCGGCCCCGGGGTCGGTCAGCTCCAGCCCGGCCGGGAGCCGGCCCGGCAGCGCGGGCAGCGGTGCGGCGATCACGACGCCCTCCCCGAGGGGCTGCGCGGGCGCTGGACGGACGTGGGCGGCGGCTGGGTGGAGGGCCTGACCACGGGGATCGTGCCGGTGTAGACCATGCCGCCGCGCACCTTCCACGTGTGCCGGTCCAGCTGGGCGGGGTCGAGGCGGTCGGCGCGCGCGTGGGAGATCTTGGGGTGGAACGGCCGCTCGTCCTTCTCGCCCAGGCCGATGAGGTCCTCGTGCAGCTTCTCCCCCGGGCGCAGGCCCGTGATCTCGATCTCGATGTCCTCGCGCCCGCTCATCACGCGCAGCCGCTCGGCGATGTCCATGATCCGCACCGGCTCGCCCATGTCGAGGATGAGCACCTCCCCGCCCCGGGCGATCGCCCCGGCCTGGATCACGAGCTGGCAGGCCTCGGGGATGGTCATGAAGTACCGGGTGGCCTCCGGGTCGGTCACCGTGATGGGACCGCCCTGCCGGATCTGCTCGGTGAACAGGGGCAGCATCGAGCCGCGGGAGCCGAAGACGTTGCCGAAGCGCACGGACCCGTACCGGCGCCCGGTGCGGTCCGCCATCCAGGCGGTGAGCTTCTCCGCCACGCGCTTGGAGTGGCCCAGCGCCGTGGTGGGGTTGGCGGCCTTGTCCGTGGAGATGTTCACGAAGACCTCGACCTCCGCCTCCTCCGCGGCCTGCAGGACGTTGAGGGTGCCGATGACGTTGGTCTTCCACGCCTCGTCCGGGTACTGCTCGAGCAGCGACACGTGCTTGAGGGCGGCCGCGTGGAAGACCACCTGGGGGCGCCGGTCGCGGAAGATCGTGCCGACCGACTCGGGGTCGCGGATGTCGGCGAGCACGGTGTCGCGCCCGTCGAGCAGGCCGCGCCCGGTGATGGAGATCTGGGTGCCCTGCAGGGCGGACTCGTCGCGGTCGACCATGATCAGCTCCGCGGGCTCGAAGCCCACGAGCTGGCGGCACAGCTCCGAGCCGATCGACCCGCCGGCGCCCGTCACGAGCACGCGCCGGCCCTTGACGTAGCCGGCGATCTCCTCGACGTCGATGTCCACCGGGCGGCGGCCGATGAGGTCCTCCATGCTGATGTCGCGGAAGTCCACGGCCTTGTGCTTGGCGGTGAGCACCTCCCCGAGCGGGGGCATCGTCATGACGCGGATCCCGGTGCCGGCCACGGCGTCGGCGACGCGGTGCATGATCCGGGGCTCGGGGCTGGACATCGCCACGATCAGCACGGAGGCGCGGGTGCGGGCCATGACGTCGCGGACGTCGTGCAGGGTGCCCAGCACGGGCACCGAGGAGATCCGCAGGTGCTTCTTGGCGGGGTCGTCGTCGAGCAGGGCCACGGGCAGGAACTCGGAGTTGGGGTCCTGCATCATGCGGTGGACCAGGAACGTGCCGAGGTAGCCGGCGCCGTAGATCACCACGCGCTGGGCGGCGGCGCCGGGACGGGCCGAGGCCTCCTGGTACATCCGCTTCAGGTACCGGAAGGCGGCCATGAACAGGCACGCGAACGGGAAGGCGATGAGGGCGGTGGAGCGCGGGATGCCGATGCTCGTGCCCACGACCAGGAGCAGCACCTGCAGCACGGCCGTGACGATGAGCGTGACGACCACCAGCAGCTTGGCCTCGTCGAAGCTGCCGAAGGAGTACCGCCCCTTGTACAGGGCGAAGGAGAAGCCGACGACCAGCTGGGCGGCCACGGCCACCGCGGACACGACGAGCAGCCCGGGGACCGTGATGAACTGCAGGGCCATCTCGTAGCGCAGCACGAGAGCCAGCACGAGGGCCACGATCCAGGCGGCGGAGTCCAGCAGCATCTGGATCCACAGCCACGCCACCGGCTTCTCCGGGGCCCCCGGCAGGGGCGCGGGCGCCACGGCGCGGGGGGTGCGCTCGGGCTCACCACTCATCGAGTCGTTCCTTTCGTGGTCGGGGCGGCTCTCGGCCGGTGCCGCCGCCGGGCGGCAGTGACGGTGGGGCGGGTCCGCGGTCAGCCGCGGCCGGCACCGGCCATGGCCCGGTAGGCGAGCTCCCGGAGCCGGGTGGGGACGAAGCGGTAGCCCGCGCGCACCCCGACGTTCACCGCCCATTGTAGGAAGCCGATGTGACCGGCCCGCAGCAGGCGGGCCTGCAGGGCCAGGTCGGCCCGGAACATCCGCACCCCGCCGCGGCGCTCGTAGGCCCCCGCGGAGACCCGGTAGCCCACCAGCGGATCGGGCACGTTGCGGACGTCGGCCCCCGCCCGCAGCAGCCGCACCCACAGCCAGTAGTCCTCGGCCAGCGGGACGTCCTCGTAGCCGCCCACCGCCGTCACGGCGGATCGGCGGAGCACCACGGACGGGTGGCTGAGCGGGTTGCGCCGCCGGGACACCGCCAGGATCTGCCGCCGCCCCACGGGCGCCCGCCGCAGGGCGAGCGGGTGGGTCTCGTCGTCGCCGATCTCGTGCATCGAGGACCCCACCACGTCGGCGCCCGCCTCGATCACCGGCAGCTGCACGGAGAAGCGGCGGGGGTAGGAGACGTCGTCGGCGTCGATCCGGGCCACGACGTCGTGCCGGCACCGTGCCAGGCCCGCGGTCAGCGCAGCGGTGAGCCCCTCGTTGCGCTCGAGGTCGACCCGCACCACGGGCACGGGCAGCTCCCGGGCGAGACGCTCCAGCTCGGCCTCGAGGGGCGCGGGGACCGGGCCGTCGCGCACGACCACGAGCTCGGCCGGCCGGCGCTGCTGCTCCACGGTGCTCGACTCCGCCGCCCGGCGCAGCCGCGCCGGGGTGTCGCCGCGGTAGACGGGCATCAGGACGGAGAACCCGGGCACCGGCGCGGGGAGCGGCGTCACCGCGGCCCGCCGAACCCCTGGCCGCGCATTCCGCCGACGTAGCGGCCCGCCCAGGACGCGAGGCCGCGCACGTCCCCCCGGCGCAGGTAGTACAGGGGGTAGCCGACGAGGTCCGCCCCGAGCTGGACCACCCGCTTGTAGCGCCAGGTGGTCCAGCCGCGGTTGCGGAAGAAGTGCGCGCGCTTGAACTCGGTCCCGGGCACCACGACCTTGAGCCTGCCGGGGATCACGACGTGCTCCTCGGCCCAGCCCGGCGGGTGGGCCACGGCGGCCCGGGTGGTGGTGCCGAACGGCAGCCCGGAGCGGCGCAGCCGCACGAGGAAGTCGACCTCGTCCCCGCGCAGGAACAGCTTGAGGTCCGGCAGCCCGACCGTGAAGAACACGTCCTCGGCCACCAGGGCGCCGTTGAAGAAGGTGGCGTAGCCGGGCAGGAAGCCCAGCGGCTCGAGCTCGGCCCGGGAGTGGGTGATCCGTCCCTCCAGCCGGTAGGAGAAGGCCAGGGCGCCGTGGTCCTGGGGCGCGACGATCAGCGGGGAGACCACCGACAGCTCCCGCCGCGCGGCCTCCTCCAGGAGGATCTCGAGGCAGTCGGGCTGCTCGGGGTGGGCGTCGTCGTCCATGAGCCACACCCGGTCCGCGCCGGTGGCCAGCGCGGTGAGGATGGCGAGCGAGAAGCCGCCGGCCCCGCCGAGGTTGGCGAGGGACCGGACGTGGTGCAGCTCGAAGCGGCCGCCGACCGCCTCCTCGAGCGCGTCCCGGGGCACCGCCTCGCGGCCCGCGTCGACGAGGCACAGCGACGCGACCGGCACCGTCTGCTCCCGCAGCGCGGCCACCAGCGTGAGCACGTCCTCGTGCCGGTCCTGGGTCACGCAGGCCACCGCCACCGTGGGCGTGGGGTCGGACGGCATGCGGATCCTCCAGTGCGATAGCGGGCTCCGGCGCGGCGCGGTGCCGGGGTGGGCGCCGGATCGTGCCGAGTCTAGCAAGGGGGTGCGGCCGGGCCGCGTCGCCCCGGGCCGCCCGGGGCCGATCTGTACGATGAGCGCAGAGGGCTCCGGCGCGGACGACGGCGACCGGCGCAGATCGGCAGAGAGGAAGCACCGTGACATCGACGACGTGGGCAGTCCTGGGGGCGACGGGGTTCGTGGGCTCCGCGACCGTGGCCCGGCTGCAGGCGGACGGCCAGACGGTGGTCCCGGTCTCCGCTCCCCGCCTGGCGTCCGGCGCGCACACCGTCCACCACCTGCTCGAGCACGCCGGGCGCCTGGAGTCGGTGATCGACTACCTCGCCGAGTCCTTCGCGGGCGCCCACGTGGTGGTCAACGCCGCCGGCCTCGCCGCTCCGGACCAGACCCACGAGGAGTCGCTGCTGGGCGCCAACGCCCTGCTGCCGGTCCTCGTGGCCCTGGCCGCCCGGCGCACGAGCGTGCGGCGGATCGTGCACCTCAGCTCCGCCGCCGTCCAGGGCAACGTCGACGTCCTCGACGAGACGCCCGCGGTCCGGCCCTTCTCCCCCTACTCCTTCGCCAAGGCGCTCGGGGAGAGCGCGCTGCTGAAGCTGCGCCGGGACTGGGCCGCCGAGCCGGGCTCCCCGGCGATCACGGTGCTGCGGGCGACCTCGGTGCAGGGCTCGGGCCGGCGCACCACCGCGCGCCTGGCCCGCTTCGCGTCCTCGTGGCTGAGCTCGGTGGCGGGCGACGGCTCCGCGCACACGCCGGTCACGTCCGTGCACGCCCTGGCCGAGTTCGTCTCCCGGGTGGGCCGCCACCCCGGGCAGCTGCCGCCGGTCGTGCTGCAGCCGTGGGAGGGCGCCACCGCCGCGTCCATCCTGCGCGACGCGGGGCGCCGGGAGCCCCGCCACCTCCCCGCGGTGCTGTGCCGGCTGGCGGTGGACGCCGGTTTCGGGCTCTCCGGCCTGGCCGGCAACCGCTGGCACGGGACCGTGCGCCGGCTCGAGGTCACCTGGTTCGGCCAGCGGCAGGTGCGCGGCTGGGCCGAGGAGCACGGCGAGGTGCCGGAGCCGCGGATCACCGAGGTGCTGCGCCAGGCGCACCTGGCCGCCGGCCGGAGCTGACTCCGCCCGACCGTCCGGGCGGACGGGGACCTGCCTCAGGCGCCGTCCAGGCCGCGGGCCACGATCCGCGCGGCCTCGTCGACGGACAGGGGCCGCGCCTCGCCCGGGGCTACCGGGGGCCGGACCCGGGCGCGGTCCTGGTCCACGGCCGGCCGGGCGGCGGACCCGGGCACGGAACGGGCCACGAGCGCCGCCGCCAGGCCCTGCGCGGCGGCCGCCTGCGCGGGAGAGGGAGCGGGCGGCTGCGGTCCGTCCGCCGCTCCGGCCGGGACGGTCACCGGGTCCTGCGCGGCGGGCGGCGCGGCCTCCGGGTCGATCTCGCTCACGGCGTGCGAGCCCGAGGGCTCCGGCTGCGCGACGGGACCGTCCGCGGCGGGCCCGTCGCCGAGCTCCTCGTCCCCGTCCGCCGGCGTCACGGAGGGCACCACCTCGCGCAGCCGCGCGAGGCTCACCGCGCCGTGGCGCACGAGCACCGGGGTCCCGCCCGTGCAGTCGACGATCGTGGAGGAGACGGGATCGGTCTCCGGGGCCCCGGTCCGCCCCGCGGGCCGCGGGCCGTCGTCCAGGTACACCTCCACGGCATCGCCCAGCATCCCGACGGCGGCCGCCGCGCTCGGCGCGGCGGGGTGACCGGTGCGGTTGGCCGACGAGACGGCCAGCGGGCCGCTCTCGATGAGCAGCGCCTGCGCCAGCTCGTCGTCGGGCACGCGCAGGGCCACGGTGCCGTGGGTCTCGCCGAGGTCCCAGCCCAGGGACGGGTGGGAGTGGAAGATCAGGGTCAGCCCGCCGGGCCAGAAGGCGGCGGCGAGCGCGCGGGCGTCGTCGGAGACCTCGTCCGCCAGGCCGTCCAGCACCCCGGCGTGGGCGATGAGCACGGGCGGGGGCATCGCGCGGGAGCGGCCCTTGGCCGCGAGCAGGGTGGCGACGCCGCGGGCGGAGAACGCGTTGGCGCCGATGCCGTAGACGGTGTCGGTCGGCAGCACCACGCAGGCGTCCGCCGCGAGGGCCCGGGCGGCGTGCTTGAGCCCGGCGGTGCGCTGGGCGATGCTGCTGCAGTCGTAGACGGTGTGGCTCACGGCGTTCATTCTCCCATCTCGTCCCGGGCGTGCCCGGCCGGTCCCGGGACCCGTCCCGCCGTGGCCCGGTCCCGGCCGGTCAGGTCCTGGTGGCCCACGACGTCCACGAGCCCCGCCTCCCGGAAGGCGCGGGCCGCGGCCTCCGCCTGGACCTCGGCGTGCTCCATGACGAAGGAGCCCCCGGGGCGCAGCAGCCGCACGGCCGAGGCCAGGGCGGCGCGCGGCACCTCGAGCCCGTCCTCCCCGCCGCCGTACAGGGCGAGGTCCGGGTCGTGCTCGCGGGCCTCCGGCTCCCGCGGGAGCGCGTCCGCGGGGATGTACGGCGGGTTCGAGACCACCACGTCGCAGCGGCCCTCGAGCTCCGGGAAGGCGGTGCGCAGGTCACCGCGGACGAGCTCGACGCGCGTGCCCCGCAGGTTCCGCGCGGCCCACGCGTGGGCGCTCTCGGACAGCTCCACGGCGTGCACGCGGGCCTGCGGCACCTCGTGGGCCACCGAGGCGGCGATCGCCCCGGACCCGGTGCCCAGGTCCACGACCCGGGGACGGTGCACCCCCGCCGCCAGCTGCTCGCGCAGCTCGTCGACCACGGTCTGCACCACGGTCTCCGTCTCGGGGCGGGGCACGAACACGCCGGGCCCCACCGCGAGGGTCAGGTAGCGGAAGTGCGCGACGCCGGTGAGGTGCTGCAGCGGGACCCGGCGGGCGCGCTCGGCCACCAGCTCCGCGTAGCCCTCCGGCTCGTCCCCGCCGATGATCGCGCGCGCCTCGACCTCCCCGAGGGACAGCCCGAGGAGGTGTCCCGCGAGCAGCAGCGCGTCGGTGCGCGCGGACTCGATCCCCGCCTCGGCGAGGACCTGCTCCGCCCGGCGCACCGCCTGGCCCAGTGACCTGTGCACGACCGCTCCCCCGCTCAGCTGTCCTGCTGGCCGATGGCCTCGAGCTGGGCCTTCTCGTCCATCTCGATCGCGGACCGCACGACGGGCTCGAGGTCCCCGGCCATCACGTGGTCGAGGTTGTAGGCCTTGTACCCGGTGCGGTGGTCGTTGATCCGGTTCTCCGGGAAGTTGTAGGTGCGGATCCGCTCGGAGCGGTCCATGGTGCGCACCTGGGAGCGGCGCTGCGCGGCGTTCTCCGCGTCGATCTGCTCCTGCTGGTGGGCCAGGATGCGCGCGCGCAG
Organism: Kocuria sabuli; assembly: GCF_040981185.1. Taxonomy (NCBI): domain Bacteria; kingdom Bacillati; phylum Actinomycetota; class Actinomycetes; order Micrococcales; family Micrococcaceae; genus Kocuria; species Kocuria sabuli. The sequence continues at coordinate 291,953 of NZ_JAVHZE010000001.1, forward strand.
CACCCGCATGGCGGCCTCGCGGTTCTGCAGCTGCGACTTCTCGTTCTGCATGGCCACGACGATGCCCGTGGGCAGGTGGGTGATGCGCACCGCGGAGTCGGTGGTGTTCACGGACTGCCCGCCGGGGCCCGAGGACCGGTAGACGTCGATCTTCAGGTCGTTCTGGCTGATCTCGACCTCCTCCGGCTCGTCGACCTCCGGGAAGACGAGCACCCCGGCCGCCGAGGTGTGGATCCGGCCCTGGGACTCGGTGACGGGCACGCGCTGGACGCGGTGCACCCCGCCCTCGTACTTCAGCCGCGCCCACACGCCCTCGGCGGGGTCCGTGGCGCTGGACTTGATGGCCACCTGGACGTCCTTGTAGCCGCCCAGGTCGGACTCGTTCGTGGAGATGAACTCGGTCTTCCAGCCGCGGGTCTCGGCGTACTTGAGGTACATCCGCAGCAGGTCCCCGGCGAACAGCGCGGACTCGTCCCCGCCCTCCCCGGCCTTGACCTCCAGGATGACGTTGCGCCCGTCGTCCGGGTCGCGGGGCACGAGCAGCCGGCGCAGCCGCTCCCGGGCCTCGGCGAGCTGCGCCTCGAGCGCCGGGATCTCCTCGGCGAACTCCGGCTCCTCGGCGGCGAGCTCACGGGCCGCCCCGAGGTCCTCCTCGAGGCGCTGCACGAGGGCGTGGGCCTCGGCGATCCCGTTGAGCTCGGCATAGCGGCGCCCCAGCTTGCGGGCCTTGCCCGGCTCGGCGTGCACCGCCGGATCGGCGAGCTGGCGCTGCAGCTCGGCGTGCTCGTCGAGCAGGGACTGGATCGGGTCCGGCATGGGGCGCTCCTTCTTCGGGCGGCGGGGACGACGGCGCCGGGTCGCGGGCGGGTGCCCGGACACGACGACGCCGCCGCGGCCCCGACCGGGTCTCCGGTGCGGGCCGCGGCGGCGCGGGCGTGCTAGCGGTCGCTCTCGGCGCGGGCCGACAGCGTGGTCTTCTGCACCTGGAGCAGGAACTCGGTGTTGGACTGGGTGTCCCGCAGCTTGTTCGTGAGCAGCTCCAGCGCCTGCTGCTGGTCGAGGCCGGACAGGACCCGGCGCAGCTTCCACATGATCTTGATCTCGTCCGGGGAGAGGAGGTTCTCCTCCCGGCGGGTGCCCGAGGAGTTGACGTCCACGGCGGGGTAGATCCGCTTGTCCGCGAGCGAGCGGGACAGGCGCAGCTCCATGTTGCCGGTGCCCTTGAACTCCTCGAAGATCACCTCGTCCATCTTGGACCCGGTCTCCACGAGGGCGGTCGCGAGGATGGTGAGCGAGCCGCCGTTCTCGATGTTGCGGGCCGCGCCGAAGAACTTCTTCGGCGGGTACAGGGCCGCGGAGTCCACACCGCCGGAGAGGATGCGCCCGGAGGCGGGGGCCGAGAGGTTGTAGGCGCGGCCCAGGCGGGTCATGGAGTCCAGGAGGACCACCACGTCCATGCCCATCTCCACGAGGCGCTTGGCCCGCTCGATCGCGAGCTCGGCCACCGTGGTGTGGTCGTCGGCCGGGCGGTCGAAGGTCGAGGCGATGACCTCGCCCTTCACGGTGCGCTGCATGTCCGTGACCTCCTCGGGGCGCTCGTCGACGAGCACCATCATGAGGTGGACCTCGGGGTTGTTCGTGGTGATCGCGTTGGCGATCGCCTGCAGCATCAGCGTCTTGCCGGCCTTGGGCGGGGAGACGATCAGTCCGCGCTGGCCCTTGCCGATGGGCGCGACGAGGTCGACGACGCGGGGGCCGATCTTCTTGGACTCCGTCTCGAGGCGCAGCCGCTCCTGCGGGTAGAGCGGGATCAGCTTGCCGAAGTCGACCCGGTCCTTGTTCTCGTCGGGCTTCTTGCCGTTGACCGTGCTCAGCTGGACCAGCGCGTTGAACTTCTGCCGCGCGCTGTTCTGCTGCTCGCCGTCCCGGGGGGCGCGGATGGCGCCGACGACGGCGTCGCCCTTGCGCAGGTTGTGCTTCTTGACCTGGGCCAGGCTGACGTAGACGTCGTTGGGGCCGGGCAGGTAGCCGGAGGTGCGCACGAACGCGTAGTTGTCCAGCACGTCGAGGATGCCCGCGACGGGCAGCAGGACGTCGTCCTCGGTGAACTCCGTGTCGTCCACCTCGGGGCCGCTGGTGCGCCCGCGCCGGTTGCGGCGCTCGTTGCGCTCGGCCCGGTCGCTGCGCTCGGCCCGGTCGCTGCGGTCGTTCCGGTCCCCGCGGTCGTTCCGGTCCCCGCGGTCGTTGCGGTCGTTCCGGTTGCGGTTGCGGCGGCTGCGGCGGCTGCCGCCCTCGCCGTTGTCCTGGCCGCGGTTGTCCTGCCGGTTGTCCTGGCCGCGCTTGTCCTGGCCGCCGTTGTCCTGGCCCTTGGACTCCTGCTGGGACTTGCCGCCCTTGGTGCGGCCCTCGCCCTTGTCCTGGCCGTTCCGGTCCTGGCGGTTGTCCTGGCCGCCCTTGTCCTGGCGGTTGTCCTGGTTCCTGCCGTCCTGGCCGCGGTTCTGGTTGCGGCCGCCGCGGTCCTGCTTCGACGGGTCGTCGTCCCGGTCCTCGGCCGCGGGGCGGGCGTCGTCGGGGCGCTGCCCGTTGCCGCCGTCGTCCTGGCCGTTGCCGCCGTTGTCCTCGCGGTTGCGGTTGCGCCGGTTGCGGTTGCGGCCGCGGCCGCCCTCGCCCTCCTGGTCGGAGGCGTCGCCGGCGGGTGCGGACTCGGCCGGAGCCGACTGGGCGGCCGGCTCGGCGGCCTCGGCGGGACGCTCGGCGCCGTCCTGCTCCGCGGGGGCCACCACTCCGGTGCTGGTGGCCCGGCGGGAGCGGGTGCGCCGCTGCGGCTGGCCGCCCTGCTCGGCGGCGGGCTGTGCGGCGGCGTCCGGGGCGGTCGCCTCCGGGGCGCGCTCCGTGGTCCCCGCAGCGGCGTCCCCGGCGCTCTGCTCGGCGCCCTGGTCGGTGGTCTTCTCCACCGTCCGGGCGATCTTCTCCTCGACCGCGCGGTCGCGGTCGGCCACGGCGCCGCCGCGCTGGTGGGCGGCGATCGCGTCGACCAGCAGGCTCTTGCGCATCCGGCGGGCGCCGGTGATGCCCAGCTGGGACGCGAGCGCCTGGAGCTGGGCGAGCTTGAGCGCGGACAGGCCCGCGCTCCTGGCGTCGGTGGTGGTCTCTTCCGTACCCGTGGAAAGGTCGGTGGTCTCGGTCACGAAGTGTCCTTCTCCCTCGGTGGGGGGTCCGTGGATCTCAGAGTCCAGGACCGTGATGGGTTCCCGGCGGGCCGCGAACGCGGGCCGCCGGCGGCGGGGCGCACTTCAGGGCGCGGCAGCCTGGGCGAACATGGTGTCATCCGTCAGATCGTGGTGCGCCCCGGCCCGTGTCTGTGCGGGCCGGTGCGCCGTCGGCATCGTGGAATCCGGTGCCGGCGGGGGATCACCGGAGGATCGTGGGCGGTGGAGGCGAGGCACCGAGGGCATCCGCCCGGGGCGACGCCCCTCATGATGCCCGCTGTCCTCACCGCGCCGGACGCGGTCTCCTACCCCTGGATCTTCTGCGGGTGCCTCACCAGCTTAGCACCCTGCCCGTCGACCCGCAGACGGAGGACACGCCAGGAGACCGGGTCGGCCCCGGCGCCGTCCCGGACGAGCTCCGCGAGGGCCCGCTCGGCCTGCTCCGCCTGCTCCTGTCCCGCGGCCAGGACCAGGACGGTCGGGCCGGCCCCGGAGATCATGGCCGGCAGCCCGCGCTCGCGCAGGGCCGTCATGAGCCGGGCGCTCGGGGGCATGGCCGCGGCCCGGTACGGCTGGTGCAGCCGGTCCTCGGTGGCCGGCAGCAGCAGCTCGGGGCGCCGGGTCATGGCCTCCACGAGCAGGGCCGTCCGCCCGGCGTTGACCGAGGCGTCGTGGTGGGGGACGGTCGCGGGCAGCAGGGACCGGGCGAGGCGGGTGGGCACCTCGAAGTCGGGGACGGCGACCACGGGGACGATGTCCTCGTGGACCGCCACGGGGGCGCTGCAGTAGCCGTCGGCCCCGGACCAGGAGATGACGAGCCCGCCGTAGAGCGACGGGGCCACGTTGTCCGGGTGACCCTCCATCGCGGCGGCGACCTGCAGCAGCTGCGTGTCACCGAGGGCCCGCCCGGCGGGCAGCAGCGCGTTCGCCGCCAGCACGCCCGCCACCACGGCAGTGGCGCTCGAGCCCATGCCGCGCCCGTGCGGGATGCGGTTGGTGGCCTCGAGCCGCAGCCCCGGCAGCTGCTCGACCCCCGCGGCGCGGAAGGCTGCGCGCATGGCGCGCACGACCAGGTGATCCGCGGTGCGGGGCACGGACGCCGAGCCCTCGCCGTGCAGCTCGAACTCCAGTCCGCCCTCGGTCACCGTCACGGCGAGGTCGTCGTAGTGGCCGAGTGCCAGACCCAGGCTGTCGTAGCCCGGACCCACGTTGCCCGTGGACCCGGGCACGCTCAGTTCGACCCGCTGCCCGATCTCGAACACCGGCGCCTACTCCAGGCCCAGGGCGGCGGCCACGGCCACCACGTCGAAGGGCACGTGCTTGGGCTCCACGAGCGAGGGGTCCTCCGTCTCGGCGGCCTTGATCGCCCACTGCGGGTCCTTCAGCCCGTGACCGGTCACGGTGATGACGATCGTGCTCCCCGTGGGGGCCTCGCCCGCGGCGTGCTTCTGCAGCAGCCCGGCCACGCCCGCGGCGGAGCCCGGCTCCACGAACACGCCCTCCCGGGCGGAGAGCCAGCGGTGGGCGGCGACGATCTCGTCGTCGGAGACGGAGCCGATCAGCCCGCCGGACTCGTCCCGGGCGGCGATCGCGGAGTCCCAGGAGGCGGGGTTGCCGATCCGGATGGCGGTGGCGATGGTCTCGGGCTCGGTCACGGGGTGGCCGAGCACCAGCGGGGCGGCGCCCTCGGCCTGGAAGCCCCACATCACGGGCAGCTTCGTCGACACGGCGGGCAGCTCCCCCGCCGTCGGGGAGTCGTAGGACCGGGCGTACTCCTGGTAGCCCTTCCAGTAGGCGGTGATGTTGCCCGCGTTGCCCACGGGCAGCAGGTGGTAGTCGGGGGCGTCGCCGAGGGTGTCGACGACCTCGAAGGCACCGGTCTTCTGACCCTCGATCCGGTAGGGGTTCACGGAGTTCACCAGGAAGACCGGGTAGGACTCGGAGAGCTTGCGCGCGACCTCCAGGCAGTTGTCGAAGTTGCCGTCCACCTGGATGATGTCCGCCCCGTGCGCCACGGCCTGGGAGAGCTTGCCCATGGCGATCCGGCCCTCGGGCACGAGCACCGCGCAGGTGAGCCCGGCCTGCTTCGCGTACGCCGCGGCGGACGCCGAGGTGTTGCCGGTCGAGGCGCACACGACGGCCTCCGCGCCCTCCTCCTTGGCCTTGGTGATGGCCATGGTCATGCCCCGGTCCTTGAACGAGCCGGTCGGGTTCATGCCCTCGAACTTCAGCCACACCGTGTTGCCGGTGAGCTCCGACAGGGCGCGGGCCCGGACGAGCGGCGTGCCGCCCTCCCCCATCGTGATGACCTCGGTGGAGCCGGTGACCGGCAGCCGGTCCCGGTACTCGTTGATGACGCCCTGCCAGACGTGTGCCATGTGCTGGATCTCTTCCTGTGGAGTGCGAGAGGTGCGGTGGGGGGTGCTCGTGCCTCGGGGCACGTGGGGGCGCCGCCCGCGGGGACGCCCCCGGCGGGCTCAGTCGGCGTGCTCCACGCGGATGACGCCGGCGACGTCCTCGACGAAGGGCAGCTCGCGCAGGGCGTCCACCGTGGCCACGAGGTCCTTGTTCGCGCCCCGGTGGGTCACGAGCCGGATCTCGGACAGCTGCGGATCGCCGTGCGGGTGGTCCGTCTGCTGCATCGTGAAGATCGACACGCCGTGGTCTGCGAAGACCTGGGCGATCCGCGCCAGGACGCCGAGCCGGTCCTGGACCGTCAGGGTGATCGAGAAGCTCGTGCGGACGTCGTCCATCGGCGCGGCGGCCAGCTGGGCGTGCGGGTCCGCTCCCTGGGCCGGGCCGCCGAGCACGAGCCGGCGCGCGGCCGAGACGAAGTCGCCCAGCACGGCCGAGGCGGTGGGCGCCCCGCCCGCGCCCGCGCCGTAGAACATGAGGGACCCGGCGTTCGCGGCCTCGACGAACACCGCGTTGTAGGCCCCGTGCACACCGGCCAGCGGGTGCTCCCGCGGGATCATGGTCGGGGTGACGCGCAGGTTCACGCCGCCCGGGCAGCGCTCGCACACCGCCAGCAGCTTGATGACGTAGCCGGCCTCGCGGGCGGCCGCGACGTCCGCGGCGGTGACACCGGTGATGCCGCGGCAGTAGACGTCGTCGATGGTGAAGGTCGAGTGGAAGGCCAGGGACGCGAGGATCGCGGCCTTCGCGGCGGCGTCGTGGCCCTCGACGTCGGCGGTCGGGTCCGCCTCGGCGTAGCCCAGCCGCTGGGCCTCGGCGAGGGCGTCGTCGAACTGCGCGCCCGTGGTGTCCATCTGGTCGAGGATGTAGTTGGTGGTGCCGTTCATGATCCCCAGCACGCGGTCCACCCGGTCCCCCGCGAGGGAGTCCTGCATGGGGCGCACGATGGGGATCGCCCCGGCCACGGCGGCCTCGTAGGACAGGGGCACCCCGGCGGCGTCGGCCGCGTCCTGCAACTGCCGGCCGTGCCGGGCGATGAGCGCCTTGTTGCCCGAGATCACCGGCTTGCCGCCGTGCAGGGCCCGCAGGATGCGGCTGCGGGTCGGCTCGATGCCCCCCGTGAGCTCGATGACCACGTCCGCGGCGTCGATGAGGGCCTCGGCGTCGGTGGTGAACAGGCCCTCGGGCAGCTGCACGGTCCGCCGGGCGGCGAGGTCCCGGACGGCGATGCCGGTCAGCTCGATGGGGGCGCCCACGCGGGCGGCGAACTCGTCGCCGTGCTCGAGGAGGGTCCGGGCCACCTCGGCACCGACGTTGCCGGCCCCGAGCAGGGCCACCTTCACGGTCGTGGACGGACGGGTGGTCTCAGGTGTCGAGTCGCTCAATCAGGCTCCCAGGTCGCGGGCGAACAGGTCTTCTTCGGTCTCGCCCCGCACGATGAGCCGTGCCCCGGGCCGGTCCGCGTCGGTGCGCACGGCGACCACCGGGGGGCGGGCGATCCAGTTGTAGTTGCTGGCCAGCGCCCAGCAGTAGGCGCCCGTGGCCGGCACGGCCAGGACGTCGCCCGGCGCGAGGTCCGCGGGCAGGTAGACGTCGCGGACCACGATGTCGCCGGACTCGCAGTGCTTGCCGACCACCCGGGACAGGACGGGCGCGCCCTCCGCGCGGCGGTTGGCGAGCACGGCCGTGTAGTCCGCGCCGTAGAGCACGGGACGGGCGTTGTCGCTCATCCCGCCGTCCACCGAGACGTAGCGCCGCCGGGCGCCGTCCTCGACGGTCACGGTCTTCAGCGTGCCCACGGTGTAGAGGGTGCAGGCGGACGGCCCGGAGATCGCCCGTCCGGGCTCGATGGACAGGTGCGGGACCGCCATCCGCAGGGACCGCGCCGTGGACGCCACCTGGTCCGCGAGGGACTCGGCGATCTCGCGCGCCGGCCGCGGGGTGTCCGCCTCGGTGTAGGCGATGCCGTAGCCGCCGCCGAGGTCGAGCTCGGGCAGGGTCAGCCCGAAGCGCTCGTCGGCCCGGGCCATGAAGGCGAGCACCCGCTCGGCGGCCTTCCCGAAGCCGTCGGCGTCGAAGATCTGGGAGCCGATGTGGCAGTGGATGCCGCGCAGGTCGAGGGCGGGGTCCACCACGCACGCCGCGACGGCCTGCATCGCGGGGCTGTCCCCGCCGTCCTCGGGGGCGGCCAGGGAGAGGCCGAACTTCTGGTCCTCGTGGGCGGTGGCGATGAACTCGTGCGTGGACGCGTGCACCCCCGGGGTCACCCGGATCATCACCGGCGCCACGACCCCCAGGGTGCGCGCCAGGTGGGCCACGAGCTCGATCTCGCCGAGGGAGTCCACGACGATCCGCCCGAGCCCGTTGTCGAGGGCGCGGGTGATCTCGGCGGCCGACTTGTTGTTGCCGTGCAGCGCGATCCGGGCGGGCTCCATGCCGCCGCGCAGGGCGACGGCCAGCTCCCCGCCCGAGGACGTGTCGACGTTGAGTCCCTCGTCGCGGATCCAGCGCACGACCTCGGTGGTCAGGAAGGACTTCCCGGCGTAGTAGACGGAGACCTCCGCGCCGATCCGTGCGAACGCCTCGGTGAAGGCCTCGCGGAACTCCCGGGCGCGGGCCCGGAAGGTGTCCTCGGAGTAGACGTAGGAGGGGGTGCCGTAGCGCTCGGCGAGCTCCGTGACGGGGATCCCCGAGACGGTCAGCACGCCGTCGGCGTCGCGGTGGAACGCCCCGGGCCAGATGGCGGGGTCGAGGGCGTCGAGGTCCTCGGGCACGCTCAGCCACTCGGGTGCCAGGGGCGAGTCCTCGGTGCGGGTCGTCCGGTCGACGGTCATGCGGTCACATCCTCTCGGGGGCCGACACGCCGAGGACTCCGAGGCCGTTGGCCAGGACCTGGCGTGCGGCGTCGTTGAGCCACAGGCGGGTGCGGTGCAGGTCGGTGACGTCGTCGTCGCCCTGGGGGGCCACGCGGCAGACGTCGTACCAGCGGTGGTAGGTCCCGGCGATCACCTCGAGGTGGCGCGCCACCCGGTGCGGTTCCCGGAACTCGGCGGCCTGCGCGAGCACGGAGGGGTACTGCCCCAGGGCCGCGAGCAGCTCCCCCTCCATCGGGTGCTCGAGCAGGGCGGCGTCGAACACGGCCTCGCCGTCGGCGTCCGTGCGGGCGACCCCGGCGGCCTCGGCGTTGCGCCCGACGGCGCAGGTGCGGGCGTGGGCGTACTGCACGTAGAAGACCGGGTTCTCGTTGGACCGGCGGGTCAGCAGGTCCAGGTCGATGTCGATGTTGGAGTCCACGGAGAAGCGGGTCAGCGAGTACCGGGCGGCGTCCACGCCGACGGCCTCGACGAGGTCCTCCATGGTCACGACGTTGCCGGCGCGCTTGGACATCCGCACGGGCACCCCGTCCTTCACGAGGTTGACCATCTGGCCGATGAGCACCTCGACGCGGTCCGGGGAGTCCCCCAGCGCGGCCGCGGCGGCCTTGAGCCGCGCCACGTAGCCGTGGTGGTCGGCGCCGAGCATGTAGATGCACAGGTCGGCGCCGCGGTCGCGCTTGTCCTTGAAGTAGGCGATGTCCCCGGCGATGTAGGCCGCCTGGCCGTCCGACTTGATCACCACCCGGTCCTTGTCGTCGCCGTAGGCGCTCGAGCGCAGCCACCACGCGCCGTCCGCGAAGTACAGGGCGCCCGAGGTCTTGAGCTGCTCGAGCAGGCCCTCGACGGCGCCGTTCCCGAACAGGGACTGCTCGTGGAAGTACACGTCGAAGTCGACGCCGAACTCGTGCAGCGAGGACTTGATCTCCGCGAACATCAGCTCCACGCCCGCGGCCCGGAAGCCCTCCTGGGGGTCGGCGGAGTCCAGCACGCCGGGGTGCTGGGCGACGATCCGCTCGGCGATCTCGGTGATGTAGTCCCCGCCGTAGCCGTCCTCCGGGGCGGGCTCGCCCTGGGCGCGGGCCAGCAGGGAGCGGGCGAAGCGGTCGATCTGTGCGCCGTGGTCGTTGAAGTAGTACTCCCGCAGCACCTGCGCGCCCTGCGCCTCGAGCACCCGCGCGAGGGAGTCGCCCACCGCGGCCCAGCGGGTGCCGCCCAGGTGGACCGGGCCGGTGGGATTCGCGGAGACGAACTCGAGGTTGATGGACGTCCCGGCCAGCGAGTCCGCCGTGCCGAAGGCCTCGCCCTGCTCCACGATCGTGCGGGCGATCCCGCCGGCGGCGGCGGCGTCCAGGGTGATGTTGAGGAAGCCCGGGCCGGCCACGTCGACGGCGGCCACGCCGGCGGTGCCCTGCAGCCGGTCCTGGACGACGGCGGCGACGTCGCGGGGCGCACGGCCCACCTTCTTGGCGAGCTGCATGGCGATGTTGGTCGCCCAGTCCCCGTGCTCCCGGTTCTTCGGCCGCTCGATCCGCACCTCCGGCAGCTCGGCGCCGTCGCCGAGGGCGAGCTCGCCCTGGGCCACGGCGTCCTGCAGGCATGCGGATACGGCGAGAGAAAGTTGTTCTGGAGTCACCGGACCAGTGTAACCGGGCGTCGTGCAGGGCCCGTGCCGGGCGGTCGACGACAGCCCCGGAAAACCTGCTAGTATCGTCGAGGTTCATCGCCGAGGCGGTGAAAGGCCCGCGTAGCTCAGGGGATAGAGCGTCTGCCTCCGGAGCAGAAGGCCGTAGGTTCGAATCCTACCGCGGGCACCCAGCAGGACGAAGGCCCCGGACCGCATCGGTCCGGGGCCTTTCTCGTGCCCGCGGGCGGGCGCACCGCCGCCGCGTCAGTCGCGCTCGCGGGGGTCCTCCCCGGGCCGCCCCGGCCCGTGGCGGAACCCGTCGGGGTCGTAGGGGAGCACGGGACCGTCCCCGAACTGCTCGTCGAGCAGCAGGTCCTCCGGGTGGGGGCCCTCCCCCAGCGACCGGCGCCAGTTGAACCCGGTGACCGCCAGGGCCCCTCCGCCGAGCAGGGTCACGGCGCCCACGACGGCGACCACGACCCCGCGCGTGCCCAGCCCGGCGCCCTCCACCGCGGAGGCCCGCGCGAGGTGGTGGATCGCCTCGGGCACAGTGAACGTGGAGAGGAACAGCGCCACCACGCCCAGGGCCACCATCCACCCCCCGGTGCGTCGGCGGCGGGCGCGCTGCTCCTGAGTGGGCTCGGGCACGGTCGTGGCCTCCTGGGCTGGTGGGTTCTCGCGGGCGGACGGGGCGGGCCGGATCCGGCCCGCCCGCGCCGGTCGTGGACCGCCGGTCAGCGACCGTCCTCGGTCTTGACGCTCTCGAACAGCGTAGCGTCGTCGAAGGCGCCCTGCTCGGCCCCCGGCTGCAGCCGGCGGAACTGCTCCAGCAGGCCGGGCACCGTCATGGACCCCTTCTGCGCGGCGTCGAGCTCGAAGAGCACCCGCCCCTCGTGCATCATGATCAGCCGGTTGCCCAGGCGCAGCGCCTGCTCCATGTTGTGCGTGACCATCACCGTGGTCAGGTGCTGCTCGGCCACGATGTCCGCCGTCAGCCGCGACACCAGGTCCGCGCGCTGCGGGTCGAGGGCCGCGGTGTGCTCGTCGAGGAGCAGGATGCGCGGTTCGGAGAACGTGGCCATGAGCAGGGACAGCGCCTGGCGCTGGCCGCCCGAGAGCAGCCCGACCTTCGCGCCCAGCCGGTTCTCCAGACCGAGCTCGAGGCTCGCGAGCTTCTCCCGGAACAGCTCCCGGCGGCTGCCGGTCAGTCCGGGCACCAGCCCCCGGGACTTCCCGCGCTGCAGGGCGATGGCCATGTTCTGCTCGACCGTCATGGTCGGCGAGGAGCCCTTCATGGGGTCCTGGAAGACCCGGGAGAGGTACCGGGCGCGCTTGTGCTCGGGCAGACGGGTGACGTCGGCGTCGTCGACGCGCACGGTGCCGGTGTCCGGGATGAGGCTGCCCGAGATCGTGTTGAGGATCGTGGACTTCCCGGCGCCGTTGGAGCCGATGACGGTCAGGAAGTCCCCCTCCTGCAGGGTGAGGGACACCCCGGCGAGGGCGCGGCGCTCGTTGACGGTCCCGGCGAAGAACGTCTTGTGGACGTTGTCGATGGTGAGCACGGCTCAGGCACCTGCCTTCGTGGTCGCGGGGGTGTCGGTCAGGTCGTCGACCAGGCGGGCCGCCTGGCTGGCCATGTGCCGCTCCCGGCGGCGCCGGAAGAACTGCAGCTGCGGGACCACGAGCGCGAGCACCACGAGGACCGCGGAGATCAGCTTCATGTCGGACGGGTTGAGCCCGGCCTGCAGCGCCACGGTGATCACCAGGCGGTAGACGACCGAGCCGAGGACCACGGCGAGGGTCGCGACGACCACGGTGCGCGAGCCGAACAGGCCCTGGCCGAGGATCACGGAGGCGAGCCCGACGACGATCAGGCCGATGCCCATGCCGATGTCGGCGAAGCCCTGGTACTGGGCCACGAGGGACCCGGCCAGGCCCACGAGGCCGTTGGACAGGCACAGGCCCAGGATCTTCTGGTGGTCCGTGTTCACGCCGAAGGAACGGATCATGTCCGGGTTGTCGCCGGTGGCCTGCATGGCGAGCCCGGCGTCCGTGTAGAGGAACCAGTCGAGCAGCACCTTGACCACGGCCACGCCCAGCAGGAACAGCGCGATGCCGGTCCACGTCCCCTGCACGCCCAGCTCGGCGAGCGGGGTGAAGATCGTGTCCTCGCGCAGGAGGGAGAGGTTGGCCCGCCCGTCCATCACGCGCAGGTTGACGGAGTAGAGGGCGGTCATGGTGAGGATGCCCGCGAGCAGCCCGTTGATGTGGGCCTTGGTGTGCAGCAGGCCCGTGATGAGCCCGGCGAGCGCGCCGGTCACGAAGCCGGCGGCGGTGGCGAGCCAGGGGCTGCCGCCGCCGAGGATGATCATCGCCGTGGTGGCGGCGCCCGTGGTGAAGGACTGGTCGACCGTCAGGTCGGGGAAGTCGAGCACCCGGAACGTGAGGTAGACGCCCAGCGCCATGACCGCGTAGAGCAGTCCGAGTTCGATACCGGCTATCACTTCTGGTGGATCCGTTCTGCTTGGTGGGGCACCGGGTGCGTCCGCCGATCGGGCGGGCGCGCCCCGGCTGGGGTGGGGTGGGGCCGGACGGGCCGGCGCCCGGGGTCACCGGGCACCGGGCCGCGCCGCGGGTGCGGCCCGGAGCCTACTCGATGACCTGGTCGGCGGAGTCCTGCAGCTCCTGGGGGACCTCGACGCCCATCCGCTCGGCGGCCCGGAGGTTGATGACCAGCTCGGTCTCCTCCTGGGACTCCACGGGCATGGAGGCGGGGTCCGCCCCCTCGGCGAGGATGCGCACGGCCATCTCCCCGGTCTGGCGCCCGAGCTGCTCGTAGTCGATGCCCTGCGTGATGAGGGCTCCGCGCTCCACGGAGTCGCCCTCGCCGGCGATCAGGGGGATCTGCTTGGACTCGGCGGCGGAGATGACCGCCTCGAGACCGGAGACCACCTTGTTGTCGGTGGGGACGTAGATCGCGTCCGTGTCGAAGGACTCGGCCGCCTGGGCCACCTCGGAGGTGTTGGTCACGGTCTTCTCGACGACCTCGAGGCCCTCCTCCGCGGCGGCCTCCTTGGCCATGTCCACCTGGACCTGCGAGTTCGTCTCGCCCGAGCTGTAGATGATCCCGACGGACTCCGCCTCCGGGTCCAGCTGCTTGATCAGCGCGATCTGCTCGGCGACCGGGTTCATGTCCGTGGTGCCCGTGATGTTGCCGCCGGGGTTCTCCAGGGACTCGACGAGCCCCGCCTCCACCGGGTCGGTGACGGCGGTGAACAGCACGGGCCGGTCGGTGACGGCCTGGGCGACGCCCTGCGCCGAGGGCGTGGCGATGGCCAGGACGAGGTCGGCGTCCGAGGACGCGAGGTTCGACGCGATGGTGGTGGAGGTCCCCTGGTCGCCGGAGGCGTTCTGCAGGTCGAGGGTGAGGTTCTCCCCCTCCGTGTAGCCGCCCTCCTCGAGCGCGGCGACGAAGCCCTCGCGCGCGGCGTCGAGCGAGGGGTGCTCCACGAACTGGCTGATCCCGACGGTGGCCTCCTCGACGGCCGCCCCGGACTCCCCGGAGCCGGCGGCGCCCGGGGTGTCGGACCCGCCGCACCCCGTGAGCAGGAGGGCGGAGGAGGCGAGGGCCGCCGTCAACGGGAACAGACGCTTCATGGTGTGTCCTTTCTGGAACGGGTGATGCCAGGGATGTTACCTGCCGTTCGTTCGGCAAATGAGACCCGGCTCACAACTGGTGACGAAACGGCTCCGGCCGCGGGCCGTCCGGGCCCGATCGTCCACCGCCGCCGCGCCGTGCGGGGTCCTCGTCCCCGGTAGGATCGAGTGGTCATGCCAGCATCCCTCAGCAGCCCCCGCGCCATCGTCTACCCCGAGAACCTCCCGGTCTCCGCGCGCCGGGAGGACATCATGCGCGCGATCGCCGAGCACCAGGTGGTCGTGATCGCCGGCGAGACCGGCTCCGGCAAGACGACGCAGATCCCGAAGATGTGCCTCGAGCTCGGCCTGGGCGAGCAGGGGCTCATCGGCCACACCCAGCCGCGGCGGATCGCGGCGCGCTCCGTCGCCGAGCGCATCGCCTCCGAGCTGGGCGAGAAGATCGGCGGGACGGTCGGCTACCAGGTCCGCTTCACCTCCGAGGTGGGCCCCGACTCCCGGATCAAGCTGATGACCGACGGCATCCTGCTCGCCGAGATCCAGCACGACCGGCTGCTGCGCCGGTACTCGACGATCATCATCGACGAGGCGCACGAGCGCTCCCTGAACATCGACTTCCTGCTGGGCTACCTGCGGCGGATCCTGCCCCGGCGCCCGGACCTCAAGGTGATCATCACCTCGGCCACGATCGACCCCGAGCGCTTCGCCCGGCACTTCGCGCCGGGGGCCCCGGAGCACCTCGGGGCGGACGGGACGGACGGGGGCGCCGCGCCCGAGCCGGCGCCGGTCATCGAGGTCTCCGGCCGCACCTACCCCGTGGAGGTCCGCTGGCGCCCGCTGTCGGAGCCCCGCTCCGGGGACGGCGGGCAGGACGCCGACGACGTCGGGGACGGCCTGGAGGACGAGGACCGGGACCCGATCGACGCGGTCTGCGACGCCGTCGAGGAGCTCGCCTCCGAGGCGCCCGGGGACATCCTGATCTTCTTCGCCGGCGAGCGGGAGATCCGTGACGCCCAGGAGGCGCTGGAGGCCGCCCTCAAGCGGATCCGGGGGATGACCGGCACCGAGGTGCTCCCCCTGTTCGGCCGGCTGTCGATGGCGGAGCAGCACCGGGTGTTCGCACCGTCGGGCCGGCGGCGGATCGTGCTGGCCACCAACGTGGCCGAGACGTCCCTGACCGTCCCGGGCATCAAGTACGTGATCGACCCCGGCACCGCCCGCATCTCCCGGTACTCGTCGCGCACCAAGGTGCAGCGCCTGCCGATCGAGCGCATCTCGCAGGCCTCGGCGAACCAGCGCGCGGGCCGCTGCGGGCGCGTCTCCGACGGCATCTGCATCCGGCTCTACTCGGAGGAGGACTACCTCTCCCGCCCGGAGTTCACCGACCCCGAGATCCTGCGCACCAGCCTCGCGTCCGTGATCCTCCAGATGACCTCGGTGGGGGTCGTCAAGGAGCCCGGGGACATCGAGCGCTTCCCGTTCGTGGAGCCGCCGGAGTCCCGGGCCGTCAAGGACGGCGTGGCCCTGCTGCGGGAGCTCGGCGCCCTGAAGGAGGCCCGGGGCGCCACCCCGCGGGGGCACCGGGACGAGGACGCCGGCGGGCCGCTGACCCCGGTCGGGCGCCAGCTGGCGCAGCTGCCGGTGGACCCGCGGCTGGGCCGGATGATCGTGGAGGCCGACAAGCGGGGCTGCGCGCGGGAGGTCATGGTCCTCGCGGCGGCGCTGACCGTCCAGGACCCCCGGGAGCGGCCCCTCGAGAAGCGCCAGCAGGCCGACGAGCTGCACAAGCGGTTCTTCGACGAGAACTCCGACTTCACCAGCTGGCTGCTGCTGTGGCGCTACGTCCAGGAGCAGCAGGAGGAGCTGTCCTCGACGCGGTTCCGGAAGCTGTGCCAGCGGGAGTTCCTGAACTTCCTGCGGATCCGCGAGTGGCAGGACCTCTACGCCCAGCTGCGCCAGATGGGCCAGCAGGTCGGCATCCGGGTCGGGAAGGGGCGCGAGGTGGACCCCGCCGGGAAGGAGCGGGAGATCCACGTCTCGCTGCTGGCGGGGCTGCTCAGCCACATCGGGCTCAAGGACGAGCGCAAGCGCGAGTACCAGGGCGCGCGCGGCTCCCGGTTCGCCGTCTTCCCCGGCTCCAACCTGTTCAAGAGGTCCCCGGACTGGATCATGTCCGCGGAGCTCGTGGAGACCTCCCGGCTGTGGGCGCGCGCCAACGCCGCGATCGACCCCCTGTGGGCCGAGGAGCTCGCTCCGCACCTGGTCAAGCGCAGCGTCTCGGAGCCGCACTGGTCCCGCGCCCAGGGCTCCGTGATGGCCTACGAGAAGGTCACCCTCTACGGCGTGCCCGTGGTCGCGCAGCGCCGGATCAACTTCTGGCGGGTGGACCCGGCCCTGGCGCGGGAGCTGTTCCTCCGCCACGCCCTCGTCGAGGGCGACTGGCAGACCCGCCACCGGTTCTGGGCGCGCAACCGCAAGCGCCTGGCCGAGGTCGAGGAGCTCGAGAACCGGCTGCGCCGCAAGGACCTGCGGGTCGACGACGAGGCCCTGTTCGAGTTCTACGACGCCCGGATCCCGGCGTCGGTGGTCTCGGCGCGGCACTTCGACGCGTGGTGGAAGAAGGCCCGGCACCAGGACGAGCACCTGCTCGACCTCGACCCCGAGGACCTCATCGCCGAGGACGCCCCCGACTACGACGAGTCCCTGTACCCGCGCCAGTGGGTGCGCCGGACCCGCGACGGGGAGCTCGTGCTGGACCTCGCCTACGAGTTCGCCCCGGGCTCGGAGCAGGCCGACGGCGTGACCGTGCGCGTGCCCGTGCTCTTCCTCAACCAGCTGGACCCGGCGCAGTTCCGGTGGCAGATCCCCGGCTTCCGCACGGAGCTGGTGACCGCCCTCATCCGGTCCCTGCCGAAGGCCGTGCGGCGCCACTTCGTGCCCGCCCCGGACGTCGCCCGCCAGGCCGTGCAGCGGCTGCAGGAGGACTTCGACCCCGCCGTCGACGCCCTCGAGCCCTCCCTGGAGCTGGTGCTGCGCCGGCTGAAGGGGCACGTGGTGCCCCCCGGGTCCTGGAACTGGGACGCGGTCCCGGCGCACCTGCGCATGCGCTTCGAGGTGCGGGACCGCCGCAACCGGGTGCTCGGCGAGGGCCAGGACCTCGAGCTGCTCAAGACCGAGCTGCACGACGAGATCCGGGCGGCCCTGGCCGAGTCCCTGGGCGCGGTCCCGTCGGCCGACGGCCCCGGTGCCGCACCGTCCGGGGCCTCCGGGCGCGCGGGCCGGCCCTCCCCCGCCCCGCGGCCGGCGGCCGGCCCGGCGGCGCCGTCGCTGGAGCGCACCGGGCTGACCGCGTGGCCGGAGCCGGACCTGCCCCGCAGCGCGGAGACCACCGTGGCGGGCCAGCGGATCACCGGCTGGCCGGCCCTCGTCCCCGAGCGGCCGCGGGAGCGCAAGGACCAGCAGCCGGGCCGGCGGACCGCGGGCCGGGACGCCACCGTGGCGGTGCGCATCCTGCCCTCCGCCGAGGAGCAGCGGGCCGCCCAGCGCCGCGGGGTGATCACCCTGCTGCTGCTGCGCGTCCCCTCCCCCGAGCGCTACGTCCTCGAGCACCTCAACAACAAGGAGAAGCTCGTCTTCACGCAGAACCCGCACGGGTCCGTGACCGAGCTCATCGCCGACTGCACGGTCGCCGCGATCGACAAGCTGACCCCGCCCGAGCCGCCGTTCACGCGCCCCGAGTACGACGCCCTGCACGAGAACGTGCGCGCCGAGCTCATCGACACGGTCTTCCAGGTCACGGCGCTGGTGGAGCAGGTCCTCTCCGGCGCCTCCCGGATCCGCAAGCAGCTCAAGCGGGCGCCGTCCCTCGCCGCGGTGAACTCGCTCAACGACGTCAAGGCCCAGCTGGAGCACCTCGTGCACCCCGGGTTCGTGGCGGCCACCGGCTACGACCAGCTCCAGCACCTGCCCCGCTACGTGCGGGCCATGGAGGTGCGGCTGGAGAAGCTCGCGGGGCACCTGCAGCGGGACACCGTGAACATGCTGGCCGTGCAGAAGCTCGAGGACGACTACGACGCCGCACTGGACTCCCTGCCGCCCTCGGCGCCGGTGCCGGAGGATCTGCGCCGGGTGGCGTGGATGCTCGAGGAGCTGCGGGTCTCCCTGTTCGCCCAGGAGCTGGGCACCGCCCACACCGTCTCGGAGAAGCGGATCCGCAAGGCCCTCAAGGACGCCCTGGAGGCCGCCCGCACCTGATCCGGCCGCCGGCCCCGCTCAGGACCGGGGGACTGAGCTCCCGTGCCCGGCCTCGACCAGGGCCGCCCGGATCCGCTGGGCGGCCTCGTCCATCGCCGCCGGGTCCGGGTGCCGGTCCGCGTTGGCGAACTGGAACTGCTCGACCGTGTTCGCGGGCCAGACGTGCACGTGGGTGTGCGGGACCTCGAAGCCCTGGATCATCTGGCCCACCCGCCGGGGGCGCCACACGGCGTCGAGGGCCCGGCCGATCCTCCAGGAGACCACCATCAGGTGCGCGGCCAGGTCCTCGGGCAGGTCGATCCAGTGGTCGTACTCCTCGCGGGGGACCACCAGGGTGTGCCCCGGCCCCAGCGGCTCGATGGACAGGAACGCGACGCAGCGCTCGTCCTGCCACACGAAACGGCCGGGGATCTCTCCCTCGATGATCTTGGTGAAGACGGTGCTCACAGCTGCTCCTCGTCCGTGGTGGTGTCCGTGCTGGTGGTGTCGGTGGTGGTGCTGCCCGGGTGCCCTCCGCCGCGGGGCGGGGCTACAGGCGCACGCGCTCGCCGGTGTCGAGGTGGCGGTACTCGGCCCCGTACTTCGCGGCGAACGCCGTCAGCTGACCCTCGATGATGCCGAAGCCGTTGGCCGAGAGCAGGCCGTCGTGGATCTGGAAGACCCGCTGCGGGCGGACGGCCACGACGAAGTCGATCACCTCCGAGAGCTTGTTCCACGGCGCGTGGATCGGGGCCAGCAGCACCGGGACCATGCGCCCGTGCGGGACCACGAACGAGTCGCCGGGGTGGTACACGGTGTCGTTGACCAGGTAGCCCACGTTGTCGACCGTGCGGATGAGCGGGTGGATCAGCGCGTGCTGGCCGCCGAAGGTCCGCACCGTGAAGCCCTCCAGCTCGAGCACCGTCTCGGGCTCGGCGTCGTGGACGGCGCAGCCCTCGCCCAGGGCCTGCCGCAGCCCGGCGGCCACCGGCGCCGGGGCGTGCACCTGGAGCTCCGGGTGAGCCCGCAGGTGCTCCTGGACGGGCTCCGCGTCCAGGTGGTCCGGGTGCACGTGGGTGACCAGCAGGACGTCGGCCCCGTCCAGGGCCTGCGCGAGCTCCTCGGGCCCGGAGAAGTTCCCCGGGTCGATGACCAGGACCCGGCCCTCGTTCTCAAGCCGGACGCACGAGTGGGTGTACTTGATCAGCTCCATGGGCCCAGCCTAGCCCGGCGCCCCGGCCGGTTCCGGGGGCGTGTCGGCCGCCGCCTTGTTAAGCTGGTGGCCTGCCGCGGACGGGACCGGACGGCGGCCGCCGGTGCGGAGCACCGGCGGAACGGATCGAGGAGAGGACGAGGCGTGAGCGCGAGAACCAGCGGAGGCGGCGCCGGGGAGGTCCGCAGCACCCGGCAGCGCCGTGCCGTCGCCCAGGCCCTCGCGTCCCTGGAGGACTTCATCTCCACGCAGGACCTGCACGCGCTGCTGCGGGAGCGCGGCGAGTCCGTCTCCCTGGCCACGACCTACCGGGTCCTGCAGTCGATGTCCGAGCTCGGGGAGCTGGACGTCCTGCGCAGCGACGACGGCGAGGCCATCTACCGCCGCTGCGCCGCAGAGCACCACCACCACCACCTGGTGTGCCGCAGCTGCGGCGCCGCCGTGGAGCTCGAGGCGCCCACGGTCGAGGAGTGGGCCGGGCGCACCGCCGCCGCCCACGGCTTCACCGAGGTGGACCACACGATCGAGATCACCGGCCTGTGCGCCGCCTGCAGCGCGCGGCGCGCCGGTGGCTGAGCCCCGGGGCGCCTTCGTCCTGGCGGTCAACCCCCACGCCGGCCGCGGCCGGGCCCTGGCGGACGCCCACCGGGCGGCGGAGCTGCTGCGCACCGACGGGGACGAGGCCGTGGTGCTCTGCGCCGCGGACCTCGGGGCCCTGCTGCGGCTGGTCCGCGACGAGCTGCGGGCCCGCGCCCTCACGGCCCGCGCCCTCGTGGTCGTGGGCGGGGACGGCATGGTGCAGGCCGGCCTCGGAGTGCTCGCGGAGCTCGCCGGGCAGGGCGTGGAGATCCCCCTGGGCGTGGTGGCCTGCGGCACCGGCAACGACCTCGCCCGTCACTTCGCGGTCCCGCTGGAGGACCCGGTGGCCGCGGCGGGGCGGATCCTGCGCCGGCTCGCCGACCCGGTCCCGCGGCGCCTCGACGTCGGCCGCGTGCGCTTCCCGGACGGGCGCACCGTCTTCTTCGGGACCGCCCTGTGCGCCGGCTTCGACGCCGTGGTCAACGAGCGCGCCAACCGGTGGCTGCGCCCCACCGGGTCCGCCAAGTACCTGCTGGCGGTCCTCGTGGAGCTCGTGCGGCTGCGCACCGTCCACTACCGGCTGGACATCGAGGACGCCGGCGGGCGGCGCCGCACGGAGCACCGGGAGGGCGTGCTCCTGAACGTGGCCAACACCTCCTCGGTCGGCGGCGGGCTGCCGATCGTGCCCGGCGCCCGGGCGGACGACGGGCTGCTGGAGCTGTTCACCGTGGCGCCCCTGGGCCGGGCCCGGCTGCTGTCCCTGCTGCCGCGGCTGGTCTCGGGCCGCCACGTGGAGCTGGACTGCGTGCGGATCGAGCGGGTGCGCTCGGTGGGGGTGGAGTCACCGGGGGTCACGGCCTACGCGGACGGGGAGCGCCTCGGGCCTCTGCCCCTGCGCGTGGACGTGCTGCCCGCGGCGGTGCGAATCCTGGCCTGAGCCCCGCGGCGGCGCCGGTTCAGCGGCGGCCGCGCACCGCCGAGGCCGCGCGCGAGAGGATCCAGACCACGAAGGAGATCGTGGTGACGTAGGGGCTGATCGGCAGCGACCCGCCGAGGGCGAGCAGGATCCCGCCGACCATCGCGAGCTCCGCGAACACCACGGACAGCACCACGATCCGCGCCGGGGAGGCCGTGAGGTTCATGGCCGCCGCGGCGGGCGTGATCAGCAGCGCGAGCACGAGCAGCGCCCCGACGATCTGCACGGACAGCGCGACCGCGATGCCCAGCAGCACCATGAAGGCGACCGACAGCCCCCGCACAGGCAGGCCCTTCGCGCGGGCCACGACCGGGTCCGCGCTCGCGAACGTCAGCGGCCGCCACATCGCCACGAGCCCGATCAGCACCACGGCGGAGAGCACGGCCATCTCGGTCAGCTGGACGGTGTCCACGGAGACGATCTGACCCGTGAGCAGCGAGAACTTGTTGGCCGAGCGGCCCTGGTACAGCGACAGGAACAGGATGCCCAGTCCCAGGCCGAAGGGCATGAGCACGCCCACGACCGAGTTCGTCTCGCGCGCCCGCAGCCCCATGACGGCCATGATGAGGGCCGCCAGCACCGAGCCCAGCAGCGAGCCGGTGACCACGTCCGCGCCCACCAGGAGAGCGGCGGCCGCCCCCGCGAAGGAGAGCTCGGCGATCCCGTGCACCGAGAACGCGAGGTCGCGCATCATCACGAACGTGCCGACCACCCCGCCCACGAGCCCGAGCAGGGCGCCGGCCCAGATGGAGCTGCTGAGCAGGGCGACGAGCTCGCCGTAGTTCTCGAAGACGAAGACCGAGGAGAGCACCCGGTCCCAGTCGAGCGCGGCCGCCGGCACGGCAGGGCTCACAGGGCCAGCTCCTGGGCGTCGTGCGTGTGGTGGGAGCTGTCGGGGTGGCCGACGACGACGACGCGGCCGCCGGTGCGCACCACGTCGATGCGGGTGCCGTAGAGCTCCGAGAGGACGTCCCCGCGCAGCACCTCGTCGGGGGTCCCCACCCGGAACCGGCCGCCGGCCAGGTAGAGGATCCGGTCGACGTGCTCGATGATCGGGTTGATCTCGTGGGTCACGAAGACCACGGCCGCGCCCGTGCGCCGCCGCTGGGCGTCCACCAGCTCGCTCACCGCGTGCTGGTGGTGCAGGTCGAGGGAGAGCAGGGCCTCATCGCACAGCAGCAGCTCCGGGTCCGAGGCGATCGCCTGGGCGATCCGCAGCCGCTGCTGCTCGCCGCCGGAGAGCGTGCCCACGGGGGCGTCGGCGTAGGAGCCGGCGCCCACGAGCCCGAGCAGCTCGTCGACGCGCCGCCGGCGGGCGCGGGAGCGCAGCCGGATCCCCCAGCGGTGCCCGTCGACGCCCAGGCCCACGAGGTCGCGCCCGCGCAGCGGGGTGCCGGCCCCGAACGCCCGCTGCTGGGGGACGTAGCCGATCCGCCCGGAGCCGCGCCGGGCCGGGCCGCCGGCGATCTGCACCGTGCCCTCCCGGAGGGGCAGGAGGCCGAGCAGGACCTTCAGGAAGCTGGTCTTGCCGGTGCCGTTGCCGCCGAGGACGGCGAAGTACTCGCCCTCGTGGATGTCGAGGTCCAGGCCCTCCCACAGGACGCGGTCGCCGAACGCCAGGCCGGCTCCGCGCAGGGAGACGACCGGGCGTGCCCCGTGGCTCATCCGGCGGCCGTGCCGCTGGTGGTCGGGCGCAGGCTCGTGAGGGCCTCCGTGACGGCGGTGACGTTCTGGTCCATCCACTCGAGGTAGCTCGTGCCCTCGGGCAGGGTCTCGGTGAACTCGACGACGGCGGCGCCGGCGGCCCGGGCGTCGTCGCGCAGCTGCTCGGTCTGGCCCGAGGACGTCTGCGCGTTGAACGCCAGCAGCTGGACGTGGCCGTCCTGCAGCTCCTCGCGCACCCGGCGCAGCACGAGCGGGGGCACGTCAGTGCCGTTCTCGACGGCCGCCGTGAACTCCGCCGGGGTGTCGTCGTGGAGCCCGGCGTCCTCGAGCAGGTAGACGGCCACGGGCTCGGTGGCCACGAAGGCCGCGTTGTCGGCCGGCGTCTCGGAGATCCGCTGCTTCAGGGCGTCGAGCCGGTCGGAGAAGGCGTCCGCGTTGGACCGGTACTCGGAGGCACCGTCCGCGTCGAGCTCGGCGAGCCGGTCGGCGACCGCCGTGGCGACCTCGTCCATCGCGTCCAGGTCGTACCAGACGTGCTCGTTGGCCCCGCCGTGCTCGTGCTCCTCGTGCTCGTGGCCCTCGTGCGGCTCCGCCGCCTCCTCCTCGGCCTGCCCGGCGTGCCCGGAGACCTCGTAGGCCTCCACGACCGGGGTCTGCCCGGCACCGGCCAGGTCCTCCATGAACGCGTCGTAGCCCCCGCCGTTGAGGACCACGAGGTCGGCGTTCTCCACCGCGAGCCGGTCCTGGGCGGTCGCCTCGTAGGAGTGCGGGTCCTGGGCCGTGGAGTCGATGACCGGGTCCACGACGACGGCGTCCCCGCCGACCTCGCGCACGATGTCGGCGTAGACGGACGTGGTCGTCACGACGGTCAGCCCGTCGGCGGCCGCGGTGTCCTCGGCGGACCCGCCGGCGCACGCGGTCACGCCCAGGAGCACGGCCCCCGCCAGGGCGGAGGTGCGGAGCGGACGGTGCGGGCGCGCGGTCAGCGGCAGTGCGGTCATGGCGGATCCGTTTCTGCGCGGCCGGGCCCGGTCCGGGACGGCCGCGTGGTGTCGGGGACACTGCCCCGGTATGAGAATGGTTTTCATTAGCCCACCCATGCTACCAAGGCGCCGGGGCGGCGACAACGCCGCCGGCCCGCCGTGGGGACGTCACGGCGGGCCGGCGGGGTGGCTCAGCGCGGAGGCTCGGAGAAGTCCACCCGGTCCCCGCGGCGCTGGCGCCGGTCCTGCGTGGTGTCGCGGATCTCCCCCACGAGCTCCTCGATGACGTCCTCGAGGAACAGCACGCCCAGGGTCCGCCCGCCCGCGTCGACCACGCGGGCCAGGTGCGAGCCGGTGCGCTGCATCGCCGCGAGCGCGTCGTCGATCTCGATCTCGGGGCGCAGGTTCGCCAGCGAGCGGACGCGGGTCACCGGCACCGGCTCGTTGTAGCGGCTCTCCGGGATGGAGAGCACGTCCTTGATGTGCAGGTAGCCGTTGAGCACGCCGTCGCCCTCGGTCAGCGCGAAGCGCGAGAAGCCCGTGCGGGCCACGGCCTTCTCGACCTCCGCCGGGGACACCTCCTCCGGGAGGGTCACGAGCTGGTGCAGCGGCACCATGACGTCGGCGGTGCGCTTGGAGGAGAACTCGAGGGCCCCGGAGAGCAGGCCGGTGTCGTCGGCCACGGTGCCCTCCTTCGTGGACTCCGCGACGATGGACTGCAGCTCGTCGAGGGTGAAGGTGGAGGAGACCTCGTCCTTCGGCTCGATGCCCATGAGCTTCAGCAGGTGGTTGGCCGACCAGTTCAGGGACGCGATGACCGGCTTGACCACCCGGGAGACGAACACGAGCGGCGGCGCGAGCAGCAGCACCGCCCGGTCCGCGGCCGAGACGGACATGTTCTTCGGCACCATCTCGCCGAAGACCACGTGCAGGAAGGTCACCACCACCAGCGCCGTGAGGAAGCCGCTGACGTCGGCCACCTCCACCGGCACGCCCAGGTGCTCCAGCGGACCGGAGACGATGTGGTGCAGCGCGGGCTCGGAGATGTTGAGGATCAGCAGCGAGCACACCGTGATGCCCAGCTGGCAGCAGGCCAGCATGAGCGAGACGTGCTCCATCGCGTACAGCGCGGTGCGCGCGCGCTTGTTGCCGGCCTCGGCGAGCGGCTCGATCTGGCTGCGCCGCGCGGACATGACGGCGAACTCGCCGCCCACGAAGAACGCGTTGCCGGCCAGGAGCACCACCAGCCACGCCAGCCCTGCCCAGTCGCTCATCGTGCCTCCTCCCCGGTCACCGCGGACCCGGCGTCCTGCTCCTCGCCCGCGGACGGGACGAAGCGGATGCGGTCCACGCGCCGGACGTCCATCCGGGCGACCTCGAGCGTCCCGCCCTGGACGGGCACCGCGTCCCCGGGCTCCGGGATCTTCCCCAGCCGGTCCATCATGAACCCGCCCATGGTCTCGTAGGCGGGCCCGTCCTCGATGTCGAGCTCGGTGATCTGCTCGGAGACCTCGTCGGGGCGCATCAGACCGGGGAAGTACCACTCCCCCGTGGCGGACTGCAGGGCCCCGAGGCTGAGCCGGTCGTGCTCGTCGGAGACCTCCCCGACGACCTCCTCCACGAGGTCCTCGAGCGTGACGACACCGGCGGTGCCGCCCCACTCGTCGACGACCACGGCCATCTGCAGACCCCCGGAGCGCAGCTGCACGAGCAACGAGTCCAGGTGCACGGTCTCGGGCACGCGCAGGACGTCCTCCATGATCGCCCCGCACTCCAGGGCGGGGCGCCGCTCGCCCGGGACGGCCACGGCCTTCTTCATGTGCACCACGCCGCGGACGTCGTCCGGGGAGTCGTCCATCACGGGGAAGCGGGAGTGCCCGGTGCGGGAGGCGAGCCCCACGACGTCGGCCACGGAGTCGTGGGAGTCGAGCATCTGCACGCGGATCCGCGGCGTCATGACGTCCGCGGCCGTGCGCTCGGCGAACGTCAGCGTCTTGGCCACGAACGTGGCGGTGCCGGCGTCGAGGGTGCCCATCTTCGCGGAGCGGCGCACCATCGAGGACAGCTCCTCGGGCGAGCGCGCGCCGGAGAGCTCCTCCTTCGCCTCCATGCCGAACAGGTGCAGCACACGGTTGGCCACGCCGTTGAGCCCGAGCACGAAGGGCTTGAACATCGCGGTGAACACCAGCTGCGGGCGGGCGACGAGGCGCCCGACCCGGAAGGCCTCCGCGATGGCCCAGTTCTTGGGGACCAGTTCGCCCAGCAGCATCGACAGCAGCGTGGAGATCAGCATGGACAGGGCCAGGGTGGCCCCGCCGGCGGCCGGCACGGAGAGTCCGGTGAGCTCGGCGATCGGCTCCCGCAGGAAGGACTGGAGCGCCAGGTCCAGCGTGTAGCCGGTGAGCAGGGTCGTGAGGGTGATGCCCAGCTGGCAGCTCGAGAGCTGCGTGGACAGGGACTTGAGGCACTTCAGCAGGGGCTCGGCCGCGCGGTCGCCCTGGGCGACCGCGCGGCGGACCGTGGTCTGGTCCAGGGCCACGAGGGAGAACTCCACGGCCACGAAGAAGCCCGTGCCCAGGATCAGGAGCAGACCCGTGGCCAGCAGCAACCACTCCATCAGGCGCTGCCTCCCCGGGGGGACCGCCGGCCGGGGGCCGGGCGGTCGGAGGCTGGTGGGGGGTCGGTGGGTGAGCCGGCGCTGGGGCCGCGGCGGGGGGCGCCGCGGCCGGGCCGGCAACTACTGAACGTGTCCATGAGAGCTCCAGAGTACCGGAGCGGGGGCCCTCAGCGTGTGGTCACGACCAGCTGACCGGGCGCGCCCTGCCCTCCTCGTAGCCGGAAGCGGACTGGATGCCGACCACCGCGCGCGCCGCGAACTGCTCGAGGCTCGTGGCCCCCGCGTAGGTCATGGAGCTGCGCACGCCGGCCGTGATCTGGTCCACGAGGTCCTCCACGCCCGGGCGCTCGGGGTCCAGGTACATCTTGGAGCTGGAGATGCCCTCCTCGAACAGGCCCTTGCGCGCCCGGGCGAAGGCGCCCTCGGCCCGGGTGCGCTCGCGCACCGCGCGGGTCGAGGCCATCCCGAAGCTCTCCTTGTACATCCGGCCGTCGGCGTCCACGTTCAGCTCGCCGGGGCCCTCGTGCGTGCCGGCGAACCACGAGCCGATCATCACCTGGCTGGCGCCGGCCGCGAGCGCGAGGGCGACGTCGCGGGGGTGCTTCACCCCGCCGTCGGCCCAGACGTGCCGGCCCAGCCCGGCGGCCGCCTCGGCGCACTCGAGCACGGCGGAGAACTGGGGCCGGCCCACGGCCGTCATCATCCGGGTGGTGCACATCGCCCCGGGGCCGACGCCGACCTTGACGATGTCGGCCCCGGCGTCCACGAGGTCCTGCACGCCGTCGGCGGTGACCACGTTGCCCGCCACGACCGGCACGTCCGGGGCCGCCGCGCGGACCTGCTCGAGGGCCTCGATCATCTTGCGCTGGTGGCCGTGGGCGGTGTCCACCACGAGCACGTCCACCCCGGCGTCCAGCAGCGCCCGGGCCTTGCCGCGGACGTCGCCGTTGATGCCCACCGCGGCGCCCACCCGCAGCCGGCCGCCGGCGTCGAGCGCGGGGGTGTAGATCGTCGAGCGGACGGCGCCCTTGCGCGTCAGCACGCCCACGACCGTCTCGCCGTCGAGCACCGGGGCCACGTGCGCCCGGGTCTGGGTCAGGCGGTCGTAGGCGGCGGCCAGGACCTCGTCGCCGGACCCGGCGCGCACGTCCGCGAGCGGGAACACCGGGGCGTCGGTGCGCATGATCGAGCCGAGCTGGGTGAAGCGGTCCACCTCGGCGCAGTCCGCGGCGAGCACCACCCCGCGGTAGGAGCGGTCCGGACCGCACACCACGACGGCGCCGTGGGGGCGCTTGTGCATGACGCCGAGGGCGTCGTGGACCGTGTCCTCCGCTCCCAGCACCACGGGCGTCTCGAAGCGCGGCGAGCGGTCCTTGACCCAGGACGTCACCTCCGCGATGACGTCGAGCGGGATGTCCTGCGGGAGGATGCCCAGGCCGCCGCGCCGGGCCAGCGTCTCGACCATGCGCCGGCCGGTGACCGCCGTCATGTTCGCCGCGACCAGGGGGACCGTGGCCCCCGTGCCGTCGCGCGGCGTCAGGTCGACGTCGAACCGGGAGGTCACCCGGGAGCTGGCGGGGACGAGGAAGACGTCGCTGTAGGTCAGGTCCGACGTGGGGGGGTTGAGGAATCGCACGCCCACCAGTCTAGCCGGGGACCCGCGACACGCACCCTCGTGCGGGGGACGCGGACTAGCCATGCCACCGCGCAGATCACTAGACTCGCCGGAGGTACGGCCGCGCCCGGTTCACGACCGTCCGGCAGGTCCGGAGGAGGACGCCGGCGGCTGTCGCGGGAGACGGCCGGCGACGAACACCGGCGGCGGGACCGGATGCTGCTGGGACCGACATCGCGGAGACCGGTCTGAACGGTCCCCGCGCGATCAACCTATGGAAGAGGCGTATTCCCCGTGCCACATCAGCCACAGCACCCCATCCCTGAAGAATTCGCAGGTAACGAGTGGCTCGTCGACGAACTGTTCGAGAAGTACCGGTCGGACAAGAACTCCGTGGACGAGAAGTGGTGGCCCATCTTCGAGGCGATGAACGCTGACAACGGCGGCGCGACGGAGCAGTCGGGCGCCGCCGAGGCCCCGGCCGCGCCGAGCGCGGCCCCGAAGGCTCCTGCCCCCCGCCCCGCCCCCGCGCAGCCCAAGGCCGCGGCCGCCCCCCAGCCGCCCGCCGGCCAGAAGAGCGCCCCCCCGAAGAGCGACGCCCCGGCACCCTCCGCTTCGACGACGAAGCCCGCCGCGGCCCCGCCCGCCACGAAGTCCGGCGCCAAGGCCGAGGGCCGCCCCGAGGGCGGCCAGGGCGAGACCGAGGCGCGCAAGCCCATCCCGGCGCAGCCCGCCCGGGCCCGCGCCAGCGCGCCCAGCCAGGAGGCCCCCGCGGAGGACAAGGTCGTCAAGCTCCGCGGACCCGCCAAGGCCGTGGCCGCCAACATGGACGCCTCGCTCACGGTGCCGACCGCCACGACGGTGCGCGCGGTCCCCGCGAAGCTGCTGATCGACAACCGGATCGTGATCAACAGCCACCTCGCCCGCAACCGCGGCGGCAAGGTCTCCTTCACGCACCTGATCGGCTACGCCGTGGTGAAGGCGCTGGCCAACTACCCGTCCCAGAACGTCGTCTACGACGAGGAGGACGGCAAGCCGGTGGCCGTGCACCCCGCGCACGTGAACTTCGGCATCGCCATCGACATCCCGAACAAGGACGGCTCCCGCAACCTCGTGGTGCCGAACATCAAGGGCGCGGAGGCGATGTCCTTCCTGCAGTTCTGGAACTCCTACGAGGACATCGTGCGCCGGGGGCGCAAGAACGAGCTCACCATGGAGGACTACAAGGGCACCACCGTGTCCCTGACCAACCCCGGCGGCATCGGCACCGTGCACTCCGTGCCCCGGCTGTCCAAGGGACAGGCCTGCATCGTCGGCGTGGGCGCCCTGGACCACCCCGCCGAGTACCGGGGCTCCTCCCCGAAGACCATCGCCCGGCACGCGGTCTCGAAGATCATCACGCTGACCTCGACCTACGACCACCGCGTGATCCAGGGCGCGGGCTCCGGCGAGTTCCTGCGCCTGATCGAGAGCTACCTGCTGGGCGGGGAGAACTTCTACGACGAGATCTTCGAGGCCCTGCGGATCCCCTACGAGCCCGTGCGCTGGGCCGTGGACAACCAGGTCAACCCCGAGATCCAGGTCAACAAGGTCGCCCGGATCCAGCAGCTCATCCACGCGTACCGCGTCCGCGGGCACCTCATGGCGGACACCAACCCGCTCGAGTACGTGATGCGCAAGCACCCCGACCTGGACATCCGCACGTACGGGCTGTCGCTGTGGGACCTCGAGCGCGAGTGGCCCACCGGGGGCTTCGGCGGCGCGGACGTCCTGAGCCTGCGCACCATCCTGGGCCGGCTGCGCGACGCCTACTGCCGCACCCTCGGCGTGGAGTACATGCACCTGCAGGAGCCGGAGGAGCGGGAGTGGTTCCAGGAACAGCTCGAGCACGGCTACCAGAAGCCCAGCCGTGAGGAGCAGTTCCGCATCCTCGGCCGGCTCAACGCCGCCGAGGCCTTCGAGACGTTCCTGCAGACCAAGTACGTGGGCCAGAAGCGCTTCTCCCTCGAGGGCGGCGAGTCCCTGATCCCGCTGCTGGACCAGGTCATCTCCGACGCCGCCGACGCCGGGCTCGCCGGCGTCGGCATCGCCATGGCCCACCGCGGCCGGCTCAACGTGCTCACCAACATCGCCGGCAAGTCCTACGCCCAGGTCTTCCGGGAGTTCGAGGGCAGCCAGGACCCGCGCACCACCGAGGGCTCCGGCGACGTGAAGTACCACCTCGGCACGGAGGGCTCCTTCACCTCCGACAACGGCAACGAGACCCAGGTCTACCTGGCCGCGAACCCGTCCCACCTCGAGGCGGCCGACCCGGTGATCGAGGGCATCGCCCGGGCCAAGACCGATGTCCTGGGCGCCGGGCCCGAGGGCGACGGCACGTTCCCGGTGCTGCCGATCCAGGTGCACGGCGACGCGGCCTTCGCGGGCCAGGGCGTGGTGGCCGAGGTCCTGCAGATGGCCCTGCTGCCCGGCTACACCGTGGGCGGCACCATCCACGTCGTCGTGAACAACCAGGTGGGCTTCACCACCTCCCCGGCCGCGGCGCGCTCCACGACCTACGCGACGGACATCGCCAAGGGTCTGCAGGCGCCGATCTTCCACGTCAACGCCGACGACCCCGAGGCCGTCACGCACGTGGGGCAGATGGCGTTCGCCTACCGCCAGGCCTTCCACAAGGACGTCATCATCGACCTGGTCTGCTACCGGCGCCGCGGCCACAACGAGGGCGACGACCCCTCGATGACCCAGCCGCTGATGTACAACCTCATCGAGGAGAAGCGCTCCACCCGCAAGATCTACACCGAGAACCTCGTGGGCCGCGGCGACATCACCCAGGAGGAGGCGGACCGGGCGCTGAAGGACTACCAGGAGCGCCTGGAGCGGGTCTTCGCAGAGTCCCACGAGGCGCAGACCTCCTCCATCCCCCTGGTCACCGGCGACTCCGCGGCGATCTCGAACATCGAGCGCCCCTCCGCCCAGCAGGCGGACTCCGGGGTCTCGGTCCCGCGGAGCACGGCGATCTCCACCGAGGCCGCCGAGCGGATCGGCGCGGTGCACGTGGAGGTCCCCGAGGACTTCACCGTGCACAAGAAGCTGCAGAAGCTGCTCGAGCGCCGCGACGCGATGACCCGCGAGGGCGGCGTGGACTGGGGCATGGGCGAGCTGATGGCCTTCGGGTCCCTCATGATGGAGGGCATCCCGGTCCGCATGTCCGGTCAGGACGTGCGGCGCGGGACCTTCACCCAGCGCCACGCGGTCTTCTTCGACGCCGGCACCGGCGCGGAGTGGACCCCGCTCAACCACCTCTCCGGCGACCAGGCCCAGCTGGCGATCTACAACTCGCTGCTGTCCGAGTACGGCGTGCTGGGCTTCGAGTACGGCTACTCCGTGGAGCGGCCCGACGCCCTGACCGTCTGGGAGGCCCAGTTCGGCGACTTCATCAACGGCGCCCAGATCGTCGTGGACGAGTTCATCTCCTCGGCGGAGCAGAAGTGGGGACAGCGCTCCTCGCTGGTCCTGCTGCTCCCCCACGGCTTCGAGGGACAGGGCCCGGACCACTCCTCGGCCCGGATCGAGCGGTTCCTCCAGCTGTGCGCCGAGAAGAACATGGTCGTGGCCAACCCGTCGACCCCGGCCAGCCACTTCCACCTGCTGCGCCGGCAGGCCTACAGCCGCCCCCGCAAGCCGCTGATCGTGGCCACGCCGAAGCAGCTGCTGCGGCTCAAGGCGGCGGCCTCCCCGATCGAGGAGTTCACGTCCGGCACGTTCCGCCCGGTGATCGGCGACCAGGGCGGGCTCAACGCCTCCGAGGTCACCGACGTCGTCCTGGTCTCGGGCCGGCTCTACTACGACCTCGTGTCGGCGCGCGACGAGCGCAAGGACCGGAGCACCGCGATCGTCCGCGTCGAGCAGCTCTACCCGCTGCCGCTCGCGGAGATCCGGGAGGAGCTCGGCAAGTACCCGGAGGCACGTCTCACCTGGGCCCAGGACGAGCCCGCCAACCAGGGGGCCTGGCCGTTCATGGCCGTCAACCTGGTCCCGCAGCTCGACCGCAAGGTGCGCCTGGCGTCCCGCCCGGCCTCGGCGTCCCCGGCCAACGGCTCGGCCAAGCGCCACGCCGCCGAGCTCGAGACCCTGGTGCAGACCGCCTTCGAGCAGGACTGAGCCCGTGCGGGACGGCGGGGGCCCGCGCCCCCGCCGTCCCGCACGTCCCCGGCGAGCGGCGCCGGCCCGTGCCCACGGGCCGGCGCCGCTCGTTCCCCCCAGAGCATCCTCACCCCCGACCAGAAAGTACGACGTGGAGCAACGAAGGATCAGAATTGTCGCAGTCGGTGACGAGCTGCTGGCCGGCGAGGGCGACCCGCGGGCCCTCGGCTGGTTCGGTCGGGTCATGGCCCGCACCCCGCACCATGTGGCCCCCGTGGCGGCCTACAACCTGGCCTCACCCGGCGAGGGCAGCGAGTCGCTCAACGAGCGCTGGTTCGAGGAGGCGGCCCGCCGCTTCTCGCCCGGCCACGACAACCGGCTGGTCATCGCGCCCTCCACGCTGGACATCGACCTGTCCATCACGAGCGCCCGCTCCCGGCTGAACATGGCCAACGTCATCGACACCGCGTCCCAGCACAACGTGCGGGTGCTCGTCGTCGGGCCCCCGCCCACGCTGGACGCCGAGCGGAACCGGCGCATCGCGGACCTCTCCGCCGCCTACGCGGACGTCACGACCCGGCGCAACCACGTCTACGTGGACACCTTCAACCCGTTGCAGCACCACGAGCAGTGGCGCAAGGACCTGGCCGCGAACCACGGTCACCCGGGCCAGGCCGGCTACGGGCTGATGGCGTGGCTCGTGCTGCACCGCGGCTGGTACAACTGGCTGGACCTGCCCGAGCCCCAGTGAGCCCGTGCCGCTGCGCGTGTGAGACAATGGCAGGCAGTGCCTCGTCCGGCCGCCGCTGACATCACCCGACGACGCGGGAACGGACGCCGACACCCACGATCCGCCGCGGACGACCGCGGACAGACAGGAGGCTCGCATGAGCAAGCGCGGACGCAAGCGCAAGGACCGCCGCAAGGGCGGCGCCAACCACGGCAAGCGCCCCAACGCCTGAGGTCCTTCCACGGACCCGGCAACGCCGTGACGGAAGGGCCCCGGACCGCAGTGCGGTCCGGGGCCCTTCCGTGTGCCCGGAGCTCCCGGGCGTCGCGCTCAGGCGGCCGGGGGCTCCTGGCGCTGGGCGTGCAGGCGGGCGAGGATCGAGATCCGCAGGTCGGCGGGGGCGGTCTCCGCGCAGGAGCGGCGGACCACGGAGCGGATCACGCACTCCAGGTCGTACTCGCGGGCGCACTCCCGGCACTCGAGGAGGTGGCCGTGGATCTCGTCGAGGTCCTGTACGGGGAGCACCCCGTCGAGGTACTCGTAGATCCGGCGGATCCTCTCGTCCGTGCAGCCTCCGAGGCTCTCGCAGTCGGCCATGTCTACTTGTCCTTTTCCTTCTTCTTGTCGCCGGTCACCTTGGACGTGTCGAAGCCCCGCTCGGCGGCGTAGTCGGCCAGCTTCTCGCGCAGCAGCTTGCGCCCGCGGTGCAGGCGGGACATCACCGTCCCGATCGGCGTGTCCATGATCTCGGAGATCTCCTTGTAGGCGAAGCCCTCCACGTCGGAGAAGTACACCGCCAGGCGGAACTCCTCGGGCAGCTCCTGGAGAGCGCGCTTGACGTCGCTGTCCGGCAGGTGGTCGAGCGCCTCCACCTCCGCCGAGCGCAGGCCCGAGGACGTGTGGGACTCGGCGCGGTGCAGCTGCCAGTCCTCCACGGTGTCGGTGTTCGCCTGCTGCGGCTCGCGCTGGCGCTTGCGGTAGAGGTTGATGTACGTGTTCGTGAGGATCCGGTACAGCCACGCCTTGAGGTTGGTGCCCGGGCGGTACTGGTGGAACGCCGAGAACGCCTTGGTGTAGGCCTCCTGGACGAGGTCCTCCGCGTCGGCGGGATTGCGGGCCATGCGCAGGGCGGCGGCGTAGAGCTGGTCCACGTACTCCATGGCGTCCTGCTCGAAGCGCGCCTTCCGGGCCTCGGGGGTCTCGGTGTCGACGTCGACGGGCGGCTCGGTGCGCGAGGGGAGGGACCCCTGCTGGTTCTGCTCGTTCATCACGGCCCAGTCTACGGTCCCCCGCCGGGCGGCCGCGGCCGGGACGAGGGTGCTGGTGGCGGTGCTGATGGCTGCTCCTCTCCCCGGGTGCGCCGGTGTGCTCGCCGACGACCGGTCGGCCGTCGGCGGGACCGCCCCGTGGGGGCCGGTCGCCGTCCTCCTGCACAACGAAGGACACCGGCGCACCTATTCCCCGCCGCGGCGCGTCCCTCCTCGACCGCGGCCCCGTCCCCGTGGCTAGGATGGGACGAGCGGCGCCGTCCGCCGCACCAGTCACCGTCCGACACAGCCCCGCGGTCACGCCTGCCGCCGAGGAGGAATCCATGAGCATCGTCCGTCGCATCGCCCGCCCGCTGCTGGCCACCGGTTACGTCGCCAACGGGGTCGAGAGCTTCCGCAACTCGTCCCGCGCCGCGCAGCACCTCGCCCCCGCCGCGTCCGCGGCGGCCAAGGCCTTCCCGCAGGCCGCCCCCGCGCTGCAGAACCCCGCGGTGGTCGCCCAGGGGCTCGCCGCCGCCCAGGTCGGCGCCGCCGTGCTCTTCGGCCTCGGCCGGCTGCCCCGCCTCTCGGCCGGGGTGCTGCTGACCACCAGCGCGCTCAACGCCTACGCCGACTACCGCGCCGCCGAGGCGGACACCGCCGAGCAGAAGGCCGACCGCCGCACCACCGCGTTCAAGAACGCCTCCCTGGTCGGCGCCGTCATGCTCGCCGCCGTGGACACCGAGGGCAACCCCTCCCTGCTGTGGCGCGCCGAGCACCTCGCCGGTGACGTCCGCAAGGGCGCCTCCAAGCTCGGCAAGGACACCCAGAAGCAGGTCGCCAAGGCCGAGAAGGCGATCCAGCACTCCAGCAAGCGCAGCTGAGCCGCGGTCCCGCCGTCGTGAACCCGTCGGAGGCCCCCGTGCCCGCACCCCGTCCCGACGCGCCGGAGCCGGCCCGGCAGCACGAGCTGTGGCCGGCTCCGTTCGTGGACGGGAGCCCCGTCGTCGCCGAGCTGACGGTGCCGGGGTCCAAGTCCCTCACCAACCGGTACCTGCTCCTGGCCGCCCTCGCGGACGGCCCGTGCCGGCTGCGCTCCCCCCTGCACTCGCGCGACTCCCGGCTCATGGTCGAGGCCCTGCGCGCGCTGGGGGCCGACGTCGAGGAGGCGGCCGGGGACGGCGACTTCGGCCCCGACCTGCTCGTGCGGCCCGCCGCGTGGGAGTCCACGGAGCCGGTGACCGTCGACTGCGGGCTCGCCGGGACCGTGATGCGCTTCGTCCCGCCCGTCGCGGCCCTCGGCCGCCGCCCGGTCACCTTCGACGGCGACCCGGGGGCGCGGGTCCGCCCGATGGGCCCGGTGGTCGAGGCCCTGCGGGGACTGGGGCTGCGCGTCGAGGACGACGGCCGGGGACGGCTGCCCTTCACCGTGCACGGCACGGGCGGCGTGCGCGGCGGGGAGCTGGAGATCGACGCCACGGGCTCGAGCCAGTTCGTCTCCGCCCTGCTGCTCGCCGGGGCCCGTTTCGACGAGGGCCTGCTGCTGCGCCACCGCGGCGCGGACGGCCGCGGCGTGCCCTCCATGCCGCACGTCGAGATGACCGTGGAGGTGCTGCGCGGACTCGGGGTCGCGGTCGACGACTCGGTGCCGGACCGGTGGCGGGTGGCCCCCGGCCCCGTGCGGGCCTTCGACGTGGGCATCGAGCAGGACCTCTCCAACGCCGGCCCCTTCCTGGCGGCCGCCGTCGTCACCGGCGGGCGGGTGTCCGTGCCGCGCTGGCCGGGACGCACCACCCAGGGCGGGGACCACTGGAAGCACATCCTGCCCGCCTTCGGGGCAGAGGTGCGGCTCGCGGACGGGACCTTCTCCGTCACCGGCCCCCGGGTGGTCACGGGCGTGGACCTGGACCTCTCCGAGGCCGGGGAGCTGGCCCCCACCGTCGCCGCCGTGTGCGCCGTGGCGAGCACACCGTCCCGGCTGCGCGGCATCGCCCACCTGCGCGGCCACGAGACGGACCGGCTCGCGGCGCTCGTGGCCGAGATCAACCGGCTCGGCGGGGACGCCGAGGAGACGCCGGACGGCCTCGTGATCCGCCCGGCCCCCCTGCACGGGGGCACGTTCCACAGCTACGAGGACCACCGCATGGCCACCGCCGGCGCCGTCATCGGCCTCGTGGTCCCCGGCGTCCGCGTGGAGAACATCGGGACGACCGCCAAGACCCTGCCCGAGTTCCCGCAGCTGTGGTCCGAGCTCCTGGGGACGGGCCGTGGCGCGTAGGGACTCCGCCCGGCGCGACTGGGACGAGTCGGACGTCCGGGTCCGCCCCAGCAAGTCCGGCTCCCGGCCCCGCACGAAGGAGCGGCCCGCGCACGAGGACGCGGTCACCGGCCGCATCGTCACGGTGGACCGGGGCCGCTACACTGCGATAATCGACGAGGACACTCCCCAGGAACGGCTGGTCGTGGCGGTGCGCGCCAAGGAGCTGCGCCGCCGGCCCGTGGTCGCCGGGGACCTCGTGGGTCTCGTCGGGGACGTCACCGGCGCCCCGGACACCCTGGCTCGCCTCGTGCGGATCGAGGAGCGCGCCACGGTGCTGCGGCGCAGCGCGGACGACACCGACCCGGTCGAGCGCGTGGTGGTCGCCAACGCCGACCAGCTCGTGATCGTGGTCGCCGCCGCGAATCCGGAGCCGCGCACCGGCTTCATCGACCGCTCCCTCGTGGCGGCCTACGACGCCGGGATCGAGCCGGTCCTGTGCATCACCAAGACCGACCTGCGCGACCCCGCGGAGCTGATCTCCCACTACACCGCCCTCGAGCTGCCCGTGCTCGTCTCCGGCCCGGCCCGCGACGTCCCGGCCGAGGACGACGGGACCACGCTGCCCCTGGACGGCGCGCTCGTCGAGGCCCTGCGCGAACGGCTGGACGGGCACGTCTCGGTGCTGCTCGGCCACTCGGGGGTCGGCAAGTCCACCCTCGTCAACGCCCTCACCGGCGCGCACCGGGCCACCGGCGGGGTGAACGCGGTGACGGGACGGGGCCGGCACACGTCGTCGTCGGCCCTGGCGCTGAAGATCGAGGACGCCTCCTCCGGGTCCTGGATCATCGACACCCCCGGCATCCGCTCCTTCGGTCTCGCCCACGTGGACCACGACCGGATCGTGGAGTCCTTCGACGAGCTCGCCGAGGCGATCGCGGAGTGCCCCAAGGGCTGCCGCCACACGGCGGACTCCCCCGGCTGCGCGCTGGACGACTGGGTGGCGCAGGGGCGGGGCGGGGAGGCGGGCGCGTCCCGGCTGGCGTCGCTGCGCCGGCTGCTCGGCGCCGGGGAGCGCCCCGGCGAGGCCCGGGAGGACAAGGAGCTCGGGGTCCAGTGAGCCCGGCGTCCGCCCGCGCCGTCGGCCCAGGTCCGGCCGGGCGCGGGACCGGTTCGGGGTAGGTTGGTGCAATGCGCAGCCCCAGCAACTACACCGACGATCTCCGCCTCGCCCACATCCTGGCCGACGCCGTGGACCGCCTGACCATGCGCCGGTTCAAGGCCCAGGACCTCACGGTGGAGACCAAGCCTGACCTGACCCCGGTGACGGACGCCGACCGTGAGGCCGAGCAACTCATCCGCACCCAGCTGGGGCGCACGCGCAACCGGGACGCCGTGATCGGCGAGGAGTACGGCGCCACCGGCAGCGGCGCCCGGCAGTGGGTCGTCGACCCGATCGACGGCACCAAGAACTTCGTCCGCGGCGTGCCGGTGTGGGCCACGCTGATCGCCCTCGTCGACGAGGGCAAGCCCGTGGTCGGGGTGGTCTCCGCGCCGGCCCTCGGGCGCCGCTGGTGGGCCGCGTCCGGGACGGGGGCGTTCACCGGCAAGTCCCTGGCCAACGCCCAGCGCATCCACGTCTCCCAGGTGGGGCGGCTCTCCGATGCCTCCCTGTCCTACTCCTCGCTGACCGGGTGGCGGGACCGCGGCGTCCGGGACCGCTTCCTCGAGCTCACCGACGAGGTCTGGCGGACCCGGGCCTACGGCGACTTCTGGTCCTACTGCCTCCTGGCCGAGGGCGCGGTGGACCTCGCGTGCGAGCCGGAGCTCAGCCTGCACGACATGGCCGCGCTCGTGCCCGTGGTCGAGGAGGCCGGCGGCCGCTTCACCTCGCTCGAGGGCGAGCCCGGTCCCTTCGGCGGCAACGCGCTGGCCAGCAACGGCCTGCTCCACGACGAGGTCCTGGAGATCCTGACCCCCGCCCCCTGACCCCGGCACTGCGCGGGCCGTGCCGGTTGCCCGCCGGGCCGTGCCCGACGACGAAGGGGCCCGCACCGGTCGGTGCGGGCCCCTCTCCGTGCTCCGTGGACGTCAGAGGTTCTGGGAGCCGAGTCCGGTCTCGCGCTCGAGGCACTCCTGGAGCGCGGCCTGGTCCGAGGAGAACTGGGAGCAGGCCTCCATCGCGGGACCGATCTCCCCGATCAGGGCACCGAAGATCACGAGGAAGAAGATGCTCGCCAGGATGGCGAGGACACTGAGTACGATGCCGATGATGGGCAGCGCCCTGGACGCCCCCGGGGTGCGGCGGAGCTTGCGCAGCGCCACGATGCCGAGCACCAGGCCCACGATCCCGGGCACGATGCCCAGGACGAACCAGCAGGTCAGCAGCGCCACGATGCCCAGGATCAGGGCCGCGATGCCCAGGCCCGTGCCCGGCGGCTTCGAGCCGCCGCCGTACTGGCCCATGTCGTACTGCCCCTGCTGGCCCGGGTAGCCCTGCTGGCCCATGTCGTACTGCCCCTGCTGGCCCGGGTAGCCCTGCTGGCCCTGCCCGTACTGCCCCGGGTACCCCTGACCCTGCTGGCCCTGGCCGTACTGGTCCGGATAGCCCTGCTGGTTCTGGTAGCCCTGGCCCTGGCCGTACTGGTCCGGATAGCCCTGCTGCCCCTGGCCGTACTGCGGTGACGAGTACTGGTCCCCGCCCGTGCCCTGGCCGTAGCGCGGCGCATCGTAGGACGGCCCGGAGGGCGCTCCCTCGATCCGCTGACCGTACTCCGGCACGCCCTGGCCGCCGTAGCTCGACGACCCGCCGGCACCCGTGCCGCCCTGGTCTGGCGTGTTGTCGTTCTGGCTCATGGCGTTGCCCTTT
The DNA here is from genome assembly GCF_040981185.1 of Kocuria sabuli. Taxonomy (NCBI): domain Bacteria; kingdom Bacillati; phylum Actinomycetota; class Actinomycetes; order Micrococcales; family Micrococcaceae; genus Kocuria; species Kocuria sabuli. Next base: position 330,864 of record NZ_JAVHZE010000001.1, read on the forward strand.
CAGTCGTCGGCGGTACGCCACCAGCTTGTCACACCGGTCCGCCGCGGCTCTCCATTTCCCGGGCGGTGGACGGGCGGGCGCTCCGGTGGCCCCCCGCAGAACGCCTCGGGGCACGAAAAAACCGGGGAGCGCCTCGCGGCGCTCCCCGGTCGGGGTTCTCGTGGAGATGGGGGGAATTGAACCCCCGTCCGATGCAGCATTGTCAGGGCTTCTCCGGGTGCAGTCTGCGTTGCGTTTTCTCAGTCCCGGCCCTCGTGCAGACACGTGGCCGACGGACTCAGTCGCGTAAGTGTTCTCCAGACGTCCGCGACGTACGGCTGGAGCAGTGGCCTTCTAGCTGATGCCAGGCCCCGGGTCGAAGGCGAACCCGGGCTGACAGTCACCTAAGTAGTCTGGTCAGGCAGCGAGCGTGAGCTCGGCCTGAGCCGGAGACTGGGCGACGTTACCGTTAGAATTGGCAACTATTGTTTTACAGAGGGCGTTTACGAGATAACTCTGCGTTCTCGACCCGCTTCCCCTGTCTCAACTCACATCGTCGAAACCGATCATCCCCGTATTCGTTTTTCAAGCGCCCCGCCGCAGCGGGATATTCCACTCTACCGCGCGGTACGGCCGGTCGCAAGAGCTCGGGTGTCAGCCCATGTTCTTGTAGCGCATGGCCCGCTGGGCCTCCCGGTTGTCCTGCTTCTCCCGCAGGGTCTGGCGCTTGTCGTACTCCCGCTTGCCCTTGGCCACGGCGATCTCCACCTTGACCCGCTTGCCCTCCACGAAGTACAGCGACAGCGGCACGATCGTGAAGCCGGACTCCCGGGTCTTCTGCTCGATCTTGTCCATCTCGGCGCGGTGCAGCAGCAGCTTGCGGCGCCGGCGGGCGGAGTGGTTCGTCCACGACCCCTGGAGGTACTCGGGGATGTGGACGCCCTCGAGCCACAGCTCGCCGTCGGTGAACTGGCAGAACCCGTCCACGAGCGAGGCCCGCCCCATCCGCAGGGACTTCACCTCGGTGCCCATGAGGGCGAGACCGGCCTCGTAGGTGTCGAGGACATGGTAGTCGTGCCGGGCCTTCTTGTTGTTCGCGACGACCTGGCGGCCGGTGTCCTTCTTGGCCATGGGCCTCCTCCCTCGGGAACGGTGCGGACGGAACGCGGCCGCGCACCGGGGCGCACGGCAGGTCCTCCATCCTACGCCACCGCGATCCACCTGCGCGGTGCTGCCGCGCGGTCCGCGGCGGGGCTGCCCGCCCCGGGCCGCCGCGGGGACGTCGCCCCAGGTCGCCGGGCAGGCACCCGGTAGGCTGGGCCAATGCACGATTCCGTCCCTGCCGCGCGACTGCCCGCCGCGGACGTCCTCTACCTCGTCGGGACGAGCGGCCACCCGAACTTCGGCGACGAGTTCATCGCCGCGTCGTGGCTGCGCTTCCTCGCCCGCGCCCGGCCCGATGCCGAGGTCTGGCTCGACTGCCCCCACCCCGGGCTGGCGTCCCACCTGTTCGACGGGCTGCACCCCCGGCTGCGGACCACCGACACCCTGTGGCGGCTCGTCCTCGAGACGACGCAGATGGACCCGGCCGCCGCGGACGCCCACGTGGACCGGGTCGTCACCTCCCTGGGCTCGCCCCGCTACGACCTCGGCCTGCTCGGCGCCCGGCGCGCGAGCTCGGTGCACCTGATCGGGGGCGGTTACCTGAACTCCATCTGGCCGCACCACGCCCGTCTGCTGCGCGCGGCGCGGCGCCTGGGCGAGCTCTCCGGCGCGCGGCTGGCGGCCACCGGCCTGGGCCTGTCCCCCGTCGCGGACGCCGGCGCGCTGCGCGAGGAGCTGGCGGCCTTCGACCACGTCACCGTGCGGGACGCGCCCAGCGCACAACTGGCGCGGGCCGGGCGGGCGCCCGACGACGCCTTCCTCGGGCTGCCCGCCGTGGCGGGTTTTCCCGGCGAGGCGTCCGCTCCTGCGGCGGACGGGGAGGTGTGGGTGTGCCTGCAGAGCGACATGGCGGAGCCGGGCGTCCTCGACGACGCCGTGGCCGCCGTGCGCTCCGCCCTCACGGGCCCGGCGCTGGCCGGCCGGGCCGTGCACTACCTCGAGGCGATCCCCGGCGCGGACCGGGCGGCCTACGAGCGGCTGGCGGACCTGATCCCCGAGCAGAACTTCGTGCCCTTCACCCGGGTGTGGCAGGAGGGGTTCCCCGCCCGGCCCGGTCAGACGTGGCTGACCTCGCGCTTCCACTTCCACCTGCTGGCCGCCGCGTGCGGGGCCGAGGGCACCGCGCTGGAGGTGAGCACGGACTACTACCGGGTCAAGCACCAGTCCCTGCTCGACGCCGGCACCGGCTGGTCCGTCACGCCCACCGGCAGCCGCACGGCGCAGGCGCCCGCCCGTTCGTCGTCGTTCGCGGACACCGCCGCCCAGCTGCACCGCACGAAGCTGCGGGAGGCGCAGGAGCTGTACCCGGTGGCCGACGCGCCGTCACCCGCGCCGACGAACCGGCCCGCCGGGCGCGATCGCTCCTCGCCCACGGGCCGGGGCCTGCCGGGGCGGACGATCGGGAGGCTGCGGAAGCTGCGCTGACCCGCGGGCGGGCCCGCCGCTCAGGCGTCCGCGGGGGCGTGTCGCTGGTCGGCGCGCCAGCGGATCCCGGCGTCGACGAAGCCGTCGATCGCGCCGTCGAAGATCGCGGAGGGGTTGCCCTCCTCGTGGTTGGTCCGCAGGTCCTTGACCATCTGGTACGGGTTGAGGACGTAGGAGCGCATCTGGTCGCCCCAGGACGCCTTGACGTCGCCGGCCAGCTCCTTCTTCTTGGCGCTCTCCTCCTCCTGCCGCTGCAGCAGCAGGCGGGACTGGAGCACGCGCAGCGCGGCCGCGCGGTTCTGGAGCTGGGACTTCTCGTTCTGCATGGACACGACGATGCCCGTGGGGATGTGGGTCATGCGCACCGCGGAGTCGGTGGTGTTCACGGACTGGCCGCCCGGGCCCGAGGAGCGGAAGACGTCGACCTTGATCTCGGCCTCGGGGATCTCGATCGAGTCGTCCTGCTCGATCAGCGGGATGACCTCCACGGCCGCGAACGAGGTCTGGCGCCGGCCCTGGTTGTCGAACGGGGAGATCCGCACGAGCCGGTGCGTGCCGGCCTCCACGGACAGGGTGCCGAACGCGTAGGGCGCCTTGACCTCGAACGTGGCGGACTTCAGGCCGGCCTCCTCCGCGTAGGAGGTGTCCAGGACGGTGGTCGGGTAGCCGTGGCGCTCGGCCCAGCGCAGGTACATGCGCATGAGCATCTCGGCGAAGTCGGCGGCGTCCACGCCGCCGGCGCCGGAGCGGATCGTGACCACGGCCTCGCGCTCGTCGTACTCGCCGGAGAGCAGGGTCTGCACCTCGAGCCGGGAGAGCGCCTTCTTCACCGCCGCGAGCTCCTCGACGGCCAGCTCGAGGGTCTCCGCGTCGTCCTCCTCGGCGGCCAACTGCACCATGACCTCGATGTCGTCGATCCGCCCACCCAGCTTCTCGAGCCGTTCGAGGTCGGACTGCTTGTGGGAGAGCTTGGAGGTGATCTTCTGCGCCGCGGCGGGATCGTCCCAGAGGTCCGGGGCGGTCGCCTGCTGCGAGAGCTCGGCGATGTCGCGCCGGATCGCGTCGACGTCGCTCACGGCCTCGATGGACGCGAACGTGGATCGGAGGGCGGAGATCTCTGCCGGGAAGTCAAGGGAGGCCATGGAAGCCAAGATTATCGCATGGGGGCAAATTCCCCCGGGCCGTGAGCACGCTCCTCTGGCAGGATGGGGCCGAGAGAGAGGAAGCACGATGCGCATCCCCCGCACCCTCGCCCTGATCCTGGCCGGCGGGAAGGGCTCACGTCTCGGCGCCCTGACCGAGAAGAAGGTGAAGCCGGCGCTGCCCGTGGCCGGCACCTACCGGCTCGTCGACATCGCCCTGTCCAACCTCGTGCACTCCCACATCTCCGACGTGTGGGTGGTCCAGCAGTACCTGCCCTTCAGCCTGAACCAGCACCTGGCCAACGGGCGGCCCTGGGACCTCGACCGCACCCACGGCGGCCTGCAGGTGCTGCCCCCGTACGAGGGCACCGAGGACGAGGGCTTCGCCGACGGCAACGCCGACTCGATCTACCGGCAGAAGGACCTGATCCGGGACTTCGCCCCGGACCTCGTCCTGGTGCTCAGCGCCGACCACCTCTACACCCTGAACTTCCTCGACGTGATCGGGACCCACCTGGAGAAGGGCGCCGACCTGACCATGGTCACCACGGTCGTCGACGAGGACGCCTCCCGCTACGGGGTGGTGCAGGCCGACGACGACGGGCGCGTGACCGGCTTCGACTACAAGCCCGAGCAGCCGCGGGGGCACCTGGTCACCGGCGAGATGTTCCTCTACGACGCGCAGCAGCTGCTGGAGGCCCTGGACGTGCTGCACGAGCAGGAGGGACAGCTCGAGGACTACGGCAACGACCTCGTGCCGTGGTTCGTGGCCCACCGCACCGTCGTGGAGCACCGCCTGGACGGGTACTGGATGGACCTGGGCACCGTGCAGTCCTACTGGACGGCGCACCTGCAGGTGCTCGACGGCGACGGCGTGACCCTCGACGACCCCGGCTGGCCGATCCTCTCGGCGCAGCCGCAGCTGGTGCCCGCCCGGATCGACGGCAGCGCCGCGGTGCACCGGTCCATGGTCGCGGCGGGCTCGACGGTGCGCGGCACCGTGGAGCACTCCGTGCTCGGTCCGCGGGTGGTGGTCGAGGAGGGCGCCGTGGTGCGCCACTCGGTGCTGCTGGACGGCGTGCGGGTGGCCGCCGGGGCGACCCTGGAGAACGTCGTGGCCGACATGGGGGCCGAGATCCCCGCCGGCCAGTACGGCGGGCCCGGGGCGGTCACCCTGATCGACGAGACCGGCGCCGTGTCCGCCACGGAGGAGTTCGACCGGTCCGCGAGACTGCCGGGCGGGTTCTGAACCCGCCCGGCGAGCCCGGGCCGGGCCGCTAGTGGGCCGGGCGGTAGGGCTGCGGTTCGGGCAGGCCGGCGCGGGCGCGCACCCGACGGCCCAGTCGCTCGATGGAGGTCAGCGCCGCGGCGACGTCGTCGGCCCGCACGGTGAAGGGCATGCTGTGGATGGTCTCGCTCTCCAGGGTCGCGGCCCGTGCCACCGCCTGGATCTCCTCGGTGTCCTCCGGGCGCAGCCCGATCTCCGTGAGGGTGGTCGGCAGCCCGACCCGGGTGGTGAACTCGACGAAGTCCGCGATCTCCGAGGTGGGAGCGCCCTCCAGCACCAGCTGGGTGATCGAGCCGATGTTGACCTTCTGCCCGTGGGCCAGGCCGTGGGTCTGCGGTGCCGCGGTCAGCCCGTTGTGGACGGCGTGGGCCGCCGCCAGTCCACCCGACTCGAAGCCGAGGCCGGACAGCAGCGTGTTGGCCTCGATGACCTTCTCCAGCGCCGGGGTCACGATGTGGTCCCGGGCCGCGTCCATCGCGACGAGGGCGTTCTCCCACAGCACGTCCCAGCTCAGCCGGGCCAGTGCGGTGCCCGTGAGGGTGGGCGTCCCCCCGGCCATGGTCAGGGACCCCGACGCCGAGGTGGCCCGGGCCTCCAGCCAGGTGGCCAGGGCGTCGCCGACGCCGGCCGCCAGGAACGTCGCCGGCGCATTGGCCACCAGCTGGGAGTCGACGAGGACGAGGTCGGGGTTGCGCGGGAAGAACCGGTACTCCTCGAAGACGCACTCGTCGGTGTAGACGACCGCCAGCGCCGAGGTCGGCGCGTCGGTGGAGGCGACGGTGGGGACGCTGACCCACCGGATCCCGGCGAGGAACCCCGAGGCCTTGACCGCGTCGATGGTGCTGCCGCCCCCACGGCCACGGCCACGTCGGCCCCCGCCTCGCGGATCACCGCGGTGAGCCGGTCGATCTCCCCGGCCGAGGGGATGCCGTGGAACGTCTCGCGCGTGGTCGTCATGCCGGCCCGCGCCAGGGACGCCTCCACGTCGTGACCCACGAACCCCCAGACGACGTCGTCGGCGACGACGAGGGGCGTCCGCCCGACGGCGGCGACAGCAGTGGTCACCGCCCGAGCTGCGCCCGGGCCTCGCTGGTGACCGTGATCGGAACGCCGTCGGGCACCAGCAGGTTGACCACCGGCGGGTGCACGACGGCGGTCAGCGTCACCTCCGCCGTCCGCCCGTCCGGGCTGCCGGTCGGTGCGGCCAGCGACAGCCCCGGGGTGCCGGCCCAGGCGCTGACGGTGTCGAGGTAGCTCGCCGCGGCGCCGGCCACGGCGTCGTCGTCCAGGACGGTGCTGGGCGGGGCGCCCGGCGCTCCGGGGCGCAGCTCCACGAACGTGTCCGCCGCGGCGAGCGCGGCGTTGTCGGCCAGCACCTGCAGCTTCCGCTCCCCCACGTAGACGGCCGTGACGCCCATGACGACCACCGTCAGCAGCAGGGACACCACGGCGAAGCCGATCACCAGGATCGTGACCTGCCCGTCGTCCGGGCTGCCGTCCCGGCTCACGTCGGTGCCCTCCGCCGGGCCCTTGCTCCGCCGGCTCATCCGTACCGCCCCAGCACGACCGTGGCCGAGGAGGTGAGCACCGCGACCTCCAGGTCCGTGAAGCCCGGCACCAGCGGCAGCGGGACCTCCAGCGTGCCGTGCACCGTGGCCACCGCACCGGGGGTGGCGCAGCCCCCGTCCGAGCACTCCAGCCGGACGGCCAGCTGCCCTGGGGCGAAGCCCTGGTCCGCGGCCGCCAGCTCCGCCGCCGCGGACAGGTCGTGCTCGGAGAGCTCGCCGGGCTCGGCCCGGGCCAGCACCTGCGACGCCTGCTGCACGGCGGCCACGACCGCGAACGCCCCGGCCTGGACCTGCGCCACCGTGAGCACGAAGTAGACGACCGGGACCAGCAGCAGCGTCCCGAGGGCCACGAACTCCACCACCGCGCTGCCCTGGTCCCCGGCCGGGTCCTGCCCGGGCCCGGCCGGCGGCTCAGTCGCCCAGGACGGCATGGCCGCGCACCTCCAGGGACCCGGGCGGGCCGAACAGCGCCACCACCGGCAGCGGGGAGACGACCCGGACCTCCAGGGTCCGCACCTGTCCGACGGTCACGGGCGACGCGGCGACGTCCCCGGCGTAGCGGGGCCCGAGGGCGTCGGTGACGATCTGGCGGGTGCGCTCCACCCCGTCCTCGGCCGAGCGGTCGGCCAGGGTGCCGTACCGAGCCCCGGCCGCCGCGGCGTCGACGAGGGTGTTGCGCACGTGCAGGGCGAGCGCCAGCTGCAGGGTGCCGGCGAAGATCATCGCCACCAGGCCGGCCACCATCACGTACTCCACCACGGCGTGGCCCCGGTCCGCGGCCGGGCAGGCGCGGGCTCCCCGGTGCAGGCGGCGGGTCCGGAACCGCCGGAGCCCGCGCGGGACGCGCATGCTCAGTTCTGGCTCACCCGGGCCATGGCGTCCTGGAAGAGCCCCTCCAGGGCGGGCTGTGCCACGAGCAGCAGACCGGCCACGAGCACCGCGGACATCAGCGTCAGCATCACCCAGCCGGGCACGTCGCCGCGGTCGGGGTCGTCCGCGGACAGCCGGCCGCGGAGGCCGGAGAGGGCCAGGGCCAGCAGGCCGAGCAGCGCGGTGAGCCGAGGGAGGGGTTTCGTGGTGGATTTCACGGGAGGTGTCCTTTCGTGGTGGCGCGGCCCGGGTGCCGGGCGCGGGTGGGGTCTCAGAAGCCGAGCTCCAGCACGGCGAGCCCGGGGTAGACCGCGAACACGACGGTCAGCGGCAGCACGAAGAACACCAGGGGGGACAATAACGAGATAGAATCTCCTTATGAAGGCCGCCATCTATGCTCGAATCAGCCAAGACGCCAATGCCGACCACCTCGGCGTGGATCGCCAGCTCACCGACTGCCGAGCAGCAGCACGCCAGCACGGGTGGGAAGTAGTTCATGAGTACGTGGACAACGATGTGTCGGCTACACGCAGAAAAAGTCGCCCTCAATACACCCGGATGCTCGCGAGCATTGAAGCTCGGGCAATCGACGCACTGATCGTTTGGGACGTGGATCGACTCACTCGTACCCCACGGGAGCTGGAAGACATAATCGACCTTGCCAACGCTTACGGGTTGGAGCTTCTTTCCATCGGCGGAGATATAGATTTGGCCACACCTCAGGGGAAGCTCACTGCCCGCGTCAAAGGAAGCGTTGCTCGCCATGAGACTGACCAACAATCCCGCCGCATTAAGCGAAAGATCCAAGAGAAAGCTGAGAAGGGCGAGCCGCATGGCATGGTGCCCTACGGCTTTCAAAGGACTTACCAACAGGATGAATCTGGGTCGCGTCGACATGGCAGAGACATCCCCAAGCCGGCAGAGGCGGACATCATCAGGGAAATCACTCGCCGAATCCTGGCTGGACAGTCGCTACGATCTACCGTTCAGCTTCTCAACGAGAGGGGAAACCCGTCGCCCCGAGGTGGCCGGTGGTCCTCCGCCACTTTGAGGCAAGTACTTCTCCGAGGTACAAATGCCGGTCTTCGGACTCATCGTGGCGAAGTGGTGGGCAAATCGACTACAGAGCCGATTCTTAGCGAGGATGACTATTACAGGCTCGTCTCGGTGCTAAAGGATCCCACTCGTCGAGCGCAGCTTGGTACCACTCCTCGACACCTCCTTACGGGAATCGCCGAGTGCGGTCTGTGCGGTGGGAAGATGCGCCGCCTTAAAGGCGTGGAGAGGGCTGGGAAGAAGGGTCCTGAGGCCTATGGGTGCCGCGATTGCTTCAAGATCCGCCGAAGCATGGCTCTCGTCGATGCGTATGTGGAAGGCGTCGTGATTGCGTTGCTAACTCGTCCCGACGCACTTGCAGCGCTCGCGGTGGGCAATCCCGACCGCGCACGGGAAGCTCAGACTCGAGCCGAGGCAATCAATGCACGGTTGCTCAATGCTGCGGACCAGTTCGCGGAAGGGGTAATCAGCGCTGAACAAATGGCGCGAATCTCCGCGAAGTTGCGGCCTCAACTAGATGAAGCTCGCGAGTCACTTGCATGCTTCGCACCAGTGACCTCGGTGGCGCAGATGGCAGGTCCGGACGCGGCAAGTAGGTGGGCAGCAGCTTCTTTGCCCATGAAACGTGAACTCATCGACGCCCTCATGACCGTCACCATTCTCCCTGCCGGGCCGGGGCGAGGTGCCGACCCCCGCCTGATTCGAGCCGTTCCGAAGACCGTATAGAGCTATGCCCGCAACAAATGCGCATGACGCATGACGCCCACTACAGAGTCGCTTTTCATGCGACTCATGCCGCGTGGGTCCTCACCTCCCTCGCCCATGATGACCGCCACTCCGACGAAGGATCTAACGATGAACACGCGTAGCTGGAGCGATAGCGATCTGGAGAATGCGAATAACTTCCCCGAGCAGCATGAGCTAGTAGAGGAGGGCACGGGGAAGGTCCTCGATAGACACGATCCTCGGGGCGGCGTCGTGCGGCTGAAAAAAGACGTGCATGACATGCTCTCTGGCCCTCGCGTGCGGCTAACGTGTGCCATTCCAGGGCACGGTTTCATCACAGAGTTCGTTCGACGACCGGGAGTTCTCGTTCGCAGCAACAGTGATCCCGTTGAACTTATGACGGGCCATGCCGGGCACACCTGGGAATCCTGGGACGTTCATCCTGTCATGCAGAGAGGTCCCGCGAGTGAGAATCGAGACGACAGCGTTGATTACTGGGACCGAGAGCACGAGCACTTCACCATCGATATCGCGTGCCCCTACTGCCATCCTCAACCCGCTCGCGGCCGCCGACGAGGACGAAATTTCGGCATGCAAGCTCCGAAGTTCTCGGAAGTGCTGGACTTGGTGTGGTTTGCCCAGCCCCGACGCGATGGCGAAGTCCTGTCCTTGAGCGTGCAGGTACTGGAGCAGGTTGCCACCCGGCACTTTCAGTCAGCTGACGAATAGCGAACGCATGTCGTAGACTGTGGCTAGAGGGAGTGATCCCTCGTCCGTCTGGAGCCTGCGATCGGAGGCCCACGGCTTCATTAGCCGTGCCCTCCCTCACGCAGGCTCTTTCTCTTGCCCAAGTACACCTCTCCCAGCGCCCAGTCGCTGCATAGGGAAACCCGCTCTCACTCTGGACGAGCTTCACGGCTCGCTCAGATTTACGGGGAAAACTCACCACGAGTACAGGATGAACGCCGAAGCGCCGCCGCATCTCGTCTAGCAGCACATGTAGCGGAGACGGTAGCCAACTGGCCGGACCTCACTCCGGATCAACTAAACCGCATCTCCATGCTGCTCACCTCCCCGCAACAGGAGGTGGATGCTTCGTGACGTCTTCGAGACGAAACCCCCACGCGGACAACGTGGGGGCTTCAGAAAGCTCTCCGGCGGGGATCGCTCGTTACCATTCTACCGACTTGGCTCTTTGCTGCTACGAAACTCAGCACAAAGTTGAGCGCGCAACCGGGGCAGTCCTATGAGCGGCGAGCGCACAAGTACCGGTGCCCCCATGGAGGCCGACGAGTGGATCAGATGGGCGTTGTCCGCGGATCTTCCTAGCAGCAAGTCAATTGGCCAGCATGCCGTGGGACGAGTACTCATCTGCTTGGCCTCCTACGCAAATAGGGATGGAACTGCATGGCCTTCCGCGCAAACCATGGCGGACGCCATCTCCGGATTGACGCGTAGGGATGTACGGAATGCCCTGGACCTGCTGGCAGAAGCGCAGCTGATTCTCGACGTCGGACGCAAGAACCGCTCAATCCGTTGGCGGTTATGCCCTAACGGCACGAGTGAACATGCCACCGCTTCGGAGAACTTCAACTCGGCGGGCCAAGTGGCGGGCCAAGTGGCGGGCCAAGTGGCGGGCCAAGTGGCGGGCCAAGTGGCGGGATATCCCGCCATGAGTAGAGATGAGGTGAGTTCATCCCCCTCGGTCCGCCAAGTTCCCTTCTCCCCCACCCCTCGAAGTGCCGGACGAAGGGGATCGAAGAATGAACCGGCCAACACAGCGACTGTGCCTGAACAACTGGTCGCTCGGCTCAGTCATTACGGCATCCCGCCAGAGATGCACGAAGCAGTCTTGGCGAAGGCACGAGTTGATCCTGAAACTGAGTTCCCCGAAGGTCGACTACGTTCGTCCCCCGACTTCGCTAGGAGGTGCTTCTCCCAAGTAAAGGCCGACCGCTCCGCTTCCCTCGACGCCTCCCCTCGCTGTGAGGACCATGAGGACAGTTCGGCCTCCAACTGCTCCAGTTGCCGCGCCGACGTCTTAGTCGGTGATCGACCTAAGCACTACATCGGCAAACGTCTCCCAGCAAGCTGGCAAGCACGCGCGTGACTGTTCCGCGCCGCGAGGCTTAACGCGACATGCCGGCGGCTATACCGAAGAAGATAGGACGGCGGCCAATGCCGTTGGAAAGGATGGCGTTTATGAAGGGGAAGATGGCAGAGGAGGCACTTGCGGATGTGCTTGCTCAGATTGATACGGGCTTGCTAGGAGCGACGGCGGCGGAGCGTGCTTACATTGCAGGCTCTCTCTACACCCTTCGGCAATTGGATGACGAAGCCAACTGACAGTACATACACAAAGGGGTCCATTTGTGTATATAGTAGGGTCATGGCCAGATTTCGCCCCTCCCATACCCGCTCCGTCTGCATCGCGTACTGCCGCGTCTCGACCGAGGACCAGGCCGAGCGCGGGGCATCTCTCGACGCACAACGTTCCACGCTCATCGAGGAAGCAGACCGGCGGGACTGGGAGGTGCGAGTCGTCACCGACGAGAAATCGGCCAAGGACCTCAACCGACCCGGCTTGCAGTCCGCGCTCGCCGACCTGGACGAGGGCCGCGCCGACCACCTCATGGCTGTTCGGCTCGACCGCGTCTCGCGATCCGTGGCTGACTTCGCAGGAATGCTGGACCGAGCCAACCGCAAGGGTTGGGGATTGGTAATGCTCTCCCCCAACATCGACACATCAGATCCTGCTGGTCGGTTCACCTCCAACGTGCTGGCATCTGCCGCCCAGTACGAACGCGAGTTGATCGGAGTCCGCACCCGGGAAGGTATGGCTCAGCGCAAAGCCGAGGGGGTCCGCATGGGCCGCCCTCGGGTGATGGACGAGGGCAAGCGCCAGTACATTCGAGACCTCCGGGCGTCTGGATTGTCGATGCAGCACATCGCCGACCGACTCAACGCCGAAGGGGTACCGACCGCCCGAGGCGGCAAGCGGTGGTACGCCTCCACGGTCAACCGCGTGCTGACCTCAAACTGAACCTCCGAAGCCCGTTCACAGAGGTGAAACATGGAGTTGCCCAATGGTGTCCCGAACCCCGCAGAGACCAACGCGGCAGGACCACACTGGCGACCGACGGCAGCGCAGCGTGCCACAAGCCGTGGCGGTGGTCGCGCATGACGGCCTGAAGGTGCGCGTAGCCAAGCACCCGGCGGTCGAAATCAGGGAACGAAATCGGCTCAGTGTCGGCGCTTTCCAGCGGATCGCGGGATCGTAGGTCTCGTCAGGGCTGCTTGGGAGTGTCCGGTGACTCTGGAGTGGTTTCGTCGGACACTCGAAGTCGACGTGATTGATAGAGGTACTCGCCGATGATGCGGATGAGCCCGTCGGCGCGCTCGTTCTCGCCTGTCAGTGCGCCCGTGAGCTTCCCGAACGCGCCCTCGTTTAGCACGGCGGCGTCGGTTAGCGTCTCGCGAAGATCGGGCGAAGCAAGGAACTGGTCCTGCGCGTTGTGGTCGATCTGCTCGGCGATGCGCGGGTCTTCCTCGGCCATGCCTGCCGCGGCGACCACGAACCCTTCGATCTGCGGGTCGGCAAACTCGGAGCCGAACAGGGCATTGATACGGGCGACCACCTCGGACAAGAGCTCTCGTTGCGGGTCCTGATGTGATGCCCGCGATCCGACCCCAGTGATCCCCCGCAGCGCAGGGGTCGACTGGTCACCCGACAGACCGATCTCGGCCTTGCCCTGGTCGATCTGCCGCACCCGGCGCAGCTCCAGCCCAGACACGTCGAGGTCCGCGCCCGACTCGTCGGTGGGGAGCACGCGAGTCAGCTGGCGCAGGAACTCCGCGTGCTTCTCAAGGTCGCTGGTGCCGTAGTCGACGACCTGGGACATGAAGTCGTAGAGGCGAACATACGAACCGCAGTCCTTGCGGAAGGTCCGCAGTTCATCGAGCGCCTGTTCGTCGAGCCGGTCTCCAGCCTCCTCCCATCGGCACAGGAACTCCTCGCGCGCAGGGGCCACCGCCGCGACCAGCGCGGCATGCGACTGGACGGGGGCCCACCACGCCTCGGCGTAGCGCTCTACGTCCACCGGCGTGTAGATCCTGGCCTGGGCTAGTTTGGTCGCGAGCCGGTGGACCAGGTTTGGGTCCGTCTCGGTCTCGACGTGGGCCTCGAGGTAGTAGGTGAGGAACGCTTCTCGGATGTTTGCCGGGTCGTTGACGAAGTCGAGGACGAACGTGCGGTCCTTCACCTCGCCGGAGGGTGCCCGGTAGGTGCGGTTGAGCCGGGACAGCGTCTGGACCGCGTGCACGTCCGGGAGTTTCTTGTCCACGTACATGGCGCAGAGCAGCGGCTGGTCGAAGCCGGTCTGGAACTTGTCGGCGACCAGCATCAATCGGTACTCGGGTCGGCGGAACTCCCGGGCCAGATCTGAGCCGAGGCCGGGATTCAACGACGCCTCGGTGGCGTCGACAACCCCGTACTCCTCGTCGCTGATCTTCTCCGAGAACGCCACGATCGTCTGGTAGCCGTAGCGCTTATCCTGCAGGTACCTGTCGGTCTCGATCTTGTAGCGGAGCGCGGCCTGCCGGGAGTCGGTCACGACCATGGCTTTGGCATGCCCGTCGAGGAGGTGGGCGACGTTGGTGCGGAAGTGCTCGACGATGATCTCGACCTTCTGGCCCACATTGGTCGGGTGCAGGTTCGCGAACCGCATGATTTTCCGGGTCGCGACCTTCGGGTCCACCAGACGATCCTCACCGCCAATCGTCGCAGAGCCTCCGGTGATGGAGGTGACAACGCCCTTCTCACCGCGCTGCTCGATTTCGAACGCGGTCTTGTAGGTCTGGTAGCCGCGCAGCACATCGAGGATGAATCCTTCCTCGATCGCTTGTCGCATCGGATACACGTCGAACGACACAGCCTTCCCGTCATCGTCCTGGCTGCCGAAAAGCATTTTCGTCTTGGACTTGGGCGTCGCGGTGAACGCCAGCAGCGAGACGTTCGCCGCGCCGGCACGGGCAGCGGTCTGGGCTGCGATCCGCGTCTCCCGCGCGAGGTCGGCCTCCACCAGCTCGTTGACGATGTCCTGGGTGTCGACCTCCTCCTCGGTCGTGACCTGCCCACCGTCGGTGAGGACCTTCTTCAGGTCCGCGGCGGTCTTCCCGGACTGGGAGGTGTGCGCCTCGTCCACGATCACCGCGAAGTTCCGGTTTCCCAACGTGGTCTCCAACAGGCCCTTGACGTACGGGAACGTTTGGATGGTCACCACGATGATCAGCGCCGACCCCGTCAACGCATCGAGCAGGGCCCGGGACTTCGAGCCGCCGGAACGACGCACCGCGGCGGAGTCGATGACGGCGACGGTGCCGACGGTATCGTCCACCTGCTCAACGGCCTGCTGCAGCTGCGCGTCCAGGACACGACGGTCGGAGACGATCAGGACCTTGTCAAACACCTTCTGGTTCGCCGGCTCGTGGAGCCGGGCGAGTCGGTGCGCGGTCCACGCGATCGTATTCGTCTTGCCCGACCCGGCGGAATGCTCGATCAGGTACCGGCAACCCGGGCCTTCCACAGTGATCACGTCCACGAGACTCTTCACCGCACGCCACTGGTGGTAGCGCGGGAACACCAGCGTCGTGGAGCGCTTGATCTTCCCGGTAACCGGGTCCTCGTCGGCCTCGGTTTTCAGGAACATCTGCGAACCGAGGATGGCCAGCCAGTTGTCCCGCTGCAGCACCTGCTCCCACAGGTAGGACGTGGCGGAACCGTCGGGGTTCGGCGGGTTCCCTGCCGCGCCGGTGTACTCGTGGCCCCGGTTAAAGGGTAGGAAGTAGGTCTTCTCCCCGGCCAGCTTCGTGGTCATGTGAACCTGGTCGTCGTCGAGAGCGAAATGCACCAGGGCACGCGTGCCGAACCCGAGCAACGGTTGCCCCGCCGGGTTCCGGTCAGTGCGGTACTGGTTGACCGCGCTGCGCCACTGCTGTTTGAAGAAGGACTTCAGCTCACAAGTGGCCACCGGGAGGCCATTGACGAAGAACACCAGGTCGATCGAGCGGGTATCCCCACGCTTCGGGGAGAAGTGCACCTGCCGTACCACCCGCAGCCGCACCTTCCGATAGTGCTCGGTGACCTCTCGGTTCAGCGTTGTCGCCGGCCTGAACTGACACATCTTCAGGTGGGCTGTCGCGCCTCGGGTGTGGGAAAACTTCCGCCGAAGCACGTTCAGCGTGCCACCGCCCGAGCTCATTGGCGTGTCCAACCGGGACACGAGCGAGTCCAGTAGCGCCTCACGGTCTGAAGCCTCAGCAGCGGTGCCGACCCTGACCACCTTGGCATACTCGTCGGGCTGGGTCTCGGACAGCCACCAGTGCACGTCCTCAGGCCAGATCGCGCGCTTGGCGTCGTAGGCGTCGTCGGTCTCGCTGTACTCCCAGCCGCGCTCCGCGAGGTACTCCGCAATCTCCGCTTCGAACGCTGCCTCGCGGGTGCCATCAGGTGCTGCCATGGTCCTCAGCCTTCCTTCCGTGCTGCCGTGCGCACGTCGATCTGTCCGGTGACTGCCGCCGTGATGAGCGCCGAGCGACGCTCCTGGGCCAGGGCGATGAGCTCCTTGGCCTTGGCGATTAGGGCGTCGATGCGAGAGGTCTGGTCGTCGACCTCGTGGAGGATGGACTCCTGTTCCTCCACCGATGGAAGGCTCAGGGGCAGATTGGCAATGTCATCCTGGCTGATGTTGAGCATCGATGAACTGGCACCCGTCGCTTCGATCTCGATGAGCGCACGCCAACGCCGGCTTCCCAGGACCAGCGCGACGAATCGCGGATTAGCCTGGCTTCGGTCTAAGTCGAACGCGTACAGCTTGTCAGACAACATCAGCCGTGGATGTTCACCGTCAACGACGGCTGCGCTGCCAACGAGGTCCCTCGTATTGGCTCGTGAAATCAAAAGGTCCCCAGCACGCACCACGGTTCGTGGCCTAGGCGTTTCAATAGCGGGTAGCTCCTTGTTTTCCATCGACCGGAATACCCCACCATTGGCAGCACCAGCCTTGAGGACTGCCCATTTTTCCACGCCATCGGCCGGCCACGAATAGCACTGCGGACTCCATCCTTGGCGAATTGACCGCGTTACGTGCTTCAACCGCTGACCGGCGGGCTCAACTTGGGCCATTGCAGATTCAATTGCCGCATAGCGTCGTTCCTGTAGCAGCCCGATGAACTCATCCTGCTTGGCCACGAGCGCGTCTATCTGGGCCGTCTCGTGGTCTAGGTAGTCGGCGATGGCACGCTGTACGCCCAGCGGTGGGAGGGGAATCAGGTGGCTGGCTAGATCACCTCGAGTCATGCTCGGTACTGCTGTGTTGGTCGCATAGTACGAGAAGGGAATGGTGGTTGCTGCGTAGTACAAGAACTTGGGGAAAACGCGCGCCCCCGGGATGGTGTAGTACATGGTGTCAACGGTCCAGAATCGCCCAGTCACGTAGAGGGGCCGGTCGATGGTCCCCTTGCGACCAAACAACACGCTCTCGCCGTCGTAGAGATATCGGCTGGCGCGTCGGAAGACACCGCCAGAACCGTATACCGGGTAACCGCTCTCGGCGACCTCGACGTCCTTGTAATCCGAGCCGTTGCCGAAGTGGACCAGCCTCCCTAGAGCCACCATCGACCAACCGGTGGGGAGTTCGGTAAGAGGGGTGTTCACGCCTCCACCTCGCGGAGCATTTCCAAGATCTCGCCCACGACCCGGTTGAGGTCGGCGTCGATCTCCTCGAGCGCCCTGGGCGGCTCGTAGGTGTAGAAGTGCCGGGTGAACGGGATCTCGTAGCCGGTCTTGGTCTTGTCCCAGTCGATCCAGGCGTTCTCGACGTTGGGCTGCACCTCCGCCTCGAAGTAGGCCTTCACGGTCTCCATCAGGGCCTCGTGCGTCTTGGGGTGGCCGCCCCAGCCGAAGGGCACATTCTCGGTGTCGCGCAACGCAGGGTCGGGCTCCGGCTTGCCTTTGCGCGCACCGGAGGCGTGCCGGCAGATGTCGGCATCCTTGTCGTGGACGCCGATGGCCTGCCAAAGGGCCTTGCGCTGGGCGGTGGTCAGGCTGACCCTGTGGTTGCCCAGGTGGCTGGTGAGCTCCCGGTTGAACTTCTCCCGGTTCAGGTACGGCTCGTCACCGAAGGCCTCCAGCGCCTCGGTCAGGCCGCTGATCTTGCCCAGCGTCTTGTGCTCAGCCACAGCGCTGATCACCTCGGCGGTGCACGCGAAACGCAGTTGGAGCGGACGCTCGACGGTGACTGTCCAGTAGGCGAAGTCACGGTTGGCGAACTCCTTCACCGGCACTTGGATGGTCTCGTCTTCGCCCTGGGTGCCGGCGAAGGAGCGCACGATCGCCTTGCGGTGCTCCTCGGAAATCTCGACGCGCTTGGAGCCGATCGACTTGCGCAACTTCGACCCGAGCCCCGTCGCGTCGATCAGCCGCACCGTGCCCTGATGGTCCTCGGGCTTCGCATTGGACAGGATCCACAGGTACGTGGCGATCCCTGTGTTGTAAAACATGTCGTTTGGCAAGGCGACGATGGCCTCGACGAGATCCCTCTCCAGTAGATGCCCCCGGATCTCCGAGGGCCCGGAGCCCGCACCGCCGTTGAACAGAGGCGAACCGTTCAGGACGATGCCGGCCTTGCCGCCGCGGCCGGTGGCGTCGACGTCGCGCATCTTGGAGGCGACGTGCAGCAGGAACAGCATGGCCGCATCCCCCACACTTGGAAGCCCCGGCGCGAAGCGGCCCTGACCGCCGCGGGCGTGCTCGCCCTTCACATCGGACTCGACGGCCTTCCAGTCGGTACCGAACGGCGGATTGGACAGCACGTAGTCGA
The DNA here is from genome assembly GCF_040981185.1 of Kocuria sabuli. Lineage (NCBI taxonomy): Bacteria > Bacillati > Actinomycetota > Actinomycetes > Micrococcales > Micrococcaceae > Kocuria > Kocuria sabuli. The sequence continues at coordinate 348,961 of NZ_JAVHZE010000001.1, forward strand.
AGCGACGGTCCTCGAACCGGTCGACCACAAGGGTGTTGCCCTGGCGGACGTTCGAGGGATCCTGGCCTCTGATGAGTAGATCCGCCTTACAGATCGCGTACGTGCGCGGGTTAATTTCCTGCCCGAACAGCGCCGTGGAGGCGTCGGGGTTGAGCCCATGCAGGTGCTCGTCGGCGACAGTCAACATGCCCCCGGTGCCGACCGTGGGGTCGTAGATGGAGCGGACGGTGCCGCGCTCGCGCAGGGCTTTGGTGTCGTCCGCATAGACGAGATCGACGAGCAACCGTACGACATCGCGGGGGGTGTAGAACTGACCGGCCCCGTCGTTGGCGGACTCGGCGAACCGGTAAATGAGGTTTTCGAACAAATCCCCCATGTCGGCATTCGAGACCGCGTCGGGAGACAGGTCGATCTTCTCGAAGTGGCGGGCCACCTGGGCAAGCCGCTCACGCGCGTCGAGGGTGCGAATCACGTTCTCGAAGTCGAAGGACTTAAACACGTCCAGGTTCGCCGAGAACCCGCCGACGTAGTCGATCAAATTCTCGGCAAGGTTGTCCGGGTCCTGCAGCGCCTTCTCGAGCGTGTAGTCGCTCGTCGTCCAGAACGACAGACCTGCACTGTCTTCGGTACGGGTCTGAATCTTCAGGTGAGTGCGCCGCTGCTGCTCGCCCTGGTACTGCGAGACGATCTCGGCCATCACCTCTCTATGGGGGGCCATGACGCATTCGAGGCGGCGCAGCACCGTAAAAGGCAGGATGACCGACCCATACTCGGCCTCGGCGTAAGGACCGCGGAGGGTGTCGGCGACACTCCACACGAAACTGGACAGGACAGACACGACTGGTAGTTCTCCGAATCCATGAGGGGGCTGGGTATGTCTTCGGATCCTATCGACACAGTCCAACTATTCGGGGCCACTCGTCGAGCCTGGCCTTGAAGGAGAACTGACAGGACAGCGACAGCTGCGCAGACGGCGAGACCTAGCATCTCGTTGACGCATCCTTGCTGATCCCACTCACCATAGGACCGGCACCGTCTGCGGTGGACCTGAAGCTGAGCCCTAATCGCCATCCGCAAGGACGCAGCCGTGCGCGCCGACGACCGCCAGTTCTACGGCGTGACCGGGGAACTACCCGAAGACTTCGCCAAGAACGTCAGCACCTGGAACGACATCACAGCACTGCACCTCCCGCTCGTCATCCGGGACTGCCCCCGGTTCACCTGAGAGTCAAGGAAAGTCCGGGCAGTCCCGTGTGTGGAGTCCCAGTAAAGTCACACTCGCTCCGTATGTCGCCACGAGTTGCAATCGCCGACTCGGTTCGCATCCGCTAACTTTGGGGCATGGACTACATGTTGAGTGCTTCCCGCGACAAGGGCAAAGGTGTGGCGACTTTCGAACGCCACCAACGCAACCGCAGCTCCTTGCCGAAGGGTCGGCTGGAGTTCGAGCCGATGCCTGAGCCGGACAATGAGTCCGACGATCTAGCGGTGCTTTTCCACTACCAGCGGCGGCCCATAGGCTATATATACCGCCCCTACTCTGAGCGTCTCCAGCCATGGCTGATGCAGTTGCACGATCGTGGCGACCGGTTGATCGTGCCCGGCTGGATGAAGCGGATCGGTGGCCCCGAGGAGCACTTGATCGACTTTGAGGAGCTGCGCATCGTGTGGCCTACCCCACAAATAGTGGCCTGGCTGGTCAAAAAGCAGCCCGCTTCCCAGAGTATTTCCTTCGCCCGAGCGCACGACGCGGGCGAAACGCTAATCGGGCGCGGGTACTGACTACAGCTGCCCGAGGTCGGCCCGTTCGATTTCCGTACGTCTGGGACTCCCATAGTGGCGCACGCAATTGTGACTGCCCACCGGGCATACGGACGTAACTGAAAAGGGCAGCCACGTTCACATAGTGCGGGTCGCAGCCCGACCTACACTGCAAAGTGTCGAAGAGTTACTGCCACGTCGGAGAAGTGAGAACCGTAATTATGGCCTATCCTCACTCGGGACAGTCAGCGTTCCGCCCAGACTTTCTATGTGTACCCCGACTTATTCCTCCCGACGGCTCCGCTTTCCCTGCGGAGGCGTCTTCTGTGGTGCCTGACTGGTTGACGACGAGCTGGATCCGAGGACATATCCGGCGGCGATATCGAACACGTCCTGAGTGATGGAAATCTGCTCCGCCTGATCCAGGCGCTGGTCGTCTGCGTACGCCCCGGCCCCCGATAAGTACAACGAACCGGCGATCAGTGCCCCGGCGGCGATGCTGCGGCCCACACCTATCCGCTCGGCTGTCTCAGCGGCGGGTCCGGCCATAACAAAGGCAGCTTCTGGGTTGGCGTCGAGGATCCTAACGCCTTCATCGATAGCCTCAGCAGCCTCCGGCTCGGTTTCGGCCCGGCGGGTGAGCTCGACGACGACCTGCTGGACAGCCATGCTGTCCTTGATCCTCCGAGTGAACTCAGCAGCGCGTATCGCGGTGGCCTTGTCGAGCATATGGAGTATGCCGGGGAGATTCGGCAGGGCCGCGTCGAGAGCCTGCCGTAGCACGGGAGCTGCATGCTCCTCGGCGCGCCCTGTGAGCGCATCAATGACTTGGCGGAGCTCGGGACTGGGTTCAGCGATATGGGCAGGGATGCTAATGCGGACCGGCTCTGACACGGGATTCTCCTATCGGGTGATCTCAACCCGATCATCGCGCATGATCCCCGGTCTTCACGCGCCCGGGCGTCAACCAGTCTTCGGTCGTGGCGGACGTCCACCTGCGTCCCCAAACAAAGTTCCCGCCGCTGCCGTAATCGCCGGGATAGTATGCAACGCAGCCAAACGAACGATCTGCCTTGACTCGTCCCACCGCCGAATAGGCTGGCCAGGTGACATCCTCAAGCGCCGGCGAGCTCAACCTCGGACACATCTTCGACGCAGCGGGTGTCGACATCAGTGACATGGTCGTGCTGCGGCACACGTACACCCCCGACGGACTGAAGACCGAGGCCGACCTCACGGCGGAGAAGATCCTCGACTACACGCGCCGGCAGGGCATCGGCAACAAGCTCGGGAAGATTCCACCGGGCATCTGGGTGGTCTTCATGGCCGACGGCGGCCGCCGTTCCCGGTTGCTCACCGCCTACGAAAATCACGGCGAGGTCCTTGCCGAACGCACCGACACCCGCCGCTGCTTCGACCTCCGACCCTCTTCCACGTTGGACACCCTCTCCAGACGGCTGGTCATCCAGTGGTCCGGTGACCCGGTCAACTGGGCCAAGCCGGGACCCGTTGCTTCGGCGTTCCGGGTCTTAGAGATCGCCGACCCGCAGGCCGTCGCGTTCCCCGGATTCGACAATGTGCTCCTCACGCACGCCGAGCTGCAGGCGATGGTCGAGGATTCCCGCTACTCCTCGTGGCGTACCGCGCTCGGAGCCGTGCAGGGCATCTACCTCCTCGCAGACACCAGCACCGGCCAGCTCTACGTGGGCAAGGCCGACGGGGGCGACAACATCCTCGGGCGATGGTCGGCCTACGCCAGGGACGGGCACGGCGGCAACGTCGCTCTGCGGGACCTCATCGGCCCCAACCCCAGTCATGCTCGACACTTCCAGTTCAGTATCTTGCGGGTCTTCGGCCCCAGCGTCCCCACCGCCGAGGTCGACGCAGCAGAGGCGCACTTCAAGCGGGCGCTCCTCACTCGCGAGCACGGACTCAACCGAAACTGAGCGGGGCGGGCGACATCGTGACGGGAGGCGCTTTCAATTGAAGTCCACACACAAAATCCGTCGACTTCCAGGAGCTGCACTTCTCCCCCGCCTGCCTGATCGGTATCGCCCACAAGCCCAAGCCGGTCTACATCCCGGACACCGTCATGGGCCACGACATCGAAACTGACTTGGAACAGGTCGTCGGACCCATGATCGGAGACGGCACCGGCGACCGAGACGGACAGTCAGTATTGGGCCGTCCTACAATCCTTAACGAACGAGTGATGTGGAGCGACGGACCGACGCAGCCCAGTGCTAAAAAGATCTCTTACCGTTACTGAGCGGCATCCCGTCGTCGATCTACCCCGCCGACGTTCTTGCTTTGTCTACGGCATTTCTAAAGGCGAGCCATAATCGCCATCGAGCAGGACGCCGAGGTGCGCTCCGACAGCTTCGCGTTCTTCAAGACCGACCGGGTGGCCATCCAAGCCACGCTGCGGGCCGCATTCGCGTTCTCTTACCCGGCAGTCGTCGTGCGGATCGGCCAGGGAGTCGCCGTCCAACGATTCCGTAGTCCCGCGGAAATAGCCGGGAGCCCGGTAAAGAAACTGGTAATGGATCGATGAAACGTCTTTCGCGTTCCGCCCCCCCCAGATAAGGCCCGCGTCGTCGCCACCGCTCATGAATCAGCCGTCCGGCGACGCGGGTCCTTCGTCAGGCCCGAGTCACATCAAACGCCGGGGCCCTTCCCGACATGCCCACGGGGCCACCCTTCGCACTTGGGCTCGGGGAGGTCTCTCCGATGGGCGTCATCAGCTACCGGCGACGGGGGATCGCCGCATGTCCAAGGCGCAATGCGGGGCAAGCCGCCGCCCCAGCCTTACCGTTAGCACATGGAAACCCCCCTGCTCATAGGCCTATTGGGCGGATCAGCTGCTGGAGCAGTTATCAGCGCGCTGTTCACCATTCTGAACAGTAGATTGGCTTGGCGTCGAGAAGTGCGGATATTTACTGCCCAAGCGGCCGTCGAAAACGAGAAGTGGCTGAGGATGGAGACAGTCAAATACATTCGAATCTTGTCCAGTATTGACTTTGCAGACAAAGGAGTGGTGTCCCATTTCTTGCATGCAACGAAGGAAAATGTCTATGAAGCGGCCGAATCTCTTATAGAAAACCAAGCCAAGGCGACTGAAACAATCGCAGCACTCCAAATGGTGCTCCCGTACGACCCAAATGTATTAGAAGCTTTTGACGAGCACCACGACAAAAAAACCGAGTTCCTGAAGGCGATTCGAGATTTTGATTCGCTCGGACAAGACAAGGATGCAATAAATGAAAGGGTCCTGGCCAGTTCGAAGTCACTGAGACAACTCGAAAAAGCGCTATCTACATACCTGAGAACTAACCCTATTACCCAGGTCGAATTGAATTAATGATCTTGTCAAGTAGCCCAGCGGGATCCCCCTTCCCGCTCCGCATCCCCGCCTCGCCTGGCGTAGGCATTCGGGCCCACGACATGTCTGGAGCGTGGGTGGCAACGTGTGCTCAGTGGCGGTCTTGAGAGACTGGGAGGGGCAAAACTCGGCTCAGACGGTTCTTGTCAGGCAAGGGTCGCTAGAGCGGCTGGGTGTCGAAGTAACGCAACAACACGCTCGATTCAAATTAGATCCAAATGATCCTCTTGCTTGCCTCCACCAGCGACATTACATCCAGCTCGGCTACCCAGTCTTTGCCGTGTTCCTCACCATTGAGGTGCACGATATGCCTAGGATGGAATTCATATCCGGGCAATGTGCGCCGTGACGGGTCAGCATGCACAATTTTGTTGATTGCCTGCCTAGTTTGCAGATCACTGGTAACGCCATCTTTGGTCAGACGCCCCACCTTCTCCTGCCAGAAAGACTTATCAATCCACGGAGTCGCGGAATCCTGCAATTGTCTAAGCTGCACCAACGTTTTTAGTGCTGCTTCCCCGCGCGCCGAAGCATCGCGAGCCACTTGCGTATCCCCTGCATGCATGGCTGCAACGAAGTCAGCGCTCGCGGCTTCCAATCCCATTGTCGCTTCTTGAATCATCGCCTCGAAGACAAACCGTTCTTGCATAAATTACTCCTCCTTATCTTGCGGGTCACACTCCATCTAACCGCACTGCATGTACTGCAAGCCGGCGAGCGGAAGATTTCTGACACTTTACAGGTCGCCAGGTCCCGGCCCAAGGGACATCTAACTGATGCTGAGCGGGAGGAGCTGGGAAGGCTGGCAACGTCGAACTGTGGATTCGCCGGTGGATCACGCTTACACCCAGGCCGTCGCGCTCACTGTGTGAAAGCGTCATGTTCTACCTGTCTCCCACTGGCATCGGATACCTTTGTGAAAGCGAACGGTTGCCGTAGAGCGAGGGACATGGACCATGTACGGACGCACTGAGGACGAGTGGGAGCAACTCCGTGAATCGGCTGAGTACCACCTCGTGACCATAGCTCGAACACGGGGGAAGACTGACTACAGCACCCTCAATAGCAAGATCTCAGACGAGACGGAACTTCCGCCGTTTGATTTCTCCAAGCAACGCGGCCGTGATGCCATTGGTCAGCTCCTGGCCGAGATTTCTGAACGGTCTCATGCCCAGCACGGCATCCTGCTGTCAGCCCTAGTCATGCACAAGGATGCAGCCGACTTAGGGGGTGGCTTCTATAAACTGGCGATCAAGCTTGGACGGATATCTCCGAACCCAACGTCGGATCAGAAGCTCGTCGCTTTGGCCCGTCTCACCGAGGAGGTGCACGAGTACTACGCTCGGCGTACCACCTTCCGCTAGAGCTTGCGCTGTCCTTTTCGGACAGGACTCCTCCTCGCTACGCCTGGCGAGTCCATCGATGTCGTTACCCTCCTAGAGCTAGTTGCACAATCCTTGGCGATCGGGCGCTGGATGGATCAGCAGCGAACCAGAACGTCAGACCGGGCAACCCACTCCTACCCCCCACCGTGGCAACGTGCAGTATGCGAACTAGCACGTGGAATCAGCCGTCCCGGTCCGTGCAAGAGTAAACCTCGTAGCAACCCGTGGAGCCAGATCGATGGTAGGTCAGGGCTACACGTCAGTACCTTGAAGCGTACGTCTGCGACCGTGGAAGATCTCTAGTCGATTTTGTCCGGAGTCTCCTAGCCGATCTCACTTGCCATAGGACCGCCACCGTTTACGGCGAGTTGGACACGAACCATAATCGCCATCCGCAAGGACGCAGACGGGCGCGCCGACGACCGCCGGTTCTACGGCGGGGCCGGGGAACTGCCCGAAGACTGCGCCGAGAACGTCAGCACCTGGAAGAACGTCGGAGCACTGCACCTCCCGCTCGTCACGATGGCCACCGAAGAGCACCGTTTGTGGGAATCCAATGACGTCCCCCACTGGTACTGGACCTGGCTTGACGCGTGGGAGCCTGCGCACTTCCTAGAAATCCCCGTTATGTACGGCGAGCACGGCCGCGATGCCAGGATGCACAGCTACGCGCTAATACGCGGCATGATCTCTCACCTCGTCACGACCGGGGCGGAGCTCACCGCCCGCACCTCTGCCGCACGTCAATGCCACGCCCGGAGGCTCGCAGGACACCCGTGTTGCGCAAACCATCGCCGAGAACCGTGGTGAGTATTACTGACCGACCGAGGGACGGGCGGGCGACCACCACGGACGCCCGCCCCCAGCGCCTCGCACAGGCTCGAGCACTACCGCGGACGATCAGGAACGAAACTGGGAGCGGGAAGGAAACCACGACGAGCACACACGGACGATCAAAAGGGGTCGAGGAAAAACTCCCGGGTGGATGCGCTGCCTTGTCCCGGGCCGCCCGAGGCAGCAGTACTTTCGGGGCTACGAGGTCTGTGTGTCAACAGAGCCCGGATTGAAAAATTCTGCGTCCTTGGAATTCCATCTCAGTATCAAATTAAAGGTGAGCGACAATTTCAGTGTAGTGACTCAGGTAGCACGCTATTTTAAAACCTGAAATGTGTAAGGTTTCCCGATTGATCGCCCAGGGTTACCCCATGGCCCCTACCTTGTTGACACAATCCCAAACACATGACCGCGTGTTCGATGGTTGCAACTTGTTGCTGTGTACCCAGAGCGAGGTCCCATACGCGCACTGTCCCGTCCCAACTCCCGGTTATCGACTGTGATCCGTCCGGCGTCACGGCCACCACATGTACTTCACTGGCATGTCCCTGCAGCAGATGCAATTGCCTTCCGGTGCCTACCTGCCACACTCGTCCCGTCCCGTCCCGGCTGCCGGTCACTACCCGGGAACCGTCCGGTGTCACAGCCACGGTCACCACCGGACCAGCATGTCCCTGCAACAGATGCAACTGCCTTCCGGTGTCTAACCGCCACACCCGCCCCGTCATATCCCCACTGCCGGTCACCACTTGGGAACCGTCCGGAGTCACAGCCAGCGCAACGACCCAATCGACATGCCCTTCTAGTTTGTGGATCTGCTTCCCGGTACCCAGGTCCCAGACTCGTGCCGTACTGTCCCGGCTGCCGGTCACTGCCAGGGATCCGTCCGGAGTCACAGCCAGCGCAACGACCCAATCGACATGCCCTTCTAGTTTGTGGATCTGCTTCCCGCTTCTCAGGTCCCAGACTCGTGCCGTACTGTCCTGACTGCCGGTGACCACTTGGGATCCGTCCGGAGTCACAGCTAACGCCATTATCGGGCCAGCATGTCCATGCAGAGTCTGCGCCAACTTCCCGGTATCCAGGTCCCAAACTCGTGCCGTCCAGTCTCGACTGCCGGTGACCACTTGGGATCCGTCCGGAGTCACAGCTAACGCCATTATCGGGCCAGCATGTCCATGCAGAGTCTGCACCAACTTCCCGGTATCCAGGTCCCAAACTCGTGCCGTCCTGTCCCAGCTTCCACTCACCACCCTGGACCTGTCTGGACTTATTGCCAACGTAGTCACGCGCTCGGCGTGACCGATGGTCAGAGAGGGAAGTTGAGGAGCGGCTAGCTCCCATACGCGTGTCGTGCCGTCCTGACTCCCGGTCACCACCCGGGACCCATCCGGCGTCACCGCCACGACGGTCAGTCGATCGGCGTGTCCGCGCAGTACGCGCAACTGCTTGCCGCTGCTCAGTTCCCACACTCGCGCCGTACCGTCCCGGCTGCCGGTCACCATCCGGGACCCATCCGGCGTCACTGCCACTAAGGACACTCGATTGGTGTGTCCACGCAGTACGTGCACTTGCTTGCCGCTACTCAGTTCCCACACTCGCGCCGTACCGTCCCGGCTGCCGGTCACCATCCGGGACCCATCCGGCGTCACCGCCACTACATGCACCTCGCCGGCGTGCCACCGCAACGCATATACCTGCTGACCGCTATTTATGTCCCATAGCCGAGCTGTCCCATCCCCACCGCCGGTCACCACCCGGGACCCATCCGGCGTCACCGCCACCGCTACTCGATCAGCGTGGCCATACAGGACATGCACGAGCTTTCCGGTATCCAGATCCCACACCCTCGCCGTCCCGTCCAAGCTTCCTGTTATCAGTCGCGACCCGTCCGTCGTCACCACGAGTTCATGGACTTCACCGGTGTGACCATGCAACACATGTAGTTGCTGCGCATCGATCAGCTTCCACACCCGCACAACCCCATTCCCGGTACCGGTTACCACTTGAGACCCATCCGGCGTCACTGCCACCGCCGCCACCGGGCTGGCGTGCCCGCGCAGTGCGTGCATCTGCTTCCCAGTATTCAAGTCCCACACATAAACCGTGCCGTCCCGGCCGCCGGTCACAACCCGGGATCCGTCCTTTGAAACTGCTACTGCCACCACCGCGCCAATGTGCCCTTGTAGCACATGTAGCTGCTTCCCCGTATGCACGTCCCACACACAGACCGCTCCGTCTCGACTTCCTGCCACAATTCGTGAACCCTCCGGAGACACTGCCACAGCCAGGACCGCGGCAGTGCGGTCTGCGAGGACTCGAAGCAATGCGGGATCTGCGTGGTCGGTAGACCACTGTGGAATGAATTGCCCTGGTGACAACGAAGTCAGATATTTTTGCGCATGATTCAGCAGTAAAGAATTATCAAGAATAATCGCCCTAAGAGCCGTTTGACGTGCCACATAACCCGGTATCTGAACGGGGTATGGAGGGCGGCGCATACGATGGGACTCAAGCTCGAACAGCCACAATAGCTCACGTAACTTTTCCGCCATGCCATCTGGCATGAGATTAGTTTGGCAAATTGACTGCAAAGTTGAAACAAAACGATACACACCTAGGATACGGACCGCATGCTCTATGTAAGGCATGGTGGTGTAAAGATTCAGCAACCCCCTTGGGTCGGAATCCGCCAAGTGGAGCGGAAGGTAGGCCAGCGCGTAACGGCTACCGTTTGTTTCCCAAGCCAGGCAGTGGTCAAGGAGTTTTTTTCTGGCTGGCTCTAAGCCTGCAGATTTATTTTGGGTAGCTCGATTGACCGCGTGCTGACCGAGCCGGGGATGGGAGAGCCAGTAGCCGACCCTGCCGTTGCCGCTGACCCAGCGACGGATCCGGGGTAGCACCTTTCGCTCAAAGTGGTCCCCTCGTCGGTCGTCCGGCCGGAAAAAAAGGTTAGGGATCACCGCAGTGAGATCGTCGCGATCTAAAGGGCCTTTAGCCACAGTCAACATGTCAAGCAAGTCGCCGATCGACATGCCCTCGGCGGTGTCCTCCAGCTCGTCCCACCACTTGTCCAAATACCCAGGCAGGCCTCGTGGCGTGGTTGCCAGCTCGGACTTGGTGTAGGCGTAGGTGTTGGCGTCTTCGGCCAGGAAGCGCACGTAAAGAGGATCGGCCCCATGCACCGTGGGCGCAACCTTCGAGTCCTCACCGATTGAGGTGTATGCGGCCTTATCCATGACCATTCGCAGCGCACCCGGCTGTTCGATGAGTTTGCTAGCATGCCGTCCCGTGGCGGCGAAGATCCCCTTCACAGCTAATTCATCCAACCCATCCAGCGGCAAGTGGTCTGCGTCCGCCAACCTGTATTCGGCTCGCCAATCCTGGCCGGTGTCGCGGAAGGAGATGATCACGTGCACTCCTTCAGGCATTCGGAAGCCGAAGTAGTCGGAGGGTTTCCAGCTTTGCACCTCGTCAAGCCCGTCCACGAGCACACACACCGCTGCTCCTAGTCGAGGGGTGCTCAGGAAGCGTCGAAAGCGGGCTCGTAGGCTCGGCAGGTCGTGCTCATTGCCAAGTGCAACTGGTTGACCGAACTCCACCTGCTCCATGAGGGACCGCAAAAAGAACGCCTCGTCTAACCATTGGCCTTGATCAAAGCGACCCGTGAAAAAGTGGTAGCCATACCGTTCTGGGTTGGAGCGAACAAGATGGGCCAAAAGTGCGGTCTTACCTAGACCAGCTGGGGCAGTGATCGCCAGGGTTCCCCCAGGGCCCGCCAAAAATTGCTCAATTTGTGCAGTCGCATCCCGACGGCCTCTAAAAATACGATAATCATCACTGAGCAGTAGGGCCGCGAACACGTGACGAAGATTAGTCTCACCAACTGGTATGGACGGCAATAGGGGCAACTCGGGAGTAGTAACGATGCCCAATGCTTCCCGAAATTGTCTGGCAACCTCGGCTGGCAGGCCGTCGATGGCGGTTACCGGTGTCAGTGCCAGCACCCCGGTGCCCTCCGGTGCGCTGTGATGCCTAATTACGCCCAGCACCCTGTCGTCGGCGGTGAACACCACCGCCCCCGACATCCCGCTCCATGGACTGGTCACCTCGTCTGGGAACTCTTCGTCCGAAACCTCCGGGGCGTCCCTAGCAGTGGAGTCGGTGATCTTCAGGGCGAACAACCCTGGCACTACCCCCTGGCCCTCCACGGCTACATCGCCCTCGGCTGTAGGCACGAACCCGCCCACCTGTACCCTGCGTCGCCGACCCTGCGGGTCGCCCTTCAGGTGAGGGAAACCCACCGCCCGGCACCCCGTGATCTCTCCGATGACCTCTCGATTCATCCCCGCATAGGACAACCCATGCACTGAGGGGGCATCAATCAGTTGCAGCACCGCCAGATCCACCGCCGGGTCCTCCGAGCGCACCAGCACTTCGGCATCGAACTCTCCATCCAGCACAGCCACTTTGCACCTACGACCAGGCACCACGTGAGCGGCGGTCAGCACCACCCCATCGCCCACCAACAGCCCCGAGCCCACCGAGACGACGTCCTCTTCAGTCTCGTTCTGGGCCCAGACGTATGCCACCCGGTGCGATTCCATCCCCACCGCCCAATCAATCTGAAGCTCGATATGGAATTAGCCGGCAGGCGAGGCCTGCCGTCGGCGCATCTTCCCGGCGATCTGCAAGTCAACCTTCCGGAAGATGCCGTGCTCGTCCTTTTCCATCCGCACAGGTTGCAGCGTCAAATGCAGGGTCTGAGTGCTCACCGACTCTCGCGACACCTCCGCTCCCGCCTCGATCAACCACCACTTAATCCCCGCATTGGCCCCACCGGCCGTAGTTACCGCCGCCTCCACCGTCAGCTCCACCGGCCCCACCTCGAAGCGCACTCCTTCCTCCGGTGCCAGATTCATCGCCTCGGTCAGCTCAGCCCGCAGTGCCTCGATCGCCTGCGCCAACCCCACCTTGCTTGCCAACCCCTTGGCCTCCACAGACTGGTCATTCCTCGACTCCACGGCCAGCACTCCAATCCGCTCACACGTACCTGGCATCAAACACAGGTTAAAGCTGGGCTTTACACAATCTTGCACGTGAAAGTCACCGTACGAGCCCCAATGTGGGCAGACTAGGGGTTCAACATATTGGGCACAGTGTTTCGCCCACACGATTGCTGGGGACAAGTTCTCTCTTCGATCAGAGTGAGGACAACGCCCGGGATCACAGTTCTCTTGGGTGGGGGCCGAGTTTGGAGACCAAATGCGCGGCAGGGCGCACAACACGTCTTGGTGGCTCGCCTTAAGTGGAGATCGCCTGCAACCGTGTGTCCTGGACTGGCTGGACAGGTAAGACCTCTAGTCGATTTTGACAGGGACCATCATGGCGATCTCCTTGCGGCCGGCGGCCTCCATCAGCTCGCGCTTGTCGTTGTCGCGCACGTCCTGGGCCTGTGCCCGCAGGACGTCGGCCAGGGGCGTGCCGCGCTCGATCGCGACGACCATGCCGTCGACGAACCGTCCGATCGGGGCGACCGGTGTGCGCGCCGCGAAGTCCTGCAGGGCGTGGGAGAGCCCGGCTCCGGACCGCGTCTGGGCCAGCACCTCTCGGAACTCGGCCGTGAGCTCGCCGTCCGCGACCCGGCACACCCGTTCCAGCGAGCCCACTGCGCTCTCGCCCGCACCCACGGACAGCGCCATCAGCTCGGCCACGGCCGGGAACTCGGCCAGCATCCGGGTCTCCCGTGCCCGGATCCGCCGGCTCAGCAGGTGGTCGCGGAGCAGGTGACCGGCGGCCGCGGTGGCGGCCGCGGCCAGCACCACACCGCCGGCGCCCGTGCCCCATCGGGCCGCGGCGGCCAGGCCCAGCAGGACGCCGAGCAGCAGGCCTCCCGTCGCGAACAGCAGCTGCTCGGCGCGGAAGTCGGCCACCGTGGTGACGGACCCGGCGCGGGCGATCCGCCGCTCCAGCCCCGCTGCGGGGCCGGCGTGCCGGAGCAGCCGCCGGGCCAGGTCGCGCAGGACGGAGCCCAGTACGGCGCTCGGGCGCTCGTGGGTCCCGGCCGGGCGGTGCCCCGGTCGGGCCAGCAGGGCGGACTCGACCTCGACGGAGCGCAGCTGCGGGGCGATCCGCGTTGCGAAGGACGGGCCGCCGGTCGTCCGGGTCCCGGTGAGCACGAGCCACAGCCCTGCGGCGAGCATCAGGCCGAGGAGCACCAGCAGGGCGGGAGATGCGCTCATCGCAGCACCCGCTGGGGTTCGGGCAGCGCGCCGATCCGCAGCATCAGCCGGTAGGCGACCACGGAGACGGCCAGGCCGCCGAGCAGCACGAGCGCTCCGGCCGGGGTGTCGTAGGCACGCACCGCGGCGGGCTGGGTCGCCATCAGCAGCAGCACGATCCACGGGGCGGCCACGGCCAGGCGGGCCGCGTTGACCGTCCAGGACTGGCGGGCCTCCAGCTCGCCGCGGGTGCGGGCGTTCTCGCGCAGGAACTCCGAGAGCGTGCCGAGCAGCCGGCCGAGGTCGGTCCCGCCGACCTCACGGGTCACCCGCAGGGCCTCGACGATGTTGTCCGCGACCGGGTCGGCCAGCCGGTCCTTGAGCAGGGTGAGCGCCCCCTGCAGCTGGCCCGACGCCCGGTAGTCGGCGGCGAACCGGGCGAAGGCGGGTCGCACCGGTTCGGGGCCGCGGTACTGCAGCTGGATCAGCGCCTCGGGCAGCGACATGCCGGCCCGGATCGCCGAGCGCAGGTGGTCGACGACGTCGGGCCACACCTCCCGCATCACCACCGCCCGGCTGCGTGCCCGGTGCCGGACGACCGCCGCCGGGACCCAGGCGCCGAGGAGGGCCGCGCACAGGCCCAGGACGAGCGCACCGGTGACGGCGACGGCGAGCAGCCCGCCCAGCGCCCCCGCCGCGGCGCAGGCGGCCAGCAGGCCGGCCGGGCTGATCCGGGCCAGGTCCGCCCGCAGGAGCAGCTCGCGCAGGCGCCCGGGCCGGCGTCGACCGGCCGCCCGTGGTGCCTCCTCCGCCCAGCAGGACCACCAGAGCAGGAACACGCCCGCGCCCAGCAGCACGCCCAGCACGGCGCTCATCGGGCACTCCCGCGGGGGCCGTCCTCGGCGAGCAGCTCGCGCACGCGGTGCCCGGCCCGCTCGAACTTCCACGCGGCCGGCGCCTCGGCGGCCACCGCCCGCAGCCCTCCGTCGTCCTCGGCGAAGACCGGATACGTCTCGATCACGCCGTTCTCGACCCGGTTGCCGATGGCGAGGATCTCGCTCACGCGGCGGTGGCCGCCCGCGTCCCGGTGGCAGTGCACCACGAGGTCGAAGCACGAGGCGACCGTGGGCACCACGAAGCCCGTGCTGATGTTCTCCCCCGCCAGCAGCGGCAGGGTGCAGATCTTGGTCACGGCGTCCCGGGCCGAGTTGGCGTGCAGGCTGCACATCCCGGGCAGCCCGCTGTTCAGGGCGATGAGCATGTCGAGGCTCTCGGCCTCCCGCACCTCCCCCACCACGAGACGGTCCGGGCGCATCCGCAGGGCCTCCTTGACCAGGCGCCGCAGGGGGATCTCGCCGGTGCCCTCGAGGTTGGGCTGGCGGCACTGCAGGCCCACGACGTCGCGCAGGGGGACCTGCAGCTCGAAGATCTCCTCGACCGTCACGACCCGCTCCCGCGGACCGATCGAGGCGCACAAGCAGTTCAGCAGCGTCGTCTTCCCGGCCTGGGTGGCGCCGGAGACGAGGATGTTCAAGCCGCTGCCCACCGCCGCGTCCAGGAAGCGCGCGGCCCGTGCCGGCAGCGAGCCCAGTTCCACGAGGTCGTCCAGCCGCCGCGCACGGGCCACGAACTTGCGGATGTTCACCGCCCAGTGCTTGCGCGTCACGTCCGGGATCACCACGTGCAGCCGGGAGCCGTCCGGCAGAGCGGCGTCCACGAACGGGGAGGACAGGTCCAGCCGGCGCCCGGAGGACTTCAGCATCCGCTCCACCAGGTTGCGGATCTGCGCCTCGGTCAGCACCAGGCTGGTCAGCTCCGACTCCCCGCCGCGGGCGGCGTAGACCTCCGCCGGCCCGTTGATCCAGATCTCCTCGACCCGCGGGTCGTCCAGCAGCGGCTGCAGCGGCCCGAACCCCGCCACGAGGTCCAGGAGCACCCGGCGGGCGGCCTCCAGGTCGGTCAGGGCCGGCAGGACCCCGCGCGCCGAGCGCTGGTCGTAGTCGCGCACCGCGTCGTCGACCAGCGCCCGGGTCCGCTCCAGCTCCAGCACCGGGTCCAGCCCGCGGCGCCGGATCAGCTCGCGCACCTCTGCCTCGACGAGCCCGAGCGCGTCCTCGGAGAGCAGTGCCGCCATGTGACCCCCTGCGCGGTGCCCGGCACGGGAACCGCACCGGCGGCGCTCCCCCCGGAGCGCATGCACAGGAACATAGGCCAGTCCGCCCCCGCGCCGACAACCAGGTTGACGGGTCCTGTGGACAGCCGGAGCTGACCTGCGGCGTTGTTCCCGTCGGCGAACCACACATGCCGTCACAGCATGCTCAGTCATGAAACATTCCGTGCGTTCCGCCCTGCTCGACACGGCGGACGCGTCATCGTGGCTGCTGGACCGGGGGCCATAACGCCGCAGTAACGCGCTCCGCGGATCCTGCTGGTGACGGATGCCCGCGGTGGGTCAGCAGCCCCTCCGCGGTGACTGTCCACGAGCGGAGGGTGTCATCGTGAGCAACGCGATCATCAGACAGGACGGCCCCGGCGCCGTCGTGGCCGACAACCTCTGGGAGATCCGGCTGGGTGCCGTCCCCTTCGCGGTGGGCCTGTGCGCGGGCGTGGCCGGAACGGTCCTGGCGCTGCGCCGGCTCCACCGGGCCGAGCAGCCCCAGGCTCCCACGCCGACCGGCTGGCCGGTCAACATCGCCCACCGGGGCGGGGCCGCGCTGATGCCCGAGAACACTCTCGAGGGCTTCCGTGAAGCCGTCGGCCTCGGGGAGATCACCCTCGAGCTCGACGTGCGGACGTGCGCGGACGGCGAGGTCGTCGTGATCCACGATCCCACCGTGGACCGCACGACGGACGGCACCGGGGCGGTGTCCCACAAGGGCCGCGCCGACCTGGAGCGGTTGGACGCCGGGTACCGGTTCCCCTCCGACGACGTGCCGGACCACCCCTGGCGAGGGCGCGGTGTGCGGGTCCCCACGCTCGAGGCGGTCTATCGGCAGCACCCGGACCGTCCCGTCGTCATCGAGCTCAAGGACGAGCGGCCCGGCGCCGCGGAGGCCCTGTGGCGCGCCGTCGCGGCCGCCGACGCCCAGGACCGCACACTGGTCGCCACCAACACCGCGGCCCCGATCCGGCGTTTCCGCCGGGCCTCCGGCGGGGCCGTCCCCACGGCGGCCTCCGTGGGCGAGTTCGCCGTGTTCTGGCTGCTGAGCTTCCTGCACCTGCACCGCGTCTACGACCCGCCCTTCCAGGCGCTCCAGCCGCCGGAGGTCTACAAGGGCATCCGGGTGGTCACCCCGCGCCTCGTCCGCCGCGCCCACGAGGCGGGGCTCCGGGTCGACGTGTGGACGGTCGACGACGAGGCCGACATGCGCCGCCTGCTGGACTGGGGCGTCGACGGCATCATGACGGACCGGCCGGACGTCCTGGCCGGGGTCCTCGGCCGGAGCTGACCGGGCCGCCCCGGTCCCGGCACCTGCCACCGGAACACAGGGCCACAGGGCCACAGGGCCACAGGGCCACAGGGCCACAGGGCCACAGGGCCACAGGGCCACAGGGTAAGAGCAGCACGAGAGAAGAGGCACGCAGATGGACGCACAGCGAGAGACGCGGTTCGCGCTGGTCCTCAACGGCGGAGTGAGCCTCGCCGTCTGGATGGGCGGGGTGACGCACGAGCTCAACCGGCTCCGGCTGGCCTCGTCCGGCGCGGCACCCCCGACTGACCGGGCCGAGGCCGCGGTGCACAGCGCGTGGGGCAAGATCCTCGAGAAGGCCTCGCGGACAGCGGTCGTCGACACCGTCGCAGGCACCAGCGCGGGCGGGATCAACGGAACGCTGATCGCCACGGCCATCGCCGGGGGCAAGGACCTCCCCGACATGGAGCGCACCTGGTCCGACGTCGCGGCCCTGCGACCGGGGCAGCTCCTGCGCCGACCGCCGAGACGCACCGCCAGGCGCGCCGAGCCCCTGAACTCCATGCTCGACGGGAAGTTCTTTCAGGACGAGGTCGAGAAGCTGATCAGCGGGCTGGCCGAAGACCCCACCGTGACCGAGCCCCAGGACTGCACGCTCCTCGTCACGGCGACAGCCCTCGACGCTCCCGCGGTGCCCATCCACCTCGAGGGCGAGGCCCACGGCTCCATGGTGGACAGCCGCCGCGTCTTCCGGTTCGAACGCCGCACGGACGACCGGCACCGTGTCCAGGACGACTTCGTCGACCGGCGCGGCTGCCTCGCCCTGGCCTCCCGCGCCTCGGCCTCGTTCCCGGTGGCCTTCGAGCCCGTGAGCGAGTCGGAGGAGCTGCACCGGTGCCAGATCTCACCCTCCGGAGCGGAGAGGACTTCTCTGCTCATCGACGGCGGGGTCCTCGACAACGCTCCGTTCGGCCCGCTCATGGAGGTGCTGAGGAAACGGCCGGTCGGAGCACCCTTCGATCGGGTCCTGCTGTACGTGACGCCCTCACCGGGGGTCACGGGCCCCACTCAGGAGTTGGGGGACAACCCTGCTGCCGCCCAGGTCCTGGGCCGGGTCGTGAGCGCGGCCCGCGAACCCGACCAGCGCCTGGACTTCGAGGGCCTGCGAGACGCGTTCCGACGGATGGGCTACACGGTGTCGGCACCGCACGATGCCGTCGTCCGGCTGCTGCGCTCCCCTGATCCCGCGGCGTACATCGAGACGTCCCAGGCCGTGCTGGCCGCGGACCAGTGGTTCCGGACGTACCGCTTCTCCCGCGCCGAGGCAGTGGAGCACTGGCTCGCATCGCTCGACGCCGGCATCCGCTTCGCGCTGCCCGTGCCCACCGAGCTCCACCCCGACGACCTGCACCCGGTGCCGACCTGCCTCCCGTACTCGGAGGACCGGTGGCGATGGGGACTGGCCACCGCGGAGAGAGTGCTGCGCTGGTGGGGGCGGGCCCTGGTCGCCTACTCCCGAACCCACGGCGAGCCCGGCGCAGCGATGCAGCGCGCCTTCGCCGAGGTCGACCGGGCACAGCGACGCATCGCCCGGCTCGAGGAACAGCTGGAGGCGCACCTGCGCGCGGAGCTCCCGTCGACCTCCACGGCCCGAGCGCACCGGCTGAACGAGTTCTACACCCTGGCCATGGACACCGAGATCCGGGAGACCGTCGATGCCGCGGCGCGGGCCATCGCCCGTCTGCCCATGCTGAAGGACGTCGACGCGGCCGCCTTGATCGACTTCACCCTTGCCGTCGAGGTGGTCAGCGGCGTCCTCGCGTGGAGCACCAACTCCGAGGGGGACGAGCCCACGTTCCGCTACCGTCAGATCACCCCGGCAGCACGTCCGCTCCTCCCCGTCGGCAAGGTCGCCGAGCAGCGCGACTGGCTGGAGCGCAAACTGTACGGGCAGCGGTGGGCTCACTTCGGCGCCTTCGCCAGCGAGGAGGGACGCAGCGCCGACTGGTTGTGGGGCCGCCTCGACGGGGCGAGCGCCCTGTGCGACTACCTGCTGGAATCGGTGGACGCGGACGAGGCGCAGCGCCTCGAGGAGGAGCTGGCCCGCGCGATCCTGGCCGCGGAGGACAGCAGCGAGCGTGCTTTGCGCGGAGCGGTGACCAAGGCCGACCGTACGTCCGGAGCCGACCTCCTGGGGCACATGAGCCGGACCGAGCGGCGCCGTGCCGCGCAGCTGCTGTGGCAGCAGGCCGTCACGCTCGTGGCGGGCACGTCGCCCGGCGCGGCCCGGACCCAGCACGTGGCCCGCGCCTTCGCCGACCCGACCTGGCGGGCGAAGGACCTGCGGAGGGCGCCGTTGAGGACCCGGGCCCTGGCCCGCGGCGCTCGCATCTACGGTTGGCCGGTTCGCGGCATGGTCCGTCGCCGCGTCGAGCGGCTGCTCGACCTCTGAGGACGGCCTTCCAGAGGGGTCCCTAGTTCTCGCTGGGCCCGGGCCCCGCCGGTGGCCGTGCTCGCGATACCCTCGGGCACCAGCAGCTCGGCCGCCGGCGGGTGCACGACAGCGGACAGGATCGCCTCCCCGGTCCGACCGTCCCGACAGCCGGTCGGTGCGGCCCGCACCATGCCCGGAGAGGGGCGTCGGAGCAGCCCGCCCGCCTCGGCCTGGACGAGCCCAGGAGGCCCTGGGACGGCCGTGTCTCCATGCGACCACTCTGCACTGTGGCCGGTGCGGGGCCACGCTCCTCCGGCACCGCTCCGCCCCGCCCCGCACAGGGCCGCCGTCGTCGGCGTGCGCACCGCGCCGCCACGGCCGTACTGTGAGCATGCGGACATGGCCCGTACCGGGCTCCGCCCCGCGGCACCGCCCGTGCCGCGGCGGCCGTCCCCGATCGGAAGGACCCCCGTGACTCACGCGACCATCGAGCGGAACGGCACGCGCCCCGACGTCGCCGCCCGCGGGCGGGCGCTGCTCCGCGCGGCCGTCCCCTACACCGGGAACCTGCTCACAAGCGCGGCGGGTGCGGTGCTCGGCCGGCACGTGCAGGACCCGGCACCGGGCCCGAAGGCCCCGGTGCCCACGGGCTGGCCGGCCAACTTCGCCCACCGCGGCGGCGCCGAGATCGCCCCGGAGAACACCCTCGAGGCGTTCCGGGCGGCCGCGGACCTCGGCGACGTCGTGCTGGAGCTCGACGTGCAGGCCTCGGCCGACGGCACGGCCGTGCTGATGCACGACCTCACGGTGGACCGCACGACGGACGGGACCGGAGCCGTCGCCCTGATGAGCACCGCGGAGCTGCAGCGCCTGGACGCCGGGCACGCGTTCACCCCCGACGGCAGGACGTTCCCGTGGCGGGGGCGCGGGGTGCGCGTGCCCACGCTGGCGGAGGTCTACGACGCGTATCCCGACCGCTGCGTGGCGATCGAGCTCAAGGGCAACCGCCCGGGCGCCGAGGAGATCGTCTGGCGGACCATCCGGGCGGCCGGCGCCGAGGAGCGCACGCTCGTCGCGACGAACCGCACGGCCTCGATCCGGCGCTTCCGCCAGGCCTCGGGTGGGACGGTCCCCACGGCGGCCGCCATCACGGAGTTCGCCGCCTTCCGGCTGCTGTGCCTCCTGGGCCTGCACGGCCGGCACGCCCTCCCCTTCCAGGGTCTGCAGGTGCCCGACACCCTCCTGGGGCTGCGCGTCCTCACGCCGGGGCTCGTGCGGAGCGCCCAGCAGGCCGGTCTCCGGGTGGACGCGTGGACCATCGACCGGGAGGCCGACATGCGCCGGCTGCTGGAGTGGGGCGTGGACGGCGTCATGACCGACCGCCCCGACGTGCTCTCCCGGGTGGTCCGGGGAGGCTGACCGGCGCCGGGCCCGTCAGTCGGCGGGGCGCTCCGCCGGGGAGGACGCGGCGAAACCCCGCACCGAGGCCCGCTCGGCGTGGGCGGGGGCCGGCGCCCACGGGTGCTCCGCCTCCGTCACCGCGATGTGCCGGGCCAGCCGGGTCACGTTGACCTCCTGCTGGCGGTGGCGCAGGGCCGAGGTGGCCTGGGTGATCATGAAGATCACCACGAAGCCGTACAGGACCAGGTCCGTGCCGCGGCCGATCCCGAAGAACTGGGCGACGCCCGTGAGCAGGTCGGGGAAGAAGATGGACAGCGCCGCGAAGACGAAGAAGGCCAGCCCGACGACCCGGCGGATCGCCTGGTGCTTGGCGTTGGCCCCGCCGCGGATCAGCGCGAGCGCGCCGTAGCCCACGGCCAGGACCAGCAGGATCTGCACGGCGTAGATCATCGGACGGCTCTTCCCTTCGGTGGTGCGGAGGTGGTGCGGGCTACTTGACGAACAGCTCGGCGAGGATGTTCACGCCGTTGAGCAGCGACTGGCCCTTGGACTTGGAGTAGTCCGTGTAGATGATCTGCACCGGGTGCTCGACCCAGCGGGGCTGGATGTCGGCGAGCTGGTTGACGATCTCGGAGGCGTGGGCCATCCGGTTCTGGCTCAGCCGGATCCGGGACAGTGTCCCCCGGTCGATGGCGCGCAGCCCGTTGTGGGCGTCGGAGAGGTCCATGCCCGTGGAGAGCTTCGAGAAGAACGCCGCGGTGCGCAGCACCACGCGCTTGAGCGCGGAGACCTGGGTGCGCCGGTCGAGGAAGCGGGAGCCCAGCACGACCTCGGCCTCGCCGGAGCGGATCCGCTGGACCATGTCCCACGCGTCGACCACGCGGTGCTGGCCGTCGGAGTCGAAAGTCACCACGCAGTCCATCCCGGGGTCCTGCAGGGCGTACTCGAAGCCGGTCTGCAGAGCCGCGCCCTGGCCCAGGTTGATGGGGTGCTGGACCACCACGGCGCCGGCCTCGGCACAGATCCGGGCGGAGTCGTCGGAGGATCCGTCGTCGACGCAGACGACGTGCGGGAAGGTCCTGCGGAGCTCCTTCAGCACCTCTCCCACGACGGCCGCCTCGTTGTACACGGGCATGACGATCCACGAACGACTCACCCGGCCATTCTCGCACAGCGGGGCGGACCCGCCGGTCGGGCCCGGTCCGGCGCGGGGCGGCCCCTATAATCGTGCCGACCCTTCCCCCCACCGTGAGGACGACACCGTGCCCGCTGCCAGGCCGAGATCCGCAGGACCGACGTGCTGACGGACTGGTGGCCGTACCTCCCGGCGTTCCTGGTCCTGCTGGCGTTCCTGTGGTTGCCCGGCCTGGCCCTGCTGTGGGCCTTCGGCCAGCGCGGGGGCCGGATGCTGCTGACGGCGCCGGCGTTCAGCGTCGCCGTCGTCGGGCTCACGGGCGTGGTGCTGGACCTGGTGGGCGTCCCGTACGGCGTGCTCTCCCAGGTGCTCGCCGCCGTGGCCCTGGCCGCGCTGGCGTGGTTGGTGGGGCGGCCGCTCCCCCGCGGCGGGCACGCGCCCGGCGCCCACGCCGCGGCCTCCCCGGAGGATCCGGAGGCGCGCTTCGGCGACGGCCGCCGCTGGCTGTTCCCGGCAGGGGCCGCGGCCGGACTCGCGGTGGGGACGGTGCTCCTGGTGCGCCGGATGGCGTCCGTGATCGGCGCACCGGAGGCCATGGCCCAGCGCTGGGACAACATCTTCCACCTCAACGCGATCCGCTACGTCGTGGAGACGGGCAGCGGCTCGACGCTGACCCTCAACCGGATGGTGGACCCGGAGAGCACCGTCGCCCTGTACCCGGCGGCGTGGCACCAGCTGGCGTCCCTCGTGGTGCCCCTGACCGGGGACAGCGTGTTCGTCGCCCACAACCTCACCCTGCTCGCGGTGGCGGGGCTCGTGTGGCCGGCGTCGTGCATCTTCCTCGTGCGCTGTCTCGTCGGTCCCTCCCCGGTCGCCGCCGTGGCCGCCGGCACGGCCGCCGCCGGGTTCAGCGTCTTCCCGCTGGGCCTGATGGCGTGGGGTCCGCTGTTCCCCAACATCCTGGCCCTGGCGATCGCCCCGGTGTCCCTCGGCCTGCTCGTGCGGCTGCTGGGCCCGGGGGTGAGCGCGGACCGGACGGCCCGCACCCCGGACGCGGCCGGACGGATCCGACTGGCCGCGAGCCTCCTGGTGAGTCTCGGGGCGCTCTTCGTCTCCCAGCCCAACGCGTTCCTGGCCCTGCTCGTGGTGGCCGTGCCCCTGACGGCCACGGCCTGGTGGCTCGGCCTGCGGGCCGCCGCCGGTGCCCGGCGCCGGGGACGGTCGCTCGGGCTCGTGGCGCTCGCGGCCGTCCTGGTCGCCGTGTGGCTGCTGCTGTGGAACGTGCTGACCACGTCCTTCGTGTGGGAGCCGTCCACCACCCTCGCGCGGGCGGTCGGCGAGGCCCTGCTCTACGGCGCCAACGGCCGGGACGACGTCCCCTGGGTCCTCGTGCTGCTCACCGGGGCGGGCATCTACGCCGCCGTGACCCGGCGGAGCCTGCGCTGGCTCGTGGTCGCGCACCTGGTGCTCGCCTACCTCTACGCCGTGGCCGCCGCGGGCGAGGAGAGCCCGGCCCGGCAGTGGCTCGTCGGCGGCTGGTACACGGACTCGTACCGGCTCGCGGCCACCCTGCCCATGACGGCGGTGCCCCTCGTCGCCCTCGGCGCCGCCCACGTGGCGGGCGGCCTCGCGGCCGGCGCCGCGCGCCTGGCCTCGTTCGCCGGCCGTCCCCGGGCCGGCCTCGCCGCCTATCCCGTGGCGGCCCTGGTGGTGCTGGCCCTCGCGGTGCCGTACTCCCAGGTCGACTCCCTGACGCAGGCGACCCGGTGGGGCAAGCAGTACTACGCGTGGGAGGGCCCGGAGAGCATCCTCAGCCGGGAGGAGTACGAGCTGCTGCAGGAGCTCGACGAGCTCACCGAGCCGGGGGACGTCATCGCGGTCAATCCGTGGAACGGCGGCTCCCTGGCCTACGCGGTCTCGGACCGGGCGGTGACGCAGTACCACGTCGAGGCACCCGCCACCGAGCTGCGCGCGCTGGACCCGGAGCTGCACGCGCTCGCGACGGGGATCGGCGGCGCCGTCCCGGACAGCCCGGCCTGCGCGGCCGCCGAGGAGCTGGACGTGCAGTGGGTCCTGGACTTCGGCACGCAGTTCATCATCCCCGACGCCCGTCAGGCCCGGGACTACTCGGGCATCAACGCCGTCGACCCGCAGGCCGCCCCCGGTCTCGCGCTGGTCGAGCGCGAGGGCGAGGCGGCGCTCTACGAGGTCGTCGGCTGCGACGCCCCCTGACCTCCGGACGCACGACGACGGGCCGCCCGGCTCCCGGAGGAGCTGGGCGGCCCGTCGTCGTGCGGGTCGCGGAGCGCTAGCCGGCGTTCTCCGCGGCGCGGAACTGCTCGATCACCTCGTCGATGGGCCCGTCGCCGCGGACCCGGCCGTGCTCGATCCACACCCCGCGCGCGCAGACCTTGCGGACCACGTCGAAGTCGTGGCTCACCACCAGGAGGGTCTTGCCCTCCTCGGAGAGCTGCTTGACCCGGCCCAGGCTCTTGCGCTGGAAGGGCTCGTCGCCCACCGAGAGGATCTCGTCGATGATGAAGATGTCCGGGTCGGTGAAGACCGCGACGGCGAACGCCAGGCGCAGGTACATGCCCGAGGAGTAGAACTTCACCTCGGTGTCGATGAACTGCTCGATCTCGGAGAAGGCGACGATCTGGTCGAACTTCCGGTCGATCTCCTCCTTGGTCATCCCGAGGATCGCGCCGTTGAGGTACACGTTGTCCCGGCCGGTGAGGTCCGGGTGGAAGCCCGCGCCCACCTCGATCAGCCCGGCCACGCGCCCGTTGACCCGCAGCGAGCCGCCGTCGGGGCTCATCACGCCGGAGACCAGCTTGAGGAACGTGGACTTCCCGGAGCCGTTGAGGCCCACGAGCGCCACGCTCTCCCCCGGACGGATGGTGACGCTGAGGTCCTCCAGGGCGCGGAAGCGGTTGGAGATGTCCTGGCGCCGGCCCTTGGCCAGCCACATCGCCGTCTCCTTGAGGGAGCGGGCGTGGCGCAGGGAGAACTCCTTGGCCAGGTGGTGGGCGACCACGGCGGGCTCCCCCGGTGCAGCGGTCCGGTCAGCACTCATCGTCACAGCTCCTGCGCGAAACGGCCCTCGAGGCGACGGAACGTCAGGTCGCCCAGGAGCATGATCAGCGTGACCACGAGCAGCGCCACCGGCGTCCACAGGGAGAACAGGTGGGGCGGCACCTCGTGGGCACCGGGGGTGGTGGTGGGCAGCCAGAACGCCGCGTGGGATAGCTCCACGGCCACGGTCAGGGGGTTGAGCATGAACCCCGCGAACCACACCGGTCCCAGCACGTCCCGGACCATGGTCCAGGCGTAGAGCACGGGCGCGGACCAGGTGCTGACCATGACGATCAGGTCGACGAAGTTCTCGGCGTCCCGGAAGAACACGTTGGCGGCCCCGAAGAGCAGACCCAGCCCCGTGCCCAGCAGCCCGACGACCAGCAGGGCCGTCGGAATGGCCAGCAGGGAGATCCAGGTGGGCGACCAGCCCACGATCAGGGCCGCCACGAGCATCACCACGAGCTGCGGGAGCAGGTGCACCCCGGCCACCCACACGGAGGCCACCGGGAACATCTGGCGGGGCAGGTAGATCTTCTTGATCAGGCTGGCGTTGGCCACGATCGACCGGGCCGCGTTGCCGAAGGACTCCGAGAAGAAGTTGATCAGGATGATCCCGGAGAACAGGTAGACGGCGTAGTTCTCCATCCCGCGCTCCAGGCCGAGGAAGATCCCCAGCGCCACGTAGAAGACCACGAACTGGATGCCGGGCTTGACGTAGGACCACAGCAGTCCCAGGACCGTGCCCCGGTAGCGGATCTGCAGCTCCTTGTCGACCAGCAGCTTCAGCAGGTAGCGCTGGCGGAACACCGCCGGCAGCCCCGTCCCGGGGGACGGGTTGCGGACGACCGTGGGTGCGGCCATCAGGCGCCGATCTCCGAGTGCTGGCGGAAGGTCGCCTCCCACGCCTCCATGGACGTCACGTCCGGCAGGGCCTCCCGGTAGCGCCGGGACAGCTCCGGCCAGCGCAGGGCCAGCTGGGCGTGCAGCCGCAGGGACTCCGCCATCAGGGCGCGGGCCTCCCGGGGCGAGCGCTTGTACCAGGTGTAGCCGGTGCCGTCCGAGGCGGAGACCAGGGCGCTGTCGTAGCGGGTGAGCCGCCACCAGCGGGCGTCCTGGTACGGCAGGTGCACCTGCGGGTGCTCGTCGGCCTCCTCCCGGGGGCTCACCGCGAGGTGGCGCACCAGGGCGGACGCGGTGGAGGTGAGGATCTTCAGCCCGTGGGGGGCCGAGAGCCGCCGGGTGCGCAGCGGCCTGGCCGCCGCGACCGCCGGGTACGCGTCCAGATCGGGCTGGTAGACGGCGTCGGAGTGCTGGGTCATCATCCGGCGCACGTCGCGGATGCGCTGGGGCAGCAGCTCGTGCAGGGTCTCGGGCCCGGCCAGGACGTCCCGCAGCGCGAGCACCCGGGCCTCCTCCGCGAAGTACTGCATGGACAGCAGGTGCCGGAGGTCCTTGGCCCCGTTGCGGCCCAGCACCTCCCCGCCGCGGTCGAAGGGCGAGTGCAGGAGCGCGGCCACGAGCTGGTTGCGCTTGTGGAAGTACGCCTGCCAGCTGATCGTGTCGTCCTTGTCCGCCCAGGCCAGGTGCCACACGGCCACGCCGGGCATGGACACGGTCCGGTAGCCGGCCGCCTTGGCGCGGATGCCGTACTCCACGTCGTCCCACTTGATGAACACGGGCAGGGCCAGGCCGATCTCACGGATCACCTGCGTGGGGATCAGGCACATCCACCACGCGTTGTAGTCCACCTCGACGCGGCGGTGCATCCAGGACGTGCCGCGCAGGCTGCTGTGCCGGAAGTCGTGGCCGACCTCCACGCCCTCCCCCGCGGGGCCGTACTGGAAGCTGTACGGGTCCATGGCCTCGCCGAAGTTGTGGATCTTCGTGGGGTTGAGCAGGTCGATCATGTGCCCGCCGACCAGCGTGGGCCGCTTGCAGAAGTCGGCGAACACGCTGACCCGCCGCACGGCCTCCGGCTCGATCTCGACGTCGTCGTCCATGAGCAGCACGTACGTGCTGTCGCCGCGGACGGCCTCGTACATCCCGCGCGCGAAGCCGCCGGCCCCGCCGAGGTTACCCTGGTCGATGACGCGCAGCCGGTCCCCGAAGCGCTCCTGCACCTCGCTGAAGCCGGGCTCGTCGACGACCTTCTGGTTGCCCTGGTCCACGATCACGACCTGCGCGACCTGCGGCAGGTTCTCCTGCTGCTCGACCAGCAGCCGGGCGTTGGTGAGGCAGTAGGAAGGCTTGTTCATGGTGGTGATCTGGAGGGTCACGGTGCCCTCCGGGGTGCCCGTGCCGTCGCCCAGCCACTGGGCGCCGAGCAGCTCGAGGTCCTCGTCGGCCGCGGCCAGGTCGAACCAGTACCACCCGCCGTCGGCGAAGGCCTTCAGAGGCAGCACGGCCTCGACCACGTGCTCCGGGCCCGAGACCTCGTGCACGGAGACCGGCACGGACTCGCCGCGGGCGTTGGAGCTGTGCACGTTCACGGTGCCGCGGCCGGTGGTGCGCACGCGCAGCACGACCTCCCGCAGGTGCGTGTTGTGCCGCCAGTAGCTGGCGGGGAACGCGTTGAAGTACGTGGCGAAGGAGACGGTCCGGCGGGCCGGCACGCGCGCGGAGGTGCGGCCGAGGATCGTCACGCCGCTCGAGGCCGCGGGCTCGGAGGCCACGTTGACCACGATCTGGGGGCGCTGCTCCCCCGAGTCCTCCTGCTGGACGGCGCTGCCCGTGTCCGCCCGGGTGTCCAGGTAGAGCGGCTGCGTGGAGAAGCGGTCCTTCGCCGGGAGGACGAGCTCCTGCAGCACCCGGTGGGCGGTGCCCTCGGTGCCGGTCCGGTCGATGTCCTGGGTCGTCGCGGTCATGCGTCCACTCCCCCGCTCTCGATGGTGGCCCCGCTGGTGAAGTGGGGCTTGATCTTGTTGTCGACCATGGACAGCGCGGCGCCGATGGCCATGTGCATGTCGAGGTACTTGTAGGTGCCGAGGCGGCCGCCGAACAGGACGTCCTGCTCGCCGTTGGCGAGGTCGCGGTACTTCAGCAGCTTCTCCCGGTCCACGGAGGTGTTGACGGGGTAGTACGGCTCGTCGCCCTTCTCCGCGAAGCGGGAGAACTCGCGCATGATCACCGTGGCGTCCTTGGTGTAGTCGCGCTCCGGGTGGAAGTGGCGGAACTCGTGGATGCGGGTGAAGGGGACGTCGGCGTCCGGGTAGTTCATCACCGGGGTGCCCTGGAAGTCCTCGATGGGCAGGACCTCCTCCTCCAGGTCGATGGTCCGCCAGGAGAGGTCGCCCTCGGCGTAGTCGAAGTACCGGTCCACGGGCCCGGTGTAGACCACCGGGACCTGCCCGAGCACGGCCGAGCGGGAGTACTCGTGGCCGTCGTCGAAGAAGTCGGTGTCCAGCCGGACGTCGATCTTCGGGTGGTCCGCCATGCGCTCCAGCCACGCGGTGTAGCCGTCGACCGGCAGCCCCTCGTACTTGTCGTTGAAGTACCGGTTGTCGTAGGTGTACCGCACGGGCAGCCGGGAGATGATCGAGGCCGGCAGGTCCTTGGGGTCCGTCTGCCACTGCTTGCCGGTGTAGTGCTTGATGAACGCCTCGTACAGGGGCCGGCCGATGAGCTGGATGCCCTTGTCGTTGAGGTTCTGCGGGTCCGTCCCGGCGAGCTCCCCGGCCTGCTCCTGGATCAGCGCCCGGGCCTCGGCCGGGGAGAGCGCGGCGCGGAAGAACTGGTTGACGGTGCCCAGGTTGATGGGCATCGGGTAGACCTCGCCGTTGTGCCGGGTGTACACCCGGTGCACGTAGTCCGTGAACCCGGTGAACCGGTTGACGTAGTCCCACACCCGCTCGTTGGAGGTGTGGAAGAGGTGGGCGCCGTAGCGGTGCACCTCGATCCCGGTCCGCTCCTCCTTCTCGGAGTAGGCGTTGCCGCCGATGTGGGACCGCCGGTCGATGATGGCCACGTTGAGGTCCAGCTCGTTGGCGGCCCTCTCGGCCACGGTCAGGCCGAAGAGGCCCGACCCGACGACGACGAGATCTGCGTTCACGGGCAAACTCCTGACATTGGTGTCCTGGTGGGCCCGGCCGACGTCCGACCGGTAGGGGGAGGCACGGGCGCGCCGGGCGTGCGCTGCGTACCAAAGTACCTGATCAGTCCGGGAAGCCCTGAAGGAGCCACTCGGCGGCGAGGCGGCCGGAGGCGGCCAGGGAGGCGTTCTCTGCGGCCCAGTCCGAGCGCCGGCGGCGCAGCCGGTCGTTCTCCTCGGCGAGCGCGGGGTCCCGCCGCCGGTCCAGGGCGGCGATCATGGCGTCGGCCACCGCGTCGGCGTCGTGGTCCACGGCGGCCCCCAGGCCGTTGTCCTCCACCAGCTCCGCGGCGACCCCGGCCCCCGCGTAGACGACCGGGGTGCCGCACGCGGCGGCCGCGTAGATCTTGGTGGGCTTGGTGAAGTCGTAGCCGATGCCCGGGAGCACGGCGCCGAGGGCGGCCACGGCGCCGCGGGTCCACTCGGCGGTCTCGGCGGCCGGGCGCAGCCCCTCGAAGACGACGTGGCCCGGGGCCACCCGGGCGGCGATCTCCTCGACCCGGTCGATGTCGGAGCCGCGGCCGAAGAAGCGCAGCTGCGCGTCGGGGTGGGCCTGCAGGACCCGGGGCAGGGCGCGGACGAAGACGTCGGCCCCCTGCCACTCGGACATCGACCCGGCGTAGACGAAGTAGGGCGCGCCCGGGTCGGCCACGGGCCCGTCGGGGCGGAAGACCTCGGTGTCGATGCCGTTCTCCGCCACGAGCACCTTCTCCCAGGCGACGCCCGTGACGGACTGCAGCTCCCGGCCCATGGCCTCGGAGACGGTCAGCACCCCGGCGGCCCGGCGCGCCGCGAGGCTCTCCATCACCCGCATGGCCCGCTTGACCAGCGGCGAGACCTCCATCTTCTCCGCGGCGGTGGTCCAGATGTCCGGCGCGTACCAGACGTAGGGCCGGCCCCGCAGCGCCGAGGAGGCGAGCACGGCCATCCCCGTAGTGGGGGGCGGCTCGCTGACCACGAGGTCGGCGCGGGTGGCCAGGAGGCGGAAGAACACGGGCACGTCGAAGCTGAGGTACTGCACGATCCCGCGCACGTAGTCGAACCGGTCGCGCAGGACGGGCCAGCGCCGCACCGGGTAGGGCTCGGGCTCGATCTCGGCCCCCGCGGGCGGGCGCGTGGTGAGCACGGTCACCTGCGCCCCGCACCCGGTGAGCCCCCGGGCCAGGGCGCGCAGCCGGAAGGACGCGGCGGCCGGTTCGGGGGCGAAGATGCGGCTGACGATGACGATGCGGCGGGGAGTCACGGGAGACCACCTGTTCGTAAGCTTCTCGACGGGCAGGGACACGGGAGGCGGGAGACCCTGGGGGCCGGGGTACGACGACGCCGGGCGCAGGCGCTCCCACTGTACTGGCCCGGGCCCGCCGCTACTTGACGGTGCGGCTACTTGACGGTGCGGCTCGTCCAGGCCAGCACCGCCGGGCGGAACAGCAGCAGGAGCACGACGACGGCCGGCACGGCCGGCACCAGGCCGAGGCCCCACTGCCCCGCCTGGAGCAGCGGGAGGGCGAGCACGAGGAGGAAGAGCTGGACCACGAGCGCCGCGGCCCGCGGCCACCGGAACCCCCGCCACAGGCCGCGGCCCACGTGCAGCAGCCACAGGGCGCCGCCGAGGAGGACCAGCACGAGGAAGACCGTGCCGCCCACCGTCAGGGGCTGCTCGAAGAGCAGGGTCCAGACCAGGCGCAGCCCGGCCGCCGCGAGGGCGAGGGCCTCGAGGAGCACCACGCCGGCCAGGACGGCGATCTCGCGCGGGCGGGCACCCGGGGAGGCGGTGGACATGGTGGCGGTCTCCTTCCGACCGGGTGGCGGGGGCGCGGACGGCAGCGCCTCCCGTCACCCTAGTGCGCCGCCCGCCGCCGGGGGCCCGTCGGGCGCTCCCGCGCCGGCCGCGCTGTGAGCAAGACCTCACCGACACGGGTGTGACCGGCGCCCCAAACCCCTTGTCCACACCCCTGCGGCATGGGAAGGTTGACGACAGTTCTTCACAAGGCCCGTGCGAATGGGCCTTTTCTCTTGTCCCGGACGCCCCTGCCGCAGGATCGTTCTGCCCTGTGCGCCGGGACCCGTCCTTGAAAGGAGCGATCGCTGACCATGGATTGGCGTAGTCGCGCAGCATGCCTGGAGAAGGATCCCGAGCTGTTCTTCCCCGTGGGCAACACCGGACCTGCTCTCCTCCAGATCGAGGAGGCCAAGGCCGTGTGCCGCAGTTGTCCCGTGATGGACACCTGCCTGCAGTGGGCCCTCGAGTCGGGTCAGGACGCCGGTGTCTGGGGCGGGATGAGCGAGGACGAGCGCCGCGCCCTCAAGCGCCGCGCCGCCCGCGCCCGCCGCGCCTCCTGAGGCTTCCGCCCAGGACGTCCACGTCCGCGGCGCTCGAGGACCGGGACCCCCGTGGGGTCCCGGTCCTTCTCCGTCAGGGGCCGGCGGAGCGGTCGTCGAGGCGGGCCCGCACCGTCACCTCGGTGCCGCCGCACTGGCGCGGGGACCAGCGGATCGACCCGCCCAGCTCCCCGGCCACCAGGGTCCGGACGATCTGCATCCCCAGACCCTCACCGGTGTCCGCCCGCCGGAAGGCGCCCACGCCGGACTCCTCGATCACGACGGGGCCCATCCCCGCGCCGTCGTCGCTCACGACGACCTCGAGCAGCTCACCGGTCCCCTCCTCGTCGGGCACCCGGCAGGCCTCCAGGGTCACCGTCCCGGTCCCCTCGGCCAGACCGTGCTCGACCGCGTTGGTGACCAGCTCGTTGATCACGAGCGCCAGCGGGGTGGCCAGGCGGGTCGGCAGCTCCCCGAACTCGCCGATCATGCGGGTGCGCACCGACTGCTCCGGGGTGGCCACCTCCGCGGCGAGCCGGAACTGCCGCTCGATGAGCTCGTCGAAGTCCACGTTCTGCGAGAACCCCTGCGAGAGCGTCTCATGCACCATGGCGATCGTGGCCACGCGGCGCATCGCCTGCTCGAGCCCGTGCCGGGCCTCGTCGGTGGTCATCCGGCGGGCCTGCAGGCGCAGCAGGGCGGAGACGGTCTGCAGGTTGTTCTTGACCCGGTGGTGGATCTCCCGGACGGTCGCGTCCTTCGAGACGAGCTCCAGGTCCCGGCGGCGCAGCTCGGTGACGTCGCGGCACAGCAGCACCGCGCCCCGGCGGCCGGACCGGTCGCGCAGGGGCACCGAGCGGAAGTTCACGCTCACGCGGGCCCCCTCGACCTCGGTGCGCCAGGCGGTGCGTCCGCTGAGCACCGGGGCCAGCGTCTCGTCCGGGTCGGTCCCGGCACCCAGCGCGGGCGGGACCACGTCCAGGAGGCGCTTGCCCACCAGCTCGCCGTCGATCCCCAGCCGGCGCAGCGCGGACTCGGCGTTGGGCGAGACGTAGGAGACACGGTCGTCGGTGTCGAGCCGGATGGCCCCGTCCCCGACCCGCGGCGCGCCCCGGCGCGAGCCCGTGGGCGCGGAGAAGTCCGGCCACAGTCCCTCGTTGGCCATCCGCAGCAGCACGTCGGCGGTCTCGCGGTAGACGACCTCCTGCAGCGAGGAGACCTGCCCCGGCCTCCGCCCGGTGTGCACGGTCAGCAGGGCGATCGTGCGGCCGTTGCGCACGAGCGGCACGATCTTGACCTGGGCGGCGGTGGCGGGCTGCTCCCCGGCCGCGCGCAGGAGCTCCACCCGCCGCCCGACCCAGGCGGCGCGCAGGGGCCCGGCCAGTTCCTCGGGCATCTGCTCCCCGACCATGTCCCGGTGGAAGACCGTGGGCCCGGTCGCCGGGCGGACGTGGGCGAGCACCCGGAAGGCGCTGTGGGGGGCGGGCATGCCGCGGCCGTTGCCGCTGCCCGCGGAGGGGATGTAGTCCACGGGGAAGCTCAGGACGAGATCCCCGAAGGCGAGGTCCGAGATGAGCTGCCAGTCCCCCACGAGCAGGTGCAGCCACTCGTAGTCGCCGGGACCGAAGTCCCGGCTGTTCCTCAGGGCATCCGTGAACGCCACGTGGCCTCCGGTCGTCGCGGGCGGAGGAGCCGGGCGGCCCCCCGGGATCAGCGGCGCAGCCAGGCCCCGATCCTGCTGCCCAGCCTAGTACCGCGCACCGGGGGACCGTCCGCTCCCGCGTCTCCCGGGCCGGCGAGCACCCGGCCCGCGAGGAGCCGGAGGGCGGTCCGCGCGGAGGAGCCCGCGGCGGTCTCCGCCAGCACGGCGCCCGCCAGCAGCGCCTCGTCGAAGGCCTCGGGGTCCCAGGGCACGAAGTGCTCCACCGCGGGCCCGGAGCCGAAGCGGGCCCACGCCTCCCGGATCCCCAGTTCCGGGGAGCGTCCCGCCGCGGAGCGGCGCAGCTTGTTGACCGCGACCACGAGCCGGGCACCGGGCGCGGCCGCCGCGACGTCGGGGAGCCCCTTGATCAGTCTCGGGACGCCGACGGTGTCCGCGGCACCCACGGCCACGACCACGTCGGCGCGCTCCAGGACCGTCAGCGCCGCGGCGTGCCGGCGGGGCGCCATCGTGTCGAGGGTCAGCTCCTCGTCGGCCTCGAGGGCGAAGCCGCAGTCCACGACCGTCGTCCCGAACTCCTGGGCGGAGCGCTCGAGCACCGCGGCCACGGCCCCCGAGCGCAGCTCCGGCCACCGGTCCTGGCGGGTGAGGCCGGTGAGCACCCGCACCGTCCGCCCCGCCACCGCCACGTCGGCGGCGGTCCGGCGCAGGGCGGGGCCGTCGAGTCGCCCCTGGTCGGCCAGACGGCACGCCTGGGCGAGCCCCGCAGCCTCGTCCAGCATCCCGAGGGCGGCGGCCACCGAGGGCCCGTAGGTGTCGGCGTCCACCAGTGCCGTGTCCTCGCCGAGCAGGGCGAGCTCCGCCGCGAGGTTCACCGCCACCGTGGTCCGGCCCGGCGCCCCCGTGGGGCCCCACACGGCCACGATCCGCCCGGGCCGGCCCGCGGGCTCCGCGCCGGGCGGGGTCTGCTCGTCGGGGCGGAGCGCCCCGCG
This sequence comes from Kocuria sabuli, assembly GCF_040981185.1. Taxonomy (NCBI): domain Bacteria; kingdom Bacillati; phylum Actinomycetota; class Actinomycetes; order Micrococcales; family Micrococcaceae; genus Kocuria; species Kocuria sabuli. Next base: position 383,060 of record NZ_JAVHZE010000001.1, read on the forward strand.
GGGGGTCCGCTGCTCCGGGGTCGTCGCGACGACGTCGGCGTAGCCCACGGCGCTCGGCGCCCCCGCCGCGGCGGCCACCGCCTCCTCGACGAGGCGCGCGGCGTCGGCGGGGTCCGCACGCTCGGGGACGACCACGGCACCGAGTCCGGCGAGCCGGTGGTGGTCGTGGCCCTCGAGCACCAGCAGCACCGCTCCGCCGAGCCGGATCTGCTCCAGCAGGCTCGCGGTGAGGTCCTCGGCGCCCTCCGCGACCAGGGCGGCCCGGCCGAGCCCGGCCCGGGCCGCGGCCAGCAGCTCGGTCAGGTCCAGACAGCGCCGGACCACCGTGACCGGCCCGTGCAGCCGTTCGATGCCGTCGACGAGGGGCCACGTGGAGGTCCCGAGGGCCATGAGCGGAAGGCTCGTCACGGGGCGCCCGCCGGGTTCCACACGAGGGTGACCCTGGCGTTGTTGCCGAGGGCGTCCACCAGGTCCTCCATCGGGCCGTCCTCGACGAGCACGTGCACCACCGTGCCGCGGCCCGCCCCGAGGGCGGTCTCCTCCGCGGCGACCGCGGCGATCTCCGCGGCGGGCAGCAGCAGGCGCGCGGACTCGTGGCCGCGGCCGGAGGGCTTCTGGGCGGCGACCCAGACGTCGACGCGCGAGCCGGCGGCGGCGTCCTCGGGCAGTGGGTGCTCGATCGGCACCGCGACCGGCTTCCGGTCCAGCCGGTCGGCGGTGCCGAGGGCCGCCCCGGGCAGGAGCTGGCCCTGCGGGATCCGCTGCGTCGCCACCGCGTCGGGGCCGGGAGCGGCGTCCGCCGGGACGTACTGCGCGGCGGCGTCCTGCAGGCGGACCTCGACGGCCACGACGTCCTCCGCGGTCACGGCCTGCCCGACCTCGATGTCCCGGGCGGCGGCCAGGTAGGGGTCCGTGCGGTCGGCCGCGGCCACCACCGCGGTCACCCCGGCGACGGAGAACAGCACGAGCAGCAGCCCGGTGAGCAGCCGCGGGTCCTTCCAGGTCGGCTTCCTGAACCGGGCCGACGCGGCGTCCGCGCCCCTGACCGTGCCGCTCATCGGCGACCGCCTCCCTCGTTCGTGGGCACGGTCCGGGGGCCGCGCTCGTCGCCCACATTCTGCCTGCGCGGCAGGACCGCGGGAACAGGCCGGTGCACAACTGGGGACAGGCCCGCACCGGCGCGTCGGCGGCCGCCCCCGTGCACGGAACGGCATCGGCCCTTGTGGACGGGAGACCGCCCGGGGGTCTTCGGTGGCAGACTGGAGCGGAGAGCAACGACGAACGAGGAGGCGGAGCATGGCGCAGCAGCGCTTCCTGACCTTGGCGGACGTGGCCGAGATCCTCAACATCTCGGCGACGCAGGCGAGAGCTCTGGTGCGCAGCGGGGACCTGCCGGCCATCCAGGTGGGCGGGCGCGGGCAGTGGCGGGTCGAGACGGCCAAGCTGGAGGAGTACATCGCCCGCGGCTACGAGCGCACTGCCGAGGCGGTGCGCTCCGGCTCGCTGGACTGATCGGCGCCCGGTCTCCGGCGGGCGGCGCTCACGTGCCGGCGAGCGAGGAGACGCAGACCAGCGCGGAGAAGGGCACGGCGCGCGAGGCGGTCACGCTGCCCCGCCGGCGGTAGTCGTCGTCCGGGTGCAGGGCCAGGTCGGCGAAGTCCGCCCCCACCCCGTCGATGGTCCCGTCGAGCTCCCCGAGCGGTCCGCCGCCGGTGAGCCGGATCCGCACCCGGGCCCTGCCCCGGGCGAGCGCCCGCAGCGCGTGCGCAAGACCGAGGCGCAGCGCCACCGTGTCCTGGTCCGGGTCCCAGCCACGCCCCAGGGACTCCCACCACAGGACGGCGCCCAGCGGCACGAGGTGCTCGGTGCCCCGGTCCTCCAAGGCGACCCATCCGGCGCCCAGCGTGCGCACCCGGCCCTCGACCGGAACGGACCCCACCAGCAGCGCCCGCACCGGCTCACCGCGCCGCAGCCGCAGCCGATCGGCCAGACGCACGCGCGAGTACTCGGCCCGGGCCTGCTCCGCCGCCTCGGCCTCGTGGGCCTGCTGGCCCGCGGCGGCCAGCTGGGCCTCCATGTCCGCGAACAGCTGCTCCCAGCGCACCCGGGCCTCCCTCCGGCGCCCGGGACGTCCGGCCGCGCAGGCCCTCAAGGTAGGGCCGCCCCGTGCGGCGGTCAAGGAACACCGCATCCACCGCGGGGGACACCACCCTTTACACGGGGCCCGTTACGGTGCTAAAAAACACCCAGGATGTCAAACAGCATCAAACAGCGTCAAATGATTCCAAACAGCATTGCGCGGTGTGGACGACGGGGGACGAGCATGGACGCCACGGCTGGATCCGACCACAGGGTCACGCCTCCGTGGTGGCCGGTTCTGCTGGTCCCCGCCCTCGGGCTCGCGCTCGCCGCCAGCGGCGCGGCGCTCAGCCGTCCTGTGCTCAGCGGCCGGACGCCTGCGGGTCCGTCGCGGGGCCACCCGGATCCGGAGCTGCTGATCGGGCTGGCCGCCGCCGCCCTCGGCTGTGCGGTGGTCGTGGTCTGGAGCGCGGCGGCTGCCCTCGCCGTCCTGGCCGTGCTCGCCCGGCGGCACCGCTGGGAGCGTCTGGGCAGGCTGTGCGGGCGGTGGTCCCCGGCGCTGCTGCGCCGGGCCGCCGCCGCGGCTCTGGGCCTGCAGCTCGTCGCTGCGCAGGGCGCGGTCGCCGACGAGGCCCCCTCCCCCTTCTGGAGCGGCAGTGCGGCGGTGCACGGAGCCCCCGGGTCCTTCCCCGGCGCACCGGCACCGCTGCCCGCTCCGGGCCCCGGGACCGCACCGACCGGTTCCTCCGCGACGGCTTCCCCGGCGGCTCTTCCCCCGGAGACCGTCCCCCCGGGAAAGGAGCCTCCGGTGTCGGAGGCCCCGGCGCCGGAGGCCCCGTCCGCTCCGCTCCCGGCACCGGCGGGCCGCACGGTCGACGGCGCCGTCACCGTGCTGCGCGGCGACACCCTGTGGTCCCTGGCCGCGGCGCAGCTGGGCCCCGGGGCCTCGGACGAGCAGATCGCCCGCGCCTGGCCGGCCTGGTACGAGCTGAACCGGCACGTGCTCCCCTGCGGTCCCCACCTGCTGCGGCCCGGGCAACGGCTCGTGGTCCCCGGCCCCGGCGACCGCTGACACCGCCCTCGTCCCGACCCACCGCCGCACCGATCCCAGGAGGCCCGCCATGAACGCACCCGCCGCCGGTTCCGATCCCGTCGCCCGGCCGCTCGCTCACGCTCCCGGGCGCCCGCCGGCCTCGCCGCCGGTCCGCCGGGCACGGCCGGGCCCGCCCACGGCTCCGGGCGGATACACCTGGGGGGCCACACGCGTGCTGGGCCACAGCGCCGAGGACGAACTGGCCCGCGTCACCGCGCTCGCCCGGTCCATCGGCCAGGCGGCCGTGGAGGTGCTCGGCGGCAGCCGGCCGGCGGCGCAGCTGGGCCGGTGGACCACCCCGGAGATCGTGCAGCGCTTCCAGCAGCGCGCGGACATGCTGCGACTGCTGCAGGAGCAGTTCGAGGCCAAGCCCGCCCTGCAGGAGCTGCACCGCAATCCGCACGTCCGCCGGTGCCGGGTCTGCCGGGTGGACCGCGGTGTCTACGAGGTCGCTCTCGTGGTGGTCGAGCCCCGCCGCGGCCGGGCCGTGGCCATGCGGGTAGAGCGCCTGGGGCAGGGCTGGAGCGTCACCGAGCTCGAGGTCGGCTGAGCCGGCGCCCCCGCCGGCTCGGCTCCCGCCGGGTCAGCCCTCGGAGGCCTCGGCGCTGCCGGCCCGGGCCCGGGCCCGGCGCCCCGCCCGGTTGGGGGTCTCCTCCGCCGCGGGGGCCGCTCCGTCCGCGGCGCGCGCCACCGCGGGCGCCGGCTCGACCCGCGTCTGCGTCCCACCGGTCTCCCCGGGGGCTGTGTACTGCAGGAAGCTAGGTTGGCGCGGGATCTGCAGGTCCACGGCACCGCCGTCGGCGCCCACGCGCTGGCGGCGGATCTCCATCCGGAACAGCGTGGAGACCGTCTCCTCGCGGATCGCGCCCATCATCTCCTGGAACATCGCGTAGCCCTCGCGCTGGTACTCGACGAGCGGGTCGCGCTGAGCCATGGCGCGCAGGCCGATGCCCTCCTTGAGGTAGTCCATCTCGTACAGGTGCTCGGGCCACTTGCGCCCGATGACCGACAGCAGCACGCGGCGCTCGAGGTTGCGCATGGCCTCCGCGCCGACCTCCTCCTCGCGCTGGGCGTAGAGGAGGCGGGCGTCGGAGAGGACCTGCTCGCGCAGGAACTCGGCGGTCAGGCGGGTGCGCCCGCCGGCCTCCTCGACGACCTCGTCGACCGTGAGGGTCACGGGGTAGATGGTGCGCAGCGACTCCCACAGACCCTCGAGGTCCCAGTCCTCGGGGTGGCCGGTCGCCGTCCGGTCCTCGGCGGTCGAGGTGACGACCTCGTCGACGAACTGGGCGATCTGGCCCTTGAGGTCGTGGCCCTCCAGGACGCGGCGGCGGTCGCGGTAGACGGCCTCGCGCTGGCGGTTGAGGACGTCGTCGTACTTCAGCACGTTCTTGCGCTGCTCGGCGTTGCGCCCCTCGACCTGGCTCTGCGCGGAGGCGATGGCCCGGGAGACGATCTTGTGCTCCAGCGCGGTGTCGTCCGGGGCCCCGGCCATGAGCCGCTGGGCGGCACCGGCGTTGAACAGGCGCATGAGGTCGTCCGCCAGGGACAGGTAGAAGCGGGACTCGCCCGGATCGCCCTGGCGCCCGGAGCGGCCGCGCAGCTGGTTGTCGATGCGCCGTGACTCGTGGCGCTCGGTGCCCAGGACGTAGAGACCGCCGACGTCCACGACCTCCTGGTGCTCCGCCCTGGTCTCCGCCTCGCACGCCGCCAGCACCTCGGGCCACACGCGCTCGTACTCCTCGGCGTCCCGCTGGGGGTCCAGGCCCCGCTCGCGCATCCGGTCCACCGCGTTGAACTCGGCGTTGCCGCCGAGCATGATGTCGGTGCCGCGGCCGGCCATGTTCGTGGCCACGGTGACCGCGCCGCGGCGGCCGGCCTGGGCGACGATCGAGGCCTCGCGGGCGTGGTTCTTCGCGTTGAGCACCTCGTGGCGGACCCCGCGCTGGGCGAGCAGCTTCGAGAGGTACTCGCTCTTCTCGACCGACACGGTGCCCACGAGGACGGGCTGGCCCTTCGCGTGCCGCTCCTCGATGTCCTTGACCACGGCGGCGAACTTGGCGACCTCGTTCTTGTAGACGAGGTCGGAGCGGTCGATGCGGGCGAGCGGGCGGTGGGTCTCGATGGACACGACCCCCAGCCCGTAGGTGTTCATGAACTCGGCGGCCTCGGTCTCGGCCGTGCCGGTCATGCCGGAGAGCCTCTCGTAGAGGCGGAAGTAGTTCTGCAGGGTGACCGTGGCGAGGGTCTGGTTCTCCGCCTTGATCTCCACGCCCTCCTTGGCCTCGATGGCCTGGTGCATGCCCTCGTTGTAGCGGCGCCCGGCGAGGATGCGGCCGGTGTGCTCGTCGACGATCATGACCTCGCCCTTGAGCACCACGTAGTCCTTGTTGGCGCGGAAGAGCTCCTTGGCCTTGATGGCGTTGTTCAGGAAACCGATGAGCGGGGTGTTCTGGGCCTCGTAGAGGTTGTCGATGCCGAGCCAGTCCTCGACCTTCTCGATCCCGGACTCGAGCACGCCCACGGTGCGCTTCTTCTCGTCGACCTCGTAGTCCGTGCCGGGGCGCAGCCGCTGCACGAGGCGCCCGAACTCGGTGTACCACCGGTTGGCCTCCCCGGAGGCGGGCCCGGAGATGATGAGCGGGGTGCGCGCCTCGTCGATGAGGATGGAGTCCACCTCGTCGACGACCGCGAAGTTGTGCCCGCGCTGGACGAGCTCGTCGGGGCTCCACGCCATGTTGTCGCGCAGGTAGTCGAAGCCGAACTCGTTGTTGGTCCCGTACGTGATGTCGGCGACGTACTGCTGCCGGCGGGTGGCGGGGTCCTGGTTGGCCAGCACCACGCCGGTCTCCATGCCGAGGAAGCGGTAGACCCGGCCCATGAGGTTGGCCTGATACTCGGCCAGGTAGTCGTTCACGGTGACGACGTGCACGCCCTTGCCGGAGAGCGCGTTGAGGTAGGCCGGGGCGGTGGCCACCAGGGTCTTGCCCTCACCGGTCTTCATCTCGGCGATGTTGCCCAGGTGCAGCGCGGCCCCGCCCATGAGCTGGACGTCGTAGTGGCGCTGGCCGAGGGTGCGCGAGGCCGCCTCGCGGACCACCGCGAACGCCTCGGGCAGCAGCCGGTCGAGCGATTCGCCGTCGGCGACCCGGGCGCGGAACGCGTCCGTCTCGGCGCGCAGCTCCGCGTCGCTGAACTCCCGGAAGCCGTCCTCGAGGCTGTTGATGGCGGTCGTGTACGACCGCAGCCTCGTCAGGACCTTCTTGTCTCCGGTCCTGAGGACTTTCTCCAGGAATGACGCCACGTGCACACGCTCCTCGGTGTTCGACTGCCGTGTTGGGCTGATGGGGGGATCCGGCACCTGTTCCAGTCTACGGGAGCGGGCCCGCCTCGTCGGGCACGACGGAGCCCGGTGGCCGCGACCACCGGGCTCCTCCGGGGCGGCACCCGGTCGGCTCCCAGCCGTCCGGGTCCCACCCCTCAGGGGTGCCGGCTCAGCGGACGGCCTCGGCCTGGTACGCCCGGACGCTCTCCTCGGGCTGCTCGCCGTTCTCGCTGAGGCTGATCACGCCGTAGCTCCAGCCCTTGCGGCGGTAGACGGCGGAGGGCTCCCCCGTCTCCTTGTCGAGGAAGAGGTAGAAGTCGTGGCCGACCAGTTCCATGTGGTCGACGGCCTCGTCGACGCTCAGCTCGGCGGCGGGGAACCGCTTGCGCCGGATCTCGACGGGGGTGACCGCGTCGGTGAGGCTGACGCTCTGGTCGAAGGCCTCCTGCTCGGCGGTCGCGAGCTCTTCAGCGGTGGTGTAGATGGGCCCGGAACTCGGGACCACGGGCAGCGCGCCGGTGGCCTCGTGAACGGCGGTGGGACGGTGGGCGCCGCGGTGCACCTTGCGGCGGTCGCGTGCCCGGCGCAGCCGCTCGAGCAGCTTGCTGTAGGCCTCGTCGAAGGCCGCGAACTTGTCGTCGCCACGCGCCTCGGCCCGCAGGACGGGACCGCGTCCGGACACCGTGATCTCCACGCCCATGCCCTGGTGGCCCGGCAGCGCGTGGTCCTTGGTGACCTTGACATCAATGCGCTGGACCTTCTCGCCCAGCTCCTCGAACTTGACGACCTTCTCGGCGGCGTACTCCTTGAACCGCTCCGGTACGGCGACGTTGCGCCCCATGACGTTCAGTTCCATGATGCCCTCCAATTGTCGGGGGTGACGTGGGCGGATGGGGCCGCCCACCCGGGAGGATTGTTGCGTCCCGTGACTCAACGTTAGTGGAATCACAGGGGATATTCACCAGCCTCCGGACGTGCCGGGAGGGAATCAGCGGTGAGCGGAACCGCGGGCGGGCGCACGGCCGCGAGCACCACGGCGCCCACGACCTCGGCGCCGCCGGCCCGCAGCGCCCGGAGCCTCCGCGAGCGTCGCCCCCGTGGTCAGGACGTCGTCGACGACGACGCAGCGGGCCCCGGCCGGCGCCGTGGCCCGCAGGGACCCCGCCGGGCGGGTGCGCCGGCCCGCCCGGCCGAGCCGCTTCTGCGCGGGCCCGGGGCGCAGGCCGGTCGCCCCGCGGTGCCGCAGGTGCCTGGCCACCGTGGTCCCCGCGGGCAGCACCCCCCGGCGCGCGCAGTCCTCCAGGAGGACGCGCACGGGGTCGAACCAGCGCCGGCGCAGGGCGGACGGTGCCGTGGGGACCGGGACCAGCAGCACGGGCCCCGGGGGCCAGGACGGCGCGGCCGAGCGCAGGGCCGTGGCCAGGCAGGCCGCGAGGACGGGGGTGAGGTCGGTGCGCCCGGCGTTCTTGAAGGCGAGCAGGCAGCCCGCGAGCTCGTGGGCGTAGCGGCCCGCCGCGGTGACCGGCAGGGGCGGGTCCAGCAGCGGCGCGGCCGAGGACGCCTCGAACGGCCGTGTGCAGGAGCGGCGCAGCAGGAGGCGGCAGGGCCGGCACAGCGCGGTCCCCGGCGCCCGGCAGACGGCGCACTCCACGGGCACGAGGACCTCGGCGGCCTCGGCCAGACGGTCGAGGGCCCGGGTGGCCGCGCGGTCCAGGCGGCGGGCGCAGGGCGGTGTGGTGGGCATGGGCCCATCCTCGGCCCGCGCGGCCCGGCCCGGGGCGGGCCATGTTCCGGGTCCGGACTCCCGCGCCTGTGGAGCGCGCGGCGCGCCCGTCAGCCGGCGAACGCGGTGTCCCGCACCTCGTCGCTCTGCGGTGCCCAGGCGTTGCCGGTGAGCATGTGCAGCGCCCCGCCGGCCACGGCGTAGACGGAGGACGTGCCGTTGCCGCCGCTGAGAGCGGTGAGGCCCTCGAGGCCGGGCAGCTCCCGGTGGCGCCCCGACACGTCGTAGAGCCGGGGCCGGACCGACTCGGGCCCGCCGAGGGGGGCGGTCACGAACTCCCGGTCGCTGAGCCACAGCGCCACGTCGGCCTCGACGTCGGCGGCCACCCGGTAGGGCTCGTTGAGCCGCCGCGGCGTCCCGTCGGGCCCGCGCACCACGCCGGAGAGCCACACCTGCGAGACCCCGTCGTCCTGGGTGACCACGAGCGCGCGCGTGCCCCCGCGCGAGATCCGCAGGGACGTCGCGGTCCGCGCCGCGAGCCACGGGGCCTCGACGCGCACCGGCTCCCCGTCCCGGGTCTCCGGCCGCACGGCGCGGACCGCCCCGGCGGAGTCCGCGGTCCACACCCACCCGTGCTCGTCGAAGCTGGGGCGCGTCAGGCCGGTCCCGCTGAAGCGCTCCACGGGCTCCGCGTCGCGGGAGACGGTCACCAGGGCGCCGGTGCCGGAGTCCACGAACGCGAAGTGCTCGGCGGCCGCGTCCATCGCCGGGCTGGAGGGGCGGTGGTCGTCCAGCGGGGGCAGCCCGTCGACGCCGTCGGTCTGGCCGCCCTGGTAGAACACGAGCTCGCCGTCGCGCAGCCCGATCTGCCGGGACGGGACCGTGACGTCCTGCACGGGCGCCGTGTCCGTCCACCCCGCCCCGAGCTCCACGGGCGCGCCGCCGACGAGCAGCTCCACGTCGTTCACGGCGGTGAGCGAGCGCAGGCTCAGCGAGAGCTGGTCGTGCATCCGGCGGTTGGTCTCGATGTTCGCCGGGTCGAAGTCGGGCACGCTCAGCTCCACGGTGGCCGTGCCGTTCTGCACGGGCACCGCGGAGCCCGCCAGGGTGGTGCCGGCGGGGAAGGCGGTGCTCACGGCTCCCCGCAGGTAGGGGGCGGGACCGCCGAGCAGGGCGCGCACGATCGACGTCGACACGGGCACCCGGTCCGGGAACCAGCGGGGGTCCGTCACGACGTTGGTCAGGTCGGTGTCGGTGAAGTAGAGCTGGTGGGGCTCGAAGATCTCCTCGAAGTCGGTGCGGGTGAGCACGGTGGCGTCCGGGGCGTCCGAGATCCGCCACTGCCCGTCCACCTGGACGACGTCGAAGTCGAGGACCTCGGTGGCCCCCGCGGGCTTGCGCTCGATCACGCCCGTGCCGTCCACCACGGACTCCACCTCGAGGCTCATCCGGTACTCGTTCTCCTCGAGCCGGGGCACGAGCGAGGGGTCCCCGCGGTGCACGATGGTGCGCGCGTCCGGGTGCCAGGTCGCGGCGAGCTCCGGGGTCAGGTACTCGCGGGCCACCGAGTAGTCGTCGCCCACGCCCGTCCCGGCCGCGAGGAAGCCGCGGACGATCTGCTCGGGCTCCGCCCCCTCCTGGGGGCCCGCGGGGTCGACGTCGTAGGTCGGCTCGGCCGCGGTGCGCGTGGGCTCCGCGTGGCGGTGCACCGGGCCCGAGCGCGGGATCGCGCCGCAGCCGCCGACCGCCACGGCCGCGGTCAGGCACAGCGCGGCGGCCGCCGTCCGCCGGCGAGGGGTCCTGCTCATCCGCGGTCCTCCTCCCCGTCGGCCGGCGCCCCCGGCGCCGCGGCCGGCGTCGCCGGGGGCGCCGGCTCGGGCTGCCGCGCCGGCGTCAGGACCAGGGTCCCGGTGGCCGTCACCTCCGCCGTCTCCGGGTGGGCGAGCGGGTCCGGGGGCAGCCCGAGGGGGCTCGCGTCCTCCGCGCCGAGGCGCCGGCCGCGGGTCCGGGGCAGGGTGAGCCGGAAGCACGCCCCCTCCCCCGGGGCGCCCCACACGTCGAGGCGGCCTCCGTGCAGCCGGGTGTCCTCGGTGGCGATGGCCAGCCCGAGCCCGGTCCCGCCCGTGGTGCGGGCCCGGGCGGGATCCGCGCGCCAGAAGCGGTTGAACACCTTGTCCGCCTCCTCCTCGGTCATCCCGATGCCCTGGTCCCGCACCGCCACGGCCGCGGCGACCTCCGAGGCTCCCACGACGATGTCGATGGGCCGGCCCTCCCCGTGCTCCAGGGCGTTGACCACGAGGTTGCGCAGGATCCGCTCGATCCGGCGCTGGTCCCCCTGGACGGTGCACCGGGACAGCTCGGAGCGCACGCGCAGGGTCGAGCCCGAGGAGACGGCCAGCGGGGCCGCGCCCTCCACGACGTCGTGCACGACCGAGAACAGCTCGACGCTGGCCACCTCCAGCCGGGCGGCGCCCGCGTCGAAGCGGGAGATCTCGAGCAGGTCGGCCAGCAGGGAGTCGAAGCGGTCCACCTGGTGGTAGAGCAGCTCGGCGGAACGCCGGTTCACGGGGTCGAAGTCCTCGCGGGCGTTGAACAGCACCTCCGCGGCCATCCGGACCGTGGTCAGCGGGGTGCGCAGCTCGTGGGAGACGTCGGAGACGAAGGTCTGCTGCATCGAGGACAGCTGCTCGAGCTGGGTGATCTGGTCCTGCAGGCTGTCCGCCATCCGGTTGAACGAGCGGGCGAGCCGGGCGACCTCGTGCGAGCCGCTGACGGGCAGGCGCACGCCCAGGTCCCCGTCCGCGAGCTGCTCGGCCACGCGTGCGGTGCCGGAGACGGGGCGCACGACCTCGCGGGTGACGTACCAGACGATCGCGCCCACGAGCAGAAGCAGCACGAGCACCGACAGCAGCAGCACCGCGTGCATCGCGTCCAGGGTGCGCTGGGGCTCGGAGAAGTCGTAGACGAGGTAGAGCCCGTAGCGGGAGTTCTGGTAGAGGTCCACCACCGTGCCCACGACGATGACCGGCGCCTCGTCCCCGTTCTCGCTCATCGGGACCGAGGCGGGCTGCCAGAACACGCCCTCCTGCTCCGCGAGCCGCTCCTGCAGCTCCTGCGGGACCGTGCTCGAGGTCATCCAGGGGCTCTGGCTCTGCGCCGGGATCAGGGTCTGGCCGCTGGTGTAGTCCATCGGCAGCAGGATCCAGCGCTCGGTCTCGGCGCCGTCGACCGACAGCGCCCCCAGGGTCGAGGCGACGAGGGCCTGCAGCTCGTCGCGGTCGGAGGCGTCCGAGGCGTCGAAGCTGGCCTGCACCTGCTCGAAGTCCGCGGTGGCCGAGGCGAGGACCTGGTCGAGGCGCTCCTTGAAGAGCCGGTCCGCGATCTGGTGCGAGAGGAAGCTGCCGGTGACGAAGAAGGCCAGTGCCGTCAGGGACAGGGAGACGGCGATGGCGCGGAACTGCAGGGACTGCCGCCAGCGGCGGGCCAGCAGGACCCGGAACAGCCGCAGCCGGCGGCCCGAGGTGCGGGCCGGCCCGCGGCGCCGGGGGGAGGCGACGGCGTCCGACGGGGTCATCGGGCGGACGAGCCCGCCTTGTAGCCGACGCCGCGCACGGTGACCACGATCTCGGGGCTCTCGGGGTCCCGCTCGATCTTGGAGCGCAGCCGCTGCACGTGGACGTTGACCAGCCGGGTGTCGGCGGCGTGCTGGTAGCCCCAGACGTCGCGCAGCAGCATCTCGCGGGAGAAGACCTGGTGGGGGGGCGCGGGCGAGGGCCGTGAGCAGGTCGAACTCGAGCGGGGTGAGGTTGATCTCGTGGTCGTCGCGGTGCACGCTGTGCCCGCTGACGTCGATGGTGAGGTCGCCGATCCGCAGCTCGGACGAGTGGGCGCGCTCGACGGGGCGCAGGCGGGCCCTGACGCGGGCCACGAGCTCGGCCGGCTTGAACGGCTTGGGGACGTAGTCGTCGGCGCCGGCCTCCAGCCCGCGCACGACGTCGACGGTGTCCGACTTCGCGGTGAGCATCACGACCGGGACGTCGGAGATCGTGCGGATCTCGCGGCAGACCTGGATGCCGTCCTTGCCCGGGAGCATGAGGTCGAGCAGCAGCAGGTCCGGGCGCACGGCGCGGAACGTGTCCACGGCCGTGCCGCCGTCGTAGCAGAACACGGGCTCGAAGCCCTCCGCGGTCAGGACGATCCCGATCATCTCCGACAGGGCAGCGTCGTCGTCGACGACCAGTATTCGCGCGTTCATCGCCTCTCCGCTGGGGTAGGACGGTCCCGCCGAGGGCGGGTCCCGCCGTGGCCCCGGCAGATCCGGGGCACCGTGCTGGACCGGGGTCCACCTGCATTGTGGCCGATGTCGGCCGGACCGCGCACCTCGGCGCGGAGTGTGTCGGTTCCCACGGGCGGCCTCACGCCTCGGCCGCGGTGCGGGCGAGCGCCGAGGCGGTCCCCGTGACCCGGGCGAGGACGTCGCGCACCCCGTCGGGGCCCAGCGCGTCGAGGTCGTCCCGGGGGGTGATCCGCACGCGGTCGAGCGCCGCCGCGGGCAGCCCCAGGTCCCGCCAGATCATCCACGTCTGCGCGGCGAGGGCACGGGGACCGGTCCGGCCGGGGGGCACGGGGACGAGGCCGAGCCAGAGCTCGACGCCCTCCTCCACGAGCGCGGCGAGCGGCTCCCAGGCCCGGGCGGAGCCCTCGGGCGCCGTCAGCTGCACGGCGTCGGCACCGGCCTCCGCGGCCAGCCGGGGGTCGACCCCCGGCGGCAGCCGCAGGGCGACGGCGGCGGCGCCGGCCTCCCGGCAGGCCTCGACCACGGTGCGCAGGGACGCCCGGGCCTCCGCCACGGGCACCGCCCGCAGGGTCCGGTAGCCGCTCATCGTGGGCAGGGCGCCCGCGAGCACGCGCTCCAGGTCCGTCTCGTCGAGCTGGACGAGGACGTCGCGGCCGGGAGCCGCGGCGCGCACCGCCCGCACGTGCGCGGTGATGCCGGAGGCCAGGGAGTCCCGGAGGTCGCGGCGGGCACCGTGGTCCTTGAGGGCGCGCTCCCCGGCGTGCAGGTGCAGCCGGGCGGCGAGGGTGAGCGGGCCGAGCAGCTGCGTCTTGACCGGGGCGTCGTCGGGCCCGCTCTCGGCGCCGATCACGTCGGCGAGCACGTTGACGTCACCGGCCAGCAGCGCCCGGGCGGCCCGGGAGTCCTTGCCGGGGACCCCGGAGACGCGCAGCCCGTGGGGCTGGCGGTCCGCGTGGAGCTCGTCGAGCACCGCGGCGGTGCGGGCCACGGGGTCGGCGGCCGCCCCGCGGGCGGGCAGGGAGGGCAGGAAGGAGATGTGCGGGGCCCCGAGCTCGCCGCGCAGCAGGGTGACCGTCTCGACGACGTCCGTGCCGGGCATCGCGCCGAGGGCCGTGCCCACGACGTGCGGGACGTCGGGGTCGGTGCGCCGGGGGTCGGGGGGGCTGGAGGGTGTCACGACTCGTCGGGGTCCTGGCGCCGGCGGTCCTCGGAGATGGCCACGTGGTGGCGGATGACCTCGCTGATGATGAAGTTCAGGAACTTCTCCGCGAACTCGGGGTCGAGCTGGGCGGACGTGGCGAGCGCGCGCAGCCGGCCGATCTGGGCCGACTCGCGGTCCGGGTCCCCGGCGGGCAGGCCGTGGGTGGCCTTGAGGACGCCGACGCGCTGGGTGGCCTTGAACCGCTCCGCGAGCAGGTGCACCAGGGCCGCGTCGATGTTGTCGATGGTGCCGCGGATGGACTGCAGCTCGGCGAGCACCGCGGGCTCCGCGTCGCTCCGCAGCGAGGACGCCGCGGGGTCGAAGTCGTGGTGGGCCCGGACGTCGGCGGAGGCGTGGGGGTGCGGTGCGCTCATGCCCGCCAGTCTATCGGCCGGTGCCGGGCCCGCCCGCGCCGCCCGCGAGGTCGGGGCGGGCCAGCGAGTGCGCGCGGTCGACGGTGGCCTGCCCGAGGACGCGGGTGCCCTGGTAGAGCACGACGGACTGACCGGGGGCGACGCCGCGCATCGGCTCCTCGAGCCGGACCACGAGCTCGGGCTCCGGGGCGCCGTCGGCCCCCCGGACGAGCTCCAGGTGCGCCCGGGCCGGGACGGGGTCCCCGTGCGCGCGGACCTGCGCCCGGACCGGGAACGGCGACGACGCCTCCCCGGCCGCGGCCCCGGGGCGCAGCAGCGGCGCCGCCTCGGGCACCGGCGCCCCGGCCCACGAGGGGCGGATCCCGCGCAGCTCGTCGACGGCGAGCATCGCCTCCGGGCCGACGACGACCTCGTTCGTCTTCGGCCGGATCTCGAGCACGAAGCGCGGCTTGCCGTCGGGGGCGGGGGTGCCGATCCGCAGGCCCTTGCGCTGGCCGACGGTGAACGCGTTGGCCCCGGGGTGGGTGCCCACGACGTTGCCCTCGACGTCGCGGATCTCGCCCTCGGCCATCTCGATGCGCTCCGCGAGCCAGCCGCGGGTGTCGCCGTCGGGGATGAAGCAGATGTCGTGGGAGTCGGGCTTCTGCGCCACGGACAGTCCCCGGCGGGCGGCCTCGGCCCGGACCTCGGCCTTGGAGGGGGTCTCCGCCAGCGGGAGCAGCACGTGCTGGAGCTGCTCGGCGGTGAGCACTCCCAGCACGTAGGACTGGTCCTTCGCCCAGTCCGCGGCCCGGTGCAGCTCCCGCCGCCCGTCGGCGTCGACGGCCACCTTCGCGTAGTGGCCGGTGCACACGGCGTCGAAGCCCAGGGCGAGGGCCTTCTCGAGCAGGGCGGCGAACTTGATCTTCTCGTTGCAGCGCAGGCAGGGGTTGGGGGTGCGCCCGGCGGCGTACTCGGCGACGAAGTCGTCCACGACGTCGGCCTGGAAGCGCTCGGAGAAGTCCCACACGTAGTAGGGGATGCCGAGCACGTCCGCGGCGCGCCACGCGTCCCGGGAGTCCTCGATCGTGCAGCAGCCGCGGGAGCCGGTGCGCAGGGTGCCGGGGGTCCGGGAGAGGGCGAGGTGGACGCCGGTGACGTCGTGGCCGGCGTCGACGGCGCGGGCCGCCGCCACGGCCGAGTCGACGCCGCCGCTCATGGCTGCCAGTACTCGCACGGTGAGATCGCCTCCAGGGGTCGCGGGTGGGTCGGGCCGGTCCGCCCGTGTGCTCAACAGGGCGCGCCGGGGAGCTATTCCCGGCGCCGGGCCCGTCCCGTCAGTGCGCCGGGGCGCCGGACAGCCCCGCGCGCAGGGCCCGTTCGTGGACCTCGGGCAGCGCGGCGAGCAGGGCGTCGACGTCGGCCTCCGTGCTGGTGCGGCCCAGGCTGAAGCGCTGGGCGCCGCGGGCCGTGGCCTCGTCCAGGCCCATGGCCAGCAGCACGGAGGAGGCGCGGGGCACGCCGGCGTGGCAGGCCGAGCCGGTCGAGGAGGCGATCCCGGCGCCGTCGAGCAGGAACAGCAGGGAGTCCCCCTCGCAGCCCGGGAACGTGAAGTGGGCGTTGCCGGGCAGGCGGGCGCCCGTGCGCTCCCGGTCCTCCGGACCGCGCAGGACGGCGCCGGGCACGATCCGGCGCACGCCGTCGACGAGGCGGTCCCGGAGGGCGGCGAGCCGCTCGGCCTCGAGCGCCCGTTCGGCGGCGGCCTCCCGGGCGGCCGTGCCGAAACCGGCCAGCGCGGCGGCGTCGAGGGTGCCGGAGCGGACCCGGCGCTCCTGTCCGCCCCCGTGCTGGACGGGGGCGAGCCCGACCGTGCGCCCGGCCACGAGGGCCCCCGCCCCCACGGGGCCGCCGATCTTGTGCGCCGAGACGGCCAGGGTGGTCAGGCCGGGCAGGTGCGCGTCGACGGGCAGGGAGCCGAAGGCCTGGACCGCGTCGCAGTGGAAGGGGACGCCGTGCTCCTCGGCGAGCGCGGCCAGCTCCGCCACGGGCTGGACGGTGCCGACCTCGTTGTTGGCCCACAGCACGGTGAGCAGCGCCACGGCCCCGGGGTCCCGGGCCAGCTCCGCCCGGACCGCGTCCGGGTCCACGCGGCCGGCGGCGTCGACGGGGAGCCAGACGGGCTCGGCGTCCTCGTGGGCGGCCAGCCACTCGACGGTCTCGGCGACCGCGGCGTGCTCGACGGAGGAGGCGAGGATCCGCCGGCGCCGCGGGTCGGCCGCGCGGCGGTGCCGGTACAGCCCCTGCACGGCCAGGTTGTCGGCCTCGGTGCCCCCGGAGGTGAAGACGACCTCGACGGGGTCCGCCCCGAGCGCCGCCGCGACGTCGTCGCGGGCCTGCTCGACGACCGTGCGCGCCGCCCGCCCGGGACGGTGCAGGGAGGAGGGGTTGCCGCCGCGGGCCAGCTGCTCGGTGACCGCGGCGAGCGCGGAGGGCCGGAGGGGCGCGGTGGCGGCGTGGTCGAGGTAGACGGGACGGTGCGGCACGCCCGACAGTCTAGTTCCCCGGTCCGGGGGCCCGCCGGGCGTCCGTAGACTGGCGGGCATGCTCCGCATCCTCTTCCACACCCCCGAGATCCCGGGCAACACCGGCAACGCCATCCGTCTCGCCGCGGTCACCGGGGCCGAGCTGCACCTCGTGGAGCCGCTGGGCTTCGACTTCGGCTCCGCGCACCTGCGCCGGGCCGGCCTCGACTACCACGACCTCGCCGTGCTGAGCGTCCACCCGGACCTGGAGACGGCGTGGGCCGCTCTCGCCCCGGAGCGCGTCTTCGCCTTCACCACGGACGGGGAGCTCGCGCACACGGACGTCGCCTACCGCCCCGGGGACGTCCTGCTCTTCGGCCGAGAGTCCGTGGGGCTGCCGCCCGAGGTCAAGGCGGACCCGCACGTCACCGCGCGGGTCCGGATCCCGATGCTGCCGGCCCGCCGGTCGCTGAACCTCGCGAACTCGGCGTCGATCGCCGTCTACGAGGCCTGGCGCCAGCTGGGCTTCGCGGGCGCCGGCCGCTAGCCCGCCGCGGGGGCGCCGGCCGCTAGCCCGCCGCGGGGGCTGCCGGCCGGCTCAGGACTGCTCGACCGCGTCCCCGACCGTCACCTCGACGGTGCGCTCGTCGCCGTCCCGCAGCACCGTCATGCTCCCGCTGCCGCCCGCGGGCAGCTCGCGCACGGCCGCGGTGAGGGAGTTCGCGTCCTCGATCCGGTGCCCGTTGAACTGCGTGACGACGTCGCCGACCTCCAGGCCGGCCTCGTCGGCGGGCGAGCCGGGCTCGACCGCGCGGACCACGGCGCCGTCGGAGAACGCCTGGCTCTGCCCGTCCGCGGCGGCCGCGGCGCTGACACTCGTCCCGAGGTAGCCGTGGCTGGCGCTGCCGTCGGCGATGATCTCCTCGGCCACCCGCCGCGCGGTGTCGACCGGGATCGCGAAGCCGACCCCGATGTTGCCGGCCTCGGTCGTGGAGCCGGCCGAGGCGATGGCCACGTTGATCCCGATCACCTCGCCGTCCGTGTCGATCAGCGGCCCGCCCGAGTTGCCCGGGTTGATCGCCGCGTCGGTCTGGATGACGTTGAGGAAGACCGACTGCGAGGCGCCCTGCGAGGTCCCGCCCCGGCCGTTCTCGTCGGGGAGGTTGAAGAAGAAGTCGTTGCCGTCGCCCTGCTCGGGGCTGCCCTCGGACGGCGTGGACGGGGCGGCGGAGGACGCCACGGCGATGGTGCGGTTCAGGGTCGAGACGATGCCGTCGGTGACCGTGCCGGCGAGGCCGAGCGGAGCGCCGATCGCGATCGCCGTGTCGCCGACGTTGACGTCGTCCAGGGAGCCCAGGGTCGCCGGGGTCAGGCCCTGCACGTCGATCTTGAGCACCGCGAGGTCGGAGAGCGGGTCCGTGCCGACCACGGTGGCCCGGTGGACGCTGCCGTCCTCGAGCTGGACCTCGAGGGCGGGGTCGCTGGCCGTGCCGTCGAGGGTCACCACGTGCGTGTTGGTCAGGATGTGCCCCTCGTCGTCGAGGATCACCCCGGAGCCGGACCCGGACTGGCCGCGTCCGGCGGCGGAGATCGTCACGACCGACGGGGAGGCCTTGACCGCCGCCGCGGTGACCGCGTTCACCTCGTCCTGGTCGTTGACGATGATCGACCGCGACGTCGACCCGCTCGTGACCGGGCTCGTGCCCCCGCCGTCCAGCAGGGCGTCGGTCCCCACGGCGGCCCCCGCCCCGACGAGCGCGGCGAGGACCATGCCCGTGACGAGCGAGCCGCCCGAGAAGCCCTTCCGCCGCGCGGTCCGGTCCCCGCCGGCCGGGACGCCGCCCCACGCCGGCTGCGGGGCGGGCTCCCCGGCGCCCTGCCGGAGGGGCTGCCCCGAGCCGTAGACGGGGCGGGCACCCGGCGCGCCGTCCTGCCCGCCGGCGGCCGCCCACGGGTCCTGGACCGGACGGTCCCCGACCGACGGGATCGGCTGGGTGTGCTGCGGGTCGGTGCCGAAGCGGGGGTCGCGGGGCTCGGGCATGGGGCTCTCCTCCTGGGAACGCAGGGGCCCGGGCCGGCCCGTGCGGACGGGTCGGTGCGGGCGGTTCTGCTCCCAGTATCCCGGGACGCACTGAATCTACGCTGAGAGCCCTCACCGTCCGCCGGGTGCCGGCCGGACGGGCCCTGGACGGATCCCGGACGCCGGCGCCCCGGAGGTGTTCAGCCCCCTTGTGGTTTCGCCCTGCGCGTATGCCCCCCGTCCCCGGGCACGGCGCGGCGGCCCCGCCCTAGAATCAGGAGCACCGACCACGTGAGGGAGATCATGCACTGGTGCCCCGTTTCCCGCCGGACCGCCGCCGGTTGCGGCCTGGCGCTCGCCCTGCTCGTCCCCGCGGGGGCGGCCCTCGCGGAACCGCCCGTGGAGGTGCCCCCGGGTGAGCGGATCGTCGACGACTCCGGGGTCCTGGAGGACCCCGCGGCACTGGAGGCCGACGTGCGCCGCCTCGCCACCGAGGAGGGCATCAACCTCACGGCCGTGACCGTCGAGACGTTCACCAGCCCCTCCGGGCCCGACGCGTGGCTCGAGGAGTTCGCCGCCCTCAACGGCCTGGGCAGCTCCGACGCCGTGCTGGCCGTGGCCACCGAGGACCGGGAGGCGCGCTTCGCGGCGTCCTCCGCCGGGCCGCTGAGCGCCGCGCAGCAGGAGCGCATCTACCGGGAGCACGTCTCCCCGGCGCTCGCGGCGGACGACTGGGACGGGGCGGTCCGCGGAGCGGTCGAGGGCATCGACGCCGAGCTCGCGGGCGCCGGCGGCGCTCCCGCCGGCGGCGCTCCCGCCGGCGGTGCTCCCGCCGGCGGTGAGGGTACCTCGGGCGGCGACGCCGGCGCGGGCGCCGGGCTGCTCGGCCTCGGCGCCCTGGGCCTGGGCGGGCTCGCCGTCTACGGCATGGCCTCCCGCAACAAGAAGCGCCGGCGGAGCGCAGCCGGGCGGGACGACGGACCCGGCGCTGCGCAGGAGCGGCCCCGCGGCCCCCATCCCGACGTCCCGGTGCCCGAGCTGCGCAAGCGGGCCGGGGCGCTGCTGGTCTCCACCGACAACGCGATCCAGCACTCCGAGCAGGAGCTGGCCTTCGCCCAGCTCCAGTACGGGGACGAGCAGGTGGAGCCGTTCCGCCGTGCCGTCCAGGACGCGAAGAAGCACATGCAGGCATCGTTCGCCCTGCAGCAGCAGCTCGAGGACCACATCCCGGACACCGAGGAGCAGCAGCGGGCCTGGCTCGCCGAGATCATCGCCCGCTCGCAGGACGCCCAGCGCCCCCTGCAGGAGCACCAGGAGGCGTTCAGCTCCCTGCGCCAGCTGGAGTCCCGGGCCCCACAGGCGCTCGAGGACGTCCGGCGCGAGGCCGAGGCCGTGCGCCCCCGCTTCGGCACGGCCGGCAACCGGCTGCGGGAGCTCACCGCCCACTACAACGACACCGCCCTCGCCCCGGTCCGGGACAACATCGACCAGGCCCGGGACCGCCTCGACTTCGTGGACACCGCCGTGGAGGAGGCCCGCGAGGAGCTGTCCGCGGGCCGCACGAGCGACGCCGTCGTGGACATCCGCGCGGCCGAGGAGGGCGTGGGCCAGGCCCGGGGCCTGCTCGACGCCGTGGACCACGCGGCCGTCGAGCTCGCCCAGGCCGAGGAGTCCCTCAAGGACGGGGTGACGATCGCCCAGCGGGACGTCGCCGAGGCGGAGGCCCTCGTCCGGCGCGGGTCCAACCCGGAGCTCGCCGGCGCCGTGGCCGGTGTCGCCGCCGTCCTGCGCACCGTCGAGGACCAGATGCGCGCCGGCCGCATCGACCCGCTCGGGCTCTCCCGCCGGCTGGCCGTGGCCAAGGACGAGCTCGACAAGGGGCTCGCGTCCGTGCGCTCGCAGAACGACCGCGACCGCTCCGCGCGGGAGACCCTGGCCCACACCCTCGTCTCCGCGCAGGCCCAGGTCAGCTCCGCGAGCGAGTACATCTGGGCCCGCCGCGGCGGCGTCGGCCCGGAGGCGCGCACCCGTCTCGCGGAGGCGGAGCGCTACCTCGAGGCGGCGCAGCAGACCCGGCAGTCGCAGCCGTCCGAGGCCCTCGGCTACGCCAACGAGGCCGTCCGGCTCGCCGGCGAGGCGCAGTACATCGCCCAGCACGACGTCGAGTCCTTCTCCTACGGCGGCTTCGGCCCGCCGACGGGGATGGGCGGCTACCGGGGCCGCTCCAACAGCGGGGTCGGCGGGGCGATGCTCGGCGGGATCCTCCTCGGCTCCATCCTCAACGGCGGGGGCGGCTTCGGCGGCGGAGGGTTCGGCGGCGGCGGAGGCGGCGGCTTCGGTGACAGCTTCGGCGGGGGATTCGGCGGGGGCGGAGGCTTCGGCGGCGGCATCGGCGGCGGGTTCTGAGCCCGCCGTCCCGTCCCGGCCGGACCCCTCCCCGTCCGACCACGTTCCTGACCACGACCACGACCGTCCCACGACCCTGACCGTCCCACGACCCCGGGAGATTTCCTCCCGGGGCAGCACCAGAGGAGAGAAGGAACCATGATCAAGCAGTCCATCTTCGGCCGGATCGCCCAGCTCGCGAAGGCCAACATCAACGCCATGATCGACGCCGCCGAGGACCCGCAGCTCATGCTGGACCAGATGGTGCGCGACTACACCGAGAACATCCGGGAGGCCGAGGCCGCCGTCGCCCAGACCATCGGCAGCCTGCGCCTGCTCGAGCAGGACCACGCCGAGGACGTGCGCGAGGCCCAGGAGTGGGGCAACAAGGCCCTGGCCGCCTCCAACCGGGCCGAGGAGTTCCGCGCCGCGGGCAAGGCCTCGGACGGCGAGAAGTTCGACAACCTCGCCAAGGTCGCCCTCCAGCGCCAGATCCAGTACGAGACGGAGGCGCGGGGCGCCGAACCGCAGATCCAGTCCCAGACGGAGGTCGTGGACAAGCTCAAGGACGGCCTGAACAAGATGCACGGGAAGCTCCAGGAGCTCTCCAGCAAGCGCGACGAGCTCAACGCCCGGCAGAAGTCCGTCCAGGCCCAGTCGCAGGTCCAGGACTCGCTGAAGGCCTTCGACGTGCTCGACCCCACCAGCGAGGTCTCCCGCTTCGAGGACAAGATCCGCCGCGAGGAGGCCCGGCTGCTGGGCCAGCAGGAGCTCGCGGCGTCCTCCCTCGACGCCCAGTTCGAGTCCCTCGAGTCCCTCGGCCAGCAGAGCGAGATCGAGGCGCGGCTCGCGGCCCTGAAGTCCCGCGACGCCGAGAAGATCGTCTCCTCCGAGGAGATCTGAGCGCCGGCGCCACCACGCACGGGAAGGGCCCCACGGCACACGGCCGTGGGGCCCTTCCCGTGCCCGCGCCGGGACGCCGCCCGGACAGGACGAAGGCCCCCGGACCGTGACGGTCCGGGGGCCTTCTCTGGTTGCGGGGGCAAGATTTGAACTTGCGACCTCTGGGTTATGAGCCCAGCGAGCTACCGAACTGCTCCACCCCGCGGCGACAGGTACGACTATACGTGCCGCGGGGTGGAGCCGCAAATCGGCTACTCGGCGGCCTCCGCGGGGGCCGCCGCGCCCTCGGCCTCCGGGGCGATCACGCCGTCCGCCTCGAGCGCCCGCTCGATGGCGTCCTGCAGCCGCTCCTGGGCCTCGCCGTAGCTGGTCCAGTCGCCGTCCTGCAGCGCCTGGTTGGACTCCTGGACCGCCTGGTTGGCGTCCCGCAGGGCGTCCTCGAGGCTGGCGCCGCCGGTCGGCGCGCCACCGCCGGCGGGGGCCTCCCCGTCCGGGGTCTCGGCCTCGGCGTCGTCCACGCCGGCGCCGGCGGAGGTCTGGGCGCCGGAGTCGCCGCCGAAGACCTCGTCGAGCGCCTCCTCGAGGGTGGGCGCGAAGCCCACCTCCTCGCCGAAGCCGACGAGCACGCGCCGCAGCGTCGGGTACGCGGCATCGCCCGAGGACTGCACGTAGACCGGCTGCACGTAGAGCATGCCGCCGCCCGCGGGCAGCGTGAGCAGGTTGCCGTTGATCACCTCGGACGCGCCCTGGCGGAGCAGGTTCAGCTCCGTCGAGACGTCCGTGTCCGAGTTGAAGAGGTTCTGCGCCTGGCCCGGACCCGGCACCACGGAGGAGCGCGGGAGCTCGAGCAGGCGCAGCGTCCCGTACTCCTCGCTCTTGACGCCGTCCTCGCCGGTCCCGGCGTCGGAGTTGGCCGACAGGTACCCGTACATCACGTTGCGGGTGTTGCCCGTCTCGGACTGCTGCGGGATGAAGGACGTGGTGAGGGAGAAGTTGGCCTCCTCCTCGCCGGGCATCCGCATCGACAGGTAGTACGGGGGCAGCGCGACGTCGGAGTCCTGGGTCGGGTCGTTGGGCACGGACCACACGTCGTCGTTCTGGTAGAAGCTCGCGGAGTCCGTCACGTGGTAGCGGTTGAGCAGCTCGCGCTGGACCTTGAACATGTCCTGCGGGTAGCGCACGTGCGCCATGAGCTCCGCCGACATCTCCGAGTAGGGCTTCAGGGTCTCGGGGAAGACGTTCTGCCACGACTTCAGCACCGGGTCCTCGTCGTCCCACGCGTACAGCGTCACGGCGCCGTCGAAGGCGTTGACCGTGGCCTTGACCGAGTTGCGGATGTAGTTCACCCGCTCCTGCGGCAGGGCCGCGGCGGCGCCCTGCGCCGTCTGCGTGTCCTGCGTGGCGTCCTGCAGCTCCGACGGGGTCGAGTACGGGTAGGCGTCGGAGGTGGTGTAGGCGTCGACGATCCACTGCACCTGGCCGTCGATGATCGCCGGGTACGGGGCGCCGTCGACCGTCAGGTACGGGGCGACCTTCTCGATGCGGTCGCGCGGGTCCCGGTCGTAGAGGATCTGGGACTCCGGGCGCACGGCGTCCGAGAGCAGCAGGTCCGAGGACTGGAACTTGATGCCGTAGGCGAGCCGGTTGAAGAGGTTGCCGATGCTGGGCCCGCCGTTGCCGGTGAACGTCGTCTTGGCGTCGCCGGCCTCGTCGCCCGCCGTCTGCGGCCGGTCGAGCTCGAGCGGCTCGTCCCCCTCGCCGCCGCCGACGATCGAGTACGCCGGGGAGTTCTCGCCGAAGTAGATGCGCGGCTCGTAGTCGTCCGAGATGACGCCCCGGGACGGGATGCCCGCCTGCATGAACTGCGGCTTGCCGTCCGCCTCGACCCGGCTGCCGTAGGCCGCGACCACGCCGTAGCCGTGGGTGTAGACCACGTGCTGGTTGTACCAGCCCTGGTTCTGCTCCGGGTTGAGCTCACGCGTCGCGATGACGGTGTCCTGGATCTCGCCGTCGATCTCGTAGCGGTCCACGTTGAGGGTGCTGGGGAACTGGTAGTACGGGCGGAACTGCTGCAGCTGGGAGAACGCGGAGGAGACCACGTTGGGGTCCAGCAGGCGGATGTTCGACGTCGTCTCGGTGTCCTGGCGCAGCGCGCCCTGCTCGGTCTCGGTCGTGGCGTCGTAGGACATGACCTCGGCCGCGTCGAGTCCGTAGGCCGAGCGGGTGAGGTCGATGTTGCGCTGGATGTACTGGCTCTCCAGGGCCTGCTCGGTGGGGGTCACCTGGAAGCGCTGCACGCCCCACGGGTAGATCCCGCCGGCCACCACTGCGACCACGAGGAGCATCGCCGTGCCGATGAGGGGCAGCCGCCAGCGGCCGATGAAGGACGCGACGACGAACAGGACCGCCACGATCAGCGCCGCCGCGGCGAGGATCGCCTTGGTGGGGATCACGGCGTTGACGTCGGTGTAGAGCGCGCCCGTCCACTCCCCGGAGTTCGACTGCAGCGTCGAGTACCGGTCCAGCCAGAAGTTCGCTGCCTGCAGCAGCAGGAACAGCGCCGCCAGCACGCCCAGGTGCACGCGGGACGCCCGGGTGGTGGCCAGCCCGCGCTCGGTGACCCGGATGCCGCCGTAGACGTAGTGCATCAGGATCCCGGCCACGCCGGCGAGCAGGATCGCCGAGACCAGGAAGCCGATGAGGAAGCGCAGGAACGGGAGGGTGAAGACGTAGAAGCCCAGGTCGAGGCCGAACTGCGGGTCCTCCTGGCCGAACGGCTCCTGGTTGAAGAACAGCAGCACCGTCTCCCACTGGGTCATCGCGGTGCTCGCCGCGAAGAGGCCGAAGAGCACGGGCACGACGACCAGGACGATCTTGCGGACCGGCTCCAGGGCCTCCTGGTAGCGGCGCAGGTTGTCGTCCACGATGGACTCGGCCGTGATCGGCCGGCTGCGGTAGGCGAGGAAGAGGCTGGCGAACATCAGCGCCGCCACGAGCACGGCGGAGACCACGAAGATCGCGATCTTCGTGGCGTTCTCGGTGATGAACACGCTGAGGTAGCCCAGCTGGTCGTACCAGAGGACGTCGGTGTAGAGCTGCGTCAGGCCCACGAAGGCGGCCACGAGGACCAGCACGATGACGACGGTCGGCCAGAGCGCACCCCGTTTCCGCCGCTGTCCGGCTGGTTGCTGCCCTGGTGGTCGGGGGGATGTGGATCCGGCGGTCACTGGTTACCTCTGCATTCCGCGTCGTTCGTCAGGTGTGGTGCGTGAAGTCGTGTGTGGTGTGCTGCCCCGGGCGGTGTGGGGACCGCCGACGGATCGACGGGGGGCCCCGACCATTCTGCCCGCGGGGTTCTCGGGGGTGCAATCGTGCACGCGGCGCCCGCCGCCGTACGGCCCGCCCCGGTCATCGGGGCGCGCACCCGGGCAGCGCCGCGAGGTCCCCGCCGTCGGCGGCGGCCTCCGCGGCGGCCACGGCGTCGTCGAGGGTGCGCACGGACACGACCGTCAGGCCCTCGGGCACGTGCCCCCGGACCTCGGCGCAGTTGCCCTCGGGGGCCAGGAAGATCTCCGCGCCCGCCTCCCGCGCGCCCTCGAGCTTCTGCCGGATCCCGCCGATGGGCCCGACGTCCCCCTCGGGGGTGATGGTGCCCGTCCCGGCCAGGTGCCGGTCCCCGGCGATCGAGCCCGGGGTCAGCTCGTCCACGATCCCCAGGGCGAACATCATGCCCGCGCTGGGCCCGCCGACCTCGTCGAGCTCGAAGTCCACGTCGATGGGGAAGTCGAAGTCGGGCACGAGGAACACGCCGAGCTGCCAGTTGCCGCTCGCCTCGTCGCGCACGGTGTCCACCGCGACGTCGCGCACCTCCCCGGAGCGCTCGACCTGCAGGCGCACGCCCGGCTCCCCCGCCGCGTCGAGCGCGCGCTTGAGGGCGGACAGGGACGTGACGGGCGAGCCGTCGACGCCGCGCAGCACGTCGCCGCTCTCGAGGACGCCGTCGGCCGGTCCGTCGGGCACGGTCCCGTGCACGGACAGCTCGGTGTCGAAGGCGATGTCCAGGTGGTCCAGGGCCGCCGCCACGGAGTTCTCCTGCGAGTTCGTCATGGCGAGCAGGCTGGCGCTCTCCAGCTCCTGCCCGGAGACGTCCCGGGGGTAGAGGCTGTCGGCCGGCACGACCGAGGCGGAGGGGTCCAGCCAGGAGCCGAGGACCGTGAGCACGTTGACGTTCTTGTTGGGCCCCCCGGTGACGTAGACCGTGGTGAGGTCCAGGACGGAGTCGCTCGGATAGGTCGGCGCGCCGGTGACGCCCAGCAGCTGCCGGCCGTCGTGCTCCCCCACCGTGTTGAACGTGGGCCCGGGGGCCTCGATCACGTAGGGCGCGGGCAGCACCGTCCCGGCGAGCAGCAGCCCGGCGGACCCCAGCAGCGCCCAGGACTCGAGGCTCCGGCGGCGCAGGCCGCGGCGCGGGCGGGGGGAAACGGTCACAGGCAGTCCTCGGCGGTCGTCGATGGGGCCGGGAGCCGGGGGCCGCCCGGTCCGGACGTCCCAGTTTACCGTGGCGCACCCGGCCCTGAGCTTCCAGCGAACTGGGAGTTGGCCCATGGTCGGCCCCGTCCGCGGCTCGCTACGCTGGGAGCAGAGACGTCGGCGGCGCTCGCGCGCCCCGATCCCGCAACCGATCCGAAGAACGGTGGACCCATGACTCCGCAGCCCCCCAACGACCGCTCCGGCGACCACCCCGGGGACGACTCCGGCGACGACCGCAAGGACCCCTTCCAGGAGATGCTCGAGCGCCTCATGGGACAGGGCGGGATGAACCCCGAGGACCTCGCCCGCGCCGGGATGCCGATGGACCCGCAGGCGATGTCCATGATGTTCCAGCAGATCCAGTCCATGATGGGCGCCGGTGCCGGCGAGGGACCCGTGAACTGGAAGCTCGCCCACGACCACGCCCGGCGGATCGCCGCCGCGGACGAGGACCCGTCCGTCACGCCCGCCCAGCGGGGCGCGGTCGAGGACGCCATGCGGCTCGCGGAGCTGTGGCTGGTGGACCACACCGAGTTCGGGCAGACCTCCATCCGTCCCCAGGCGTGGTCCCGGGCGGAGTGGATCGAGGCCACGCAGGAGACGTGGAAGGACATGACCGGTCCCGTCGCGGCGTCGGTGACCCAGGCCCTGACCGACGCCCTCACCCAGCAGCTCCCCGCCGAGCTCTCCGGCATGATGGGCGGGGCCTCGGGCATGCTGGCCGGTGCCGGCGGGATGCTGTTCGGGATCCAGCTGGGCCAGGCCATCGGCGGGCTCTCCCGCGAGGTGCTGTGCTCCACGGACATCGGCCTGCCCCTGGCGGAGGGACGCTCCGGGCTGCTCCCGGGCAGCATCAAGGAGTTCGGCCAGGGCCTCGACATCCCGGCGCAGGAGATCATGCTCTACATCGCCGTGCGCGAGGCCGCCCACGTGCGGCTGTTCGCGGCGAACCCCTGGCTGCGGGAGCACATCCTGGAGCTCATCAAGCGCTTCTCCGCGGGGATCCACATCGACATGGCCCGCATCGAGGAGGCGGCGCGGGACATCGACCCGATGGACCCCTCCAGCATGCAGGACGCCCTGTCCTCGGGGATCTTCGCGCCGCAGCAGACCCCCGACCAGCAGGCCACCCTCAAGCAGCTCGAGACGGTGCTGGCCCTCGTGGAGGGCTGGGTGCACGTGGTGACGGTCGACTCGACCGCCAACCTGCCCTCCGCCGGGGCGCTCTCGGAGACCGTCCGGCGCCGCCGTGCCTCCGGAGGCCCCGCCGAGCACGCCTTCGGGGCCATCGTGGGCCTCGAGCTGCGCCCGCGCCGGCTGCGCGAGGCCGCGCAGTTCTGGCAGTACGTCGGCGAGCGCCGCGGCGTGCCGGACCGGGACGGGCTGTGGGACGCCCCGGAGCTGCTGCCCACCGACGAGGACCTGGACGATCCCGCGGGCTTCTCCGAGCGGCGCGGGCTGCTCACGGCCTCCGAGGACGAGGTCGACGAGGCCCTGCAGCGGCTGCTCTCGGGCGGCTACGAGGGGCCCGGGGCGGACGGCGGCACCGGCCCGCAGGGGCCGGGCGGCGACGGCCCTCAGGACGGGGACGCGCCCCGCTGATCCTCGGGGGCCCGCCCCGCGTTCCGCTGCGCCCAGGCGGCGCCGTCGAGGAAGGCCTGAGCCTTTCCGGCGAGCGGGTAGCGGGCCTCCAGCTCCCGGAAGCGGGGGCTGTGGTCGGCTTCGAGCAGGTGCGCGAGCTCGTGCACCAGTACAAAGTCGAGCACCCACTCCGGGGCCTCCTGGAGCTGCGCCGAGATCCGGACGACGCCGGTGGCGGGGGTCGCCGAGCCCCACCGGGCGGTCTGCCGCGCCGACCAGCGCACGTCGCTGGGCCGGGCCCGGCCGTCGAGGTGGCGCCGGGACAGCTCCTGGGCGCGCCGCAGCAGGCTGTCGTCGGAGCGCCGGTCGGCCCCCCTGGCCGCCTCCCGGCGGCGGCGCTCCACGACCCGGGGCACGAGCTCGCGGGTCCAGTGCTCGATCTCCCGCCGGGTCGCGGACTGCGGGACGGAGAGCACCACCGTGTCCTCGCTCCAGTGCGCGGACACGGTCCTGCGCCGGCGGGCGGAGCGGCGCACGACGACCTCGGGCTGCGACGGTACGGGCATGGGGTCATTGAACACGTCCGCGCTCCTCGCCGCGAACCGGTGGCCGGCGCGTGTGCACGGCCCCCGACGTGGACAGTGGACGGTCCCCGCACGGCGGCGCGGCGGACGCGGTCCGGGCCACACTGGCGGCGTCCCCGTCCGCCCGCCCGGAAGGCGCCCCGTGTCCACCTCCCCGTTCCCGGATCCCCGCCCCGCCCCGGAGCTGCGTGCGAGCTGCCTCGAGCCGCCGCGCCCCGAGGAGGTGCACGTCCTGCTGCTCGGCCTCGACGGCCTCGCCGCGGCGCTGGCCGTGCGTCTGCTCCGCTGCGGCGTGCTGGGGCTCAACGTCAACGACGGCTCGCCCGTGACCGCCGCCGACCTCGGGACCGGCGCGTTCCACGCGGCCGACCTCGGCCGGCCCCGGGACGCCGCCCTGCGCCGGAGGCTGCGGGCGCTCGACTCGCGCTGCGCCCCGGTCAGCGCGCCCGAGCTGTTCCCCGGCGCCCTGCTGCCGGGCGCGGTGGTGGTGCGCAGCGCCGAGCACCCGTCCCGCGCCGAGGACGGCCGGTGCACGGACGAACCGGAGCCGTGGGCGGGCCTCGACCCGCGCCACCCGCTGGTGTCGCTGCACCGTGCCGGGACGGCCCTGCTGCGCTGGCCCACGGTCCCGTGGGCCCACCGGCCGTGCCCGGACTGCGTGCGGGCCACCCTCGGCGCCGGGGAGCCCGGTGGTTCAGGCGCCCGGGCGCCCGGCGGCCCGGGCACCGGTGAGCCCGGCACGGGGCCCGGCGGCCCGGGTGCCGTGCTCACCGCGTGGGCCGCGCCCGCCCACGCGGAGGCCGTCGCCGCGGGGCTGGCGGTCGAGGTGCTCGCCGTGGCCCTGGACTCGCTCGGCGGCGGGACCGCGCCGGTCCCCGCGGTCGGGCACGGGCATGCTCCCGGGGCGAGCGGCGACCCCTGCGCCCGGCTCTTCGTCCCGCCGTGGCCCGGCCCGGTGGCACAGCTGGAGCTCGACCGGAGCCTATGTCTGTGCGGCCTCGCTCAGGCGTGAGCGCGGGCGCCCCGCGTGCGCGGCCGGTCCGCGGTCGGCCGGGACGGTCCGGTCCCGCGCAGTCCGTCGAGGAACCGTGAGGGCTTGCGCGTGGGCCGACCGCCCGGGGTGCGGGACAGGGTCCAGGACAGCACCAGGTGCTGGCGCGCCCGCGTGATGCCCACGTAGAGCAGGCGGCGCTCCTCGTCGATCTCGTCCGCGGTCTCGGCGAACCCGATGGGCACGAGCCCCTCGCTGAGCCCGGCCAGGAACACGGCGTCCCACTCCAGGCCCTTGGCCGAGTGCAGGGACGCCAGCGTCACCCCGTTCATCACGGGGGCGTCCTGCTGGGCCATGCGCCGCTCGAGCTCGGCGGCGAGGTCCGGCAGCACGAACTCCTCCTCGCGGGCCGCGGCCTCCGCGGCCATCCGGTCGGCGAGGGCGACGAGCGCGGCCAGCGACTCCCACCGCTCCCGCACCGCCCCGGTGGTGCGCGGTGCCCGGTCCGAGTAGCCCAGGGAGGAGAGGATGTCCCGCACCAGGCGCGTGGGCTCGTCCGAGGCCTCGGCGGCCCGCGCGGCCGTGCGCAGCTGGACCACGGCCTGCTTGACCTCCGGGCGGTTGAAGAACCGCTCCGTGCCGCGCAGCTGGAACCCGATGCCCGCCTCGGCCAGAGCGGTCTCGAAGGCCTGCGACTGGCCGTTGGTGCGGAACAGGACCGCGATCTCGGACGCGGGCACGCCGTCGTCGATCAGGTCCTGGATGCGCGCGGCGGTCCCGGCGGCCTCGGCCTCGTCGTCCGCGTACTCGTTCCAGGACGGCCGCGGCCCGTCGGGACGCTGGGCCACGAGGTGCAGCGGGGTCGCCCAGGAGCCGGGGGTCGAGCCGGACGCGGGCCGGCGGGCGGCGAGCAGGCGGTTGGCCGTCTCCACGACCTGCGGGGTCGAGCGGTAGTCCCGCACGAGCTCGACCACCCGGGCCTCCGGGTGCCGGCGCGGGAACTCCAGCAGGTGCCGGGAGCTCGCGCCGGTGAAAGAGTAGATCGTCTGGGAGGCGTCGCCCACCACGCAGATGTCGTCCCGGCCGCCGAGCCAGGCGTCCAGGAGGCGCTGCTGGAGCGGGGACACGTCCTGGTACTCGTCGACCACGAAGTGCCGGTACTGCTCGCGGACGGTCGCCGCCACGCGCTCGTCCTCCTCGAGCACGGCGACCGTGAGCAGGAGGACGTCCTCGAAGTCGATGAGGTGCCGGTCCGTCTTGAGCTCCTCGTAGGACTGGTAGAGCCTCTGCACGGTGCGGATCTCGTAGCCCAGGGGCATGTCCCGCCGGGCGGCCCGGGTCGGGTAGGTGTCGGGGGTCAGCATCGAGACCTTGGCCCACTCGATCTCCGCGGCGAGGTCCCGCACGGCGGCCCGGTCCGTGGACAGGCGCATGTTCTGCGCGGCCTCGGTGATGAGCCGGGCCTTGTGCTCCACGAGCCCGGGCAGGGGCCCGCCCACGGCCTGCGGCCAGAAGTACTGCAGCTGCCGCAGGGCCGCGGCGTGGAAGGTGCGCGTCTGCACCCCGGCCGCGCCCAGTGCGCGCAGGCGGTTGCGCATCTCGTTGGCGGCGCGCGCCGTGAACGTCAGGGCCAGGACCTTCTGGGGGGTGTACACGCCCGTGGCGATGCCGTACGCGATCCGGTGCGTGATGGCCCGGGTCTTGCCCGTGCCGGCTCCGGCCAGGACGCACACGGGACCCCGCAGCGTCGTCGCGACCTCCCGCTGCTCGGGGTCCAGCCCGGCGAGGATCTGCTCGTCCCGGCCGGTCTCCCCGTGCTCCGCGGCGTGCTCCCCCGTCACCAGGCGGTCTCCGGCAGGTCCTCGCCCAGCCAGTGCTCGATGAGCGCGTGGGCGATCGAGACGCGCCCGGGCAGCGTCACGGCCCCGGTCCGCGCGGACTCCCGCAGCTCCGTCCGGGTGAACCAGCGCAGCTCGAGGATCTCCTGCCCGTCCGGGACGGGCGCGCCGGAGCGCACGACGGCCCGGCAGCCGAGCATCAGGGAGCGGGGGAAGGGCCAGGGCTGCGAGCCCAGGTAGTGGACGTCCCCCACGACCAGCCCCGCCTCCTCGCCGACCTCGCGGACCACGGCCTGCTCGACGGACTCCCCCGGCTCCACGAACCCGGCGAGGGTGGAGAAGCGGTTGCCCTTCCAGAGCGCCGAGCGACCGAGCAGCAGCCGCTCCTGCTCGGGGTCGGGGTGGCCGTCGCTGACGGCCACGATGATCGCGGGGTCGGTGCGGGGGAAGTGCAGGGAACGGTCGTCGGGGCACTGCCGCGCCCAGCCGGAGCGGATCACCTCGGTGGGTTCCCCGCACTGCGGGCACCGGGGGTGGTCGCGGTGCCACAGCCCCACGGACTGGGCGGTGACCAGCAGCGCCGTGTCCGCGGCCGGCAGCACGGAGCCCAGCTCCCGCAGACCGGCCCAGCGCAGCTCCCCCACGCCGCGGGCGGCCGCCGACGCGGTCACCGCCGCCACGACGGGCTCGGGCACCGCGAACGGCTCGGCCGCCGCGTCACCGTCCGCCGGCTCGGCCGCGGGGACGGCACGCAGCAGCACGCGCGGGCCCCGCTCCCCGTCGGCGCCCGGCAGCCGGCCGAGGTAGACCTCCGGGCGGCGCGGGTCGTGGTCGACGCGCGGGACCTCGGCGGCCGGCACCAGGACCAGGGCGTCGTCGGCCACGGGGGCGAGCCCGCCCGCGAGCACGAGCACGAGCGAGGCGGGGTCCTGGGCGGCGAGCACGCGCACGTCCTCGAGCTCGCGGTCGACGGCGTCGCGGTCGAAGGCGGTCGCGACGAACGGCAGCCGGGACGGCGAGAGGCGCTCGGGGGCCGGCACGGAGGACGCGACGGGGCCGGGCTCGGGCAGGGGAACGGTGGATGCGGACACGTCTCCCACTGTAGCGACCCGGGCGCGGCCCGGAGCGGGCCGGACGGTCACCGGGGACGGTCCCGACCTGGCCTCTTGTAGGGTGAACGCCGTGAGCACCTCCCTCGAGCACCTGGCCGCCGTCGCCGCCGCAGGCGTCCCCGGACTCGCGCCCGTGGCCGTGGGCCCCTCGCCGGACGACGACGCCGACTTCCGCTCCGCCGTGGTCCTCGACGCGGCCGGCCGCCGGTGGCGGGTCCGCTCACCGCTGAGCCCCGAGGCCAGCGTGCGCCTGGAGACGGAGCACCTCGTGCTGCGCTGCTTCACCCCCGCGGTTCGTTCCCGCCTGCCCTTCCTCGTGCCCACCGCCGCGGGGTCCGTGGAGGACGGGCACCTGCACGCCTTCGTGCACTCGCACATCGAGGGCGCCCCGCTGGACATCGACGAGCTCGCCCGGATGGCCGCCGCACCGGACCCGGAGCACCACCGCCACGTGCCCAGCGCCGAGCCGCCGCCCACGCTGAGCGTGCAGCTCGGGCGTCTGCTGGCCGCGATCCACGCGCTGCCGCCGGCGCTGGTGCTCGACGCCGACCTCCCCAGCTACACGGCCGAGCAGTGCCGGCAGCGGCGCCTCGTGGAGCTGCGCCGGGCCGCCGCCACGAACCGGGTGCCCGCCGCGCTGCTGCAGCGGTGGGAGCAGGTCCTGGAGGACCGGGCCGTGTGGCAGTTCCCGCCCCGGGTGGTCCACGGCGACCTGCAGGAGGACGACCTGCTGATCTCCCGCGGCCGGGTGCGCGGGGTGACCGGCTGGACCGACCTGCACGTGGGCGATCCCGCCGGGGACTTCGCGTGGCTCCTGGCGGCCCGTGACCGCCGGCTCGCCGAGGGCGTGCTGGAGGCGTACGCCGCGGCCTGCCGCCGGACCTCGTTCCAGGCCCCGGACCGGGAGCCGGACCCCCACCTGCTGGACCGCGCCCGGCTGGACGCGGAGCTGGCCCTCGCCCAGTGGCTGGTGCGCGCGGTGGACCGCGGCATGGACGCGCTCGTGGCGGACGCGGAGGAGATGCTCGCGACCCTCGCCCAGGACGTCTCCCGGCGCTCCGCGACCGACTCCGGCGAGACGCCGGACCCGTCGGCCGCGGAGCCCGCGGACCGTGTCCCGGCGGACCGG
The DNA here is from genome assembly GCF_040981185.1 of Kocuria sabuli. Classification (NCBI taxonomy): domain Bacteria; kingdom Bacillati; phylum Actinomycetota; class Actinomycetes; order Micrococcales; family Micrococcaceae; genus Kocuria; species Kocuria sabuli. The sequence goes on from NZ_JAVHZE010000001.1 coordinate 416,726, forward strand.
CCCCCCGGTTCCGCGATCACCGGAGAGCCGGCGTCCGGGCATCCGGCCCCCCGGGGCCGGGCCGCGGACAGCGGGCAACCGGTCGACGGGCAACCCGTCAGCGCGCGGGACCGGGCCGAGCGGTCCGAAACCGGTCAGGGACGCAGCACCACGTCGTAGGCCTTACGGACCACCGCCTCGAGCTCCTCCGCCCCCGAGAGGTCGTGCGGGCGGACCACCCGGTCCTCGGCCACGTAGTAGAAGGCCGCCGTGACCTGCTCGAGCGGAACGCCCCGCAGCCGGGACCACGCGAGCCGGTAGACGGCCAGCTGCGCCGAGCGCTCCTGCAGCTCCCGGCCGGCCGGGGCCCGCCCGGTCTTCCAGTCGACGAGCTCCCACGTGCCGTCACCGTTGCGGAACACCGCGTCCACCCGGCCCCGCACCGTGATCCCGGCGATCGGGGTCTCGAGCGGGAACTCCACGGCGTGCGGCTGCCGGTCCGCCCACGGGCTCGACCGGAACGCCGCCGCGAGCTCGGGCAGGTCGTAGGCCTCGTCGACGTACTCGTCGGCCGTGCCGGGCAGCTCGCCGACGTCGAAGATCGCGGAGCTGCCGTAGTACTGCTCGATCCACGCGTGGAAGGTGGTGCCCCGCCGCGCCGCGGTGCCCGGCCGCCGCGGCATGGGGCGGCGCAGGCCCGAGACCACCTCGAGCGGGTCGCGGGCCAGCGCCACGAGCGTCGACGCGGAGACGTGGGACGGCATGGGCACCGACCGCTCCGTCCGCCCCTCCTCGTGCCGGGCCAGCAGGATCCTCGCCTCCTCGGACCAGCGCCGCGGGTCCGGTGAGCGCCCGTCGCGCTCCCCCACGCCGAGCAGGTCCTCGACGTCCAGGTCCGCGGTGTCCCCGAAGCCGCGCTCCCTGACCGCGCGGGCGGCCCGCTCCAGCCGGGAGCGGCGGCCGAGGTGCGGCGGCGGGCTCACCCGCACGGCGCTCGAGCCGTCCTCGCCGGTCACCGTCTCGGTGACCTCGGGACCCTCCAGCGGGTCGTAGGGCCACGGCGCGCTCAGCACCGTGGCGGCAGCCGGGTTGCGCGTCCCCTCCGGCACCTCGGCCCAGGGGCCCCGGCGGACGGGAGGCGCCGCCCCCTTCGTCAGCGGCGCCAGCTCGGCCACGAACACGGAGGGCTCCTGGCCCTGGGCCGCCGTGCCGCGGAAGACGGTGCTGGAGAGCTCCAGCACCGTCCGGGCACGGGTCACGGCCACGTACGCCAGGCGGCGCTCCTCGTCCTCGGCGTGCTGCGCCGCGAGCTCGAGGAACTCCGTGTGGGACTCCTCGAGGGCCTTGAGGTCGGTGCTGTCCACCGACCACTGCGGCAGGAACCGCGCGTCCCCGCGCAGCGGCCACGCCAGGGCCCCGGTGTCGAGGGTCCAGCGCGCGGGGTTGTCGGTCGGGAAGTTCTTCGTGTTGAGGCCGGGCACGTAGACGTGGTCCCACTCGAGGCCCTTGGACGAGTGCACCGTGACCAGCTGCACGGCGTCGTGCCGGGTGCGGTCGGGACCCGGCTCGAGCCCGTTCTCCTCCGCCAGCGTGACGTCGAGCCAGGCGAGGAACGCCGAGACGTCGCCGGTCGCGGAGGACGCCGTGAACGCCTGCGCCGCCTCCTGGAAGGCGTCCAGGTTCCGCCGCGCCCGGTGGGACGAGCGGTGGGGGTGCGCCGCCACCTCGACGTCGAGGCCGAGGACCGTCTCGATCTCGTGCAGCAGGCTCGGCAGGTCGTCGGAGAGGTAGGAGCGCAGGTGCTCCAGCTCCGCCCGCAGCTCGGTCAGCCGCGCCCGCGCGGTCCCGGACAGGGACCGGGCCTGCGCGGACGTCCAGCCGGGGCGCGGGAGGGTCTCGATCGCCTCGATCAGCGACGCGTGGTCGGAGAGGTCGGGCTCGACCAGGGCCTCGTCCTCGGCCTCCTCCGGGGTCACCGGGCTCTCCAGGTCCTCGGGCCGGCCCGCCTGCGCGGCCTCGGTGCGGCGCCGTTCCAGGTGCGACGCCCAGTCGGAGAGCGCCATGAGGTCCCGGGTCCCGATCCGCCACCGGGCCCCCGCGAGCAGGCGCACGAGGGCGTCCGAACGGCCGGGGTCGTCCAGCACCCGCAGGGTCGCGACGACGTCGGAGACCTCCGGGGTGCTGAGCAGCCCGCCGAGGCCCACGACCTCGTAGGGGATCCCGCGGGCGGCCAGCTCCCGGCGCACGGGCTCGATCTGTGCGCGCTTGCGGCAGAGCACCGCCATGGTGGGCATCTGCTCCTCCGGCTCCCCGCGGTGCTCCTCGCGGCGGGCGAGCACCTGCTCCGCGAGGGCGGCCGCCTCCTCGACGTCGGTGGCGTACCGGCTGAGCCGGACGTGGCCGGTGCCGGCCCCGGGCCGGGGCGTGAGTTCGGGGACGGTCAGGGAGGACGCCCCCCTCGCCCACGCCGGCGGGGTGCGCAGAGGGGCCGCCAGGGTGTTGGCGACGTCGAGGATGCCGGCGTCGTTGCGCCACGCGGTGGTGAGGAAGCTCGGCTCCCCGTCCTCCCCGGGTGCGACCGGGAAGGAGTCGTGGAAGCCGAACAGCTGCCCCGCCGAGGCCCCGCGGAACCCGTAGATCGACTGCTGGGGGTCGCCCACGGCCATCACGGAGTGGCCGTGCCCGAACAGGGCGGCGAAGAGCCGCAGCTGGGCGTGCGAGGTGTCCTGGAACTCGTCGAGGAGCACCACGCGGTGCTGCTCCCGCTCGGTCCGGCGGGCGGCCGGGTCCTGCTCGGCCAGCCGGGCGGCGGCGGAGAGCAGGTCCCCGAAGTCCATGGCCTGGGCCTCCTCCTTGCGCCGGGCGAAGTCCGCCACGAGCTCGGCGAGGACCCACGCGGTGCGCTGGTTCTCCTCGACCTTCTTCAGCTGCGCGCCGAGGGTCTTCTTCCGCCGGCCCGGTGGCGTGGTGGCCAGCTCGCCGAGCAGCTGCGCCGCGAAGCGCTCCACGGCCTCCGGCGCCACGAGGTGCTCCGCGCACGCCGAGGCGAGGTCGAGGACCGCGCGGACCATGGTGGACTTCGCGGGCATGGCCTCGAGGAGCTCCCCGGTCCAGGCCTCCACGGTCTGCGCGGCGATCTGCCACGTCCGGGCCTGGCCCAGCAGCGTGGTGTCCGGCTCGATGCCGATCCGCAGCCCGTAGTTGCGCACGAGGGTGTTGGCGTAGGCGTGGTAGGTGCTGACCGTGGGGTCCTGGGGCGCGGCCGGGGCGTCGTCGTCCTCGACGCCGACGGGCGCGACGAGGCCGTGGGCGCGCAGCCGGGCGAGCCGGGTGCGCATCCGCTCCCCCAGCTCCCCGGCGGCCTTGCGGGTGAACGTGACGCCGAGGACCTGGTCCGGGGCGACGACGCCGTTGGCCACGAGCCAGACGACCCGGTCGACCATGGTCGCGGTCTTGCCCGAGCCCGCGCCGGCGACCACGAGCCGGGGCGAGAGCGGGGCGGAGATCACGGCGGACTGCTGCGCGGTGGGGCGGTTGCCCCCGAGGTGCTCGGCGAGCTCCTCGGGGCTGTACCGGGGCTCGACGCCGTCGTAGGGGTGCCGGCCCGCGTCGTGCCCGGGCCGCTCGGTGCGGGGCGTGGAGACCTCGGTCATGGGTGCGTCGCCCTTCTCGTGTCCGGGTGCGGTGCTGCCGGGGACAGTGCTCACGGTTCGCTCACCTGCCGGCCCTCGGCGCAGAGGGGACAGATCTGGGGCAGCTTGCACCCGTGCCCGCCGAAGGCGTTCTCCGCCTGGTCGTGGCGGGCGACGAAGCGCTCCCCGGCCACGAGCTCCGCGGCGCGGGTGATCAGGTCCCGGGCCCAGGTGTCCTCGGGGTCCAGGGGGTCCTGCTGCTGCACGGACGGGGACTTCGCCCGGGTGCCGAGCTGGACGAGCAGGGCACCGCCGGAGAGCTCCGTGACCGTGCCGCCGGGCAGCTCGAGGACGGTCTCGCCCTCGTCCGCGACCATGGCCGTTCCCGCCCCCGCGGACAGTGCCACCTGGTAGGCCGCCAGCTGGGGGTGCTCGGCGATCCTCGCCCCGGCCGGCTGGTTCCGGCCCGTCTTGAGGTCGACGACGACGTAGCGGCCCTGCTCGTCGAGCTCCAGGCGGTCCACGCGGCCCCGGAGGAGGGCGTCCCGGGCCCGTCCCTGGACGAGGACGCTGAAGGAGCCCTCCACCGAGGCCAGCCGCCGGCCGTGCCGGCTGCGGGCGTCCACGACGTACCGGGCGAACTTGCCCAGCATCTGCCGGGCACGCTCGAGCTGCACCGCGGACTCCCACGTCTCGGGCAGCCCCAGGGTCGGCCAGCGGCGTTCGAGCTCGGCCACCAGCTCGGAGCCCGGGGCCTCCGGGAACTCCTCGGCGATGGCGTGCACCAGGGAGCCGAGGCTGCGGCTGAGGTCGGTGGCGGCCTCGGCGCGGGAGGCCGAGACGAACCAGTCGAGCGGGGAGCGGTGGATGGTCTCGATCCGGGACGGGGAGACGGGCACCGGCACCCCGTCGTCGAAGACCGGGTCCGTGCTGGAGAGCTCGGCCGCCCCCCACCAGGTGTCCGGATGGGCGCCGGGCACCGGGCGCGGGGAGGAGGCGATGCGGTGGAGCAGCCGTGCGGCCGCCTCGGAGCGCACCGGGTCCTCCTCGTGCAGCTGCACCCACTGGCGCAGCTCTGCCACGAGGGCGCGCAGCGTCATGGGCCGCGGGGCGTCGACCACGGCCCGCACGCCGGCCTCCGGTCCGGCGCCGGGCGGGTCGACGAGGTCGAGGAACTCGGAGGGCTGCTCGTCCTCGTCGGAGGCCGCCGTCACCACGAGCGTCCTCCGGCTGCGGGAGACCGCGGCGGCGAAGGAGCGCAGCTCGTCGTGGCGGACCTCCCGCATCCGGGTCACCGGCGTGACCCGCGCGGCCTGGTCCACCCCGAGGTCGAGGGCGTCCGTGAGCAGGTCCGCGGCCAGCAGCTGCCCGCGCAGGCGGGTGTTCGGCCACACGCCCTCCTGGACCCCGGCGACGAAGACGACCGGCCACTGCCGGCCCGCCGAGGTGGCCGGTGTCATGATCTCGACGGTCTCGTCGGTCGGGGCGCGGGCGGCCAGGGTGTCCATGGGCAGCTCCTGGCTCTCGATGTAGTCCAGGAACTGGGCGGGGCTCGCACCGGGCAGGTGGTCGACGTAGCGCTCGGCCGCCTCGAACAGGCTCACGACCGCGTCGAGGTCGCGGTCGGCCCGCCGGCCCGCCGGACCGCCCTCGAGGGCGCGGCGGCGCCAGGGCTCGGCGACCCCGGCCGCCTCCCACAGCGCCCACAGGACGGTCTCGGCGGTGGCGCCCTCCTCGCGCAGCGCGCGCCGGCCGGCCGTGAGCATCCGGGCGATCCTGCGGGCGGGCACCGAGCGCACTCCGGCCGCGTCGAGCGCCCCGGGTGCCACGAGGGCCTCCACGAGCAGGTCGTCGCTGGTGCGGCCCCCGCCGCCGGCGAGCTCCTCGGCCCGGAGCCGCTGGCGCAGCCGCCGGAGGTCCATCGGCGAGGCACCCCCGATCCGGGAGGACAGCAGCTCCACGGCCGCCTGCACCGTGAGGGCACCGAAGTGCCCGTCGTCCCTGCGCTCCGCGGCCGCGGCCTCGGTGACGATCCGCAGCGCGCCGAGCATCGGGCGCACGGCCGGTTCGTCCCGCACCGGGGTCTCCGCGGCGGAGGTGCTGACGGGCACGCCCAGGGCCGAGAGCTGGCGCTCCAGGCTCTCCAGGTGGCGGCCGTTGCGCACGACCACGGCCATGTCCGCCAGCGGGACGCCCTGCACGAGGTGCCGCTCCAGGACCTGGTGGGCGATCCAGCGGGCCTCGTGCAGCGGGGAGGAGAGCACCACCGTGCTGACCTCCCCCCGCTCCGCCGCGCCGTCGGAGTGCTCCAGCCGGCGCGGATGCCTCGCCCCGGCCACGGCGGGGACGCGCTCCGCCACGCGCTCCCAGACGTCGGCGACGGCCGGCGGCATCCGCTGGCTCTCCCCCAGCAGGTGCCGGTGGAGCGGGCGGCCGGGTTCGGCGAGGCGGTCCTCGAGGGTGCGCAGGAGGTCGGGCCGGGCGCCCCGGAAGCCCTGCACCACGGTGTCCGTGCAGGCGGTCAGCACGGTGTCCCTCCCCCGGCACAGGACGGCGAGCAGCCGGTGGATCGAGGGCGTCGCCTCCTGGAGGTCGTCCACGAGCACGAGGTCCAGCCGTTCCTGCTCGGCCCGCAGGAACTCCGGCTGCTCCTCGAGGACCCGGGCGGCCTCGGTCACCAGGGCGGCGGGGTCGTAGGACTCGGGCATCCGGAGCCGGCGCACGGCCTGGTACTCGGCGCGCATCCCGGCGGCCGCGGACCAGTCCGGCCGTTCCAGCCGGCGGGCGAGGGCCCGGAGGTCGGCGGGCGCGAGGTCGTACTCCGACATCCGGTCGAACAGCTCGCGCACCTCCTGCCGGAAGCCCCGGGTGCCCAGCGCCTCCTGGAGGTCCGCCGGCCACACCACGGCGGTGCCCTCCCCGGCGGCGTGCCCGGCCATGAGCTCGCCGATGAGGACGTCCTGCTCGGGGCCGGACAGGAGCTTGGGCCCGCGGGTCACGCCGGCGAGCAGCCCCTCGTTCTGGGCCCGCCGGAGCAGGTCGAAGGCGTAGGACTGCCAGGCCCGCACGGGCGGGGAGCTCATGGTGGCGGCCACGGCGGCCGTGAGGTCGTCCCGCAGCCTGGCCGCGGAGAGCCGGGAGGGGGTGAGCACGAGCAGCCGGTCCGGGTCGAGGCCCTGCCGGATCCGGCGCGCCGCGAGCTCCACGAGCACCCGGGTCCGTCCGGTCCCGGGTCCGCCGAGCACCAGCCGGGGACCGCACCCTGCGGGGAGCCCGGCCACGACCTCCTGCTCGGCACCGGGCCGCCAGGACGGGCGTTCGGGATCGGCGCCGGCGGGGGGCACCAGGCTCCAGCGCACCGGACCCGCAGCGGGCGCGGCGGCGGTGGCGTGGGGGCTGTCCTCGGAATGCCGCATGGGTCTCATCTCATCACGGCACTCCGACGGACTAAGGCACGACGCCCTCGCCCCCGTCCTCCGCCGGGGCGAGGACGGCCAGCAGCTCCCCGATCTCGTGGGCGGCGACGGTCGGGTGCCGGAAGGGCCGGTGCCCGTCGACCGTGTAGCGGCTGCGGCGCCCGTTCCGCTGCCGGCTGAGGTAGCCGGCGGACTCCAGGTCCTTGAGGATGCTCAGCGTGGCCCGCCCCGAGATGCCCACCTGGGCGGCGATCTCGCTGACCCGGGCGTCCCGGGAGCGGGTCACGGCCAGCAGGACGTGGCCGTGGTTGGTCAGGAAGGTCCACGGCGGCCGCGTTCCGGGCACGGTGCCGCCCGGCTCGGGCGCCCCGGCCGGTGCGGCCCTCCGCGGCCGCGCCTCGGCCGGGGCGCCGTCCGCCCGGACCTGGTCCGGCGGCTCGACGTCGGCCGGGGACGCTGAGGGGCAGGTCATCTCGGGCTCCTCCCGTGGGGTGGCTGGTTCACAGCTCGTCGAGGCCCCGGGAGCGCGCCGGGCGGTGCACCGCGAGCGGTGAGGCCGTCCCGGCGGCGACGAGCACCACCCCGGGCCCGTGCTGCACCGTGGGCACCGGGACCTGGGCCGGGGTGACGACCAGCGGGGCCCCGGCCCGGTGCGCCGCGTGCGCCACGGCGATCGCCCGCGCCTGACGGGCGCCGCGGAGGGGACAGTTCCGGTGCCAGACCGCCTGCACGCGGACCGTCACCCCGGCGGTCTCCAGGGCCGGCAGGGCGCGGGCCGCGACGGCCTGCGCCTCCTGCAGCGCCTGTTCGTGCACGCGCCGGGCGATGACGGCGTCGGCGGTGAACGCCGACCGCAGCACGGGCACGAGCAGGAGCACGGGCCGCCCCTCCTCCGTGGCGATGCGGGCGGCGCGGCGGGCGACCGCCGCGGCCTCGGGGCCGTCGGTGATCACCGCGGCGACCGGTCGGCGGGCGCCGGTGGACGGAACGCTCATCGTGGTTCTCCTTCGTGGTGTCGGTCATGGTCGTCGTGGGCGCCGGGCCGGATGCCGTCCCCGGCGCCCCGGCGGGCCGGGGCTCCGCCGTCGTGGAGCCCGACGGCATCCTGGTCGGCCTCCCCGGCGCTCCGGCGGACGGTGGGGTACCTGCGGCCCCACAGCAGGTCCAGCGCGTCGATCTCGGCCTCCGAGGCGGTGCGGAAGGGCGGCACGGGCGGGGACGGCAGGGCCCGGCGGCCCGCACCGCGGGTGGCCCGCAGGCTGGTGACCACCGAGACCGTCAGGATCGTGGCCACCACCGCCAGGGAGATGCTGGTGGGGATGTAGAAGAGGTCGATCTTGAGCAGCATCTTGGTCCCCACCCAGATCAGCACCAGGGCCAGGCCGACCTTCAGGTACACGAAGCGGTGGATCAGGTCCGCGAGCAGGAAGTACATCGCCCGCAGCCCCAGGATCGCGAAGGCGTTGGCGGTGAAGACGAGGAACACCTCGTCCGTCACGGCGAAGATCGCCGGGATCGAGTCCACCGCGAAGACCACGTCGGTGACCTCGACCAGGACCAGCACCGCCAGCAGCGGGGTCGCCAGCAGCACGCCGTCCCGGCGCACCACCAGCTTCTGCCCGTAGAAGGCGTCGGTCATGGGCACGAAACGGCGGAACACCCGCAGCACCTTCGACCGCTCCGGGTCCAGGTGCTCGTTGCGCTGCCGGATCATCCGCCACCCGGTGTAGAGCAGGAACGCCGCGAAGACGTAGAGGATCCAGGAGAAGTGCTGGATCAGCAGGGCGCCGGCGGCGATGAACAGGCCGCGGAACACCAGGGCGCCGAGCACGCCCAGGAACAGCACCCGGTGCTGGTACTCCCGCGGAACGGCGAACCAGCTGAAGATGATGGCCCACACGAACACGTTGTCCACGGCCAGGGACTTCTCGATCAGATATCCGGCGAAGTACTGCTGGCCGAACTCCGCGCCCCACACCCACCAGACCAGCGCACCGAAGCCGACCCCGAAGACCACCCACACCCCCGACCACACGGCCGCCTCGTGCACCCCGATGACGTGCGCGTGGCGGTGGGCGAACAGGTCGACGGCCAGCATCACCAGGATGAAACCCAGCACCGCGGCCCAGACCCAGAACGGAACTTCCATGACGAACCTCCCGATCGATCCGATCGGAGGTCTCTCCCGGCCCTCGACGGGCTCGTCCGCCGGGCCCCGAACACGGGGCCGTAGTGACGACGGGACGCTGGTGGGATACTCCCCTCCCTGTGCCGACCAGTGAAGCACGCTTCACCTGTTCCGGCAAGACCCCGGCCGGTCCGCCCGGGCCGGGAGGGCACCGCGGACGACGGACGGTGCGGGGGTCCGGCCCGGGCGGCGCCGGCGGTGCACGGCCGTGCACGGCGGGTCGGGGGCGGCCGGTACGGTGGAGCCATGTCGCCGTCCTCACACCCCGTCGAGCCCACCGGGCAGCCGCCCCTGTTCGACGCCGCGCCCCTGCGCGCACGGCCCGCGCCGTCCCCGGCGGGCACCGCCGCGGAGCAGGCCGTCCTGTTCGACCTCGGGGCGCCGGGCGGCGCCCCGGCGTGGACGGAGGGACCGCGGGCGGCCTTCGACCTCGAGACGACCGGCCGTGATCCGCGCACGGCCCGCATCGTCACGGCGACCGTCGTGCGCACCGACGCCTCCGGCGCGGTGACGGACGAGTGGGAGTGGTTGGCGGACCCGGGGGTGGAGATCCCGGAGGAGGCGGCGGCCGTGCACGGGGTGAGCACCGAGCGCGCCCGCGCCGAGGGCAGGTCCGCGGCGGAGGTGGTCGCACAGGTCGCCGGTGTCCTGGCCGAGCTGTTCGCGGCGGGAACGCCGGTGCTGGTGTTCAACGCCGCCTACGACTTCACGGTCCTCGCGCGGGAGGCCCGGCGGCACGGCGTGAGCGTCCCGGCGCCCTTCCCGGTGCTCGACCCGTTCGTGCTCAACAAGCAGGTGCACAAGTACCGGCGCGGCAAGCGGACCCTCGGGGCGCTCTGCGAGGAGTACGGGGTCGAGCTCACGGCGGCGCACACCTCCGCGGCCGACGCGGTGGCCACCGAGCGGCTCGCCGTGCTCATGGCGCACCGCTTCCCCGCGCTGGCGCGCCCGGCCGCGGACCTGCACGCCGACCAGGTGGGCTGGGCCGCGGAGCAGGCGGCGGACCTGCAGGCGTACTTCCGCCGCACCCGTCCGGACGCGGTGGTCGACGGCGCCTGGCCGGTGGGCTCCTCCGAGGACGCCTGAGCGTCCCCGGAGGACCCGGGTGTCAGGCCGCCGGCCGGGCCTCGGCGGCCGCGCGGGCCGCGGCCGGGAGGGCGGAGACGATCCGCTCCATCGCGGCGTCGTCGTGGGCCGCGGAGAGGAACCAGGCCTCGAACACGGACGGGGGCAGGTACACGCCCTGGTCCAGCATCGCGTGGAAGAACGCCGGGTAGCGGAACGTCTCCTGCGCCCTGGCCTGCGCGTAGTCGTGCACGCCGGTGGCCGAGGTGCCGAACGCGACCGAGAACAGGTTGCCGGCCGACTGGATCGAGTGGTCGACCCCCGCCTCGTTCAGCGCCGCCCGCACGGCCTCCTGCAGCTGCGCCGAGCGGCGGTCCACGGTCTGGTAGGCGATCCGGTCCGCGGTGCGCAGCGTCGCCGCGCCCGCGGCCATGGCCACGGGGTTCCCGGACAGCGTGCCCGCCTGGTAGACGGGGCCCAGCGGCGCGAGGTGGTTCATCACCTCGGCGCGGCCGCCCACGCCGGCCACGGGCAGGCCGCCGCCGATGACCTTGCCGAACATGAACAGGTCCGGCTCCCAGCCGTCCTCGCCGGCCGCGGTGAGGCCCCAGTAGCCCGCCTCGTGCACGCGGAACCCGGTGAGCACCTCGTCGAAGATCATCAGCGCCCCGTGCTCCCGGGTGATCCGGCGCAGCCCGGCGTTGAAGCCCTCGCCGGGGGCGACCACGCCCATGTTGGCGGGGGCGCCCTCGGTGATGACGGCCGCGATCCGGCCGGGGTGGGCGGCGAAGGCCTCCTCCACGGCGGCGAGGTCGTTGTAGGGCAGCACCAGGGTCTCGGCCGCGGTGGCCGCGGTGACGCCCGCGGAGCCGGGCAGGGCCAGGGTCGCCACCCCGGAGCCCGCCTCGGACAGCAGGGAGTCCACGTGCCCGTGGTAGCACCCGGCGAACTTCACGACCAGGTCCCGGCCGGTCACGCCGCGCGCCAGGCGGATCGCGGTCATGGCCGCCTCGGTGCCGGTCGAGACCATGCGCAGCTCGTCGATCGCGCCGATCCGCTCGACGACCAGCTCCGCGAGCTCGGTCTCGCCGCGCGTCGTCGCCCCGAAGGACAGGCCTCGCTCCACGGCCTCGTGCACCGCCTCGATGACGGTCGGGTGGGAGTGGCCGATGAGAGCGGGCCCCCACGAGCTGACGAGGTCCACGTACTCGCGGCCGTCGGCGTCGGTGAGGTACGGGCCCTTGGCCGCGGTGATGAACGGCGGGGTGCCGCCCACGGACGCGAACGCGCGCACCGGCGAGTTGACCCCGCCGGGCATGACCTTGCGTGCTCGGTCGAAGAGTTCCTGGGAAACGCTCATGGGTTCTGTCTGCTTCCTTCCGCCGGGGGTGCCGGCTCGGGGATGGTGGGGGTCAGGAGAGGCCGTTCTCCTCGCGGAACCAGTCCGCGAGCTCGACGGCGAAGTAGGTGAGCACGGAGTCGGCCCCGGCGCGGCGGATGGAGAGCACGGACTCCTGGACGGCGGCCCGCCGGTCGATCCACCCGTTGGCCGCGGCGGCCTCGATCATGGCGTACTCGCCGGAGATCTGGTAGGCGGAGACGGGCACCGGGGAGACCTCGGCGACGTCGCGCAGGACGTCGAGGTAGCTCATGGCGGGCTTGACCATGACCATGTCGGCGCCCTCGTCCAGGTCCAGCTGCAGCTCGTGCAGGGCCTCCCGCCGGTTGGCGGGGTCCATCTGGTAGGTGCGCCGGTCGCCCTGCAGCTGGGAGTCCACGGCCTCGCGGAACGGGCCGTAGAACGCCGAGGAGTACTTCACGGAGTAGGCCAGGACGGCGACGTCGGGGCGTCCCGCCTCGTCGAGGGCGGAGCGGATCACCCCGACCTGGCCGTCCATCATGCCGGAGGGGCCGAGCACGTGGGCCCCGGCCTCGGCCTGGGCGACGGCCATCCGGCCGTAGACCTCCAGGGTCGCGTCGTTGTCTACGGTCCCGTCGCCGGCCAGCACGCCGCAGTGGCCGTGGTCCGTGAACTCGTCGAGGCACAGGTCCGCCATGACCACCGTGTCGTCGCCCACCTCGGCGCGGACGGCGCGCAGGGCACGGTTCAGGATGCCCTCGGGATCGCACCCCGCGCTGCCCCGGGGGTCGCGCTCGGCGGGCACGCCGAAGAGCATGATCCCGCCCAGGCCCTTGGCCGCGACCTCCGCCGCGGCGCGCCGGAGGGAGTCCATGGAGTGCTGGACGACGCCCGGCATGGAGCCGAGCGGGGCGGGCTCAGTGAGCCCCTCCCGCACGAACACGGGCAGGATGAGGTCGGCGGGGTGGACCCTGGTCTGCGCGGCGAGGCGGCGCACGGCGGGGGTGCTGCGCAGCCGGCGGGGCCGGGACACCAGGTCGTAGCGCGGGGTTCGGTGGGTCACGGAGGTCGTCTCCTCGGTCGTGGGTGTCGTCGGTGTCGTCGGTGCGGGGCGCTGCGCCCCGTCGGGGGTCGCGAGGACCCGGGCGAGAGCGGCGCGGACCGCCTCCGGGGTGGGGCGGGACGCCGCGAGGGCGGACAAGCCGCGGTCGGCGGCGGCCCGGCGGGTCGGATCGCCGATGGCCACGAGGGCGGTGCCCGCCAGGACGGCCGGGTCGTCGCCGACGAGCTCGGCGAGGTGCGACGGCGCCGTGAGCACCACCGCATCGGCCTCGCCGGCGGCGAGGGCCGCCAGCAGCTCCGCCCGGTCCAGCGTCGGCACGCCGTCGGCGTGCTCCGCGCTGCCCGGGACGAGGGGTGCCGGGGCCGGCCACGGGACCGTCTCGTAGGCCGTGGCCGTGACGACACGGTACCCCTTCGCGGTCAGGCCCGCCTCGAGGGAGGGTCTCGCACGGGCGGAGAGGGGCAGCAGGACGGTGCCGGGGGCCGGTTCGGCCGGCCAGTCCGCGAGCAGCCCGGCGGCCGAGTGCGCCGTGCCGGGAACGAGGTCCGGGACCAGCCCGGCGGCCGTGAGGGCCGCCGCCGTGGCGTCCCCGACCGCGGCCACGCGCAGCCCCGCGCTCCGCGCCGCGGCCAGCCGGTCGCCGAGTCCCGGCCGGGCCGGGACACCGGCCACCGCCTGCAGGGCCCGGACCGTGTTGACCGAGGTCACGGCCAGCCACGTGCGCCCGGCCGTTCCAGGGTCCGACGCACGGTCCAGCAGCGCGGCCAGCGGCCCGGTGTCGGCCGGCAGGGTCGGCTCGAGCAGCGGCGCGAGCCGCACCCCGGCGCCCTCGGCCCGCAGCAGCGCCACGAGCTCCCGGGCGCGGTCGGCGGAGCGGGTGACGACCACCCGGGCGCCGCGCAGGGCGCCGGGGTGGTCGTCGTCGTGGCCGGGCGGCGGCACGGGTCTCAGAGCGTCAACCGGGCCAGCCGGCCGGCGCCGTCGGCGAGCAGCTCCTCGGCCAGTCGTGTGCCGAGGCCCCGGGCAGCGTCGACGGTGCGCTCCGCGGTCGTGCCGCTGCGGCGCATGAGCCGGCTGCCGTCGGGGTCGGCCACGACCACGTCGAGCACGAGCTCGTCGCCCTCGAGCCGCCCGAAGGTGCCCACGGGGGCGGCGCACCCGGCCTCGAGGCGGGTCAGCAGCGCCCGCTCGGCGGTCACGGCGAGCCGGGTGTCCCGGTGGTCCACCGCGGCCAGGGCCGCGGCGAGCGGGGCGTCGCCGGAGGCGTCCTCGGCGCGGCACTCCAGGGCCAGGGCGCCCTGGCCCGGTGCGGGGAGCATGACGGCAGGGTCGATCAGCTCCGTGATCGCGTCCTCCCGGCCCAGCCGCCGGAGCCCCGAGGCGGCGAGCACCACGGCGTCGAGGTCGCCGGGGGCCACGCGGGCCAGCCGGGTGCCCACGTTGCCGCGGATGTCGACGATCTCCAGGTCCGGGCGGGCCGCGCGCACCTGCGCCGCCCGCCGCGGGGAGCCGGTGCCGACCCTGGCCCCCGCAGGCAGCTGCGCGAGGGTCAGGCCGTCCCGGGCGCACAGGGCGTCACGTGGGTCCTCCCGCTCCGGCACCGCGGCCACCTCGAGCCCCGGCACGGGGGCGGTGGGCAGGTCCTTGAGCGAGTGCACGGCGAGGTCCACCGAGCCGGCCAGCAGCGCCGCGCGCAGGGCCGTGGCGAAGACGCCGGTCCCGCCCATCTGGGACAGCGGTCCGGTGAGCACGTCGCCCTCGGTGCGGATCGTGACGAGCTCGGGCTCCAGCCCGCCCGCCGCCGCCACGGCGCGGGCCGCCGTGGTGGTCTGGGTGAGGGCGAGCTGGGAGCCGCGGGTCCCGACCCGCAGGACCGGCCGTTCCGCGGCGGTCTCGGCGCTCACGCGGACCGCACCTCCCCCGCGTCGTCGAGGCCGGCCGGGATCGGCTCGCCCTCCGGCCGCTGGGCGATCGTCGGCCGCGGCCCGGAGGCGCCGCGCAGCACCTTGACGCAGCAGTCCGGGGCGCAGTCGTCGAACCACGTGCCCGGGGCGCACGCGGAGGCCCGCGGCGGCGCGGTGCGGTCGGCGACCCGCTGCTCCACGAGGTCCGCGAGCCCGGCCACGAAGGCCGGGTGCGTGCCCGCGGTGGGGGTGCGGACGGCGGGGAGGCCGAGCCGCTCGCAGGTCTCGAGGGCCTCGGTGTCGAGGTCCCACTTGACCTCCATGTGGTCGGAGACGAAGCCCAGCGGCACGAGCACCACGCCGGCGACGCCGCGCCCGGCGAGCTCCTCGAGGGCGTCGTTGACGTCCGGCTCGAGCCACGGCACCTGTAGGGGCCCGGAGCGGGACTGGTAGACGAGGTCCCAGGTGTGGTCCCCCAGCTCCTCCGGACCGACGCGCTCGAGCACGGTCCGGGCGACGGCCAGGTGCTGGGCCACGTAGGCGGAGTCCTCCTCGAAGTCCATCCGTGCCGGCCCGGAGGCCTCGGCGTCGGTGGTGGGGATGGAGTGGGTGCAGAACAGGACCGCGATCCGGCCCCCGTCGGCGCCGAGCCGCCCGCGGACCTGCGCGAGACCCTCGCGGAGGCCCTCGACGAAGGGCTGCACGAAGCCCTCGGAGTCGTAGTACTGGCGGACCTTGTCGATCTGCATCTCGTCCCGCAGGCCGAGCTCCTCGAGCGCGACGCCGTAGTCCTCCCGGTACTGCCGGCACCCGGAGTAGCTGGAGTAGGCGCTCGTGGCGAGGACCAGCAGCTTGCGCATGCCGCGGGCGTGGCACTCCCGCACCACGTCGGTCACGTAGGGCGACCAGTTGCGGTTGGCCCACAGCACGGGCACGTGCATCCCCCGGCCCAGCAGCTCGGCCTCGAGGGCGGCCCGCAGGGCACGGTTCTGGGCGTTGATGGGGCTCACACCGCCGTTGGCCCGGTAGTGGGTGGCGACCTCCTCGAGCCGCTCGTCGGGGATGCCGCGGCCCTTCGTGACGTTGCGCAGGAAGGGCAGGACGTCGTCCTGGCCCTCGGGCCCCCCAAAGGAGGAGAGGACGACGGCGTCGTAGTCCACGGGCGCGTGCGCCCGGGCACGGGACAGCTCGTTCTCGACGCTCATCGGAGCACCTCCGCGATCTCCTCGGTGCCGATCCGGCGACCGGTGTAGAAGGGTGTCTCCTCGCGCACGTGCAGCCGGGCCTCCGTGTTGCGGAAGGCCCGCATCACGTCCACGAGGTCCACGAGCTCGGGCGCCTCGAGGGCCAGCAGCCACTCGAAGTCGTTGAGCCCGAAGCACGCGATGGTGTTGGCGAGCACCTGCGGGTAGTCCCGCGCCGCCATCCCGTGGTTGCGCAGCATCTCGCCGCGGCGCTGGGGGTTCATGTAGTACCACTCGTAGGAGCGCACGAACGGGTAGACGCACACCCACTGCTCGGCCGGGACCCCGCGGGCGAAGGACGGCGAGTGGTTGCGGGTGAACTCCGCCTCCCGGTGGACGCCCATCGCGTTCCAGACCTGGGACGTGCCGGCCAGCAGCCCCGTGCGGCGCAGCCGGCGGACCGCCGCCTGCAGGGCCTGCGGGTCCTCGCCGTGCAGCCAGGTGAGGACGTCGGCGTCCTCGCGCATCCCGGAGACGTCGTAGACCCCGCGCAGCGTCACGCCCTCGGCCGCCAGCTGCTCGACGACGCCGTCGAACTCCGCGGCGGAGGCGTCGGCGGCGGCGGTGGACGCCGCGGGACGGGCGAACACGGACCAGACGGCCCAGTACAGCTGCTCCGCGCCCCCGTCCTGCGGCTGCTCGGGCGCGGCGGCGGGACGGCCGTCGTGCGGCTGCGGCCTGGTGTCGTGGCTCAAGGATCGGTCCTTTCGTCGGGTGTGGTCGGTGTCCTCCGGGCCGGCTCGGCCCGGGACGGCGCGGCGTCCTCCGGGACGCCCGCCTCGGCGAGCAGGGCGCGGACCTGCGCGCGGGTGTCGGCGACGACGGAGGCCAGCCCCGTGCCCGCCAGCCACCCGCCGACGGCGGCGGCGTCGGGCAGCTCCGCGAGCGCCCCGCGGAACTCCGCCACCCGCCGGGCGTGGCCGACCCCCGCACGGGGCAGGGCCGAGCGCCAGCGCACGATGTCGGCGCCGACCAGCTGCCGGGGCCGCAGGGTGACGCCCATCAGGGTCGAGGCGTCGGAGAGCGCCAGGCGGATGAGCTGGTCGTCGGGCAGGGCCACCTCGGGGGGCACCGCGGCGGGGTCGGCCTGGGCCCGGCCGTAGGACAGGCGCAGGACGTGCCGACCGGGGCCGGCGGCCTCCCGGACCCAGTCCCACTTCGCGCTGGCGTGGGTGAGGGCCTTGGCGCGCACCGCGGGCGCGTCCTCGCTCACGAGCAGGCCCGTGCCGCGCGGTGCGCCGTCCAGGCGGGGCTCGTCCACCACGAGCGTGGCCAGGGCCACCTGGGGACCCGGTTCCGGCATGAAGCGCTGGAGCTCGTCGCGGTGGCTCGCCAGGAGCCGGATGGCGGTCGCGCCGTCCGTGGCCATGACGAGCAGCTCGCCCCGGGCCACGGCGGTCTTCTCCCCGCGGCGCGGCTGGCGCTGGATGACCATCCAGCCGTCGCGCCGGGGATCGCGGTCCAGGGCGATGACGTCGTAGTCGGTCACGAGCTTCACGCCCGCCCGCTCGAGCTCGCGCACGAGCGTCTCGGACAGGGCGTTCATCCCGCCGCGCAGCCCGGCCACGTTCGAGCCCGCGGGGGCGGCACGGCGCAGGGCGCCCGCGGCGGCCCCGAGGGAGCCATGCTCGCGCAGGGCCTGGCGCAGCCCGGGAGCCACCGCGTCGACGTCGAGGTCGTCGGGGTGGGCGGAGTGCACGCCCGTGGTGAACGGCGCGACCAGCCGCTCGAGCACGCGCGCCCCCATCCGCGCCCGGACGAGCCCGCCGAGGGAGCGCTCGGTCAGGCCGACGAACGCGGGCAGCCGGCGGTCGAGCCCGGCGCGGGTGGCGCCCGCCCGGCCGAGGGCGGTCCGCAGCCGGGGCGCGCTCGGGTCGGCGGGGATGCCGAGGATCCCGGAGTCCGGGGCCGGCACCGCGCCCTCCGGCAGGAAGAGCCAGGAGCCGGCGCGGTGCGGCTGCACGACCCGGTCGCCCAGGCCGAGCTCGTCCAGGAGGTCGGGGACGGCCCGGGAGCGCGTCGCGAAGGACTCCGCCCCGGAGTCCATGACGAGGCCCGCCACCTGGTGGGCGCCGACGGCGCCGCCGAGGTGGTCCTCGGCCTCGACCAGCGTGACGCGCAGTCCGCGGGCGGCGAGGTCGTGGGCGGCCACGAGGCCGGAGACCCCGCCGCCCACCACGAGGGCGGAGCGCGGCCGGATCCGCCGTCCGCCGGGTCCGGGGCTCACGGCGTTCCCTCGCGCGGGGACTGCTCCAGCGGCTGGTCGTGGACGAAGCCCACGAGGTCGGTCAGCACCTGGGGGTCCGTCCCCGGGGGGACGCCGTGGCCGAGGTTGACGACGTGGCCGGGCGCGGAGTCCCCGCCGCGCAGCACCTCGCGCACGTGCTCGGCCAGCACGGGCCACGGGGCGGCGAGCAGGGCCGGGTCGATGTTGCCCTGGAGCACCGTGCGGCCGCCGAGCCGGCGGTTGGCCTCCTCGAGCGGCAGCCGGTAGTCGACGCCGACGGCGTCCGCCCCGGCGTCGCGCATGGCCGGGAGCAGCTCGCCCGTGCCGGTCCCGAAGTGCACCCGGGGCACGGGGAGGTCGGCGACGGCGCCGAGCGCGGCCGCCGAGTGCTCCAGGACGTGCGCACGGTAGTCGGCCAGCGAGAGGGAGCCGGCCCAGGAGTCGAACAGCTGCACGGCGGAGGCACCGGCCTCGACCTGGGCGCGCAGGAACGCGCCGGAGGTCCGGGCCGCCCACTCGGCGAGCGCCCGCCACGCGGCGGGGTCGGCGTGCATCATGGTGCGCGGCAGGAGGTGGTCCCGCGAGGGCCCGCCCTCCACCATGTAGGCGGCCACGGTGAAGGGGGCCCCGGCGAAGCCGATGAGCGGGGTGGCACCGAGCTCGGCGACGGTGCGGGCGACGGCCTCCCGGATCGGGTCCAGGGCGGCGGCCTCGAGCTCCGGGAGGGCGGCCACGTCCGCGGCGGTGCGCACGGGGCGCTCCAGCACGGGCCCCCGGCCGGGGACGATCTCGACGTCCACCCCGGCCACGCGCATGGGCACGACGATGTCGGAGAAGAAGATGGCGGCGTCGACGTCGTGCCGGCGCACCGGCTGCAGGGTGATCTCGGCGGCCATCGCGGGGTCGAGGCAGGCGTCGAGCATCGCGGTGCCCTGGCGGAGGCTGCGGTACTCCGGCAGCGAGCGGCCCGCCTGCCGCATGAACCACACCGGGCGGCGGGCGGGCGTGCGGCCGGTGAGGGCCTGCAGCAGGGGCGCGTCCAGCGTCCCTGCGGAGCGCAGCGGGTGGCGCTCCGGCAGCGCCCCGAGCGAGCCGGTCAGGCGGTCGAGCGCCGTCGCGGGGTGGGTGCCGTCCGTGGGATGCCCGGGAACGGCTGCGGTCGACGTGTCCGGCGTGCTCGCCGTCTCAGGGGTGGTAGGCATAGTGCCTCCATTGTGCCAAGGAACACCGACGTCGTTTACTGACGCAGCGTCACCGCCACGGCGTGAGAGGTCTCTCACGCGTCACCGGGCACGGATCCGCGGTGACCGTCTAGTATGAATGGACTGTGGTCCTCTTCGCACTCGTCGCCTCCCACCAGAACGTCGATCTGAACACCGTTGCGCGTCTCAGCACCGGTGCTCTCGGTCTGTCCGAGGAGATGGTCCGCTCCGGCCGGCTCCAGGGCGCCGTGACGCTGTCCACGTGCAACCGGCTGGAGCTCTACGGCGAGCTCGCCCCCGCACCCGGCACCTCGCCCCGGACCGCGCTGGACGAGGTCCTCGGGGAGCTCGCCGAGCAGATCGGCTCCCGCTCCGGGCTCGATCCCGAGTTCGTCACGGGCTCGCTGCGGGCCTTCACCGACGCGGGCGCGGCCCGCCACCTCTTCACGGTGGTCTCCGGGCTGGAGTCCGCCGTGGTGGGCGAGCGCGAGATCACCGGTCAGGTCCGGCGGGCGCTCAACGAGGCCCAGCAGGCGGGGACCGTCTCGGGCCACCTCCAGCGCCTCTTCGAGGCGGCGGCGCGCACCGCCCGCAAGGTCGGGACGCAGACCGCGCTGGGCGAGCGGGGCCGCTCGATCGTCTCCGTGGCCCTGGACCTCGCCGACGACGTCACCACCGGCACCTGGGCCTCGCGCCGAGCGCTCGTGTTCGGCACGGGCGCCTACGCCGGGGCCACCATGGCCGCCCTGCGCGACCGCGGCTGCGCCGACATCGAGGTGCACTCCGCCTCCGGCCGCGCGGAGCAGTTCACGCAGAACCGCGGCGGGACCCCGGTGGAGGCCGGGGACCTGGCCGCGGCCCTCGAGCGCGCCGACGTCGTGATCGGCTGCAGCGGCGGCTCCTCCCCCATGGGCGCGGCCGCGTTCCCGTCCGGCCCCCGCACCGTCGTCGACCTCGCGCTGACCCGCGACTTCGACCCCGCCGTGGCGGACCTGCCCGGGGTCGAGCTGATCTCCCTCGAGTCGGTGCGCCTGGCGGCCCCGGACGAGACCCGGGAGTCGGTCGAGGCCGCGACCGGGATCGTCGAGCAGGCGGCCCAGGAGTTCGCCGCGAGCCAGGACGGGCGGGACATGGACGCCGCGATCGTGGCGCTGCGCAAGCACACCATGGCCGTCCTCGACGCCGAGCTCGAGAAGGTCACGTCCCACCACGGGTGCACGGCCGCGCAGGAGCAGATCGAGCTCGCGATGCGCCGCATGGTCCGTTCCCTCCTGCACACCCCGACCGTCCGGGCCCGCGAGCTCGCCGCGCAGGGCCGGCAGGACGAGTACATCACCGGCCTGGCGGCCCTGTACGGGATCGAGGTCCCCCCGGCCCCGGCCGAGCGGACCGCTCCCCCGCTCGCCGCCCAGGCCGCGGAGATCGACCACCGTCCGCAGGCGGCGGGGTAGGGCAGCACCGGTGCGGCCGGCCCCGCCGGCCCGTTGAGGAGGAACGGTTCATGAACGAGACCAGGAGAGGCCGCCCCGCGCGCCTTCCGCGGGAGGCACGCCGCCGGCAGCTGCTGGAGACGGCTCTGACCGTGTTCTCCTCGAACGGCTACCACGGGTCGTCGATGGACGACATCGCGGACGCCGCCCAGGTGAGCAAGCCCGTGCTCTACCAGCACTTCCCCGGCAAGCGCGAGCTCTACCTGGCACTCGTCGACTACTACCTCCTGGAGCTCTCGTCGGCCCTGGTGTCCGCGCTGCGGGGCAGCGAGGTCAACCGCGAGCGGGTGGAGTCCATGCTGGACGTCTACTTCGGCTTCGTGGAGGCCAACCCGGAGGCGCACCGGCTGATCTTCGAGTCGGACCTGCTCGCGGACCCGGAGGTCGCGGAGCGGTTCGAGAACTTCCACCTGGCCGTGTCCGACGCGATCGCCGCGGTGCTCGGACCGAACGCGGGGCTGAGCCACCCGCACGCGGTGCTCGTCTCCCGCTCCCTGACGGGCATGGCGCAGACCGCCGCGGTGCACTGGATCCGCAACCCGGGCACCGGCGAGCGGGCCGAGGCGCAGCGGCAGATCTTCCGTTTAGCTTGGGGCGGAATCTCGATCATCGACGAGGACTGGGAGTAGGGCCCTCCCTAGACTGACCGGGACGCACCCCGCAGCCTGTCCCGAGGAGGACCCATGGAAATCAAGATCGGTGTTCAGCACGTCGCCCGGGAGATCGTCGTCGACTCCGCCCTCGAGGCGCAGGAGGCCGTGGAGAAGATCACCGCGGCCGTCTCCTCCGGGAACCCGCTGACCCTCACGGACACCAAGGGCAACGTGACCGTGGTCCCCGCCGGCGTCATCGGCTACGCAGCCGTCGGTGCCGAGCAGAAGCGGACCGTGGGCTTCACGCCCTTCACCAAGGACGACTGAGCGCCCTCCGCCGAGCACGGCGGGACCCCGGCCCGGCGACCGCACGGAGTGTGCGCGGTCGCCGGGCTACACTGTTAAGCGCACTGGATGACCGGTCGTACCCGCGATCCCACGAACGACAGACACCTTCGCCCCCCGCTCCCCCGCGACCAGGCCCCGCACGGCGGCCGCGCACGGGACCGGATCCGGGCGCCACGACCCGTGGCGCGCCCGGCCGGGGCGGCGCACGCTCACGATCGGCTTCCACCCAACGCACGCCCCGGCGCCCGCCACGACGGCGGCCCGGCGGCCGGACCTCGCGGTCCCCGCCCCTCAGCGGGCGTGCCCGAACGAAGGAACCCGATCGTGACCGACCCCATCACCGACACCACCACCGAGGACACCGCCCCCCGCGAGGAGGCGCTGACCGGCACCCCCGAGCTCGTCGTCGAGACCGACGAGCACCCCGAGCCGCTGCCGCAGGGCTTCGCCGAGTTCGGGGTGCGCCAGGACATCGTCGACTCCCTCGAGGCCGAGGGCATCCTGCACCCCTTCCCGATCCAGGCCATGACCCTGCCCGTGGCCCTGTCCGGGCAGGACATCATCGGCCAGGCCAAGACCGGCACGGGCAAGACCCTGGGCTTCGGCATCCCCGTGGTCCAGCGCGTCGTGGGCCGCGGCGACGCCGGCTGGGACCGGCTGAAGAACCCGGGCGCCCCCCAGGCGCTCATCGTGGTGCCCACGCGCGAGCTCGCGGTCCAGGTCGGCCACGACCTCTCCACCGCCGCGCGGACCCGCGACGCCCGGGTGGCGACCATCTACGGCGGGCGCGCCTACGAGCCCCAGATCGAGGAGCTCCAGCGGGGCGTCGAGGTGGTCGTGGGCACCCCCGGCCGGCTCATCGACCTGAACCGGCAGCGCCACCTGGACCTCTCGGCGGTGCGGGCCGTGGTCCTCGACGAGGCCGACGAGATGCTGGACCTGGGCTTCCTGCCCGACGTCGAGAAGCTCCTCGCGGCCGTGCCCGAGGTCCGCCAGACGATGCTGTTCTCCGCGACGATGCCCGGCCCCGTGGTGGCCATGGCCCGCCGCTACATGACCAAGCCCATGCACATCCGGGCCGCCGCGCCCGACGAGGGCGCCACCAAGAAGGACATCCGCCAGGTCGTCTACCGGGCCCACCAGCTCGACAAGGACGAGGTCGTGGCCCGGATCCTGCAGGCCGAGGGGCGCGGGCGCACGATCGTGTTCACGAAGACCAAGCGGGCCGCCGCCAAGCTCGCGGACGAGCTGATCTCCCGGGGCTTCGCCGCCGCTCCCCTGCACGGCGACCTCGGCCAGGGCGCGCGCGAGCAGGCCCTGCGCGCCTTCCGCAACAACAAGGTCGACGTCCTCGTGGCCACGGACGTGGCCGCCCGCGGCATCGACGTCGTGGACGTCACCCACGTCATCAACTTCCAGTGCCCCGAGGACGAGAAGACCTATCTGCACCGCACCGGCCGCACCGGCCGCGCGGGCAACAAGGGCACGGCCGTGACCTTCGTCGACTGGGACGACGTGCCGCGCTGGCGGCTGATCGACAAGGCCCTCGAGCTCGGCATCCCCGAGCCCCGCGAGACCTACTCCTCCTCGGAGCACCTGTACGAGGACCTGGGCATCCCGAAGGGCACCAAGGGCCGGCTGCCCCGCTCGAAGCGCACCCACGCCGGGCTCGAGGCCGAGGTGCTCGAGGACCTGGGCGAGCCGGGCGGGCGCAAGGGCGGTCCCCGCGGCGAGAACCGCGGCGAGAGCCGGGGCGGGCGCTCCCGCGACCGCGACGCGTCCCGCTCGGGCGGCGGAGCCCGCCGGGGCGAGGCCCGGACCGAACGCCGGGTCCGCCGGGAGGACACCGAGAAGACCGGGGAGCCCCGTGAGACCCCGCGCGGGCGGGACCGAGAGACCGCCCGGGAGACCCCTCGGGAGACCTCGGTGGAGCACACCCCGGACGGCGCCACCCGCAGGCGCCGGCGCCGGCGCGGCGGCACGGGCAGCGGCGAGGTCCAGCAGGCGCAGAGCGGCACCGCCGGCGAGTGAGCCCCTTCGCCTTCGACGCCGAGGGCCCCGACGCGGTGGTCGCCGCGGAGAACCTGGATCTCCTGCGGCGGCTGCCCGACGGGGCCTTCCGCATGATCTACGTGGACCCGCCCTTCAACACGGGCCGCACCCAGCGGCGGCGGGCGTCCACCATGACCCCCGCGGCGGTCGGCGAGGGCGACCGCACCGGCTTCGCCGGCCGCTCCTACACGACCGTGCTCGGCGCCCTGCGCAGCTACGACGACGCGTTCGCCGACTACTGGGGGTTCCTGGAGCCCCGGCTGCGCGAGGCGTGGCGGGTCCTCGCCGACGACGGGACGCTCTACCTGCACCTCGACTACCGGGAGGTGCACTACGCCAAGGTCATGCTGGACACGATCTTCGGCCGGGAGTGCTTCCTCAACGAGATCATCTGGGCCTACGACTACGGCGGGCGCTCCCGCCGCCGGTGGCCGGCCAAGCACGACAACGTCCTCGTCTACGTCAAGGACCCCGAGCGCTACCTGTTCGACAGCGCCGAGGTGGACCGGGAGCCCTACATGGCGCCGGGCCTGGTGACCCCGGAGAAGGTCGAGCGGGGCAAGCTGCCCACGGACGTGTGGTGGCACACCATCGTCTCCCCCACCGGGCGGGAGAAGACCGGCTACCCCACCCAGAAGCCGGTGGGCCTCGTGCGGCGGATGGTCGCGGCCAGCTCCGCCCGCGGGGACTGGGTGCTGGACTTCTTCGCCGGCTCCGGGACCCTCGGCGCCGCCGCCCAGCAGCTGGGCCGGCGGTTCGTGTGCGCGGACAGCAACCCGGAGGCGGTCGAGGTCATGCGCGCCCGGCTGCCGCACGCCGTCGTCTGGGGCTGAGCCGCCCGGGACGGCGGGCTCCCCGGCGGGTGGGGCCTCAGGCGTACCGGACGCCGACGCCGGAGGTGGCCTGCTCCTCGATCCGCACGAGCGACTGCACGGACGTCAGGTTCTCGCCGAGGCGGTTGGGCTTGCCGGCGCCGTGGTAGTCGCTCGAGCCCGTGACCAGCAGGTCGTGCTCGGAGGCCATGTGCACGAGGCTCGCCCGGGCGTCGTCCGGGTTGTCCCGGTGGGCCACCTCGAGTCCCGCGAGGCCGGCGTCGATCATGGCCTCGAAGACCTCGGGCCCGACCACCCGCCCCCGGGCGGCCGCGAGGGGGTGGGCGAACACCGGGACGCCCCCGGCGGCCCGCACCAGGTGCACCGCGCGCACCGGGTCCGGGGCGTAGTGCGGGACGTAGTAGCGGGAACGGCTGTGCAGCACCGAGGCGAACGCGGCGCTGCGGTTCTCCACGACCCCGACGCTGACCAGGGCGTCGGCGATGTGCGGGCGGCCCACCGTCGCGTCCTCGTGCACGTGGTCCAGGACCACGTCCCAGTCGATCGGGTAGTCCTCCGCGAGGAGCTCGACCATGCGCTGGGCGCGGGTGCGCCGGGAGCCGCGGGAGGACTCGATCTCGGCCAGCAGCGCCGGGTCCGCGGGGTCGTGCAGGTAGCTCAACAGGTGCACGGAGATGCCGTTCGCCGTGGTGCAGGAGATCTCCATGCCCGGCACGAAGGCGACCCCGAGGGCCACCGCCGTGTCCCCCGCCGCCTGCCACCCGGAGGTGGTGTCGTGGTCGGTCAGCGCGAACACGTCCAGGCCCGCCGCGTGGGCGGCGCGGGCGACGTCCGCCGGGCTCTCCGTGCCGTCGGAGTCGGCGGAGTGGGTGTGCAGGTCGATCTTCACGCCTCCACGATACCGGCCCCGGCGGGGACGGCTCGCGGTCTCCCGTGGCACGATGAGACGGACGACACGAGGAAAGGAACCATGACAGAGCACAGCAGCACTCCCCAGGACGCCCCGCAGCCGCTCTCCGACCGGGTCGAGAACCGGTCGCAGCGCCCCGACTCACCCGCCTTCCAGCAGTTCATGGCCTCCCAATGGGCCGACGCCGAGCCCGCCGAGGTCGAGCGGGAGCCGGTGGCCGACTTCGCGGCCCGGCGCCGCCGGCGGATCTCCGAGCAGTTCCCGGGCGAGCGCCTCGTGCTGCCCGCCGGCCCGCTGAAGGTGCGCTCCAACGACACCGACTACCGCTTCCGCCCGCACTCCGCCTTCGCGCACCTCACCGGTCTGGGCGTGGACCACGAGCCGGACGCCGTCCTGGTGCTCGAGCCCGTGGACGAGGGCCGCGGCGACGACGGCGGCCACCACGAGGCCACCCTGTACTTCCACCCGATGGCCGGGCGGGACTCCAAGGAGTTCTACGCGGACGCCAAGAACGGGGAGTTCTGGGTGGGGCCCCGCCCGACCCTGGAGGCGCTGGGCGCCGCCTACGGGCTGCGCACCCGGGACCTCGGCGGGCTCGAGGACGCGGTCACCAAGAACGCGGGCCCGACCGCCCTGGGCGGGCTGCGGATCCGCCTGGTGCGCGAGGTCGACCTCAACGTCGACGCCCTGGTCGACACCTCCCGGATCAACACCGGCGTGGAGCTGGAGACCTCCGACGCCCTCGACGGCGAGCTCGCCGAGGCGCTCTCGGAGCTGCGCCTCGTCAAGGACGACCACGAGGTCGAGCAGCTGCGCACGGCCGTGGACGCCACGATCGCCGGCTTCACCGACATCGTGCACGTGCTCCCCGAGGCCGCGGGCCACCGCCACCGCGGCGAGCGGATGGTCGAGGGCGCCTTCTTCGCCCGCGCCCGGACGGACGGCAACGACCTCGGCTACGACACCATCGCGGCGTGCGGCAACAACGCCACGGTGCTGCACTGGATCCGCAACACCGGCCGGGTGATCCCCGGGGAGCTCATCCTCGTGGACGCGGGCGTGGAGGCGGACTCCCTCTACACGGCCGACATCACCCGCACCCTGCCGGTCAACGGGCGCTACAGCGACGTGCAGCGGCGGATCTACCAGGCCGTCCTCGACGCCGCCGACGCGGCGTTCGACGCCGCGGTGCCGGGCAACCGCTTCCGCGACGTGCACGCCGCCGCCATGGAGGTGCTCGCCCGGCGGCTCGAGAGCTGGGGGCTGCTCCCCGTGCCCGCGGAGGTCTCGCTGTCCGCGGAGGGCCAGCACCACCGGCGCTGGATGCCGCACGGCACCAGCCACCACCTGGGCCTGGACGTGCACGACTGCGCGCAGGCCAAGCGGGAGCTCTACGTGGACGGGGTGATCGAGCCCGGCATGGTGTTCACGATCGAGCCCGGCCTCTACTTCAAGGCGGAGGACCTCGCGGTGCCCGAGGAGTACCGCGGGATCGGCGTGCGGATCGAGGACGACGTCCTGATCACGGAGGACGGCAACGTCAACCTGTCCTCAGGGCTGCCGCGCACCCCCGACGAGGTCGAGGCCTGGATGACCGGCCTGTGGCACGCCCGCGAGGGCGTCGACCCCAGCTGAGCCGCCGGCCGCCCGTCAGCGGGACGCGTCGGCCGACGTGCTCCCGCCGGCGGGCGGCTCGCCCCGGCCGGGACCCGGGCCGGTGCCGCGGTCCGTGCCGCCGTCCGCGCCGCGGTCGGCCGGTTCGCCGGCCGGAAGCCGGATGCCGTACTGGGGCCGGCCGTCCGGCAGGTCCTCGAAGCCGGGGGGACGCCCGAGCGCCTGCTCCCCCTGCTGCGGTCCGGGAGCGGGTCCCCCGGAGCCCTGCGGTCCCGGGCCCTGGGGCCCGGGAGCCTGGCCCGCCGGGGCGCCGTGGGGCGGCCGCTGCCACGGGGCGCCGTGCGACGCCTGCCCCGGTCCCGGGCCGGGGGCCTGGGGCGGGCCCTGCGGCCGGCCGGCCGCGGGACCGGCGGCGCGCGGCAGGCTCTGCAGCCCGCGCAGGCCCTGCAGCACCTGCTGGGCGCGCTGGGCCACCTCGGGGGCCGCCACGACGTCGTAGGAGGTCGCGACGATCTGGTTCGTCGAGGTGAAGTCCCGCTTCCCGCGCTGCATCGCGTAGGTCACGGTGGCCAGGAGCATCCAGAACGCCCCGCCCATGAGCACCGAGACGAGCAGGGCGGACACCCACTCGCCGCCGCCCAGCAGGGAGAGGATCATCCCGAGGAAGGCGCCGAAGACCATGCCGTTGAGCGCGCCCTGGCCCGCGACCTTCGGGTAGCTGAGCCGGCCGGTCACCTGCTCCACGGACTTCAGGTCGTTGCCGACGATCGCGATCCGGTCCACCTCGAACTGCTCGTCCGCGAGGTGGTCCACGGCCTTCTGCGCGTCGGCGTAGGTGCCGTAGCGGCCGATCACCTCCCCGCGGGGCAGACCGCGGACGGCGGGGCTGGCGGGGGACAGGGACCGTGGCGAGCTCATGGCACCATTCTCCCCCATGGCCGCCCTCGTCCGGGCCCTCCCCGGCCGGATCGGCCCGGGCGGACCCGATGGGTAGTCTTGTACGGTGAGCAGCAACATCGACAAGATCTTCATCGCGCGCCTGATCGGCCTGGACGTGTTCGACCCGCTGGGGGACCGTCTGGGGCGGCTGCGCGACGTCGTCGTGCTCATGCGGGGCAGCTCCCGGTACGGGCGCTCGTCCCCCCGGCCCCTCGCGGTCGGGCTCGTGGTGGAGGTGCTCGGCAAGAAGCGCGTGTTCGTGCCCATGACCCGGGTGACCAGCATCGACGCGGACAAGATCATCAGCACCGGGCTCGTGAACCTGCGCCGCTTCGAGCAGCGGGGCGCGGAGACCCTCGTCGTCGGCGAGCTGTTCGACCGCACCGTGGTGCTGCGCGACGGCTCCGGCCCGGCCACGGTCGAGGACATGGCCATGGAGCGCAAGCGCAACACCGGGGACTGGCTGATCACCCAGCTCTTCGTCCGCCGCACCGGCACCGGCGGGGGCCTCATGCGCCGGCGCAACGAGACCCTGATCATCGACTGGGAGGACGCCGGCGACCCTTCCGCCGCGGGCCACCAGCCGGCCACCCAGTGGGTCGCCTCCCACGAGGAGGAGCCGCCCGCCGACCTCGCCGACGAGATCCACGACATGAACGCGAAGCGGATGATCGAGATCGCCCACGAGCTGCAGGACGACCGGCTCGCCGACGTCCTGCAGGAGCTGCCGGAGGAGGACCAGGTCTACATCCTCACCAGCATGGATCGCGAGCGCGCGGCCACCGTGCTGGAGGAGATGGAGCCCGACGACGCCGCCGACCTGCTCAACGCGCTGCCCGACGCCGAGGCGGAGCACCTGCTCGAGCTCATGCAGCCCGGCGACGCGGAGGACGTGCGCCGGCTGCTGGAGTACGAGGAGGGCACCGCCGGCTCGCTCATGACGCCGGTCCCGATCATCCTGCCCCCGGAGGCCACCGTGGCCGAGGCGCTCGCGCACATCCGGCAGGAGGAGCTCAGCCCGGCCGTGGCGGCGGCCGTGATCGTCTGCCGGCCTCCGCTGGAGACGCCCACCGGCAAGTACCTGGGCATGGTGCACACGCAGAAGCTGCTGCGCTACGCTCCGCCGGAGGCGGTCGGCAACCTCATCGACCGCTCGCTCGAGCCCGTCTCCGACCTCGCCTCCGTGCAGGACGTGGCGCGCGAGCTCGCGACCTACGACCTCACCATCATCCCCGTGGTCAACGACCACGACCGGGTGGTCGGGGCGATCACCATCGACGACGTCCTCGACGCGCTGTTGCCCGACGACTGGCGCACGGCCGACGACGGCACCCCGATCCGGAAGGTGGGCAAGAGATATGAGTGAGCGGGAGGCCCGGCGCGCCCGCGTCAACGCCCTGGACCAGCCCCGGGAGCACCGCCCGGGGCTGCTGGACCGGTTCCGGCCGAACCCGGACGCGTTCGGCAAGTGGACGGAGGGCTTCGCCCGCTTCATGGGCACGCCCCAGTTCCTGTTCTGGATGACGGTGTTCGTGGCGCTGTGGCTGGGCTGGAACACCCTGGCCCCGCGGGAGCTGCAGTTCGACTCCAGGGCCCTGAACTTCACGCTGCTGACGCTGATGCTCTCGCTGCAGGCGTCCTACGCCGCGCCGCTGCTGCTGCTGGCGCAGAACCGGCAGGACGACCGGGACCGCGTCACCCAGGACGAGGACCGCCGCCGCGCGCAGCAGAACCTCGCCGACACCGAGTACCTGACCCGGGAGATCGCCTCGCTGCGGATCGCGCTGCGCGAGGTCGCCACCCGCGACTTCGTGCGCTCCGAGCTGCGCTCGGTGCTCGAGGAGATCCTCGAGGCGCAGGACGAGTCCCCGGACACCGCCGAGGCCGGGGCGTACCCGAGGAAGGGCGCCCGCCGCAGGAACCGGAACCCCGAGCGCACCACCACCCCCGAGACCAGAGGGATCCCCCGTGTCTGACCCCCGTCCCGACGACGCCCTGGCCCCCGAGGCCCTGCACCCGGCCCTGCGCGCCGCGCTCGACCGCGTGCTCGACCCCGAGCTGCGTCGTCCGGTGACGGAACTGGGCATGATCCGCTCCGCCGCGCTCGACGACGCCGGCCACGCCGCGGTGCACGTGCTGCTGACGATCAGCGGCTGCCCCCTGCGCTCGACCATCGAGCAGGACGTCCGGGAGGCGGTGGGGACCGTGGCCGGGGTGCGCTCGGTGGGCGTGGAGATCGGGGTGATGACGGCCGAGCAGCGCACCGCGCTCAAGGAGCGGGTGGGCCACACCCGGACCGTGCCCTTCAACGACCCGTCCTCCCTGACCCGGGTGCACGCCGTGACCAGCGGCAAGGGCGGGGTCGGCAAGTCGACCGTCACGGTGAACCTCGCCGCCGCCCTGGCCGCCCGGGGCCGGTCCGTGGGGATCGTGGACGCCGACGTCCACGGCTTCTCCGTCCCGGGCCTGCTGGGCATCGACCGGGCCCCCACCCAGGTGGGGGACATGATCCTGCCGCCGGTGGTGGAGGTCCCCGAGGGCGCCCGGGAGGACACCGGCCGCGCCGGGGTGCTCAAGGTCATCTCGATCGGGATGTTCGTGGACCCCGACCAGCCGGTGGCCTGGCGGGGGCCGATGCTGCACCGCGCCGTCGAGCAGTTCCTCACGGACGTGCACTTCGGGGACCTGGACCACCTCTTCCTCGACCTCCCGCCGGGCACCGGCGACGTCGCCATCTCCGTGGCACAGCTGCTGCCCCGGGCCGAGGTGCTGGTCGTCTCCACCCCCCAGCAGGCCGCGATCGAGGTCGCCGAGCGCTCGGGCGCGCTGGCGGTGCAGACGGGGCAGCCGGTGGCGGGGGTGATCGAGAACATGGCGGGCATGCCCATGCCCGACGGCAGCGTGCTCGAGCTCTTCGGCGCCGGCGGGGGCGCCCGGATCGCGGACTCGCTGACCCGGCGGCTCGGCTACGACGTGCCGCTGCTCGGGGGCGTGCCCCTCGACGTCGCGCTGCGCGAGGGCGGGGACACGGGCCGGCCGGTGGTGTGGTCGGCCCCGGCATCGCCCGCGGCGGTCGCGCTGCGCTCGATGGCCGGTGCGCTGGGCGCCCGCCCGCTCGGGCTGGCCGGCCGGCCGCTCGGCCTCGGGCCCCGCTGAACGGGCGCCCGGCCGGACGGCTCAGGTGGCCTCGGTGTCGAAGGGGGCGCGCTCCCCGGGCGCGAGCCGGGTGAGCACGGGCCGCTGGGCGGCGGGCCGGGCCGGCTCGTCGTCCTCGAGCAGGGCCTGGCGCACGATGGTGCGGGGGTCGTACTGACGGGGGTCGAGCTTGCGCCAGTCGACGTCGGCGATCTCGGGGCCCAGCGTCTCCTTGAGCTCCTCCGTGGCGCCGGTGGCGTAGCGCTTGGCGGCCTTGACGAGCTCCTTGAGCTTTTCGGCGTACTCCGGCAGCCGCTCCGGCCCGATGATGAACAGGGCCAGGAGCACCAGGATGATCGCTTCGCCGCCGTTGATGCCGAGCACAGTGAGAAATTTTACCAGTCGGAGGAGCCCGGCCCGGTCAGTCGAAGATCTCGCGCAGGCCGAGGGCCACCGTCCCGGCGACGCCGGGGTCGTCCGCGGCGGGCTCGACCACGCGGCTGCGCTCGTCGGCCACGACGTGGTTGACGGTGCGGACCATGGCGGACGGGCCGCTGTCCCCGGTGACGGTGTAGACCACGTCCTCGCCGACCAGCACCACCCGCCACGGCGGCCCGGCGTCCACCCACAGCGGGACGCCCTCGACCGCGGACGGCTGCAGGCCCTCGGCGCTCACGGGCAGCCCGGTGATCCCGTCCATGGGGTTCTCCCGGTCGATCCCGCCGCGCTGCTCGACCACGAGCACGACCTCCTCGCCGCGCTGGAGCCGGACCGCGACGATCGGGCGCCCGGAACGGGTGTCGCGGGCCATGGAGATCAGCCGGTAGCCGTCCGCGGCGAGCGTGGGCAGCGTCCACCCCTGCGCGCGCCACCGGTCCGCGGACGCCTCGTC
This sequence comes from Kocuria sabuli, assembly GCF_040981185.1. Taxonomy (NCBI): domain Bacteria; kingdom Bacillati; phylum Actinomycetota; class Actinomycetes; order Micrococcales; family Micrococcaceae; genus Kocuria; species Kocuria sabuli. The sequence goes on from NZ_JAVHZE010000001.1 coordinate 448,812, forward strand.
CGCGTGCAGGACCCCGCCGGTGCCGTGCCACGAGGAGACCGGGCTCTGCTCCGGGGCGGCCGCGGCCTCCGCCACGACCGTGCGCCCGACCGCATACCCGGAGCCGAGGAGCAGGGTGAGCACCGCGCTGACGGTCGCCGCAGCCACGGGCACCGCGCTGCTGCGGGGACGGGCCGGTCGGGCGCGGTCCGGGCGGGGCATCGGTCCTCCTCGTGGGGCCGTGGGCGTACTGGTACCGGGCCGGACCCGGCGGGCGGGCACGGGGTCCGGTTCCCTCCCATGATCGGCGGGCAAGCTGGGCGCGCACTGGACGATGGCCGGGCGAAGGAGCCCAGCCGGTAGGATGACGCGCATCCACTACAGCGACGAAGGGCGGAACATGGGCGCGGACAAGACGACGAGCTGGTCGTACGCCGAGGCGTTCGCCGTCGAGGACGAGCTCGCCTACCGCGCCCGGGAGCGCTCCCTCGCCCTGCGCATCCCCCCGGTCACCCCGGGCACGGCCGCCGCCCTGACGGTGCTCGCCGCGTCGGCGCGGCCCGCCACCGTCGTGGAGGTGGGCACGGGGGCCGGGGTCTCCGGGCTCGCGCTGCTGCGCGGGCTGCCGCCCGCGTCCGTGCTGACCACCATCGACACCGACATCCGGGCTCTGCGCGCGGCCCGGGACACGTTCCGGGAGGCCGGGGTGCCGACGAGCCGGACCCGCACCATCCCCGGCCGAGCGTCCCTCGTGATGCCCCGGCTCAGCGCCGGCAACTACGACCTCGTGTTCCTGGACGCGGACTCCGAGGGGACCCTCGACTATGCCGAGGAGGCGGTGCGGCTGCTGCGCCCGGGCGGGATGCTGCTGGTCAACGACGCCCTGCACCAGGACAAGGTGGCCCAGCCGGCCAACCGCGAGGAGAACACCCGCACCATGCGGGCCGTGCACCGGCTCTTCCGGGAGGACGAGCGCTTCAGCACCGCCCTGCTCACCACCGGCTCGGGCCTGCTGCTGGCCGTCCGCCGCTGAGCGGCCCGCCCGGGCCGTTCCCCGCCCCGCGGGTCAGCACCGCACCGGCGTGCACCGGTCCACGGCCGGGCCGGGGTCCACCCGCGACGGGCAGGGGCCCGGCACCACCTGGTGCCGGGCCCCTGCCCGTCGCCGGCCGGACGTCACTCGGTCACGCCGGCGAGGCACTCCTTGAGCTCGGCGGCCTCGCCCGGCTTGAGCTCGACCACGAGCCGCCCGCCGCCCTCGAGCGGCACCCGCATGATGAGGCTGCGCCCCTCCTTGGTGACCTCCATCGGTCCGTCACCGGTTCTCGGCTTCATGGCCGCCATGTGGGAACTCCTCTTCCTCAGTTGGTGTTGTCCCCATCCTATCCGAGCCGTTGCGGTGGACCCGGACAGGGCCGGGCCGCGGCAGGACGCGTCGGCGCGTCCCGCCGCGGCTCACGGCGGGTAGTCCCCCCCGCCGGGCAGCTGCTTCCAGTGCCACAGCCAGCCCACCCAGACCAGCTGGAGCACGGCGCCGGAGAGCACGCACGCGACCCGGTAGGCGCGCGAGTCCGAGAGCGCGGCCAGCGGCAGGGCCAGCGGGAACAGCGGCAGCAGCAGCCGGAAGGTGCTGGTCTGGGGGTTCAGGAACAGCAGCAGGTAGACGGCGTAGCTCGCCAGCCACACGCGCGTGAGCAGGTCCAGCCGCTCGCGCACCACCCGGGCGCGCAGCAGCGCGGCGCCCCCGGCCACCAGCAGCACCGGGGCGGCGAGCCCCGCCACGGGACCGAAGAGGTCCGTCCCGGCGTCGAACCACGGGCGCACGGGCACGAGTCCCCCGCCCCGCCACACCGTCTCCGTCTCGGTGTAGGCCGTCGGCTCCCCCGTGACCCACCAGGCGATCGCCGGCCAGGCCAGGGCCGCCGTGCAGGAGAACACCGCGAGGGCGAACAGCCCGTCGAACGCGTCGACGGCGCGGCGCAGCCGCCCGGCCCGGTGCCGGCGCACGGTCCGCACCAGCCACGTGATCCCGAGGGCCGCGGCGAAGGGCACCCCCGCCGGGCGGGTCAGGCACATGACGAGCACCACCGGCGCCGCCGCGAGGTGCCGCCCCCGGGCCACGAGCAGCAGGGCCCCGGCGAGCAGGGCCAGGTGCAGCGACTCCGCGTAGGGCACCTGCAGCACCGGGGCCACCGGGTTGAACGCCACGAACGCCAGTCCCCACAGGGCGGTGCCCGGCTCGGCGAACCGGAGGAAGAGCCGGTGGACGAGCAGGGCGGCGGCGAAGCCCGCCGCCAGGGACAGCACCGAGGCGGTCACGTCCCAGCCCGTCCCGGTGAGCCCCGCCACCGCCCGGACGGCCAGCGGGAAGACCGGGTAGAACGCCCAGGCGTTCTCCTGGACGCGCCCGGCCTCGTCCCGCGGCAGGGACGCCGGGTAGCCCTCCCGGGCGATCCGCTCGTACCAGTCCGCGTCCCAGATGCCGGTGAACGCGAGGTAGCCGAGGGCGCCGTCCCCCCACGGACCGGGTCCCTGCTGCCGCCCCACCGTGCTGAACACGGCCCACGCCCACACCCGGGAGGCCGCCCAGACGAGCGCCGCCTGGGCCCACCACGGGGCGGCGGCCAGGCGGGAGCTCACGCTCCCCTCTCCGGGCCGGGCCCGGACCCGTCGGACGGCAGCTGCCGGGCGAGGCGGTCGAGCACGGCGTGGACCTCCCCGGGGTCGTAGCCGCGGCGCCGGACGGAGAAGGCGAGCCGCTCCACGTCCTCCCGCGTCATCCGCTCGGGCAGCACGAGCGGGGCGCCGGGCGCCCGCTCCACGACGATCCCGTCCCGGGCGGGCACGACCCGGCCGGAGAGCCGGTCGCGGCCGAGCAGGACGACGCCCACGACGGTCAGCAGCAGCACCAGGCCGGTGAGGACGACGAGGAGTTCGGTCATGGGACCAAGGCTATGCGCCGCGCGCCGGGGAACCCGGCAGCTGCGTTCCCGACCGCCGGCGAAACATTGCTACGGATCGGTACGCGATTAACACGATCGCAACGTGTTCGCCATCACACGCGACGAATCTGGGATATCTTTCCGGTATGTCACACGCCACTCCGCCGGCCGCCGCACCGTCCTCCTCCGCGCCGGGCACGGGCGAGGCCCTGGTCCGCATGTCGCGCGTCAACAAGCACTTCGGAGACCTCCACGTGCTCAAGGACATCGACCTGGAGGTGCGGCGCGGGGAGGTCGTCGTCGTGATCGGGCCGTCCGGCTCCGGGAAGTCGACCCTGTGCCGCGCCATCAACCGGCTCGAGAGCATCGACGACGGCGAGATCCTCATCGACGGCAAGCGGCTGCCCGAGGAGGGCAAGGCCCTCGCGAAGCTGCGCGCGGACGTGGGCATGGTCTTCCAGTCCTTCAACCTCTTCGCCCACAAGTCGGTCCTGCAGAACGTGACCCTGGGGCCCGTCAAGGTCCGCGGCAAGTCGGCGGGCGAGGCGAAGAAGCAGGCCATGGAGCTGCTGACCCGCGTCGGCGTGGCGAACCAGGCCGAGAAGCTGCCGGCCCAGCTCTCCGGCGGCCAGCAGCAGCGCGTGGCGATCGCCCGCGCCCTGGCCATGGAGCCGAAGGTCATGCTCTTCGACGAGCCCACCTCCGCCCTCGACCCCGAGATGATCAACGAGGTCCTCGACACCATGGTCGCCCTCGCGAAGCAGGGCATGACGATGATCGTGGTGACCCACGAGATGGGCTTCGCCCGCAAGGCCGCCGACCGCGTCGTGTTCATGGCCGACGGGCAGATCGTCGAGGAGAACACCCCCGAGGAGTTCTTCACGAACCCGCGCTCCGAGCGGGCCCAGGACTTCCTGGGCAAGATCCTCGGCCACTGAGCCCCCGACCGCCCCTCCGACCGAACGCCATCACCTCGACTGCAAGGAGCACACCATGCGCAACACCAAGCCTCTCGGACTGGCCGCGATGGCCGCGGCCGCGGCCCTGACCCTCACCGCGTGCGGCGGTGGAGGAGGCGAGACCGGCGGCGGCGGTGAGACCGGCGGGTCCGGGGAGAACGTCCGGATCGGCATCAAGTACGACCAGCCGGGCCTCGGCTTCCGGGACGGCGCCGAGTACACCGGCTTCGACGTCGACGTCGCGACCTACGTCGCCAACGAGCTCGGCTACTCGGAGGACCAGATCGAGTGGGTCGAGTCCCCGTCCGCGAACCGGGAGAACATGCTTGCGAACGAGCAGGTGGACATGATCTTCGCGACCTACTCGATCACCGACGAGCGCGACCAGACCGTGGACTTCGCCGGCCCGTACTTCGTGGCCGGCCAGGACCTGCTGGTCCGCGCCGACGACGACAGCATCCAGGGTCCCGCCGACCTCGAGGGCAAGAACCTGTGCTCGGTCACGGGCTCGACCTCCGCCCAGAAGGTCAAGGACGACCACCCCGGCGTGAACCTCGTCGAGCAGGGCGGCTACGCCGAGTGCGTGACGTTCCTGGAGTCCGGCCAGGTGGACGCCGTGACCACGGACGACATCATCCTCGCGGGCCTGGCCTCGACCGAGGCCAACCAGGGCAAGTTCAAGGTGGTCGGCAACACCTTCTCGGAGGAGCGCTACGGCGTGGGCCTGCCCCAGGGCTCCGACCAGTGCGAGGCCGTCAACGAGGCCATCACCAAGATGATCGAGGAGGGCGCCTGGGAGGAGGCGGTCACCGCCAACACGCAGGGGGCCGACTACTCGTACAACGAGGAGCTCAACCCGCCGGAGATGGAGCCCTGCGGCGAGTGACGACGGACGTATGAGCCCGTGGCCGGCCGCCGCCCGGCCGGCCACGGGCTCCCGTCCCGGCAGCACACCGACCGATCCACGACGAAGGGTTCCCGCGTGACCCAGCACCAGCCCGAGCTCCGGGAGCTCCCGTGAGCGACTACCTGACCGACTTCGCCAGCCTGTTCGAGCAGTACGACGTCCTGGCCGCCTTCTGGGTCAATCTCCAGCTGGCCTTCTGGGCCGCCATCGGCTCGGCCGTCCTCGGTGCGCTGGTCGCCCTGATGCGCATCTCCCCCATCGCGTCCCTGCGGCTGCTGGGCACCGGGTACGTGAACCTGTTCCGCAACACGCCGCTGACGATCATCCTGGCCTTCCTCGTCCTGGGGGTGTGGAGCCAGCTGACCATCAGCCTGTCCGCAGACTTCAACCAGAACTTCTTCAACTGGGCGGTCGTCGGGCTGAGCCTCTACCACGCGGCCTTCGTCTGCGAGGCGATCCGCTCCGGGGTCAACACGGTGCCGGCCGGCCAGGCCGAGGCCGCCCGGGCGATCGGGCTGTCCTTCCTCCCCGCGGCACGGCTGGTCATCTTCCCGCAGGCGCTGCGCGGAGCCATCACGCCGCTCGGCAACACCCTGATCGCCCTGACGAAGAACACGACGGTGGCCGCGGCCGCGTCGGTGGCCGAGATCGCCTCGCTCATGAAGACCATGATCGAGTTCCGCCCGGACGTGATGATCGCGATCTTCCTGGTCGTGGCCCTCGGCTTCGTCCTCATCGTGGTCCCGGTGGGCCTGCTCACCACCTGGGCCTCCAAGAAACTGGCGGTGAAGCGCTGATGGCCAAGACCCAGAACGTCCTCTTCGACATCCAGGGACCCCGCGGCCGGCGGGTGAGCGCGGTGCTCAACGTGGTCGGCGTCCTGCTCGCGGCGGCCCTCGCCTGGGTGGTGCTGGGCAAGCTCGCCGAGCAGGGCCAGCTCGAGGCCGCGAAGTGGGCCCCGCTGTTCACCGCCCGCACGTGGGAGAACTTCCTGCTCCCGGGCCTGTGGGACACCGTCCGGGCCGCGCTGCTGGCCGTGGTGCTCTCCATCGGCTTCGGCCTGCTCTTCGGGCTGGGCCGGCTCTCCCAGCTCGGTCCGGTCCGGTGGGTCTCGACCGTGGTGGTCGAGTTCTTCCGGGCCGTGCCCGTGCTGATCATGATGATCTTCTTCTACCTGGCCCTCGGGCGCAGCGACCTGGTGGAGCCGACCAGCGCGCCCTTCTGGGCAGTGGTGCTCGGGCTGATGTTCTACAACGGGGCCGTGATCGCCGAGCTGATCCGCTCCGGCGTCCACCAGCTGCCCAAGGGGCAGCGGGAGGCCGGGCTGGTCATCGGTCTCACGCCGTCGCGGTCCCTGCGCATGATCGAGCTCCCGCAGGCGCTGACGGCCATGCTGCCCTCGCTGGTCAGCCAGTTCGTGGTCATCCTTAAGGACACGGCGCTGGGCTACATCATCACCTACCCGGAGCTGCTCGCGAGCGGCCGCCGCCTCGGGGCGGGGGACGGCAACATCCTGCAGGTGCTGCTGCTGGTCGCCCTGGTGTTCGTGCTCATCAACTACCTGCTCACGGCGCTGGCCGCCTGGCTGTCCGGGTACCTCAGCTTCCGCACGAGCGGGCCGACCAAGCCGGCCGAGGGTCCCCTGGCCGCCGAGGAGGCCAAGGTCTGAGGAGGCCGCGGTCCGAGCCCGCTCAGTCCGTGAGCCAGGCGGCCAGCGCCCGGTGGCACTCCCGGACGGCGTCGGCGCTCACGTGCTCGTCGTCGGTGTGGGCGAGCAGGGCGTCGCCGGGACCGAAGTTCACCGCGGGCACGCCCATCTGCGAGAAGCGGGCCACGTCGGTCCAGCCGTACTTCGGCTTCGGCTCCTGTCCCACGGCGGCCACGAACGCCGCCGCGGCCGGGCGGTCGAGACCGGGCCGGGCCGCCGGCGAGAGGTCCGTGAGCTCGAGCTCGTATCCGGCGAAGACCTCCCGGACGTGGGCGACAGCCTCGTCCGGGGTCTTGTCCGGGGCGAAGCGGTAGTTGACCTCCACGCTCGCGGTGTCCGGGACGACGTTGCCCGCCACGCCGCCGCCGATCCGGATCGCGTTGAGCCCCTCGCGGTAGTCGAGGCCCTCCACGGTGACCGTCCGGGGCGCGTAGGCGGCCAGGCGGGCCAGGACGTCGGCCTGCTTGTGGATGGCGTTCTCCCCGATCCAGGACCGCCCCGAGTGGGCGGCCCGGCCCGTGGTGGTGATCCGGAAGCGCATCGTGCCGTTGCACCCGCCCTCCACCGTCCCGTCCGTGGGCTCGAGCAGCACCGCGAAGTCCGCCTCGAGCAGCTCCGGGGCGTTGCGCTGCAGGCGGGCCAGGCCGCTGGCCGCGGCGTCGACCTCCTCGTGGTCGTAGAAGACGTAGCTGACGTCCCGGTTCGGCGCGGTCAGGGCGGCCGCGAGGACGAGCTGGACGGCCACACCGCCCTTCATGTCGGTGGCCCCGCGGCCGTAGAGCACTCGGCGGCCGTCGACCTCGGCCCAGGACGACGGCACGGTCCCGCGGGAGCCGGGCGCGGTGGGCAGGGGCACGGTGTCGAGGTGGCCGGCGAGCACCACGCGCTCCCCCCGGCCCAGGTCGGTGCGGGCGACCACGGCGTCCCCGTCCCGGTGCACGGTCAGGTGCGGCGAGCGGCGCAGCGCGGCCTCGACGGCGTCGGCGATCGGCCCCTCGGCGCCCGAGACGGACTCCAGGTCGATGAGGGCGGCCGTGAGGTCGGCGGGGTCCGCGGCGAGGTCCAGCTCGGGTGCGATCATGGCTGCCAGCATAGCGGCGGGGCCCCGGCGCCGGATCGGCCGGGCCCCGCCGCCCCAGTAGGATGGACGCCATGACTTCTTCCACCTCTCGTCCCGCCTCCGGTCTCGGCCTGGCCACCGTCGTGGCCTCCGGCCCCCAGGAGGGCACCGTCCTCGACGTCTGGTACCCGGCCCCGTCCCTCTCCGACGCGGTCGACACCTCCCTCGACGCCGACCTGCGGCTCGCGGCCACCGCCGACCCGGACCGCAACGTCCGCAGCGAGATCGTCGAGACGGTCGTCGACCTGGACGCCGCCCCCGCCGACGCCGCCGACGCGTACCTGCGCCTGCACCTGCTCTCCCACCGCCTCGTGCGCCCCAACACCCTGAACCTCGACGGGGTCTTCGGGCTGCTCGCCAACGTCGCCTGGACCGACCGCGGGCCCGTGCTCGCCGAGGAGCTCACCCTCGCCCTGCTGCGGATGAAGGCCACCGGCGGGCACGTGACGGTGCACAGCGTCGACAAGTTCCCGCGCATGGTCGACTACGTGGTCCCCTCGGGCGTGCGGATCGGCGACGCCAACCGGATCCGGCTCGGCGCCCACCTGGCGGCCGGCACCACCGTGATGCACGAGGGCTTCGTGAACTTCAACGCCGGCACGCTCGGCCAGTCGATGGTCGAGGGCCGGATCAGCGCCGGCGTGGTCGTCGGCGACGCCACCGACGTCGGCGGCGGCGCGTCCATCATGGGCACCCTCTCCGGCGGCGGCAAGGAGCGGATCACCGTGGGCGAGCGCGTGCTGCTCGGGGCGAACTCCGGTGTGGGCATCTCCCTCGGCGACGACTGCGTGGTCGAGGCCGGCCTGTACGTCACCGCCGGCACGCGGGTGAGCGTGCTCGCCGACGGGGAGCAGTCCACGGCCAAGGCCTCGGAACTCTCGGGCGTCTCCAACCTGCTGTTCCGCCGCAACTCGCTCACCGGCGCCGTCGAGGTGCTGCCGCGCGCCGGCGGGACCGTGGAGCTCAACGCAGCGCTGCACGCCAACTGATCCCGCGGGTCCTCCGCATCCGACGACGCCGCGGGGCCGCGCCCCGCGGCGTCGCCCGTCCCACCCCCCGCCCCTCCCGCCCAGGAGCGCCCGTGTCCTCCCCCGCCTCCGGCCGCCGCACCAGGACGGCCCGGCTGTCCCTGTTCGTCCTGCTGCTGGTCTGCGCCGTGCTCGCCGCCGGGGCCCTCGTGGTCGTCGAGCTGCGCGCCGGCCGGCCCTCGGCGGGCGAGCCCCGGTGCGTGGTCTCCACCACGGACGCGGACGAGCAGCGCCGGCGGCACACCCTGTCCTCCGAGCAGGCGGCCAACGCGGCACTGATCACCGCGGAGTCCGTCCGGCGCGGCACCGGCACCGAGGCGGCCGTCGTCGCCCTGGCCACCGCGATGCAGGAGTCCCAGCTGGTCAACATCGACTACGGGGACCGGGACTCCGTGGGCCTGTTCCAGCAGCGCCCGTCCCAGGGCTGGGGGACGGTCGAGCAGATCATGGACCCGGCGTACGCCACCGAGGTCTTCTACGACCGCCTCGCCGAGGTCGACCTCTCGTCGATGTCCGTGACCGAGGCAGCCCAGGCGGTCCAGCGCTCGGCGCACCCGGACGCCTACGCCAAGCACGAGGGCATGGCCCGGGCCTTCGCGGGGAGCCTGACCGGGCGCACCGAGGCCTCCCTGAACTGCGTGCTCGCCGACCCCGAGCAGCCCGGGGACCCTGCCCGGGTGGCCGACGCGCTCGGCGCGGCGTTCGGCACCGCGGCCCCCGCCGCGCGCACCGAGGCCGACCGGGTCGTCCTGCCCGCCCCCGGGACGCCCACGGGCTGGGCGGTGGCCCACTGGGCGGTCGCCCACGCCGAGCAGCTGGGCGTCGTGGAGGTCTCCCACGCCGGGCGCAGCTGGGTGCGGGCGGACCAGCGGACCACCCGCTTCGCCCCCGCCCCGGGCTGGGTGGAGAGCACCGAGGCGCACCCGGACGGGCCCCCGCCGGCGGAGGACGTCGTGGTGGTCCTCGCGAGCCGCTGAGGCTCCCACCGCGGCGCGGCCGATACGCTGGTCGCATGAAGATTCTCGTCACCGGAGGAACCGGCTACATCGGCTCGCACACCGTCCTCGCCCTGCTCGAGGCGGGCCACGAGGTCGTCGTGATGGACAACCTCGCGAACTCCTCCCGGAGCTCGCTGGAGCGCGTCGAGGAGCTCGCGGGGCGTCCGGCGGCAGCGTTCGCCGAGGTGGACCTGCTGGACCCCGCCGGGCTCGACGCCCTGTTCGCGGAGCACCGGCCCGAGGCGGTGATCCACTTCGCCGGGCTCAAGGCCGTGGGCGAGTCGGCCGAGAAGCCGCTGTGGTACTACAGCACCAACGTGACCGGCACCCTCAACCTCCTGCACGCCATGGAGGCCCACGGCTGCCGCTCCATCGTCTTCTCCTCCTCCGCCACGGTCTACGGCGCCCCGGAGGAGATGCCGCTGACCGAGAAGCAGTCCATGGACGCGCAGAACCCGTACGGCCGGACCAAGGAGCACATCGAGGACATGCTCGTGGACCTCGCCGCGTCGGACCCGGGGTGGAGCGTGGCCCTGCTGCGCTACTTCAACCCCGTGGGCGCCCACGAGTCCGGCCGGATCGGCGAGGACCCCACCGGGGTGCCGAACAACCTGCTCCCGTTCATCGCCCAGGTGGCCGTGGGCCGGCGCGAGAAGCTGCGCGTGTTCGGTGACGACTACCCCACCGCCGACGGCACCGGGGTGCGCGACTACATCCACGTGGTGGACCTCGCCGACGGCCATCTGAAGGCCCTGGACCACCTCGCCCGGCACGGCGGGGTGCACACCTGGAACCTGGGCACGGGCAACGGCTACTCGGTGCTCGAGGTGCACGCCGCCTTCGAGCGGGCGTCCGGGCGCAGCATCCCCTACGAGGTCGTGGACCGGCGCCCGGGCGACGCCGCCGTCTCCTACGCCGACCCCTCGGCGGCCCTGGCCGAGCTCGGCTGGTCGGCCGAGCGGGACATCGACACGATGTGCCGCGACCACTGGAACTGGCAGCGGAACAACCCCGAGGGCTACGCGGGGGCCTGAGGGCCCCCGACCGCCGAGCGGCTCACCAGCCCCGGGGCCGGACCACGTTGGGCGGTGCGTCCGCGAACAGCGCGGCCACCCGGCGCTCGTCGTGGCCGGCGATGCCCGTGCCCACCCGGGTGAGCCAGAACGTCAGCTCCGGGTGGGCGCGGGCGAAGTCCACGAACGCGGCCGCCTCCCGCTCCAGCACGGGGAACCCGCTCATGCTGTCGACGGCGTAGGACCGCCCCTGCAGTCCGTGCCCCTGCCCCGGGACCGCTCCGAAGTGCTCGACCGCGGTGCGCGCCGCACCGGCCAGGTGGGCGCCGCGGGCGTTGGAGCCGAAGACGAAGACCTCGTCCGGGCCCAGCTCGGTGATCCGGTCCGGGGTGTGCCGCTGCTCGCTCATGCCCCCACGCTACCGGCGGGGGCGGCGGAGCGGAACGGCCGGGCCCGCGCCCCGAGGGGGACGGGCCCGGCCGTCGGCGGCGCGGGGGAGGGGCGGCTCAGCCCTGCGGGTAGTGCCGCTCGCCCTCGCCCACGTAGAGCTGGCGCGGACGGCCGATCTTCGTCTCCGGGTCCTCGATCATCTCGCGCCACTGCGCGACCCAGCCGGGGAGCCGGCCGATGGCGAACAGGACGGTGAACATCTTCTCCGGGAAGCCCATGGCCTTGTAGATCAGGCCCGTGTAGAAGTCGACGTTCGGGTACAGCTTGCGCTCCACGAAGTAGTCGTCGGCGAGGGCCTTCTCCTCGAGGCGCATCGCGATCTCGAGCTGCTCGTCGTTGCCGCCGAGCTTCTCGAGGATGTCGTGGGCGTAGTCCTTGACGATGCGCGCCCGGGGATCGTAGTTCTTGTACACGCGGTGGCCGAAGCCCATGAGCCGGGCGCCCGACTCCTTGTTCTTGACCTGGTCCATGTAGTCCTCGGGCGAGGTGCCCTCCTGCTGGATCCGGTTGAGCATGGCCAGGACGGCCTCGTTCGCCCCGCCGTGCAGCGGGCCGTAGAGGGCGTTGATGCCCGCGGAGACGGAGGCGAACATGTTGGCGTGGGAGGAGCCCACGAGCCGGACGGTGGAGGTGGAGCAGTTCTGCTCGTGGTCGGCGTGCAGCATCAGGAGCACGTCGAGGGCCTTGGCCATCGTCGGGTCGATCTCGTAGTCCTCGGCGGGCACGCCGAAGCACATGCGGAGGAAGTTCTCCGTGTAGTTGAGGTCGTTCTGGGGGTAGAGCATCGGCTCGCCCTTGGACTTCTTGAAGGCGTACGCGGCCAGGGTGGGGACCTTGGCCAGCAGCCGGATGGTGGAGATCTCCACCTGCTCCTCGTCGAACGGGTCGAGGGAGTCCGCGTAGAACGTGGACAGCGCCGAGACCGCCGAGGAGAGCACGGGCATGGGGTGCGCGTTGCGCGGGAAGCCGTTGAAGAAGCTCTTCAGGTCCTCGTGGACCATGGTGTGGCGGCGGATGCGGGTGTCGAAGTCCTCGAGCTGGGTCGGGGTGGGGAGCTCGCCGTAGATCAGGAGGTAGGCGGTCTCGATGAAGGTCGAGTGCTGGGCGAGCTCCTCGATCGGATAGCCCCGGTAGCGGAGGATCCCGTTGTTGCCGTCGATGTAGGTCACGGCCGAGCGCGCGTTGGCGGTGTTCATGAACCCCGGGTCGAAGACGACGTTGCCGGTCTCCTTGAGCATGTTCGTGATCGCGTACCCGCGGTTGCCCTCGGTGGCGTCCTGGACGGGCAGCTCGAGCCGGCCGCCGTTGCCGTAGTCGAGCTGGGCGGTCTCGGTCTTCTGTGCAGACTCAGTCATGTTCTTCGTCCTCCGCGAGTGGATTTCGGTGTCCGTTGCGGCCCTGCCGGGCGGCGCCGGTGGCGCGGCACGGGCGTGTCTCGGGACACAGCGATCGTCAGGGTCCAACCTACCTGTTCGGTCCGCGACGGGACCAATTCCGGCGGCGCGCCGGAGCGCCTCAGCCGCGGGCGAGCCGCTCCGCCGCGGCGTCGATCCGCTCGTCCGTGGCGGTGAGCGCGAGCCGCACGTGCCCCTCGCCGGCCGCCCCGTAGAACACCCCGGGGCCCACCACCACGCCCCGCTCGGCGAGGCGCTGCACCGTGGTCCAGGTGTCCTCGCCGGCCGTGCACCACAGGTAGAGCCCGGCCTCGGAGTGCTCCACGCGCAGGCCGAACGCCTCCACCGCGGGCACGAGCCGTTCGCGCCGGGCGCGGTAGAGCGCCTTCTGCGCCCGGACGTGGGCGTCGTCGCCCAGGGCGACCCGCATGGCCTCCTGGACGGGTGCCGGCACGATCATCCCCGCGTGCTTGCGGGAGTTGACCAGGTTGGCCATCAGCCGGGCGTCCCCGGCCAGGAACGCCGCGCGGTAGCCGGCCGCGTTGGACTGCTTCGACATCGAGTACGCGGAGAGCAGCAGGGAGGTGTCCCCGCCGCTGACCCGGGGGTCGAGCACCGAGGGCACCGGGGCGCCGCCCTGGTGGACGTCCCACGCGCCCCAGCCGAGCTCGGCGTAGCACTCGTCGGAGACGACCACGGCCCCGAGGTCCCGGGCCTGGTCGACGACCCGGCGCAGCGACGCGGCGTCGCGCACGATGCCGGTCGGGTTGGCGGGCGAGTTCAGCCACACCATCCGCACCCGCGAGCGGACCCCGTCGTCGAGCGCGTCGAGGTCGTCGGCGGCCACGGCCTCGGCGCCCGCGAGCTCGGCCCCGATGTCGTAGGTGGGATAGGCCACCGTGGGGCGCACGAGCACGTCCCCGGCCCGCAGCCCGAGCAGCAGCGGCAGCCACGCGACCAGCTCCTTGGAGCCGACCGTGGGCATCACCGCGGCCGGGTCCAGCCCCGGCACACCGCGCCGCCGGGCGTACCAGGCGACGACGGCCTCCCGCAGCGCGGGCGTGCCGTGGGTGGTGGGGTAGCCGTGGGCGTCGGCCGCGGCAGCCAGCGCGTCCTGGACCACCAGCGGAGTGGGGTCCACGGGCGTGCCGATGGACAGGTCCACGACCCCGTCCGGGTGCTCCGCGGCGACGGCCCGGTACGGGGCCATCGTGTCCCACGGGTAGTCCGGGAGGGCGAGGCCGAAGGACCGGGCCGTCTCCGTCACAGGGCGCCCTGGTTCTGCGGGGGCAGGGCCGCGATCATCGGGTGGTCCGTGTGCGTGTTGCCGAGCTTGGCGGCTCCGCCCGGGGAGCCGAGGTCGTCGAAGAACTCGACGTTGGCCTTGTAGTAGTCGGCCCACTCGTCGGGGGTGTCGTCCTCGTAGTAGATGGCCTCCACGGGGCAGACCGGCTCGCAGGCACCGCAGTCCACGCACTCGTCGGGGTGGATGTAGAGCGAGCGCTCCCCCTCGTAGATGCAGTCGACGGGACACTCCTCGACGCAGGCCTTGTCCTTGACGTCGACACAGGGCTGGGCGATGACGTAGGTCACGGCGTTTCGTACCTTTCTGCTGGGAATGCTCCGACCAGTCTAGCCACGCCGCCCTGGCTACGATGACAGCCATGGTCCCACCGACATCCGGCTCAACGTCCTCGCCCGTCCCGTCGTCCGCGGCCCTGGACCTGCTCGCGGGCCTGCCCTCCGGTACGCGGGTGAGCGTGCGCTACGCCCTTCCCGCCGACGACGCCTCCGGGCTGCCGCTCACCGACGCCCTGGGCGAGCTGGTCGGCCTGGCGGAGGGGACGGTCACGGTGCGCACCCGGCGCGGCGACGTGCTGATCGGCACCGGGGCGGTCCGGGCGGCCCGGGTGGTGCCGCCGGCCCCGCCGCGCCGGCCGCCGCGGCGCGGCTGAACGCCCGGGCGCTCCGGGAGCCCGGGCGGTGCGGGAGGTCAGGCGGTGCGGTCCGCCCGCCGCCGGGCGCGCACCCAGCGGCCCGTGACGACCACGGAGAGGATCGTCACCACGAAGACCAGGACGAACCAGGCGAGGCCCACGAGCCCGACGGCCGTGCCCGGGTTCGTCACGACGATCACGGAGCCGTCCCCGCCGTAGGCGAAGACCCAGGAGACGAGGTAGCTGATCAGCCCCGGCACGGCGGCCGCCCACACGCGGCGGGTCGCGGTGCCGGTCCACAGGGACACGCTCAGCAGCAGCGCCGTGGCGAAGAGCAGCCCCCACGGGAGCCACCAGCCCGCGGGCGAGTACCAGATCGCGCCGTGCAGGACCGTGGCCACGCTCGCGCCGGCCAGACCGGCGGCGACGGAGGTCACCAGGGCCGTGGGCAGCGAGGCGGGGGCGGCCGTGTCCGGGCGCTCCTCCTCCGCGGCGGCGGCGCCGGGGTCCCCGGCGACCAGCCGGTAGGTCTCCAGGGCGCTGAAGGGCTGCCACACCCCGTTGGACAGGGCGAAGCGCGTACCGTCCGCGGCGAGCACGAGCTGCGTGGCGTGGGCGGCCATGGCCGCCCGCTTGCGCTCGGCCGAGCCGTGCACCGCGGCCTGCGGCCGGGGGTCCTCCGGCCGTGCCTCCCCCTCGACGGCCCACAGCAGGGGCGTGCGCCAGGGCTCGGCGGGCTCGCCCGCGGCGTCCGTGCCGGGGCGGGCGGCGAGCTCCGCGCCCCGCACGGCGACCTCGGCGGTGCGGACGTGGTCGGGGTGGCCGTAGCCCCCGTCGTCGTCGTAGGTCACGAGCACGTGCGGGCGGACGGCGCGCACGGCCGCGGCGACGTGCGCGGCGGCCTCGCCGGCGGAGGCCGCGGTGAGGCTGTGCGGCGAGGAGTCCCCGGCCGGGGCCGCCCGGCCGTCGGGGCCCCAGGACATGCCGGAGTCGTGGTAGTGGCCCGCGCCGCCGGCGAAGCCCGCCGCGGGGTCGAGGGCGGGGGGCTCGCCCGCGAAGAAGCGGTCGGCCACGCCCAGCCGGGCGGCGGCGTCGTCGAGCTCCCCGACCCGGTAGCGGCCCAGGGCCGTCCCGTCGTCCGTGCACCCCGGGCGCCCGACCTCCAGCGCGCGCAGGGACTCGGGGATCACCTCCCCGCGCTCACCGCGGGTCATGGTGAGCAGCACGACCTGCGCGCCGAGCTCCGCGTACCGGCCCATGGTGGCGCCCGTGGCGATCGACTCGTCGTCGGGGTGGGCGTGCACGAACAGCAGCCGGGCGTCCTCCGGGCGCAGCCCGGCGGGCAGAAGGCCCGACAGGGCGTCCTCGCGCACGAGGACGCCCTGCTCGGGGTAGTACGGGACGGGCTGGGTCACGACCGGGCCTGCTGCGCTCGCCTGCTGCGTCCGGGGCTCAGGCGCGGGCCCGGGCCCGGTTGGCCTTGAGCCGCTCGTTGGCGTCGAGGACCACCTTGCGGATCCGGATGGACTCCGGGGTGACCTCCACGCACTCGTCCTCGCGGGCGAACTCGAGGGACTCCTCGAGGGTGAGCTTGCGCGGGGGCGTGAGGTTCTCGAAGGTGTCGGAGGAGGCCGCACGCATGTTGGTGAGCTTCTTCTCCTTCGTGATGTTCACGTCCATGTCGTCGGCCCGGGAGTTCTCGCCGACGATCATGCCCTCGTAGACCTCGGAGGTGGGCTCCACGAAGAAGGAGCCGCGCTCCTGCAGGTTGATCATGGCGAACGGGGTGACCACGCCGGCGCGGTCGGCGATCATCGAGCCGTTGGTGCGGTACTCGATGTCCCCAGCCCACGGCTCGTAGCCGTCGGCGTAGGAGGAGGCGATGCCGGCGCCGCGGGTCTCGGTGAGGAACTTGGTGCGGAAGCCGATGAGCCCGCGGGAGGGGACCTTGAACTCCATGCGCACCCAGCCGGTGCCGTGGTTGGCCATGGCCTCCATGCGGCCCTTGCGGCCGGCCATCAGCTGGGTCACGGCCCCGAGGAACTCGTCGGGCACGTCGATGGTCATGTGCTCGTAGGGCTCGTGCACCTTGCCGTCGACGGTCTTCGTCACTACCTGGGGCTTGCCCGCGGTCAGCTCGAAGCCCTCGCGGCGCATCTGCTCCACGAGGATGGCCAGGGCCAGCTCGCCGCGGCCCTGCACCTCCCAGGCGTCGGGCCGCTGGGTGGGGAGCACCTTGAGCGAGACGTTGCCCACGAGCTCCTTGTCGAGGCGGTCCTTGACCTGGCGGGCGGTGACCTTCGCACCCTTGACGCGACCGGCCAGCGGGGACGTGTTGATCCCGATGGTCATGGAGATCGCGGGGTCGTCCACCGTGATCAGGGGCAGGGGCTGCGGGTTCTCCGGGTCGGTGAGGGTCTCACCGATGGTGATCTCCTCGATCCCGGCCACGGCCACGATCTCGCCCGGGCCGGCGGACTCGGCCGGCACGCGGTCCAGGCCCTTGGTCGCCAGCAGCTCGGAGATCCGCACGTTCTTGAGCTCGCCGTTCGCACGGGCCCAGGCCACGGTCTGGCCCTTCTTCAGGGTGCCGTTGAAGATGCGCAGCAGGGCGAGGCGGCCGAGGAACGGGGAGGCGTCCAGGTTGGTCACGTGCGCCTGCAGGACGCCCTCGGGGTCGTAGGAGGGCGCCGGGACGTGCTCGATGATCGTCTTGAACAGCGGCTCGAGGTCCTCGTTGTCCGGCAGGGAGCCGTTGGCCGGCTGGTCGAGGGAGGCGCGGCCGTCACGGCCCGCGGCGTAGACGACGGGCACGTCCAGGACGGCGTCGAGGTCGAGGTCCGGCTCGTCCTCGGAGATGTCCGAGGCCAGGCCCAGGAGCAGGTCCATGGACTCGCCCACGACCTCCTCGATCCGGGCGTCGGGGCGGTCCACCTTGTTGACCACGAGGATCACGGGCAGCTTGGCCTCGAGCGCCTTGCGCAGCACGAAGCGGGTCTGGGGCAGCGGGCCCTCGGAGGCGTCCACGAGCAGCACGACGCCGTCGACCATGGACAGGCCGCGCTCGACCTCGCCGCCGAAGTCGGCGTGGCCGGGGGTGTCGATGACGTTGATGGTGATGGTCTCCCCCTCGGCGGAGGGCCCGTCGTAGAACACCGTGGTGTTCTTGGCGAGGATCGTGATCCCCTTCTCGCGCTCCAGGTCACCGGAGTCCATCACACGCTCCTCGACCTCACCGTGCGCAGAGAACGCGTGCGTCTGCTGCAGCATCGCGTCCACGATGGTGGTCTTGCCGTGGTCGACGTGGGCCACGATGGCCACGTTGCGGAGGTCGGCGCGCTGGGCGGTGGTGGAGGTTACAGACATACGCGTGGGTCTCTCTTCGGGTGGAGATGCGGGGGGAGGTGCAGCCCTCCCGATGGGTGCGGCCGGGGCGCCGCCGCGCACCCGGAGGGACCCGGGCGGGGGCGCCCGCACAGCGGGCCACCGTACAGTCTACCTTGCGGGGCCGCTCCGGCGGCACCCCGGTGCGCTGTGACCCCGCCGACTCCTCGTCTGCATGAGGTCGAGCCCACCGTGGCCGCCGCCCAGGAGCTGCGCCCGGGTCCGCGGCTCAGCGCAGGGCGCCGCGGACCAGGGCGGGTGCCGGGTTGGTCCGCGGGACGCCGTCGACCACGACGGTCGGCACCGTCTCGTCGCCGCCGTTGACCGAGCGCACGTAGGCGGCGGCCTCGGGGTCGGCCCAGATGTCGACCCACCGGGCGCGTCCCGCCCGGGCCCCCAGGGCCGCGCGCAGCCGCAGGCAGTACAGGCAGCCCGGCCGGTAGTAGACGGTCACGGGGTGGTCCCGGTCCGGGCGCCGCGGAAAGGCCAGCGGTGAGAACAGCACCACGGCCAGGATCCCGGCGAGAGCGGCGACCAGGGCCTCCCCCGGCTCACCGCGCACGAGCCGCACGACGACGGCGGCGCCCGCCGCGACGAGGACCAGCGCGGCCATCCACCAGCTGCGCACCGGACCGGCCCTCACCAGGAGGGCAGCACCGGCAGCGGCCCGTCCGCCGCGACGCGCCCCGTCTCCCCGCGCGCCAGCCACGCGAGCAGACCGGCGCGGTCGGCACGGACCCGGGCGGTGCCGTCGCCGACCACCCACTCGTCGCCCTCCTCGCTCACCAGCGTCATGCCCGGGGCGTCCTTGGCCCGCATGGTGCGCACCGCCGCCTCGAGGGCGTCGAGCAGCGAGTCGGGCTCGGCCCGCTCGAGGGTCCAGCCCGTGTCGAGGTCGTGGTGGTGGACGACGATCTCCGAGTTGCGCAGCGCCACGACGGCCGGGGCGGGGATCCGCTTGCCGTGCATGTGCACCTCGTCGACGGCGAGCTCGCCGCCCAGCCGCCGGGACTGCTCGGCGAAGTAGGCCGCGCTCTCGCGGGCCCTGCGCACCAGCTCCTCGCGGGGCAGGGCGGCGAACTCGTCGATCTCCCGGTTGCGGGCCTCGGGGGACGCGTAGGGGCGCTGCTCCTCGCCCGTGACGGCCCAGTCGACGAGCCTGACGAGGGCCCGGCCGTTGGAGGCGAGGTGGGCGACGACGTGGGCGCGGGTCCAGCCCCCGCACAGCGAGGGCGCGGCCAGCTCCTCGTCGGAGAGGGACTCGACGGTGGTGAGGAAGCTGTCGGTCTCGCGCTGGAGCCGGGACAGGTCCGAGGACAGGCGGGTGGGTTCACTCATGCGCCCACCCTATCCAGCACCCTGTGACCCGGGCCACCGCAGGCCGCCGGGGAGCCGACCCGGCCGCGCCCGTCTCAGAGGACCGGCAGCCGCGCGAACGCGCGCTCGGCGGCCCGGCGGCGGGTGGCCGAGAGCTCCTCGAAGGGCTCCAGCACGAGACCCGGGGACGACGCCCGCCGGCTGCGCCCCCAGGTCCCCACGATCCGCCCGCCGGCCACGACGGTGGGCTTGAAGACGCCGTTGGCGCCGGGGACGATGCGCGCCGCGTGCTGCCCGGCCAGGACGTGCGAGCGGTCCCCGTAGCCCAGGACGTACTCGTCGAACGGCGGGAGCAGGTGCACCCCGGCGGTCCGGCGGTCGGTGCGCGCCGCGTCCTCGAGGACCTCGGGGGCGCACCACAGCTCCTGCCCGCCGCGGTCGCGCACGGCCACGACGTCGTCGAGCATGCCCACCGCGGCGCGCACCGTGGAGCGCGGCAGCGCCGCCCAGCGGGCGGCGTCCGCGACGGAGGCGGGGCCGTGGCTGCGCAGGTACCGGCGCACCCAGCGCACGACGACGGGCGGCACGCCGGCACCCGCCGGGACGTGCGCGGGCTCCTCCGCCGCGTCCGGGACCCAGTCCTCGACGGGGACCACGAGCTGGTCCCGGACGTTCCCGGCCAGGGGTCCCATGCACAGGCTCGCGTCCAGGTGCAGGGCGAGCATGAGGTGGTAGGCCCGCCCGGGGGTGCCCAGCAGCCCGGCCTCGTCCCACGCGGCGTGCAGCCGCTCGCGGCGCTGCGGGCCGTGGCGCAGCGCCGTCAGCGCGGTCTCCCGGGCGGCGTCCAGGCGCTCGTCGATGCCCAGCTCGCGCCGCCGGGCGGTCGTCGAGGAGGCGGTCCGGGGCCCGAGCACGGCCAGCCACGCCCGCAGCTCCTCGGCGGGGACCAGGTGCAGGGTCCCGCGCATGGGCCAGGTGCGCACGATCCGGCCCGCGTCGAAGGCCTCCCGCAGCCCGGCGGCACCGGCGCCCCGGCGCAGCCCGACCGACACGAGGGCGCCGGGCAGGTCCTGCGCCTGGACCGCTCCCAGGGCGCGCACGACGTCCTCCGGGGCCGCGTCGTCCGGACGCGCCAGCCCCTGGGCGGCCAGGCGCGCCAGGCCGATCTCCCGGTCGCCGAGGACGGGTGCGGCGCTCACGACAGGGCCCGGCCCCGCTGCTCGGGCAGGGCGAACGTGGCGGCGGCGGCCACGAGGAACGCGGCCCCGAAGACGGCGAAGACCACGACGAGGTCGTAGCGCTCCCCGCCCAGGCCCAGCAGCACCGGCACGGACAGCGGGGCCAGGATGGAGGCGATCCGCCCGAACGCGGCGGCCGCGCCGGTGCCCGTCCCGCGCAGCGCGGTGGGGTACTGCTCCGGGCCGATCGCGTACAGCGCGCCCCAGGCGCCCAGGTTGAAGAAGGACAGGGCCATGCCGGAGCCGACCACCTGCCACGGGAGCACCGCGGTCCCCACCGAGACGATGCCGAACAGCAGCGCGCTCACGGCGGAGCCCCCGAGGAAGACCGCCAGGGTGATCCGCCGGCCCCAGACCTCGATGAGCCACGCGGCCGCCGCGTAGCCGGGCAGCTGGGCGAGCGTGATGACCAGGACGTAGCCGAAGGACGTGGTGAGCGTGAAGCCCTGCTGGACCAGCAGCGTGGGCATCCAGATGAACGCGCCGTAGTAGGCGAAGTTGATGCAGAACCACACGGTCCACAGGGCGCCCGTGCGCCGCCGCAGCCCGGCCGACCAGATGCCCCCCGTCCCGGGCGCCGGCGCGGCCGCGTGCTCGTCGGCCACGGCCTGCGCCTCGGACTCCGCCCGGGAGCGGCCCAGGGCCGGAGCGCGCTCGAAGGCGCGCACCGCGGCCTCGGCCTCCTCCGTGCGGCCGCGGCTCTCCAGGAAGCGCACGGACTCCGGCAGGGCCCGGCGCACGACCACCGCGTACGCGGCGGGCACCAGTCCCACGACCAGGGCCCATCGCCACCCGTCCGGGGAGGTCGGCACCACGAAGTAGCCGATGAGCGCGGCGAGGATCCAGCCGACGGCCCAGAAGGACTCGAGGACCACCACGAGGCGGCCGCGGATCCGCCGGGGCGCGTACTCAGCGACGAGGGTCGAGGCGACGGGCAGCTCCGCGCCGAGGCCGAGGCCCACCACGAAGCGCAGGAGGACGAGCGCGGCGAGGGAGCCGACGAGCGCGGACGCGCCGGTGGCCAGCCCGTAGACGAGCAGGGTCAGGGCGAAGACCTGGCGCCGGCCGATCCGGTCGGCGAGGAGGCCGCCGAGACCGGCTCCCACGGCCATGCCCACGAAGCCGATCGAGGCCAGCAGGGACAGCTCCCCGGAGCTCAGCGCCCACTGCTGGGCCAGGGCGGCCATCACGAACGAGATGAGGCCCACGTCCATGGCGTCCAGGGCCCAGCCGACGCCGGAGCCGACGAGCAGCTTCCGGTGCTCGGTGGTGTACGGCAGCCGGTCCAGCCGCTGCGGACGCGTCAGCGCGGACGTCCTGCCGTCGGGCGGCGGGCTCTCCTGCATGCTCGGGTCCTTCCCCTCTGCGCGGTGCTGCGCGGTTCGGCGCGGTTCGACTCGGTGCTGCGACCACTGTAGGCGGTCGGCGGAGCGGACGGCGCGGGGCTCATGTCCCCGGGCGCATGCCGCCCCGGCCCCGCCCGGGACCGGCTGCGCCCCTAGACTGGAGGGGTCCCCACCCACCGGCCCGGCGAGGGAGCCTGCTGTGACAACGGTCGCCGTGTACCTGGTCGTCGCCTTCGGCGCCGGCGCCCTCGCCGTCCTGCTCCGGCTGCCGCCCCTGGTCGGTTTCCTGGCCGCGGGCTTCGTGCTCAACGGCCTGGGCGTGGAGCGGCTGGACGCCATGGAGGAGCTGGCCGACATCGGCGTCACCCTGATGCTGTTCGGGATCGGGCTCAAGCTGGACGCGCGGTCCCTGCTCCGCCGCGAGGTGTGGGGCACCGCCGGGCTGCACATGGTGCTGAGCACGGCGCTGGGCGCCGGTTTCCTGGGGCTGTTCATGCTGGCCGGCCTC
The DNA here is from genome assembly GCF_040981185.1 of Kocuria sabuli. Classification (NCBI taxonomy): domain Bacteria; kingdom Bacillati; phylum Actinomycetota; class Actinomycetes; order Micrococcales; family Micrococcaceae; genus Kocuria; species Kocuria sabuli. The sequence continues at coordinate 471,040 of NZ_JAVHZE010000001.1, forward strand.
GCGCTGCCCGAGGCGGACCTGCCCACCCTCGCCCTGGTGGGCTTCGCCCTGTCCTTCTCCAGCACCGTGCTGGTGTTCAAGGTGCTCGAGGAGCGCAGCGAGACCACCTCCCTCTACGGCCGCGTGGCGATCGGCATCCTGATCATGCAGGACCTCGCGGCGGTCGCGTTCATCACCGCCACGAACGAGCACCCGCCGAGTCCCTGGGCGTTCGCGCTGGTGCTGCTGGTGCCCGGCGCCTGGGTGTTCCGCCGGATCTGGGCCCGGATCGGGCACGGGGAGATGCAGGCCCTCTTCGGGGTGGTCATGGCCCTGGTGCCCGGCTACATCGCCTTCTCCGCGGTGGGGCTCAAGGGGGACCTCGGCGCGCTGCTGGTGGGCATGCTCCTGGCCTCGCACGCGAACGCGGGCGAGCTCTCCCGCACCCTGTTCACCTTCAAGGACCTGCTGCTCGTGGCGTTCTTCGTCTCGATCGGGTTCAACGGCATGCCGGACACCATGACGGTGCTCCTGGGACTGCTGCTGCTGCTGCTCGTGCCGGTGCAGGCGATGCTGTACGTGCTCCTGCTGTGGCTGTTCGGGCTGCGCCGCCGGACCTCGCTGCGCAGCGGGCTGGCCCTGGCCAACCACTCGGAGTTCGCCCTGATCGTGGGCGCCATCGGGGTCTCCGCCGGGATGCTCGCGGAGCGCTGGCTCGTGGTGCTCTCCGTGACGGTCGCGGCGAGCTTCGTGGTCTCCGCGGTGGTCAACCGCCGCGGCTCGCCCCTGATCAGCACCCTGGCGCGACGGCTGCCGGAGCACCCGGAGCACCGGCTGCACCCGGAGGACCGGCCCATCGACATCGGCCACGCCGACGTCCTGGTGCTCGGCATGGGCCGGGTGGGACAGGCCGCCTACCGGGAGTTCTCCGAGGAGCACGGGTTCTCCGTGCTGGGCATCGAGAACTCCACGGACCGCGCCGAGCGCCTCCGCCGGGAGGGCTTCGACGTGCAGAACGAGGACGCGACGGACCAGGAGTTCTGGGAGCGGGTGATCGCGACCGGGCACGTGCGGATCGCGGTGCTAGCCATGCCCTTCCACGGCTCCAACCTCGTGGCGCTGCGCCAGCTCACCGACTCGGGCTTCGCGGGGGCCGTGGCCGCCGTGGCGCAGTACGACGACGAGGTGCAGGAGCTGCGGGGGCACGGGGTGCGGACGGTGTTCAACCTCTACAGCGGGGCCGGGATCGCCCTCGCCGCGGAGACCGTCGAGGCCCTCGGCCGCCGGACCGACTGACGGCGGGGCCGGGCGCGTCCGCGGGCTCAGGCTCCCCTCTGCACGGCCTTGCACAGCTGGACCAGCCGGCTCAGCTCACGGTGCGGGGCACCGGTGGGCCGGGCCGCCCCGGCCCGGGCGGCGACGGCGAACCGCACGAGCGCCCACGCCCGGAGCCGTTCGGGGTCGGACCCGGCCGCGAGGGACAGGGCCTCGATCCGGTCCTCGAGGGCCGCGGCCAGGGCCCCGCCGTGGCCGGCCTGCTCCGTGCGGCGCCACAGGGCGGGGACCAGGGCGAACTCCGGGGTGCCGAGCACCGGGTCCGCGCCGGCGGCCAGCCACGGGGAGCGCTGCGCGGCGCGCACGGCGCCGTGGTGCAGGTCCTGGTGCACGAGGGCGGTGTCCAGCTCGCCGCGGAGCAGCCGCTCCAGGTTCTTGACCGCCTGCAGCCGGAAGCGCCGCGGGAACCGGGCGTCCAGCTCCGTGGCCCCGGCCAGGTCCTCCCGCCACTGCCGGGCCGCCGCGGACAGGCGCGGGAACGGGGGCCGGGGCGGGCGCGCGAGGGCGCGGGTCAGCTCGCCCAGGACCCGGCAGGCCTCCAGGACGGGCAGGGCGTGCAGGTCGCGCTCGCCGGTGCGCTCGAGCAGCAGCGCCCGGTCCGCCGGTTCCGCCCGGAGCAGCCGGACGGCGCCGCGCCCGCCCCACAGCCGCAGCGCCAGGTGCTCGTGCTCGGAGCGGGCGCCCGGCGCGGAGATCCGCAGCAGGGCCGGGTCCCCCGCGCGGGTGCGCACCGGCAGGGCCAGGGCCCCGTCGTCGTCCCGGGCCCGGCCGTCGGGGACCAGCTCCCACGCGGCCAGGTAGCGCGCGGCGGGCCCGGCCGGCAGCTGCGCGGCGGCGGCGGCGTCGCTCATGGGGTGGTCTCCTGCTCGCACGTCACCGGACCATCCTCGCCCACCGGGCACCCTCCCGGGTGTGCCGTGGCCGTTCGCTAGACTGCGAGCGCTCATCCCCCGCCGGAACGGAGTCGACCCGCTCGTGAACGACCTGCTGTTCGCCTTCGGCCTGACCCTGTTCGCGGGGCTGGCCACGGGGGTGGGCGCCTTCCTGGCCCTGGTCACCCGGCGCACCGACGCCAAGTTCCTCGCGGTCAGCCTCGGCTTCTCGGCCGGGGTGATGATCTACGTGTCCATGATCGAGATCTTCGTCAAGGCGCAGGCCGCCCTGGTCTCGGAGCTCGGGGAGCGCGCCGGGGCGTGGGCCACGGCGGGCGGCTTCTTCGGCGGGATCGCGCTGATCGCGGTGATCGACCGGCTCGTGCCCACCGTCGCCAATCCGCACGAGTACCCGCACGACGACGACGTCCGGCAGCGCCGGCTGATGCGCATGGGCACCATGACGGCGGTGGCGATCGCGGTCCACAACTTCCCGGAGGGCTTCGCTACCTTCGTCGCGGCGATGCAGGCGCCGTCCGTGGCGATCCCGGTGGTCGTGGCCATCGCCCTGCACAACATCCCGGAGGGGATCTCGGTGGCCGTGCCGATCCACCACGCCACGGGCAGCCGGCGCAAGGCCTTCGGCTACGCGTTCCTCTCCGGCCTGGCCGAGCCCCTGGGCGGGGTGCTCGGGTACCTGATCCTGTTCCCGTTCCTGAGCGAGGCCGTCTTCGGCGTCGTGTTCGCGGGCGTGGCGGGGATCATGGTCTTCATCTCGCTGGACAAGCTGCTCCCCACGGCCCAGGAGTACGGCGAGCACCACCTCTCGGTCTACGGGCTCGTGGCCGGGATGGCGGTCATGGCGGTGAGCCTGCTCCTGTTCGTCTGAGCGGCGGACGGGAGCTCACGCGCCGCCCCGCGGGGGCCGGGGATCGAGCGGCACGCCCGCCGCGCGACCCGCCTCGGCGAAGGCCGCGGCGAGGCCCGCCCGGGACGCGTGGGCGTTGAGCCCGCTGGGACTGGGCAGGGCCCACAGCTGCGCCCCGGCCAGCTCCCGGTCCTGGCGCCCGAGCGCGGCGCGGGGGTCCGCGAAGGCGTGCCGGTAGGCGGTGACCCCGGCGACCGCGACGACGGCGGGGCGCAGCTCGGCCACGAGGCCGGCCAGACGCTCCCGGCCGGCCACGAACTCGGAGGGGTCCAGCTCGTCCGCCCGGGCGGTGGCCCGGCGCACCAGGTTGGTGATGCCGAGGCCGCGGGCCACGACGTGCTCGCGGTCGGCCGCGCTCATCCCGGCGGAGCAGTCCACGAGGTGGCCGGTGAGACCGGCGTCGTGGAGGGCCGGCCAGAACCGGTTGCCCGGGCGGGCGAAGTGCGCCTGGGTGGCCGCGGCCCACAGGCTGGGGTTGATGCCGCAGATCAGCAGCCGCAGCCCGGGCCCGAGGAGGTCGGGCAGGGTGGTGTCCCGGGCGGCCTCGAGGTCCGCCCGGCTCGGCCGGGCCCCGCCCGGCGTGTGCGCTGGTGCCATCCCGCCATGCTAGGCCGTCCTTCGCCCGTGCCGGGGGGGCTCCGGCGCTCCCGGGCCGGCTCCGGCGCCTCGGCACGGGAGCCCGCCGGGCTACCGTGGGGAGCATGCCCCGACCGGACGAGATCACCGTGCCCACCGAGACCGGACCGGGACGGCTCCTGGTCTCCCCCGCCGCCTCCGCCTCCGCCGTGCTGTGGCTGGGGCACGGTGCGGGCGGCGGCGCGGACTCCCGCGACCTCGCCGCCCTCGCCGCTGAGCTCCCCCGGCACGGCGTCACCGTGGTCCGCCACGAGCAGCCCTGGGTGGTGGCCGGCCGGCGGATCGCCCCCCGTCCGGCCGCCCTCGACGCCGGGTGGCTGGCCGCGGAGCCGGCCGTCGCACAGCTGGTCGGCTCCGTCCCCCTCGTGGTGGGCGGGCGCAGCGCCGGAGCACGCGTCGCCTGCCGCACGGCCGCGGCCGTGGGCGCCGCGGCCGTGCTCTGCCTGGCCTTCCCGCTGCACCCGCCGGGGCGGCCGGAGCGCTCCCGGGTCGAGGAGCTGCTGACGCCGCAGGTCCCGGTGCTCGTGGTGCAGGGCACGCGGGATCCCTTCGGCTCCGCGGACGAGGTGCGCGCCGCCGCGGACGGGGCACGGATGCTCCACGTCTCCCCGGTCGAGGGCGCGGACCACGGCCTGAAGCTCGCCCGGTCTGCGGCCCTCGGACAGGACGAGGCGCTCGCGCTGGTCGCCGCCGAGGCGCTCCGCTTCCTCCGGACGGCGGCCGCACGGAAGTGAGCTCTGGTCGTGCTTCAACAGCGCCCCCGGGCGGGCTACGGTGAGCACAGGAGCATCCGCCCGAGCAGGGAGAGAACCGTCATGGCCCGCACCCCCGAGTCCCCCGACGCACCCCGGTCCGGGCCGCCCCCGGAGGGCGCCCGGGAGCCGGCCCCGCAGCGGGTGAGCACCGACCCCGCCCTCGACGAGCACCAGGGGCGCGGCGTCTCGGGCGCCATGTGGATCGCCCTGCTCCTGGGTCTGCTGATCCTGGTCCTCCTGCTCGTCTTCATCCTGCAGAACAACGTCCCGGCGGCCTTCAGCTACTTCGGCTGGAGCTTCAGCCTCCCCCTCGGCGTCGCGATGCTGCTCGCGGCCGTGGCCGGCGCTCTCATCATGGGCCTCGTCGGCTCCGTCCGGCTCTTCCGCCTGGGCCACCGGGTGCGCAAGCTCGAGAAGGAGCGCGCGGACATCAAGCGCGCGCTGCGCTGAAGGCCGCCGGTCCGGGGGGGGTGCGGGGGCGGATCCGCCCGGACCGGGTGCGCCACGGCGCCCGATCCGGGCGGATCCGGTCCTCCGGCCCGGAGAGCACGTAGCCTGACAGCACCTCCGACGACAGGACGAATGCCATGACCTGCCCCGCACCCCCCGACGACGCCGACGCCCCCGGCGTCAGCGAGGCGACCGCCCCCGCGACCGTGGTCGACCTCACCACCGGCGCCGCGCACATCACCCCCGTGGTGGTCGACGGCGAGGCCCGCTACGCCGTGGACCTGCCCGACCAGCCGCTGGACGAGCACGACGTGGCGAGCCTGGCCGTGGCCCTGCAGGTGACCCAGGCGGGTCAGGCCGTGCTCGTGGACATCGAGGACTACCTCGAGTCCGAGCAGGGCCCCGCGGACGCCGCCGAGCCCCGGTCCTAGGCTCCGGGACCGTGGCTCCGGGACCGCCGCTCCGTGCGGCGGCTCCGGAACCACGGTGATGCCCTGCTCGGCACGGCACGCTCAACGCCCCGTCACAGTCGGCCGTGCGCCGCCGCGGGCCGCGTAGCCTGCGAGCATGGAGCAGCAGATGCATCGAACGGCGTTCACCACCCGGGACCCGGCCGAGGGCCTGGCCGTGCTCGACAAGGTGTTCGCGGTCCGGGAGGTGCGCCGGAGCCCCTGCGGAGACTTCCGCATGGCGCTGTCCTCGGCCGGCACCGGGCCGCTGCGGCACGAGCACCTGCGCCTGGGCGGCTCCTCCGCCGCCGGCAGCACGGACGGCACCGGAGTCGTACGGGTGGGCCACGTGCGGAACGGGGTGCTGACGGCCACCAGCCGCGGAGACCGCTTCGCCCGCCGGGGCCCGTTCCTGTTCCCCGGGCGCCCGTTCTCGAGCCGGTGGGAGGACCTCGACCTGGTGACGGTCTCCCTCGACCGCTCGGCGGTGGAGGCCCACGCCCGGCGGCTGCTGGCCGACGAGCGCTTCCGGCTGGAGTTCACCGGCGACCGCCCGATCAGCTCGGCCATGGCCCGGTACTGGACGGCCACGGTGGGACACCTGGGACGGGACCTCCTGCCCCACGAGGAGCTCATGCGGGCTCCCCTGATCCGCGCCGAGGCCGTGCGGTGCCTGACGACCGCGCTGCTGCAGACCTTCCCCAGCTCCTTCCTCGAGCGCTCCCGGGCGGACGCCGACGGGTCCTCGGCCGGGGCGTCCGGAGTACGGCGCGCCGTGGCGTTCATCGAGGGGCACCTGGAAGAGGACATCGGCCTGGCGGAGATCGCGACGGCGGCCCGGATGAGCCCCCGGGGACTCCAGACGGCGTTCCGCCGGGAGCTGGGCACCACGCCGATGGGCCGGCTCCGGGACGCCCGCCTGGACGCGGTGCACCGGGCGCTGCTGGCCGCCGACCCGGGCACCGGCGTCACCGTGGAGACGGTGATGGCCCGGTGGGGCTTCGTGCACCGCGGACGCTTCGCCGCCGCCTACCGGGAGCGGCACGGACAGAACCCGGGCACGACCCTGCGCGCCTGAACCGGCACCGGTGGTCCGGAAAGCGCACCTGCGGGCCCGGATGCTGGCCGCACGCCCCGCCGGGCACCCACGATGGTGGTGCGGTCAGGGCTGGCCGCGGCACCGTCGTGGACGGGTGCGACCACGGGTCCGGGGGCGGAGCCGGGGTCGGGGGAACGAGCAAGGGGGGACATCGATGGACGACGTCGTGCGGGTGGGGAACCAGCCGGGAGAACTGAGCCGAGGGATCCGGTGGATCGCGGAGGCGACGGTCCGGACGGACGGCCGGGTCGATCCCGGCACGATCGCCGCGCTCGGCCGGGCCGGTGTGCTGGCCCGGTGCAGCGGGGCGCAGGGCATCTCCCTGCGGATGGACGTCGTGGCGGCGAGCTGCGCCGGAGCCTACGGCTGGGCGCTGGCCCTGCTGGCGACCGAGATCCTGCCGCTGCTCGACGGCGCCGACCTGACGGATCTGCGGATCGTGCTCGGCGCCGCCCTGTCCGGGCACCGGGACGGCGGCCCGGAGCAGGCCTCCGCGGCCTGAGCGTCAGCTGCCGCGGGACAGCCGCAGCCCGAGCCAGGCCGAGAGGTCCTCGAGCTGCTCCTGCACGGCCTCGGTCACCGCCGGGGCGAAGGGGACGTCCTCGTGGACGGCGTGGACGAGGAACGTGCCGCTCCGGCGGTCGGCCCCGGCGTCCACCTTCCCGATCAGCCGGTCGCCGTGCAGGATCGGCAGGGCGAAGTAGCCCCACCGCCGCGCGGCCCGCGGCTTGTACATCTCCAGCGTGTACTCGAAGCCGAACAGCGCGCGGATCCGGACCCGGTCGTGCACCAGCCGGTCGAACGGCGACAGGAGCACCGTGCGCCCCGCGAAGGGCCGCCCGATCGACTCCGGGTCCACCCGCCACGTGCCGGGAACGCCCTCGACGGTGGCCTCGTCACCGGTCCTGCCCACGGACAGCGGCTCCGCGGGCGAGCCCGGCGCGTTCTCCCGCACGATGCCCAGCGAGCGCAGGCGCCGTGCGGTGCGCATCCGCTGCGCTTCCGCCGCGGAGAGGAGCGGGGTGCCTGCCGGGTACACGCGCTCCGCGAGGTCCCACAGCCGCTGGCGCCCGCGGCGTCCGGCGACGGCGACCTCGCCGCGCATCATGAGGAACTCCAGCATCTGGGTGACGTTGCGGTTGTCGGTCCAGCCGGTGGACCGCCACGCCACCGCGCTGGTGTCCGGGATGTCGCGGGACGGCAGCGGCCCCGCCGTGCCGAGCAGCTCCAGCACGTCGCGGCGGAACCGGTCGTTGGCGCGCAGCCACTCCCGCGGCGCCTCGCGGGCGGGCCAGGCGGCCATGCTCGGCAGGTGCAGGGCCAGGTCGTCCATCGGGCGCACCATGGCGTTGTGCTCGAAGAGCGTGCGGTCGCGCTCGAGGGCCTGCTGCAGCTGTGCCGGCCGGTACGAGCTGCCCAGGCGGCTCCACAGGATCAGGTCCGCGCTGGGCGCGACGGCCGCGGTCGGGTCGAGCTGCAGGAGCGTGAGGCCGCGGACGACGGCGAGCAGATCGGCCGGCCGCGGCGCGTCCAGCAGCTGCGCGCGCACGGCGATGCGCCGGGCCTCGGCGCGGTCGAGTCGGTGGACGGTCATCCCCCGAGACTAGCCAGCGCCGCGGACGCGCCGGACCCGCACAGCGCGAAGAACCCCGGACCGATGCGGTCCGGGGTCCTTCTGGAGTTGCGGGGGCAAGATTTGAACTTGCGACCTCTGGGTTATGAGCCCAGCGAGCTACCGAACTGCTCCACCCCGCGGCGACTGGTCCACCATACGCGCTCCCGGGCGGACATGCACATCGAGGCCGCACGGACGACGGCCGGCCCCGCCGACCGGGCCCGACCACCGGACGGGGCGCACGAAAGCGCCCCGCCTGCGGAGCGGCAGACGGGGCGTTCTCGTACCCGGCCGGGGGGACCCGGGCACCTGTCCTGGGGGGCGGACCGGTCGACCGTATCCAGAGCAGGTGAACGCCGGTTGAACCGGGGGCGAACCCGCAGGTGGCGGCGACCACGTCGCGGTTGCGACACAATCGTCGTGTGGACGATCTGCACGTGCCCCCGGGCCCCGGCGCGCCCCGCGGCCTCAGGGTGCCGGCGGGAGAGCTGGTCGAGCAGTTCTCCCACGCCTCGGGGCCCGGTGGCCAGGGTGTCAACACCACTGACTCACGGGTGCAGCTCTCCCTCGACCTAGGCACGACGACCGCGCTGAGCGAGACCCAGCGCGAGCTCGTCCTCGACCGGCTCTCCGGCAGACTCTCGGGCACGGTGCTCACCGTCAGCGCCGCGGAGCACCGCTCGCAGCGACGCAACCGGACGGCGGCGAGACAACGCCTGGCCGCCCTCCTCCGCGAGGCCCTGGTCCCGGCTGTCGTCCGGCGACCGACCCGGCCCACGAACGGCTCGCGGCGCCGACGGCTCGAGGGAAAGCGCCGGCGCTCCGAGACCAAGCAGCACCGCAGGCGGCCCGGGCCCGACTGACCTGCGCGCCGGCACGGACCGCCCGGCCCGCTCACACCTCGGCGCTCCAGGAAAGGCTCCAAGGCCGGCTGGGGGATCCGGTGGAGCGCCACGTCCGCACCGTGGATGTCACGTCTCCTGTCCCCGCTTGCGCGTCTTGCAAGTGCAAACGCCCTGCCGTAGGAAGAGGGGAGGTGACGGGCGGCGACCCGTCACCCGGATGAGGGGGACGCGTCGATGAGTGAGAAGCAGGGAACGTCGAAGGGCCTGGTGGTGACCGGGGTGGTCCTGTTCCTGGTGCCGTTCTTCGTCCTGCGGCAGATGGACCTCCCCTTCTGGGTGACGATGCTGTGGCTCGGGGTGCTGCTCGTCGCCACTCTGCTGTTCGGCTCGTGGGCCCGTCACGCGCCCCGCCATGAACGGTTCGGTCTCGAGAACGAGTGGGAGTCCGGCCTGCCGGCCGACCAGGCCCTGGAGCGGATCACGGAGCACTTCCGTGCGGAAGGAGCCACCGTCCAGCAGCAGGGGCGGGAGGCCGTCGTCGAGGTCGGATCCGACTTCACGTTCCGCTTCTCGGGGATCGAGTCCGCGAGGGGCCGGCGCGCCTTTCCCTCCACCCTGACCGTGAGGACGATCAACACGGGAGCCGGCTCCACCCTGCGAGCGCAGAGCCGGGACAACCTGGGGTGGTACGCCAGGATGCACTCCTGGATCCCGCAGTGGGCGGCCGAACGCAACGCGCACCTCATCGACTCCGCTCGCTGCCTCACGGGCGCTGCCACGGAGCGCGCCCATCTCGATGCCATCAAGGATCGCCCGTCGGATGACAGCTTCCGCCCGGAGAACGCCATGAACTGGTCCTCCGCGGTGATCGTGTGGGGCTGCTGGGTGGTCCTCACGGCCCTCGTCGTCCCGGAAGGCGGACCGCTTCCGGGCTTCTACTGGTTCTTCACCGCCGCGGTGGTCCTCTTCACCGCATTCTTGCTCTGGTCACGACGCAGGCGGGACCGGTCCTGGTCCCAACGGATGCAGAAGATGTGAGCCGACCAGCTCCAGCCCGCCCCGCACCACCCTCGAACACCGTGAAGGACAGACCCGCATGCAGGACTCGCAGTTCCTCGTTCTCCTCGTCAGCTTCGGCGTGCTCATCGCCATCTCGGGGATCTTGATGTACGGCCGCCGCGCCCTGGCCCGCCGCCTCGAAGAGGACCCGCACGAGCAGACCGTCCGGAGCGTCGAGCTGGTCGCCGGGTGGACGCCCACGGTGCTGTCCCTCGGGTTCCCCCTGATGGCACTGCTCATCCCCATCGATGACTTCGACCGTGGCTTCCAGCTCATGGTCATCGGGTTCTTCGCCCTGGGTGCGGTGTGGATGCTCGCGGTCGCGAAGCTGCCGCGACTCCGGAATCTCATGGCACAGCAGGCCTACGCCAGTACGCGCGGATCTCCGGACCACGGTGAGACCCCCGAGCTCTACCAGGACGTGATGCGGCGCTTTCTTCCGCGCGCCGGGGTGGCGGTGGGTTCGGCCTTCGTCATCGTCCTGGTCCGGGCGATGCTTTGACCGCACCGGACCGGCCGTCTCACGCTCGGGCACAGGACGCCGCCGCGCTGGTTTCGGTGCTGCTGGCAGGAGTCCTGCTGGTCGCCGGCTGGTACGCCATCGGAGCGGACCATCCGATGTACGCCGCGGTGGTGGCGGGCACGACGCTGCCCCTGGGTGCCTTCACGGGAGATGCCGTGGCCCGTCGTCTGCCGGAGTCGTGGGTGCAGGTGTCCTCGACCGAGCGGACATGGCACCGTCGGCTGGGCGTCGACCCGTTCGCCCGGCTGCTGGGACTCATCGGCTGGAACGGAGTCGTTGCCGGGATTCGGGACTTCGACGGCACACGAGCAGGACTCCCCCGGCTCGACCGCGCCGTCCGCGGAAGTCTGGCCGGCCACGGCATCGGTCTGCTCGTGCACGTGGTCCTGTCGGTCATCGCGTTGCTGACCGGGCATCCGTGGGGATCCCTGTGGATCGTGCTCGCCGGTCTCCCGCTGCACCTGTGGCCGATGCTGCTCCAGCGCTCCACGCTGTGGCGGCTGCAGAAGCTGCGCGCTGCCGCCCGCACCGGCTGACGACCCGGCCGGCCGGAACGCGCAGTAGCGTGGAGCCATGAACAAGCTCCTGCTCTCGTTGACCGGGGCCACCGCCGCCGGTGCCCTGACCCTCGTCTCCCCGGCCAGCTGGTCCCCCGGAGTTCGGCGGGCCTACGTCGTGGTGCCCGGTGTCCTGGCCGCGTCCTTCAGCACGCTGCTCCTGTCCAGGATCGTCGACCGGCAAGCAGATGTCGTCTCCCGCGTCGAGTCCATGACGGAGGTCCCGACCGATGACGCCTACCCGCTTCCCCAGCGTCATCCGGTGGCGATGCGAGTGGCGGTACCTGTGATCATCGGCGCGGCGACGTGCGGCCTCCAGGGGTTCTCACTGTGGATGGACGCAGCGCTCGAGCGGGGTCTCGTCCGCCTCGGCGCGGCTCACCCTCGGCGGTGGATGGCGGCTCTCGCCGTGGCCTCGTCACTGGGCATGGACGCGATCGGGGAGCGGGTGAACGCCCGCACCACGGAGGACCGGCCCGCGTCCTGAGCGGCTCCTTCCGCCGGGCCCGGGCCCAACCGCCCGCGGCGCAGGCCGGCAGCCGCGCGGGTCGAACGCGGCCGTGCAGGGGCTCCCGGTTTCCGCTTCCGGCCCTTCTGCGGACTCCGGGCGGACTGGTGCCACGTCCGACGGGGCCGCACGGCGCCGGTTACACGTTGAAGCGGAACTCCACCACGTCGCCGTCGCGCATGACGTAGTCCTTGCCCTCGATCCGGACCTTGCCGGCGGCCTTGGCCTCGGCCATGGACCCGGCGACGTCGAGGTCCTCGAAGGAGACGATCTCGGCCTTGATGAAGCCGCGCTCGAAGTCGGTGTGGATCACGCCGGCGGCCTGCGGGGCCGTGGCCCCCACGGGGACGGTCCAGGCGCGGGACTCCTTGGGCCCGGCGGTGAGGTAGGTCTGCAGCCCGAGGGTGTGGAACCCGGTGCGGGCCAGCTTGTCGAGTCCGGCCTCGTCCTGCCCGGACATCTCCAGCATCTCCTTCGCCTCGTCCTCGTCGAGCTCCACGAGCTCGGCCTCGAGCTTCGCGTCGAGGAAGACGGCGTCGGCGGGAGCCACGAGGTCGCGCAGCTCCTGCTGCTTGGCGGGGTCGGCCAGCACGCCGTCGTCGGCGTTGAAGACGTAGATGAAGGGCTTGGCGGTGAGCAGGCTCAGGTCGCGCAGCTGGTCGACGTCGAGCTTCTCCTTCTCGGCGACGGCGAAGACGGTGTCCCCGCGCTCGAGGACAGCCTGCGCCTGCTGCATCGCGGCGAGCTTGGCGGGGTCGGCCTTCTTGATCTTGACCTGCTTCTCCAGGCGCGGGATCGCGTTCTCGAGGGTCTGCAGGTCCGCGAGGATCAGCTCGGTGTTGATGGTCTCCATGTCGGAGGCCGGGTCGATCTTGCCGTCGACGTGGATCACGTCCGGGTCGTCGAAGGCGCGCACGACCTGGGCGATGGCCTGCGCCTCGCGGATGTTGGCCAGGAACTGGTTGCCCAGGCCCTCCCCCTCGGAGGCGCCCTTCACGATCCCGGCGATGTCCACGAAGGAGACCGTGGCCGGCAGGATCCGATCGGAGCCGTGGATCTCCGCGAGCCGGTCCAGCCGGGGGTCCGGCAGGTTGACCACGCCGATGTTCGGCTCGATGGTCGCGAACGGGTAGTTCGCCGCCAGGACGGTGTTGCGGGTCAGCGCGTTGAACAGGGTGGACTTGCCGACGTTGGGCAGTCCGACGATTCCGATAGTAAGAGCCACGGGAGACCATCCTACCGGCCGCCGGACCGGCACGCCGTGTGCGCTCCCGGGCCCGTGACAGATGTCATGGGCGTGTCGTGACATCCGGAGCTTCCGGCACGGCGCCGGGTGGAGCAGAGTCGGAGCATGAGATCCGTTCCGGCCACCACATCCGCGCCGCCCGCGAGCGCCACCGGCTCCCCCGCCGTCGACGTGACCGGTGCCCGAAAAGGCTTCGGGCGGGGTGAGCGCCGCGTGCGGGCCGTGGACGGCGTGAGCCTGCGCGTCGAGCGCGGCGAGGTCGTCGCGCTGCTCGGGCCCAACGGTGCCGGGAAGACCACTCTCCTCGACATGGTGCTGGGCTTCACCGATCCCGACGAGGGCACCGTGCGCACCCTGGGCGCCCCACCGCGGGAGAGCGTCCGGGCCGGGCGGATCGGCGCGGTGCTCCAGACCGGGGGGCTGCTCGACGACCTGTCCGTGCGGGAGACGGTCGCCATGGTCGCGACCCTGCACCGGAACCCCCTGCCCGTGGCCGAGGCCCTGGAGCGGGCGGGGGCCGCCGGGTTCGCCCGGCGCAAGGTCTCCAAGTGCTCGGGCGGCGAGCAGCAGCGGCTGCGCTTCGCGCTGGCCCTGCTGCCCGAGCCGGACCTGCTGGTCCTGGACGAGCCGACCGCGGGGATGGACGTCAGCGCCCGGCGGGAGTTCTGGGCCGCGATGCACGCCGAGGCGGAACGCGGCCGGACGGTCGTGTTCGCGACCCACTACCTGGACGAGGCCGAGGAGTTCGCCGCGCGCACCGTGGTGCTCAAGGGTGGGCGGGTGGTCGCGGACGCCGCGACCGCCGACGTGCAGGCCCTGGCCGGCCACCGGGTGGTCAGCTTCCGCTGGGCGGGCCCCGGGCCCGTCGTCGTCCCGGGAGCGACCCCGCTCGAGCCCGTCGGCGGGCGCCTGCGGCTGACGGGCCCCGACACGGACGCCATCGCCCGGCACCTGCTCGCGACGACGGACGCGAGCGAGCTCGAGATCAGCCACGCCGGGCTCGAGGAGGCCTTCCTGGACCTCACCGCCGACTGACCGAGCCCGCGTAACCCGTCCCCGCCCCTGGAGGAGCAGCCCCATGAGCATCGCCTACGCCGCCCACGACCTGCGTCGCAACGTGCGCATGGTCGAGAACACCTTCTTCATCGTGGTCCTGCCCGCCGTGCTGTACGTGATGTTCACGGCGCTGGGGGACTTCTCCGACCTGCCGGTGGGCCACGGCAACGCCGGCGGCTACAACATGATCTCCATGGCGGTGTACGGGGCGGTCACCGCGACCACCTCGATCGCCGGCTCCGCCGCCGTGGAGCAGGCCCGCGGCTGGGGCCGGCAGATCGGGCTGACGCCCGCGCCGCGGCACGGGTACGTGCTGGCCAAGGTGGCCGTGGCCCTGGCCATGGCCGTCCTGCCCGTCCTCGTGGTCTATGCCGTGGGCGCCCTGACGGGTGCCGAACTGGGGGGCTGGCGTTGGCCCGCCACCGCCGCGATCGTGGTGGCCGGGTCTGCGATGTTCGCCCTCTACGGCCTGGCGGCCGGGCTGCTGTTCCGCTCCGAGTCCGCGGTGGGGGCGGCGTCCGGCATGCTCGTGGTGCTCAGCTTCTTCGGCAACCTCTTCGTCCCGCTCACCGGCGTGATGCTCGACATCGCGCGGTTCACCCCGCTCTACGGCCTGGCCGGACTGGCCCGGTACCCGCTCGTGGAGGGCGACGTCGTGGCCACCAGCGGACCGCCCGTGGAGTCCGACCCGCTGTGGGCCCTGCTGCTCAACGCCGGGCTCTGGACGGGACTCTTCGCCGCCGTAGTGCTGCTGGCCGTGCGCCGGACCACGATACGACGATGACGACGCGACGGCCCCGGGCCGGTGCCCCGCCTGCCGAGGACCCCTCCTGGTGGTTCGCCGCGATCTGGCTGGTCTTCCTCGTGCTGCCGGTGGGCGCGCTCGTGGACTCCCCCGCCGGGGCGCCGCAGCGGACCCTGGCCGGTGCCGCCCTGCTCGCCTTCGCCGTGGTCTACGCCTTGGCCTTCCGCAACCCCCGCCTGCTCCCCCTGCGCGCGGAGCCGGCCAACACCCTGGGCTGGTTCTGTCTGCTCACCGTGCTCGTCCTGCTCACGGTGCCGGCCCTCGGGGTGTGGGCGTTCGCGATGACCCAGTACCTCTCCGCGCTCTGCGCGTTCCGGCTCCCGCTGCGCCAGGCGTTCACCGCCCTGGCTGTGCTCCTGGCGGCCGTGCTCGGCGTGGTACTGGGCGGGCTGCTCCCGCCCGGCAGCGAGTGGGTGCTCGTCATGTACGGCACGTCCACCGTGATCATCGGCGGCATGCGCCTGCTCGTGCACCGCGACGAGCAGCACCTCGCGCTGGCCTCCGAGCTCGCCCTCGTCCGCGAGCGGGAGGAGGTGGCGCGCGACGTCCACGACATCCTGGGCCACTCCCTGACGGTCATCGCGCTCAAGACGGAACTCGCCCAGCGGCTCCTGGAACGGGAGCCGGAGCGGGCCCGCGCCGAGCTCGAGGACGTGCTGCGGCTCTCGCGGGAGTCCCTGGCGGGAGTGCGCTCCACCGTGGGCCGGCTGCGCACCCCGGACCTCGCCGAGCAGGCCGAGGCCGCGCGCACGGCGCTGGCGGCCGCAGGGATCGAGGCCGACGTCGCCGGCCGGCCCGACGCCGTGGCGGGACCCCGGCGCGGCGTGCTCGCGTGGGCGCTGCGGGAGGCCGTGACCAACGTCGTGCGGCACAGCAGCGCCTCCCGCTGCACCGTCCGATGGAGCGCGGACTCGCTGACCGTGGCCGACGACGGGGACGGCGTCCTGGGTCCCGAGGGCAACGGCCTGCGCGGGCTGCGGGAACGGGTCACCCGGGCCGGCGGCACGGTGACGGTGCGCGGCGGGGACGAGGGCACCGTGCTGGAGGTGCGGTTCCCGTGAGCGCGCCCATCCGGCTGCTGCTGGCCGACGACCAGCACCTCGTGCGCGGCGCCCTCGCCGCGCTGCTGGAGCTCGAGGACGACCTCGAGGTGGTGGCACAGGTCGCCGCCGGGGACGAGGTCCTCGCCGCCGTGGGGGAGCACCGGCCGGACGTGGCCCTGCTGGACATCGAGATGCCCGGTCTGGACGGCATCGAGGCCACCCGCCAGGTCGTGGCCGCAGGAACGGGCTGCCGCTGCCTGATCGTCACCACCTTCGGGCGCCCGGGCTACCTGCGGCGCGCGGTCGAGGCCGGGGCGAGCGGGTTCGTGGTCAAGGACACCCCGGCGGCCCAGCTCGCGGAGGCCGTGCGCCGGGTGCACGCCGGGCTGCGCGCCGTGGACCCCGCGCTCGCGGAGGAGAGCCTCGTCAGCGGCGCCAACCCGCTCAGCGCCCGGGAGCAGGAGGTGCTGCGGGCCGCGGCGGACGGCGCGAGCGTCAAGCACGTCTCGGGTCTGCTCCACCTGTCCCCCGGCACGGTGCGGAACCACCTCTCGAGCGCGATCGGCAAGACCCGCACCACCAACCGCTCGGAGGCCTGCCGGGTGGCGCGGGAGAACGGCTGGCTGTGAGCGCCGCCCCCCCCCCCCCCCCCCCCCCCCCCCCCCCCCCCCCCCCCCCCCCCCCCCCCGCCCCGCGCGGGCCCGGGGGGGGGGGGGGGCGGGGGGGGGGCGGGGGGGGGGGGGGGGGGGGGGGGGGGG